>QPGA01000002.1:143975-199221 GCA_003332265.1 Candidatus Accumulibacter meliphilus
CTGCCTGAGTGGGGCTACAATCACAAGACCGTCTGCCACAGCGCCCGCGAGTACGCCCGCGATGAAGACGGCGACGGCTTCCACGAGGTTCACGTCAACACCATCGAGGGCTTCTGGTCCTTGCTGCGCTCCTGGCTGCGGCCTCACCGCGGCATCTCCCAGGAAAGTCTTCCTCTCTACCTCGGCTTCTTCGAGTTCGTTCACAACGCCAAAAATCGCGGAAAGGGACTTCTCGAATCCCTCTTGGGGTTGCTCCTCAGCTAACAACCCGAAACCCATAATAAGCCTTAATAGTTAGCAATTACTATTACAATACTTTCGCCAAACGAGTGTCAATCGCCATCCACTCCCGCCGTGTCGACGGGGACCGACACCGAGTCTACCCGCGCCGAGCGCCTGCTGATGCAGATTGTCGGTTTGTTCGCTGAGTTCGAGTGCGCCATCTTGCGTGAGCGCCGGGGAAAAACTGATCTGCTTGATCGTGGTGGCTCGCACAGGATTGATGAACGACTTATACCATAGGTATACGTGGCGATTAAAACAGCGCTTCCCTAGCGACCCTCGGTGCGAAGGCCGACCAGCAAAGTACTCCTGATAACCGTGGCGCAGGAATTGTTGGTGCCTCTATCGCGTTGGCATTGTCGCTGCTGATGGGAAATCCGCTCACGAAGAGAGGGCGCCAGACGCAGTGAAGGAGTTGGAGGTGCGACAATTGTGCCGTGATCTCAAAATGGGAGCCCATAGCTAACGTTCCTGTTCATTTTTCTGCCAACTTAGAACCATTAACCCTATAATTGAAACCGATGTTCGCGTTAGCACACGCCCCTTTCCGGATCCCTGCCCAGAAGACCGCGCCCATGATGCGTTTCTTGCCTAAGACAGCACCTGAAGGATGTCGCCATAGAGCGCCGATATGTCGGAGAGCGAGCTTTCCGCTCGTGGACGTGGCGCGCTCGCAGGCTTTCTCCTCGGGAACGGGTATAACAAAGCGCGATAGTTCTACCCGAGCCTCTGGCGTCACTTGCGGCGAATCCACCACAGCTTTCACTACCAGCAATTTTCCTCGCATTGGCGCCGCCACCGGATGTCATCGGCAACGAGTACTTACGCCGTGTCTTTCGGCAGTGTACCTTGTCTGCCGATCGGCCAAAGCCGCTCAGACCAAGGAGTATCGCTTCTACCCGCTGAACTTTTTACCCCACCCACCTTACGAGCTGCCTGTCGGGCGTCCTAGTGTCACACGCTGCTTGGAGGTGAGCCGCGGATCTAGCGCATGCCGGCCCCTGCGCGACGAACTGATCAAGCGCCACCGTCACCCTGTTACCTTCTCCCGAAACCTGTCAGCGCCAGAGGCCGCCCCAGTGCAGCCAACGGCACAGCGGACCGGCCCCGCCGGTATAAGGCGTGCCGTATCAGGTTCTGACAAAAATGGCCGACGCGCAGAGATAGCCTCCATCACGTGCTTCATGGCTCGTGGTGAAAAGATTCCATTTTATATTCAGCCGCTACCGTTCATGCCGAGGGAGCTCTGATGGTCTCTGTCATACCAATCCCGATTCGTTGATCCATCAACCGGACCGTTGTCTATTTATGCTGAAAGGAAAGATAATGAGCATGCGCATTACAAACCTCATCAAGCCATTATTTATCGTATTCTTCGCTTCAACTTTGTTGAGTGCCGTTTCCTCGGTTTTTGGACAGCAGCAGCCCGTTGTAGTAACGGTTACCGAACCCGCAAGAAATGGCGTGGCGGTCGCAAAGGACATGGATGTCACAGGCAGCGCGAGTATGCCAAGCGGACAGCACCTGTGGGTTCTCGTTCACCGTATAAAGGGCTTTAAAGAAGTCTGGTGGCCACAGGACGAGGCTGAAGTAGATCCCAGGACTGGTGAATGGGAGGTTCGTGTCGTTTTCGGTGGCCCACAGGATATTGGGTACGACTTCGAAATTGCGGCAATCACCGTGAATCAGCAGGAGCACCTGAGTCTAATGGCATACCGGAGGCAAGCCTTGCTGACCGGGCACTGGCCGCCCATCGAGATGCCTTCGACTACGTCCCACCCAGTTATTCGGCGGATCACGAAGGTGAGACACGACTGATATCTTGATTGCCCGAAGGCATCGCGCGAAGATCGCCGACGACCATCAGCTCGAACAGCTATCGGGGCGGTCTCTTTCAGATTATTTCTGCACCTGTTTCTCCAACGCGACAGTTATCCATCGCTCGGCTTTTAGCGCTTTTTCCTTCCTGGATTGCTGGCGTATTTGGCGGAGCAGACTGTGGCAGACGTCTTATGCGGCAGACGTCATATATTGCTGCTTCGCCGCATCGCGAATATCATGCGCGCAAACGCATGCTCTGCGCTGGCCGATGAACGTTTCAGAGCAACTCATCACCTAACGGAGGCTCGTCATGTTCGAAAACTCGCTCGGAAAGAGCGCCCGGGCGCTTGCAGTTATAGCGCTTCTATGTGCCTATAACGAGGGGGTAGCAGGTCTTGGGCTCCTTTTCTTCTCAGCTGACAGGCGTTACCAGGCAGAGCTGATAAATAGCCACACCGATGGTAACGCCCATTTCCGAATAACGGACGTTGCAAGTGGTTGGGTCATCATGGAGACGCAGGCGCAGTTTGGCACTCCGAACAATGCAAAAGCTGGTCGTTTTAGTCCGGGTTCAAGCCAATTCGCTGCGGCTTACCACTACGATACGAATGGTCGAAGATATACGTGGATAGGCGTATGGGAAATAGCAAGCAAAGCGCTCATCCGTCAAAAAGAACTGAACGGTTGGACAACCGACCTTTCCTACGTTTTCCGAGAACGATAAATTCCGGGTTACGGAGCGGGCTATTTTAACCAACAGCGCTTGGGCATCCAATGAAGGTATTTGTTTCGTATGCAAGCGAAGACGGACAAACCGCAAGCGAAATTGCGGCAGCGCTGCGGGACGCCCACTTTAAGGTTTTTTTCGATCGGACGAGCCTTTTTCCGCAGTCGGCGATTCATGAGACGATAAGACGAGAACTTGAATCCAGCGACATCGTCATTTTTCTCTTAAGTTCATTTTTTCTTTGCCGCGGGAGATATACTCTCAACGAGGTTGAGTTTGCCCAGCGCAAATGGCCAGCCCCTGCAGGTCACGTGTTTTCAGTGGAACTCCTAGATGTGGTTCCGGATTTGGTACCAGGCTATCTTCGTTCGGCGGGGAGAATTCGCACAGAAGGAAGGGCAGCAAGCGCTGCAGTAGCCGCCGTCGTAGAGGCCGGCAAAAAACTCCGTTGCCAACGTCGTCGCTTTGTTCTCTCTGTGTCCGCGGGATTGGCGATATTTATTATTATTGCCGGCTATGCCATATGGCATCGCGTTCCAGCGTTTTCCGGTCGAGCCGTTGAGACCTACAATTTAGTTGCGTCGTCAGGGTCGTGGCAGGCGGTAGCACCTTCAAGGTTGATCATCACAGAGGCTCGATTGCAGGAGGCTGAGGGATACTCTAGAGGCGACGAGGCCGGGAGAGAAAAGGCGCTGCAGCTCTATCGCAAGATCATAACCGACCTCGAACCCGCCGACCGAGCCAGGCTCGATCAACGATTGCTTCGTGAAGCGGAGGCCGACTATGACCGCAACTACACCAGCGATGCACTCCGGAAGTATAAAGCGCTTCTTTCCCGTTCTAGGTAGGTAGTGCTTTGGAAGCGCTGATCGATTAACTGCCGAAGCCTTAACTACCGCAGCTGTCGACAATCGCGTGGGCGACACCTTTGTCCGAGCAAACGCTCCACAGCTGCACGACGTACACCTGCAGCATCTGCTCCAGGCCGACCGGCGGTCGGCCCCTTCAACTTCTACGCAGCGCTCTGCATTCGTTTTCCGCGTTTCATTCCGAACAGATAGCCAGTCACTGCTCCAATGACCAGGAAAGCCAGCGCCAAAAGCAAGCACGGCAAGAGCGCGAGAAAAAGACCAATCAAACCGGTGCCTCCGAAGCCTGTTCCATCGCCCTGGCCGCCACCAGCTCCGGAACCTCCGCCTCCTCCTCCCTTACCGCCGTCGTTTCCTGGCAGCTTGTCAATTTTCGCTGTGGGAGCGTTCTCGTTAGTCTTAATTGAGACTGGCTTATTATACGACTCGAAATGTCGGTTCACCATTTGCGCTATGAGGTGGTGGGTTTCGCCGAACAAGTGTTGGTATTTTGTGGCGGCATTTGCCGGCGGTAGCGTTCCGTTCGGCCATAGGGCACCTGTCCGACTGCTCGACCACTCGTTTTCCACACGCGTGGTTAACTTATTAACCCAGACATCTTTTTTTCCGAGCTCACCATTCTTCTCTGCCGCAGCCATCTCGCTTTGGAGCGGCGCAGCTAAGCGATTGACCAATTCTACTTGCAGCACCCAAGCCTCCCTACCTTCGGATATTAGCTCACGCACGCTCTTCAGGACCAGCGTTTCAGTTTCCGACAGTAGACGATTTCGAAGAACTGGCTGTTTTCCCGTGACCCCCTCCAGCCTCATGCATTGCCCAAAATCGCTTGGCTCGGAGTGCTTCTCTATTAAGCTCTTCAGTTCACTTTCTGGAACGGCCCATGTTCTGGTTGCCACGGGGCTGAAATACTCCTTCGCCTGGCTCAAAGCGATTTCATCGCGAACTGGGCCGAGGACAGCGGACAGCTGCTCACTTATCGCCGTTCGCAACACCTCGTTGCCTGCTGCTCCCCCTATTCTTGCTACCAAGCGTGTCCGGAACGCATTCATGTCAGTACCCGAAAGTGACTGCTGTGTGTAGTCGCGTAGGGCGCGACTCTCCGCCATCCGCAGCAGTTCTTGCGTAAGTTTCTCCTGTGTCGGCTGGCGTTCTTTGTACACTTCAGGTTCAGCGTCGATGCGTGCTCGCAGTTCAGCCGGGTCGATTTCCAGTTTGAATTCTTTCAGGAACTGCATGAACCTGTCCACCTCGGCTTTCGAGGAGATTTCCTCGATTCTTTGGCGGGCCGCTGGCAGCTCCGCGTACACGAAGCCTGTCATCGGTTTCGCGCGCTCCGCAGCCAACAGTTCCCTGAGGCTTTCCTCAAGTGTCGTCTTGGCCAGGTCTTTGCTCAAGGCGCCGGCTGGCAGCTCTGTTGCGTCGAGGCGCTGCAATTGCGCAGCGCGCTGGCCATCAATCGACTGTCGCACCTCCTTCACTAGTTGAGTAACCTGTTTTTGGTTTTCCTCGAATACCGTCGCCTCGGCTCCTTTAACACTTCTTTCAATTTGCGCCGCCGTCTCCCTCCCCGCCGCCGACTCCCACCCTTGCCGGTCAATGGCCTCTACCTGTTCTTGTGACGGGTAGGTCGCGGCACGAAATTTTCGACCCTGCTGGTCGACAGCTCGCCGGCGAGCATCGGAAAACACGCGCTCGAAGTTTGCATTTAAGCTCTTGTCGCGCTCATCGGAAAAGCGTGGTCCCAGCTTCTGACGAACCTCCTTCTCAAAAACGGCTCGTCCAATCCCCAGTTCTTCCAGCCGGAATTTCTCCCAGACCGTGGCCGTGATTCTCTCGAACTCATCATCAATGGATTTCTCAACCGAGGATCGTACGATCTTCACACTTGGTGCGCGCTCCCGGTGCTGGGGAGCCTCGTCCAATATCTGTTGTTCCATCGCGTCTGCGCGAGAGTCCAGATTGTCCTTCCCGAGTGTCGTGGCTTTGGCGTTCAATGCCTGCAGTGCCGCGTAGCGCGCACTTGCTCCCCTGGCCTGTTGCTCTACGGCTGATGGGGCCTGGCAAAAAGCTTCTGCCGACCAAAACGATAGTGCAATGAGCAACAAGCCTAGGCATGCCGAAAACGAACGCAAGGATTCCGGGCGCGCGCAGGTCACTATTGGATGCTCCCCCATGTCTGCTTGAGGAATCGATAGCCATCGGCTTCAAGTGATTCCTGCACTCGTTCGTTTAGATACTGAAGCATTTCCCGAACAGCCTGATCTCGATTCCGCTCGTTATCGCTCCCCAGAGAAATTCGTTGCGCGATTTCCAGGACTTTCGGGTCCGGAGTTTCGTCAGCCAACAGTTTTGCTTCAAATATCCGGGTGAGTACTTCTTGCTGAATTATGGTAAGGTCTCGAAACATTCCATTACGCTTCTCTGTGATGCCCTCCAGAAGAAGTTTCTGGTTGGGCTCGGAAATCTGTTCGATGTCCGTTCCAAGCACGTTGTGCATTTCGCCTTTGCCATTTCTCGAAGCCTGGGGGAGTACCTTGGCTTTCTCGAGAATTCTTTGGAACAACTGCTTTTCCCACTGTTCAAGGCTCGAGGCGCTATTTTCTAGGTTAGCCAACTTCCCGCTAAGCGCCTTGAAGGTGTCGTCGGAGATCGTGGAGCCATCAAGTCTGACCGATTCCCCATTGGGGAGTCGATCAAAACCAAACGCTTTTCCTTCTTCATTAAACACGGCTTCCAGAGCGAGGATCAGCTTTTGACGCTGCAACTCCATTAAATGATTGTGGTACGCAACTGCGCGTTGTCCCTCGCTGGTCTGCTCGAAACCCCGCAAGCGGGCCTCCAGGATCGCGAGCTCCACGCCGCGCTCGTTAAACCCACGCCGATAACGAGCAATCTCCAGCATGGCCACAAAGCTAAGAATAATTATAAGCGGCAGCAGGATCTGTACGAAGAGGTTCCAGACATTCGCTTCCTGCTGAGCTGACAATAGCGCTTTCGAACTTGATAATACGGTCGTCACCTTCTGCCTCCGCGCAACCATTGATGAACCCGTTCAAGGAAGCTGCGCCTCCGCCTGTTGCCCACGTAGGAAAGGTCCGTCGCGTAGCCGGAGGTCGGCAGATTCTTGACAGCCGCCTCGACTTCGCAAATCGCGCGCGTGATCTTTTCGACTTCTTCAACCAAGGCCGCTTTGGTGTTTTTTTTCTGCTCAAGGACTGTGCTGGATACCGCTTGACTATTAGCACGTGCATCGACGGTGGACTTTCGTATCTCCTCAGTCACCGTTCTCGCGTTCTCGTCGCTTCTGCGGACGATTTCCAGGAGTCGGTTGTCGATGTTCCGTGCCTCGTCGATCAGTGCTCGCGTGGTTCGTTCCAGAGAGCCCGTCACCGCGGCTTTTGTGACTTCCGTCCCACCCTCAATCGCCGACTTCAGCGTTGTGCTCTGCTGCTCGACTGCAGAGAACAGTCTGAAGCTATGCTCATTTATAGCGCTGAGGAAGCCCACACACTTCGTTACGACGTCTGGCTTCAGATTTTCAGAAAGCTTGCCAATTTCATCAGATAAGCCCCTGACTTCGCTGGTCAACGTCATTACGTGTTTTGCGCTTTCCTCGAATTGCCGGGTGAGGGTGCTGACAGCAGTAGACACATCTGCGTCGCCGTGAGAGACCAGAAAAATCCACCTCCACGCTCGAATGATTATCGGTCCTATGACATAGGCGAGTACGACTGCAGCAAGAGAACTGAGTAGAGCGGTACCAAAGGACTCGAGAAGAATGTTCAGAACTTCTGATGCATCAGGATCACCGCTGTTGGCAGCGAGTTTCTTCATCTTGAAGCCAATCCGCATAAAGCCGATAAGAGTTCCTATGAGGCCCAGCTGTATCCAGACAGTCACGTGGCTGTCAGTGAAAGGGAGCGTCGTCGCTTTCATATCGAGAGCAACCGCACTAAGTTGTCCTCGCTTGACCCGGGTTCCATTGAACACTATCAACCAGAAAAACCAAGTCCATAGGAAGGGAGTTACGGCCGAGTAGTCCAGCGACCATGCCGTCAGAACAGAATGGAGCTCCGAGATGGATGGTGGCATTCCTTCGATGGAAAGGTCCTGCCCAAATATGACCGAGACGTTAACGGCGAAGTAGGCGAGCGACAAACAGAACCCACTAAGCGCTGACAGCATCAGGAGCCAGAAGCCGAGTGGTCGACACATTCCAACTATTTCGACCTTAACAGCTGGTTTTGGAAGGTCTCTAGAGTCTTCTGTTGCCGTGCTCATCAATGAACCTTTCTGTCTGGTGCTTAGTTGATTTCAAGGCGCCTTTTCGATCGCTCGTAGTAGCGGACGGAGCGCGTATCTTTATGGCCTTTAGTCAGCTCAAGCGTCTTACGGAAGCCTTCCTTTGCATCACCGTGCCTGCCAAATGTATCAAGACATTCCGCCCGGTGGAAGTAGCAGGGAGCACAGTTTGCGTCGAACTTGAGCGCTCTGGAAAAATAATCGGAAGATTTCTTGCAGTCAGACGTATTGATATAGCCGAGGTGTTCGAAAACTTCTGCCGACGGAGCGGTCCTTTCCAATTCCAGCAAGAGCCGCTCAGCGTCCTGTGTTCGTCCTGCTCCGTACAGCCTTTTTGCTTCCCGCAGGCGAGCATATGGGTTGCCTTGCTCCCTCAGAGACTGAAAATGTGCTTCGCCGATCTCTATTTCCGACGGATTCATGCTGGCGATGATTGCGGAATCAAGCTGTGCAAGCACTCTCTGGGAGCCGGTGTTTCTGGACATCCAGAAGGAAACGGTAGTGCCGCGTCGCGCCACGGATGCGCATGGCGAGTGCGGGAACTTCGTGGAGTAGCGACGGTAATCTTCATAGGTATCACGATTGTCGGCCGCTTTCGTCAGGATTGCCGAGTAGGCATTGAGAGCGTCCTTCAGTCGGCCAATCGTGTCGGCAACGAGTTGCGCGTCTTCCGTGTTCAGCGTTCCGACGTACTTGTCGAAAGAGTCAGGATTGCCGCACCCGTCAAGCGCGCGTGCCGTAAGCGCTGCAAGGAGCTGCTCTGGGGTTCTGCCGACTTCTTTTTGAGGCGACTTACAGCATGTGGCTGCGTCAGCTTTTCTCACCACGATTTCCTCTTTCGCAACGGCGAATGGCTGTCCGTAGGGATCGATGAGTTCTGCAACAACCAGCACGCGCTGTCGTTCACTTTCTTGAGTTGTTAGGACGGTGGTCTTAAGCGTATAGCTGCTTCGGTACGGTTTCCTCAGAACCACGCTCTTTCTGAACACGGTTTCCCGAGGGGAGGTGCCGGTGATGCGCAGGGTGAGATCGCTCTCGCCCGAATCGGGAATGGTCGTTCCGAGGACGACCTTGATGGAGTTTTCCGGATCCATCACTGCATTTTTTGAACGAATTACCACACGAGCTTGTGCTTGAACAGGGGGCAGCGGTGGATTATTGAGCTCTTGGCGGTCTTGGGGCAGAGGTGGCTGGCGACAAAGCGCTTCAGCACCTGGTTTCGTGTCGCGGACGGAATCTGGAGTGGCGGGCGATAGGCAGAGCGTTAGCTGATCCTCGACTCCGGGTGCCGATGGCGCATGCGGATGCGTACTCGGCTCGTCTTGCGAGGCGTCAGTTACGTCTTCGTCTTGAGGAGCAAGCGGGGGGCTTTCAGGGCGATCTCCTTCATGCGGCAGGGGGGCATGCTCGGCATGTGACGCTGCTTGCGCGCTGGATCTCTCAAGGGCTTGTGCCTGCGCGGATTGCGAGTCGGCCTCAGCTTGGGCGTCCGGCTTAACCGCCGAGCTTAGTCCGTCCATGGCTTTGGTGGCGAAGTGAACGATGTCTTCGCGCAGCGAACCGATTGATTGACACCCACTCAATGCTGAAATAGCGAGCAATGCGAGAAAAACAACGGCCGATTTGGTGCCCATGATAAGCTTCATTGCAAGCCCTCTAGCGGAACTGGAAGCTAGGGTTACGAGAAAAATGGCCGCTTCGGCAAGAGATATTCTCAAGTGGCCCGCGCCGCGCTCAGTGCGAAGGCATAGATGATGATCTCCGTACGAGAAGTTTACGCGCTCCCGCGTGGGTAGAGTAATCCGCCGTCTATGATAAGGGCTACGGTAAAGAAGATGCAAACGAGACGAGAAACGAGGCTGGCAGTAGAGCGAATCCGTTCAGGCGTTTCTTGGGGTTCCACATGGATTGATCACAGCTCATAATATACACTAGACGAGTCGCGCCGGAATGCAAGCGAAGAGTCGTCGGGGCGTCGCCGGCGATTGGCGCCTTGGTCGTTTATGGCACTCACATAGTTATTAACTTTCTTATCAATGGTCACAGAACGCATCGCTGGCCCGTGGTGAAAGCTGCAGTGGCGCGTGGCAAGTAGCTCGGATTTGCTGCTTCGTTCAGTTTTCGAGTCGCGCCTCAATCGTATTTGCGCGCTGTCTGCGCCAGGAACATTTATGCCAATACTCTGACGGCCACGACTGTCGGTGATCAAAGCCCGGTTCTTTTCTTGGAGGCAAAACGCGCCTCGATCATATCCCGGTGGGGTTTTGACCTGCCAGAGTGCTCCAGTTTGTCATCCTCCGTCACTGCTTTCCTCTACTTTCGAGCGGTCGATTACGACCGCTTTTATCTTGTTCGAGGGCGGAGTCGCGCGGCCGAGCGTCAGCGTCATTTCCGATTCGGCGCTAAGCGACAGCGTAGCGAAGCTGTGGATGAGCCGTGATTCGCCGGGAAGCGATAGCCGCTCGATGGCCGTCAACTCTACCCGCGGGTCGAGCAGTCGCACGTTGAACAAGGTGCCTGCGGGCTGGGTCAGTTCGATGCGCACCAGTTCGAGGCGGTCGATGCCGGTAAGGGCGGTCAGTGCTGCGGCGAGCGCCGGGGTCATTAGTGCATCGGCGGCGCTGGTCTGCGCGGCCCAGGCGTTGATCTCGATGGTGATGCGGCAGGGCGAACGTTCCTGGTAGCCCGCCGTCGGAGTTCCGCTGCGCGACAGGACGGTGAATGGCCCAACTGGCGCTTGGCGAAACTCCAGGGTGTCTTGCTTTTTATTGGCGTCTTCCTTGGGCTGAGTCTCTTCCTCGTACTGGGGGTCGTCGTCCTCGGGCGCCTCCGTGATCAGGTAGTCGTCACCGCGTCGGGCGAGTCGGCCTGGTGTCAGCTCGATTTCGATGATGTTCTTGCCGGTGTGTTTCGGGAAAGCCCACTTCACCGTTTCGCTGTCTCCGGTCAGGGTCAGGCGCTGAGGGAGATCGACAGGGGCGCGTTTGTCCTGCCCGTCGGCGTCAGATTTCCTCGTCGGGCGCAAGCGGGTCGCGGCAATGTTGAGCGCTGGTGCATCGTCGGGGGAGGGCGGTTGCATGGGCCCGGTCGTCGGCCTCGGATTCGCCGGCAGTGCCAGATGAACGGCGTCGGCCAGCAGGTTTTCGAGGTGATTGAGCATGATGGCGTCAGTGCTGGCCGAGGGAGAGTCTGCACAAATTGCCGAAATCGGCAGCCGCGGTTCTAGCGCGGTGTTCTAATGGCGTTGACGCGCGGCGGTTATGGCACCGTCGCAGGTGGCTGCGGGGCGGACTTGTCGTCCATCCGACACACGTCAGGTCGTAAACGGACAGAATCACCGGTGGATCGTCTAGTGAGGTAAGCATCAGGGAATAATCAATCAGGTAGCGGGCGATGGCGAGCCGAGTGACTCGGCTGCCGCCGGAATATCGCACTTTGATAATTCTTCCAGTACCTGGATCGCGCCACTGATACGCAGCAGCGTCTGGTGCAACTCCGCCTGTCGGTTCTGCAATTCGGTCATCACTTTCTGGCCGGAGGCGTATTCCTCGCGCAGTTCTTCGAGGCGCGCTTCTATCTTCTCTTGCATTGGTGATCCTACGAAAAAAGGTGATGACGGGGTGTGTTGGTGTTGAGTGTGAGCACTGCACTTCCGTAGGCAACTCGCTAGTCCGCTATATCCGGGATCCAGAGTTCTTGAGCCTCAAGCGTCCAGCTTGAACCGGCCCATCCGGTGTAGGCATCGCAGATGGAGTACCCTTGAACGGGGCCAACCCAGACACCAATCGTATGGGCTCCAGGCGATATACCTCGCGCATATCCAATGACTGTCGTCTGCTCGTGGTGATTTCCGCTCAAGGAGTATCTGTCGTAACGAATGACACCGCCAGGTGGGCTCTGGCCGTCAATCCGTATCTCCCAGCTCGCGGCGCCTGGTCCGTTTGCATCGCCACCGCGGACTCTAAAGTTGTCACAATAGAGTATACGAATTGCTGTTGCGGCGTAACGCTTGGTAAATGGCAGCACTCTCGAAACGATCTGACCATTATCAGTTTCATCGTTCGGGCCAAGCTTGCTGACGACGCTTATCTTCCTAATGATTCCTCCAGTGACATCCAGGTCGCCGCCAACCACTAAGCCCTGCTGGATACTTAGATTGCCGCTGACGGTGTCACCGGCACGGTTCAGTTTATCGTCGCGCAAGCTCTTTACCATCGCCAGCAGATCGTCGATGTCGCCGAGCAGCGCCTTGCCCTTGACTTTGAGGTCGCCATTGACCGTGAGGTTGTTGCTCGTGCTCAACGTCGTGACGTTGACCTCGGCTGTGGGGTCGATTGCCGCTCCAGGAAGAAGACTTCCGTGGTCCTTGCCGTCATGCTTGCCGGTGTGCGTGTGGCTGAGAATGTCTTCGCGAGCCTGGATCTGCAGTTCGTTCCAGTCGCCGCTACGGATGATGTCGTTGGGGTCCTTGCGGACGTAAGGGTCGGGTCTGTCGGCCATTTGAAGACGAACCTCCTCATTTTATTTTCTGTTTGCTTAAGCACCAAACACAACCAGAGTAAACATCACTCGGTTGTCAACCTCGTTCTCCTTTCGCGACTCTGAACAATATGCGATTCCCCAAGCCATTTTTTCGTCGAAGCCACTAAGCTTTATATAGACCGTCTGTGGAATTGCCGCGTCACTCGCTACATGCGTGCCAACGGTAAAACCGGTAGCAAGATCACTGAAGCCCTGAAGTACCACGAGACACTCGTACACGGCCACGAATTCTCCAGCGTAGTTGACTTTCCATTGTCCTACTACATCAACTCCACCATTGGTTACGATTTGGTCACGGAAAGCCTTAATCTTTGGATACACGCGATTGCCCTCTGCGATGAGCGGTCCGGCGCTGGCCATGGTGCTTACTCCCCAGCCCATATCCCGACCAATCGTGATGCGATTCGCGGAGTCGCCTTCGTAGTACATGAGGCTAGCCACTCGGCTACCGCCATCATGCACGGCGATCTCCGTATTCGCCATGGTTTCCAGCATTAACCCGGCAGTGTTGGCGTTCCAGCCGCTACCGCCGCCATAGCTCGTCGCAGTGCTCCCAATCGTCAACGAGCCGCTGACCATGCGCTCTTGGGGAACTGCATAGCCGGTACCATCGGAAATCATGGCCGTGCCAACTACGGACAGCTTTGCTTTCGGGTTGTCGGTGCCCATTCCGACATAACCATTCGCGCCCAGAACCAGGTCAGTGTAGTTCCAAGGTTGCCGAACGAAGTGCATCTTGCTGCCCTGTACAAAGATCGCCCAGTCGTTATCGTCGGTGTCGATAAAATCGAGTTGCGGTGAATTACCCTTGATGGCCACTTGCCCGCCATGTACAAGGCCGCTATCCGGGTCCTTGCCAGCATTGTGGTTCCCTTGCACCATCAGTTTCTGACCTGGTGTTATCGTGCCGATGCCAACGTTGCGATCCCTGGTGATATTGAATACATCTTCGCCGTTATTCCACAGACTTAGCCGTCCCCCCGGGCGGTTGGTAATCTCCACTCGATGTTCCAGCCCTTCTCTTGTGGATAGCCGCAAGCAGGCCGTCACGCCCGATGACTCGAATAAGCCAACCTCGTTCAGGGCGACCACGTGAAAGCGGTGGGTTGGCGTTGGCGTGCCAATCCCGAATGCGCCGCCTACCAGCAGATTGTTGATGACTGTGTCGCCGGCACGGTTGAGCTTCTCTGCCTGCAAACCCTTGACGGTGGCCAGCAGATCGGCGATGTCGCCGAGTAGCGCCTTGCCGTTGACCGCCAGCTCACCCTTGACGACGAGGTTGCCGCTGGTGGTCAGGGTTTTGACGCTGACCTCGGCTGCCGGGTCGATGAGTTTGCCGTCGATCGCGCCCGCTTCAATGGCAGCGCGCGGAATCAGGCTGCCGTCTTCGTTCCCGGTGTGCCGATGGCCAAGAATTTCCTCGCGCGCCTTGACCTGCAGTTCGTTCCACTCACTGGCGCGGAGGACATCACCGGGGGCCTTGCGAAAATAGGGGTTGGGCATCAGAAGAGCACCTCCCAGCTCAGGGTCATGTCGAGGTTGCCGGTGCGGGTGATGCTGCCGAAGGTCACGCGGTTGTAGAGCACCGGGTCCAGATTGGGGAAGCGGATGACGATTCCCGCCTCGTGCAGTTCCTGGCGTCCGTCGCCGATGGGCGGGAAGGTTGCCATGACGGTGGCCAACGCGCGCTGCTGACCGTCTTCGCTGACGACAGTCACCTGTTTGGTCGTGGCAACGACCTCATCGCGGGGTTCGCCGAGGAGCGTGTCCTCCGGCCTCGCGTCGGAGGCACTGCTGCCGACGGCAATCCGCAGTTCCGGTTTGCCGGTCACCTCGCCACTGAAGATACGCGCCACCAGGGCCTTGCCGGCGGTAGTGATCAGGTTGTCGTGCTGTCGTTGGCAGACGATCCGGCCATCCGGGGTGCGCAGTTCGATCGTCAGGCGGCCGCTCAAGCTTTGTTCTTCGTGAATGCTCATCGTCGGTAGCTCTGCTCGGTAGTCGCTAGTCGAAACGTGATGCGTCAAGGCGGGTGTTGTCGAAGACTGCTCGCCAGGCGAGCACAGCGTCGGTCAGCGGGTGGGCTTCGCGGTTCTTCGACTGCGTTGTCCAGGTCAGCGGGCCCTCGGTCGCAGGTAGCGACTCGCGCCACTGTTGCCGCGTTTGCCAGCTCACACGTTCGCCGAGAGCCGCCTGCTCGCGTCTCTTCGGTTCGGGGAAGTCAAGCGCAGCGACGATGCCGGCTGCGCGCGCCTGCTGTATCCAGCGTGACAGCATGCGCGCCGAGCCGCGTGTTTCGGCTTGCCCGACCCAGGTGCTGCGAGGAATGCTCAGGCGGAAGCTTGCCGGTCGGCGCGCCCACCACGATAGCGTCAGCTCGACCGAGGCTTCGCCGGGCTGCTCAGGAGCGTTGTCGACCACTGGGCCGGCCATGGCTCCGGTGATCGCTGCGACATCGGTGCGGGTAAGGACGCGATAGGCCCATAGGTCGGCTCCGGGGCGGACGCGTGGCGTGCGTACCTGCTGACCGGAGGCGCCGAAACGGGCCGTCATCTCGTTGTTCTGGTCATCGTCTTCGTAAGCGAGCGTGGCGGTGTCAAAGACGCTGCCATCGCTCAGCGCGTCGGCGAAACGCGCTCCTTCGCTGGCCTCGGCGCTTGCAAAGCGTGCCAGCCCCGGATCGTCGGGATCGGCATCGGGGGCGGCAAAAAACGCACCGGTCAGGTAGTAGATACTGGCGTTGACGATCCGTTGGTTCTTGCCGTCAGGGTCGATGATGACGGCGCTACCGGAGGGATACTGATCACGCCAGTGGTGCGCAAGGTTTCCGTCATGGCTTTCGTAGCGCCGGGTTTCTTCGAGATCGACTTGCGGCCAGACACTGAGAACCTCGTCCGGCTGCAGCGTGCCGGCATAGAGCATGATCTCGCCGGTGGCCCGGTTGTGCAGGCAGGGGTAGCTCGTTGTCTGCTCGACCGCCTTCAGTCGGACTGCAGGCACATCTTCGTCGAGGCTAGCATTCTCCACCGCGAAGCGCATTCCCGGCCGCGGTTGCGGGCTGACGACCAGACGCTGTGCTTGCGGCGGGTTGTCGGTGATCCACGCCTCCAGCACGCGTGTGCCGACGTTTGGACACTCGGTCGCCGCCTTACCCGCCCGGCAGACCGGGCAACGCTCGATCGTTCCTGGCGGCAGCCCGTAGCCGATCGTCGTGTCGAGGTGCTTCTCGATACGCGCACAGGGCTCGGCGCCGAGCGTGGCGATGGCCAGTTCGAGCAGCGCGCGTGGAGTGTTCACGCCGCGCGTGAGGACACGGGCGGTGATGAATAGCCGGCTGCGGTAGGCCTCGGTTTCCTCGCCGTCGAGCCGGTCGATTCCTAACAAGGCGCCGAGCCTCTCGAGAGCGCTCGCCCCTTGGCCGATCGAGACCTCGCTGTCCGACGCTTCACCGCTGGCGAGTTTCAGCCAGTGGTCGCGCTGTGTACGCGTCAGGCCCGCGTCGAGCTCGGCGAGTGCCGCCGCCATCGTGTCGATCACCCCCGCCAGCGAACTCCCTTCCGGTTGGCCGGCAAAAACGCGCGGCAAGAGGGCGAGCAGGGCGCGGCGGCGGGCGCGGGGGTCAGCCATTGGTCTCTTCGGGGTAAGCGAATTTGCCTACCAGCAGGCGTTCGCGCGGAGCAAGCTGGTCGGAGTCAGGCGCCTCTCGGAGCGATTTCGTCTCGCCGCCAGCGTTATGTTTCAGCGAGAACGCTTTGAGCGATTGCGACCCGCCTGGGGGGAGTGTTGCAACGAGGTCGGTCCAGGTGACTGTCCGCGGGGCCGAAAAAGTATCGAATTGCGCCGCCAGCCAGGAACGCCAGATCTGTTCTTCACGGAAGTCGAGTGCGCGGGCGAGGTCGATCTCGACCCAGACCTCGAGCAGCGGCGGTTCGAGAAGCAACCGCAACGGCTTGATTGCCAGGGCCAACTCGGCGCGTTCGTGGATGCCGATGTCGATGTCGCCATTGCGCAGCGTATGGTTGGCGGACATGTCCTGCCATTGTCCGTCCTGGTCGACGAATGGCCTCGGATAGACGCCACCATCAGCGGACGGCCGCAGTTCGGTGACCTCGTCGGGAGTGGTGAGGATGGCGCTGATCTTGCTCCAGCGCACACGCTCGCCCGAACCCAGACTGTCGAAGTAGCTTTGCAAGGCCCGCCTGATCTGCTCGCTGACGGCTTGCTTGCGCTGCTCCGGAAAGTCCTCGTTCAGCACCAGCGTCCCCGCAACTTCGACGACTACCCGCTGGCTGCGCACGACGCTGACCAGGATTCCCGCCGTACGGACTTCCTCGATCACGCTTCTGGCCTGTTCGAGCAAGTCGTCATCGATGTCCTTGTCACCGAGGACGACTTCGATCTTGCCCGGCTTGCGCGTGTCTTCGCGCACCTTGACCTCGGCGATACCGAGCGCGCGTACCGCCTGTTCGATCGCCGCCGGTGTGCCGAGCATGGTTTCCTGGAGCAGACGGCGCGCCCGCTCGCGCAGCTCGTCGTCGGTTTCCTCGCTTTGCCGCAGCAACAGATCGGCGTGGTTGAGGACGGTGTCTACGCCCCAGATCGGCCTCGGCATCAGGTTCAGCGCGCCGGCCTTGACTGCCTTCTCGCCGGGTTCTAGCGAGCGCACGCGGACGGTGACCTCCTGCCCGCTCTTGGCCAGGACGGCGTCCGCGACCGTTACGCAGACCGGCGCGCCGCGGCCGCTGACCAAGGTTCCGGAGGGCACTGGAATGTCGGCGGCTGCCGGTTGCGGGCGCCGAAAAGTCACCAGCCCTTCGAGATGCCCGGCGCGCTGGCGATTCATGCCGAGCAGGGCGACGACGTTGTCGAGCGCGACGCCTTCGGCGGTGTCCAGGAAGCCGTACTGGTAGACCTTGCGCAATTGCTGGTAGCAGACAGCCAACTCACGGGCGAAGGCCTCGGTCAGCGTGCGCACGACACTGCCTTCGCTGTCGTCGGTCAGCGGACTACCAGTGGCGGCGGCGAGCGATTGCAGCAGGTCGCTGGTCAGGGTGGCGAAGTCCTTGCTGTCGAAAGGCGTTTCAGCTGGCATCGAGGCTCACTCCTATCTGCGCGGATTCGCCGCCGGTAGACCGGACTTCCGCATCGACATCGACGACACCCGGCGCATCGGAGCGCGGCTGGACAACGACCCGCACGACCTCGGCGACACGCGGGTCGTCGAGTAGCGTCTGGCGAACGATGCGGCGCATCAATTCGAGATTGGCGCGGTCCAGCCGTGCACCGAGCAATTCGCGGATGCGGCTGCCGTAGCGCGGATGCCCGAGCGCTTCGAGTTCTCCCTGATCAACCAGCAGCCGCAGGGTCAGGGCCTGCACCAGGTTGTCGATGCCGCTGACCGCTGCCAGGCCCCTGCTGCCGGTCGCGAGTTCGACGACCGGGCCATGGCCGGTATCTTGGAAAACGATCCGCAAATCGGTCTTGAATGTGTCGGTCATTACATCAGTTTCCCAGGACCGGTGGTTGCGCCTGGCGAGCAGGGTATCCCCGGCGCTACCTTGGCCTGCGTCAGCAGGAGAGCCAGCGCCTCGGCGATGATTTTGGCGATTGCGCCGGCCAGGGCAGGGGCGCTGGTGCCGAGCAAACCGTTCTCGATCGTGAGCTCGTCGACCAGCGGTTGCAACTGGTCCTGGTCCACTTTGCGGATCCAGATCAGCGGCCCCGGGCTGCTGGTAAGCAGACCGACGATGGCAATTCCGGTATCAACCAGAACCTGCGCCGTGAATAGGGCGACGGCCTGCTCCAAGCTTGCGGCAATCGTCTTCGCCAAGTTTGGAGCGTTCTCGCCGGCTATCCCTCCAGCGTCGAGGTTGGCCTGCGCCAGGGCTTCGAGCTGTACAGCCGTCGGGCCAGTCGGTGGCAAGACAAGGGGGCCGGGGCCTGTGGTGCTGCCGCTGTTCCCGGGCGGCGGGGCAGAGGCCGGGATGCCGAGCTCGACCTCCGCCTTGTCCAGGAAGATGGCCAGCGCCTGCGCCGTGGTTTCTGCCAACGCCAGCGCTAGCTTCTTGTCGTATGCGCCGCGGATACCAGCGCTGTCCAGTGCGGAGCGGGCGAAGCCTTCGAGTTGGTCAGTGGTGGGCGATGGCATGGATCAGCCTTTGGGCTCGTCGGTTTTCGGCCGCCCAACTTTGACGGCTTTAAACCCGACTAGCGGAGCGCCGGTGAAGTAGCACTTGTGCGTCTCTTCGGTAATTACCCCGCCGAGGGGGAACTTGCCATCGGCTGCGATTTCGCAATCGACACATGTCAGCTTCACCTTGCCTTTGACGGTGATGTTCAGGTCGGTCTCGCCGGCGATCTCGATGTTGTCGTCTTGATGCATGGTCAGCACCGTCGTGCCGCTTGTCAGCACCAGCGCGCCCTGTTTGTCGATGGCCAGCGAGGTCTTGCCGTGCAGCGGTGCTTCGACCTGCCACTCGTTTTCGTCGTGCAGGGGTGGCCGTGCCTGATCGGAATACAACCGGCCGACGACCACCGCACGGTTGGCATCGCCGCCGACGTAGCTCAGCAGCACCAGATCGCCAACCGCCGGCGTGCTGACCATGCCGACATGTGGCGTTGCGATCGGCACCTTGCGCAATTCCAGATCGCCTTCGCGGAGCTTGACGTTGCAGTAGTGGTTGTACGTGTCGCTCTCGTCGGCGTGCGGGAAGACACTGGTGACCACAGCGAGGTCGCCAAGGCGTAAGGCGCGTAACTCGTCGCGGACGACGGCGCGGATGATGGCGATCGGATCGTTCATTAATAGCTATCCAGCGTCGTTACGCGTGTCGTCGAAGCCTTCTGGCAAGGCGCCGGCGTCGAACGGTTTGGCCCATTTCAGGGACGTGGTCGCGACATTGAGGTGCATTAGCCGGTTGAGCGTCGGATTGTCGAGCTGGCCGTTAACGGTTAGCCCGTTGACCTTCTGGAAACGACGCAGGCGTCGCTGCAGCAGGGCGTCGAAGACCGTGGCATCGGTCACCGCCGGCTCGACGTAGCCCATTTTCTCAAGCAGACCGTTGGCCTCGGCGATGTCCAGTCCGGCGGCGCTGTCCGCACCGGAGAAGGCGAACTCATAGATCGTTTCGCTATCTTCGCCGGCACCCCAGCGTCCCTCTGCCCGGTTGGGCAGGGCCGCCTCCGCGACGGGCCAGAGCCGCCGCCCGCCAAGGAAGGTCACCTCTTGTTCGCCGCTCTTGTCCTTGCCGAGGCTGCGGATGGCGATGGGCCGGGCGAGCGCCATTGCCAGCAGGCGCAGCTTGCCGGAGGTCGCGAGGTCCACATGCGTTTCGGTAGTGGCACCGAGGCCTTTTTCGTCGAGCGGAAGCTGCTTGAGACACAGGAGGGCGTAGAGTTCCTCGTCGATCTGATCCAGGTCTTCGGGTTCGGGGACCTTGTCGGCAAGGTCCATGACGCCTTCGATGACGGCGCCCGCGGCACGCAGTGGGTTGACCGCGCCGTCGTCCCCGATGACCTTGCTCAGGGAACGGTTGAAGTCGTCGGTAGTGATCGTTCGCAGCATCTCGCCGCCGACCTCGACGGCGGCTGTGGCAGCGTCGGCGGTAGTGAGCAGATCCCTGGCCTTCAGCGTCAGGCCTGCGAGGTAGAGCACTGCGTAAATCAGGCCCTGGTCTACCGCCGGGATGACTGCTCTCGATATATGATCGCCGTCCTTCTGGTACGCGCGGATACGCGCGATACGCACCCAGCGCGGCGCCTGTCCTTGACGTTTGATGCCTTCGAGCGATTCCCGAACAAGGCGCAGTAGCCTGGCAATGGCGGTGAACGGGTTGGCAGCTTCGGCGGTCGCGGTGCCGGTTGCCGGGGAGGGGTTCAGATCGCTCATGACAACGTGCCTCCATTGGTCGATTGAGGGAGGGTGGGCTGAGACGGGGCTGGCGCCGTGTTTGCCGCTTGCAATTCGTCGAGTCTGGCGCCGAGGGCGTTCAGACGTTCGCTGGTATCTTTCAGCTCGCCAGGATCCGGGAGGCTGTCGCTCAGGCGAAGCGCTGCATCGAGATAGGCGGCACTCGTGTGGATGCCGTCCACCAATGGCTGGAAAGGCGCGTTGCGCAGGGCGAGCATTCTCGTCAGTTCCTTTAGTGCTTCACCGTCGGCGAAATCCTCGAGGCTGTCGCCGAGAACCTCAAAGCTGGCGACGACCGTATCGGCTTTCAGAACAGGATCGTGCAGTCTGTTGAGAGCGCGTGCGAGTCGGGTCAGCGCGTCGGCGAGAAACTCCAGAGCTGCGGCGAGCTGCTTTTCGGCACCAAGGCGGCGGGCAATGGACGGCGCATTCTTGGCGGCCGAGGTTTTCAACAGGTCATCAAGGCTGGCCAGAAAGGAGTTGAGCTCGCCGAAAATGTTGACCGAGGTGCTCATCGTTTTTGCCCGAAAAGCGACTGGATATCGGCCAGCGGGTCGAAACCGCTGACCTGTCCGATCAGCTTGCCAGCACGCTCGGCAACGTCTTGCGCCCTCTTGAGGAATTCGAGGCCGTCAACCAGGGCCTCGACCAGTGGGCCGGCGCGCCGCAGATCGACGCCCGTCAGATCACTGACGAAGTCGAGTCCCTCGTCGGCGTACTTCTCCAGGAAGCCGGCCAGGCCCTCTTCGTCGCGCAAGGCCTGGATCAAACCAACCGCCTTGCCGGGGTCGAGGCGGCTCACCGTCTGCAGCATGCCGCTGAAATTCGCGCCGCTCAATTGCTTGGCATTCACGGCGATGCTCTTGCCGAGGTCGGTGGCGCTCAGATGATCAAGAACCTTCGGATTTTGCAGCAGGGCGGTGGGCAGGCTCGCGGGATCGAGGAGCACACCGGCTGCAGCCAGGCTGTCGCTGCCCCAGGCATCGGCGTCCGCCGCCACATGCCCGTCGATTTGCAGCTGCAGCGCGGCAGCCGGTCCCGGCGAGCGTTTGTATTCACGCAAACGCAAGGTGTAACGGTAGCGATCCGGATAGCCGGCCACCTGGCGGACCTGCAGATCTTCGATGAGCACTTCGGTCAGCTCGCTGCCGATCACCACATCGGCGGCGAAGGGCAGGGGTTCGGCGGCGAGCTGCGCTGCACGCAGCTGTTCGAGTCCGGGCAAGGCGGCGGCGCCGAGCAAGAGGCCATCGACGAGCACCGTTACCGGATCGCGGCCAAGGTCCTGGAAGATACTGCCATCCTGGCGTGGCGCGTGCTGCTCGACGAGAGCTCTGGACTCCTCGGTGTAGACGTTCTGAACGCCATTGAGCTCGATCTGACCGATGCGTACCGTCATCTCAGAACTCCATCCGGGTCACGAAGCCACGCCGGCGACTGAGAACATGACTGACCTGGCGGACGCGCAATGCATGCGGTCCCGACAGCAGTTCGGCCGCCGCGTGTCGGGGAGGAATGCCCACGAGACGGACTCGATCACCGGGCATCACGCCGGGTCTGCCGATGACTTCGAGCCGCCCGCGCAGCCAGCGCGATGCCAGTGCACGCATCTGCGCTTCGGCCACGTGTTGCGCAGCCTCGCCACTGCGCACAACACCGAGCGTCAGGCGGCGCGGTCGTTGGCCGGTCTGGCCGACCGCCACCGTGCCCTGCGGATCGATTGCCGCCCTGCCACTTACCCCGGCCAGATCGCTCGCCAGCCAGCAGAACTTGTCAGCACCCTGGCTGCCTGCCGCGCCTTCACCGAAGATCTCGACACTGTCGTGGATCGGCGGCGTTGCCCGGATCTCGATCTGCAGCAAATTCATCGTGTACTCGAAACCGTGCGCGGCACCCTGTTCGCCAGGGGTGACAAAATGCGCTTTGCCTTCGCCATCGGTAAACAGGTCAGCCCCGCACCAGTCGGCGAGGTCGAGCACCTGCCGCAAGGCGCCAGGACTGCGGGACAGCACGTACGACGGGAGATTGAAGCCTTTGGTGATACGACCGGTCGTCACCCCTGCCTGTTGCAGGACGTCCTTGATCACGAAATCGACATCAACGTTTTCGTAGCTGGCCTCGGTTTCGAGGCTAGCCAGCTTGCGAAGATCGTCGTACGCGGTGACGTGCTGGCCACCGGCATCGATGCGCACCGTATCGACTGTCCCGGTGAACACTTTCCGCAGACCGTTGCCCGCGTCCAAGTCGACGCGCAGGGCTTCGCCCGCTTGCGGTGCGGTCGTCTCCGGGTCGCCGAACAGCAGCTCGCAAACCCCACCGGCACCGTCCATGCCGAGCCGGACAAGCAAAGAGAGCAGCTGCCGTCGGCTCTGCGCCGCGTCGCTGCTCGCAGTTTGTCGGCCGATCTCGATGCGGTAGGCCAGCGCGTCGCTCATCGCTCAGAGCTCCAGCCCGTGGCGGCGCGCTGCCGCACGCAGGACGTCGGTCAGCGCGTCTTCCAGCGTGGCCGGGTCGAGGGCGGTGTCGGGGTTATCAGCAGCCAGAGTTACGGTGACGTTGAATGTGTTACGTACCAGACTCGAGGATTCAGCTTCGGTTGTCGCGAGCCTGGCTGTATCGAGCCGCGCCTGGCTGAGGCGGTAAGCCTGTTCGAGTGACGGCTCGACAGCGGCGGCGAAACGCCTGGCGGCTGCCTGGGCATCCTTGCCAGGCGGGGCTGGGTTGCCTAGATGAGGCGTTGGGAACGACGTTTCGGGGGGCAAGATTTGCCGTGGGCGGAGAGGGATTCCGGCGAGCCGGTGCGAGGGTTTGGCAGCTGTGAGTGGCGAAGTTGCTGGCGGTTGGGCGGTTGCCGACGTGGATGTGGAAGCTGAGGTGTCGACATGCCTCGTTTGGTCGCCATAGGCAGAAAGCGCTGCAAAAGCAGCTTCGGGCAAAGGTGTACCGGGGGCGGGGTCGGACCCGTGCAACGGCGCTGCCGGCGGAATCGACAAGTGCTCGGTTTGGCCGTCGGTGGCCGGCGATCGGCAGAGGGGGGCGGAGTCGGCAATGCGTGAGTTCGGGCCGGAATGGACTGTCGTCCGCAATGTCGGAAAGTCCGTTCCGGCGCCGGAGGCGGTCAGTGGCGGCGGTGGGCTGGTCGTCGATGGCGAGTTCGTCGAAATCGCTCGCGGACCAGCGAGTGGGTCCGTTTCGCTTGGCTCGTCACTTGCCGTATGTGGGGCCGACAGCGGATACATGGAATTCGGTGGCATGGGGTACGGCGCGCGGTCGTTGCCAGGCGCCACCGGGAAAGAGCCCGCGTGCGGTGTGGGTGCGGTACCGGCCTCGACCGAGGAGAAGGCGTCGACGCGACGGTCGGCCAGCCGGGTTGGCGCCGAAGCATTGCCGGCAGGAGCGGTGGACGCTGTTGTTGCTGCGGGGTCGTTGGCCCCGGACGGGGATGCGCCTTGCTCAGCGGGCAATGTCCCAAATTCCGTTCCTGTGCCGGAGGCGGTCAGTGGCGGCGGTGGGCTGGTCGTCGATGGCGAGTTCGTCGAAATCGTTCGCGGACCAGCGAATGGGTCCGTTTCGCTTGGCTTGTCACTTGTCGTATGTTGGGCCGACAGCGGAAACATGGAATTCGGTGCCATGGGGTACGGCGCGAGGTCGTTGCCGGGCGCCATCGGGGAAGAGCCCGCGTGCGGTGTGGGTGCGGTACCGGCCTCGACCGAGGAGAAGGCGTCGACGCGACGGTCGGCCAGCCGGGTTGGCGCCGAAGCATTATTGGCAAGAGGGGACTGCACTACGACTTCGTGGCCGTTGGCCACGGGCGCGAATACGCCTTGCTCCGCGCCCCAGGCAAGCGCTCGCGGGGAAGCGACGCCACCTTGCTTCACTGCATATGAAACTTCAGCGGCGGGAGCTCTCGCGACCCGTTGAGCGTCGATCTTGGTCGCAAGCGGGGCCGACGGAGTGGCCACCGGCAAAGCGAACGAGATTGCACTGGCTGCCTCTTCAAGCCGGACGGAATCGAGTTCAGTCCCCAGTACTGCATGCGCATCGCCCAGCAGCGCCTGCAGGGGCGCCAGGAGCCGACGCTCGATGTCGGCCAGATGCGCGAGCTGTCGCATTCAATCGTCCTCGATGCGGATCACAACCGCGTCCGGGTGATCTGCAAGCGAAGGCGCGCGTGACGGGCGTGGCGGCACGCCGGATTCGCTGGCCTCGATCCGATCGAGCAGGCTCAGTAATCGGTCCACTTCCGCGGCCGGTGTCGCCCACACCTGCGTCGGCGTCCACCCCAGTGCGCGGCAGAGCCGCAGGGTGATTCGCGCCGCCTCGGGAGTGTCCGGAAAGGCGTCGTCAGACGCCGCGGGTGTTGCGGCGTTCAGGGCGACCACCGCCTCGAGCAGTGCGTGCGTCGCTCCGGAATCCAGTTCGCCAACGGATAGGGGCGGGTCCACCGCGACGACACTCGCGTTCAGCAAGGCACGAAGGTAGGCACCCAGGTCGAAGCGCGCGCCGCCTTCTTCACCACTAGCGCAGCGCGACAGGGCCAGGAAACGCTCGCCGCTGGTCCACGGTCGCAATTGCACCCGGACCACCGTGCTGCATTCGTACCAACCGCCGCCAAGAGCTGCCGGCGACGCTTCACCGCCACTCGCCCACCACAGGGCCAGCGGCGCAAAGGCCGCCTGTGCATCTTCGGCAACGCCGCTGTGCGTCAGCACACGACGGCCGAATTCAAGCGAATCGAGAACCAGCCCCTGCGCGCTGGGGAGAACACAATTGTCGAGCGCGCTCAGGTGCGCCTGCAAGGGCCATGGGCGAAACTCGACCTGTTCTCCGGCGGCGGTGCGCGCGTTCATCGTCGTATCGAAACCCTGGAAATTCGTTGCGTAAATCGTGCCATCGATAGTGATGGTGCGATCTGCGGCAGGCACTATTCTTCGCGGATGCGGGTGGCGCTGAAGGCGTAGGTGGTGACCGCCGAGCCGCCGGCATCCATGCCGAACGACTTGCCTTCAACGTAGCAATCGTCGAAGGACAGCGTTCGCCGGGGCGCATCGGTCGCCGGGTCCTTCTTGAGGTTGGCAACCACTTGAAAGCTGCTTTGCCCGGCCAGATGCGCGTCGAGAACGTAGTTGGCCGACTTGATGACCAGTTCCCCCTGCACGCTGCGCAAGCCGAAGCTCACGTCGACGCGCTCCCCGCTACCGACGGCGCGAATATCCTCGCGCTCGGTGACGACACGGTAGACCAGAGATTGCAAACCTTCGACCGCGACGCCGTCGATCAGGACGCTGCTGCGGTTAGCGACGAAAAGTGCTGTCATGGCGACTCACTCCTCAAACCTGGACGACGATGGTGGCGTAGATGTAGTCGATCGCGCGAACCGGACGGACGGCGATGTCGACGCGAACGATGCCGGCGGCGAAATCCGGCGCCAACGAAGAGACGTCGACCGAGAAGGGCGGCTCTTTGCCATCGGCGGAGGGCACCAGAGCGCTCTCCCTTTCCATTTGGACGAGGAACTCGATCAGCTTCTGCTTCAAGGCTCCGCGGCCGTCCTCGCTGTTCAGGCGACCGATAAACAATTCGCCGATCGTCTTGACCCCGCGCACCGCCCTGTCGGCGATTCGCCGGACGCTGATCTGGTCGCCATCGGTCGTGATTCCGCGCAACACAATGACGCCGCGCCCACGCTGTTCCACAACCGGGACGACAAAGGCAGATAGCAGGCCGCTCTGCTCTTCGAGCGGTAGCGCACGGCTCAATCCGTCGATGCCCGAGATGGTCTTGAAGGTTGGCGACTCAAAGTACTGCAGGCCACCAATGCGCCCGGCCACGGCGCCGACGACGCCATGCGGAGCGAGCAGGACAAAGCGATCGGACTGGAGCGTCGACGCCATCGTTTTCGCGTCGGTTTCGGTGGCATTCGGGGAAACCTGGCCGAAGCCAATACGACCGTTGCTGTCGGTGCTCATCCCATTGCAGTGGGCAATGACCGCGCTGTAGATGCTGGTGACTTTGCTGAAATCCTGCACCGCCGCCAGAACCATATCGACATCGGCTTGGCTTTTCAGGTGTTCGAGCGCTTTGATGTAGTCGTCGGCACTCGCATCCTTGCCGCCTGCGAGTGCCGCAACAGGATCGGTGACGATCGGCCTTCTGGGAGGTAGGGTGGTGCCGGCAACGCGGACGACCGCCGAGCCCTTGCTCAGCACCTCCGCGACCGTTGCCGGTTCGAGATTGCGATGTACCTCGACGGGATCGCCCACTGCGGACGAGATTTCGAGATCGAATCTGCCGTCGGCTTCGACGCGGTGGCTGACCTTCAAGCGAAATCCGTTGGCCCAAACGCCGGCAGCGCGCGCCTCGATCTTGAGCTTGGCGGTATCCTCGGTCGCCAGATCGACAGCGGCCGCTTTGGCGGTGGTCGAAGACTTCAGCGGTACGATGACCAACTCGAAGGCGCCGTTGGCAAGCGCCTGGCGTGCTTCCGGCATGCTATAGGCCGTAGCCGCACCACAGACTTCGAGGAAACGCCCCCAACTCGAGGTGCGCATGGTGGTGCTGTTTGGAGGAGCATCCTTTTCGGTTATCCCGATTAGCCCCAACACACCGGACGGCGCCAGTTGCGGAGGAACGACCTCCTTGACGACCGTGACTTGTACTCCCGGGATAATCCGCGCCATGCTTCATTCCTCCACTGAAAAACGGATAAGGTCGATGTCAGTTCAGGGGTAAAACAAGCTGCGAAACCGCCGGCCGGGCGCACTCGCTTTCTAACTGGCCGACCTTGCATGGTGACGGCGGAATTTAACCATATTCCATCACTTATTAGTATGGTTGTCAAGGTGGTATAGGTATCCGCAATCATCAACCTTCTTTATCGCACCTTTGTCAATAAACCGAGCATCCACTCAGCTTGCTGCCAAATGTGGCACACAGTGAGCGGAGCTCGAAACCTCTATTTGTTTTCAGGTTCCGAAGGCGCTTGAGTTCCGGCGCTTGCGTCGCGCTGACTCCATAACACCAACCCCATAATGGCGACAAGCAGACCAGCTGCCGCCCATAGCCAATTCGGGGTGTCATCGACGAAATACGCCAACTTCGGTTTGCGCTTGAACTCCTCCAGTCCCATCGTTGGGTTTTTCTTCAAAAGATATAGATCATCGTCAGGATTCGTAGAAAGAGAGTGAACGGTAAGCGGAGGTGGAAAAAAAAGTGACCACCGCCTTATGAATTCCTGTGAGTTTTCAATTTGATCAAACGGTACGATAAGAACAGTATTAACTCCAACAAAGTGTGTACGCAACTCCGGGGCGCACCTAATATTTTCGTTACTGCTGTTCGCTCTCCTTCTGGTTCTAGGACTAACATCATCTCTAAGATCGCTGATCGCGATAAACCATTTCTCCCTGTAGGTCGAGCTTTCTAGTCGCCTTCCGATAGCCTCCAGCGCCCCACAGATATCTGAGTAATCGTCCTCTCGACGCTGGGGAGAGGTAAGGGCTCTGACTCGTTCTTTCCAATTTTGGCGCGCGGCCTCCTCCTCGTCTCGTAGCGGAGGTATATCTGTATTAATTAAGCCCTGCTCCTGTTCTCCAAGCCGTATCCCGGGTGGCTCGCTTGGAAGCTTGCTTAAAAGCTTGATCACAGATAGCTCGTTGGTCAATTTAGGAAGGTCGAGGCACTGGAATCCATCGTTTGGTTCTGGGGCGCCTGCTTCGCACCCCCATCCGGGAAATACTTGGCTTCGAGGAGTAAAGAGGTTGCTAACAAAGTAGGCAAGGCATTTGTCCCCTGCTCCGCATTTGGGGATAAGCTTATGGTTTACAAAATGTTTGGCCATCCCTAGGTTTTCTGGCTGTCGCATCGACCCACTCGGGTCGATCAGCACGATTACCAATGCGAACTCCTCTCTGCTCTTTGGATCACGAAAGACTTCCGGGCGCGCCTTCAGGTCGGCTTCGAACCAATTATTGACCTGTACCAAAATGGTCAGTACCAAACAAATGGTCAAGACAACAATCAGGAGGCTCAGAAAACGGTTGGCGTGTCCGAATTTCTGTGGCTGATCATTCATTAACGGGCCCTTCCGACGGTCCGCGAGGTTCTTTTTCGCCGCGAGAGATGGTTTCGCTAGACATAAGCAATAAAAAAAGCAAAAGCAGAGGTATTCGCAACGAAAGGTAGATGGCAAAACCAAGGAAGTTCCACAAGAATTTGGTCGCAAAGTAAATTCCTGTTGCTTCAATAAATGGTATCAATGCAAACGCCCACCATGCAGAAAAATCGGACGGCATTACTCTCCAGAACAAGGTTGCCTGAAAAAAAATCAGCGCACTTCCGCCAACAAGTAAAAATCCGACGACGATAAACCGCGCGGTTTCGCTATTCCGTATTGCCAGATGCATTAGGACGCCGGTAAAAGCGGTTGAGAGCACGATGAGCACGGCAAGTCCGTAGCCTCTCTGCGGCGAAAAATCCAGGGTCTCAGAGATCGTATCGGAAAAGAGCGGAAGGTATATATCCAGAATCGCGTATAGCAAGATTCCCAAGACGATCGCACCGACAGCCACTTCGGCAGAATCGATCTGGTCGTGCGGCTTGACGATGTCATCGTAGCGGTCCAACCAATTAGATACTCTTTCGGCACCCCGACGGGCGAGCTGAGGGAAGCGTCGCGCTATCCAAATGGTTAGAACTACTAAACCCATCACGATTGCTAGCAGTAAAAGGGTCGCCCACATGTCCATCCCTCGCGATATCGACTTTCCGAAAGAAGCTTGCGTGGTCTGCGCTTCGCCTGATTCCTTGCTTGTCAACACAATACTGGAAATGGCCAGTGCTCTTTCTCTTAATTGCTGTGTTGCTAGTTGACGGTCCGACGGTGGTAGTGCGCCTTCGGTAGCGATCGCAACAATTTCGAAAGCGGCATTCCCGTTTGCCCCGTTATTCTCGAAAACAATATCCGGAGCAACGTATGTATGTCGGGCACCGAGCACATCATGCAGCTGCCAGTTGTTGGAAGTTGCGCCGCGGGTGGCCACATAGACGTGCAGTGACGCCGGCAATTTCTTGCCGCGTAGATTCACTTCAATGTTCTCACCCGGAAAAAGCAAGTACGGCTCGCGGTTTAGCGCCGCGCTAACGCGGTTCTGACCGATGCGCGTAATCGCAACCTTGAGGTTTTCGGGGCCATCGAGCGATTCGGTATCGACCTTGACCCTGACTAGCTCCGAGACCGACGCAATATTGCTCGCTGCCAGAAAGGACGATGCAAGCCACGTTTGCGGAAGCGTATCCAATGCAACCACTGCCAGAACCTCGTGTTCCGATTTGTTGCCTCCGTGACGTTCAGTTGATTGGCGCTTGAACTGCGCGGCGGCCAGAACCAGTTTTGGGATGGGAGCAATCTCAGCTGGAGAAACCGCTTGTCGACGTACCGGTCCGCTCCCTTGCGCGGCCCTTTTCTCCGAAGGGGCGAAATGAAACGCTTGCAGCCCACCCGGTGAGGTCGGGAGTGCGATCCCCTCTACCAACCACAGGGGGCTGCCGCGCGGCCTGGTCAAAATCCAGATTCTGGCACCCTCGGGGATGTTTCTGTAGTCTCCGACCTCCACGGAATCGCCAGATTTGACAGTAATTGGCGGGACTGGTCCGTTCCTCTGCACTGGATTTTGGCCCCCGGCTTCTCCTTTTCCGGCGCTGATCTCGTAGTTCCCGATTCTGGTGATGCTGACGTTGGCGATGCGAGGGTTATCAGGCTTTGTCGTCAGATCGTCGGCGATAATCACCAAGGGCGCCGATGAATACTCGACCATGGCACGGAAGCGATGCACATCGGTCGGCCCAGGCGTAATTGGCCGTCGAGTTGAGAATGCGATCAGTTCGAAGCGCGTTTGCTGGAAGTCACCCGGTACGCTGAACGAAAGCGCTGGGACAACATACTCATTTTGTGAGTGGCGCGGCGATGCCGGTCCGTAGATCCACACGCGGTCGGTGTGCGGGGCGAGGACTGCGAGGTAGAGCTCTGGGATCTTGGGAAAGGCTTCACTTCTAACGACGACATCGGTTGGCAGCTCAACGACTTGCGGCCCGGGCGGGGAAACGTTTCGCCCACCCAACGCGACAATCGCGATCACGGGGAAGGACTCTTTGGAGTTCGGCCACGCCGCCGCTGGCACAGGCCCATGCGGGGCAACGTCAATCGTCAAGGTGACGCGTTGAGACAATCCGCGCGATAGTTCTTCGAGGTTCGGATCAGCATACGCTGATGCACTGTCGAGAGTCTGATCGAAGTAGCCGACGGTCAGCTCGTACTGGCCGGCAGTTGGGAAACTCAGGCCGGAAAGGCGAAACACGTCACCGGGAGCGGGGCGTGCTGACGCCACAACTGTCCATGCTTTGTCGCCGCGAGGCCGTGCCAGTGCGTGGAACATCCCGCTTGCTTCCTGGGCGGGTGCGCGGCCGACGATGTCGAACGTGCTCTCGTCAAGTATCACGTTACTTGATCCAGCCAGACTCCTGTGCCCGATTTCGAGAATCTCGACGGTCGTGTGCGTTCTTGCCGCCTGCTGTGCGAAGACGAACGATCCCCACCACATGCCGCCGAGCACGATGACAGCCGTCCACCACGTGCGCCAAGTATTCACTTGTCGCGAGTCCGTTGGCGCGTTGCGCTGCCAGTCAAAAGCTGTCGGGTCGCAACGGTCACTGGCGACGTCCTCTGTGCCTGATCCTGAAGCCAACCGATCAAACTCAAGGGCGCGCGCTTGGCAGGATTTTCGGTCGATATCACCGCAAGCACCTCGAAGCTGTCCAACGACGCGCCAGGCGCGAAATCCGCTAGTCCGAGGTTCCAGCGTCCGCCCTCGTCAAGATGGGCAGTCCAAGCCGCGACCCAAGGTTCCCCCTGGTTCGGATACGCGAGCAACCAGATCTTCTCGCCTACCTTGAGCGGGCCTGGCACCGCGCCCCGAACTTCGCAGCGCTCAGCGCATCGTACCGTGGCCCTGAACTCATCAGGAATTGGTACTCGACCTACAGAAAGGATTTTGAATGCACCTTCCCAGCGTATCACCCGGACTGGAGTAGCCTCTGCGAGAAACCATTGGCTGTACTTTATCCACTCGGCGGCAGTGATCCCCGTGCTCTGACCTTGAGGTGGGAATTGCTTCAGTGGAGCGACGAATGCAGTAAGCACAAACTTGTACTGGTCATGCATTGCTTCCATTCCGAAGTGACCAACGATCGAGCCGCTCCCGCTTCGCAGGACATCAATCATTACCCATCGACGATCTGTCCATGCAGGCTCAACGGGTTGAACCGCAAGGCCGATTGCGTGCGACGGGGGCAACGCCCCCTCAGCCCTTATTTCGACAGGAGTTTGCAGCTTGACTGGTGCCAAGACATTACCGTAGAGGTCAGTTTTTCCGACGCGAGCAATTGCGATAATGGGTGCCTGGCGCCGCTGTACTATCATCGACCTGGACGTCGACAAGAGCGTTCGATTCAGCGTCGATGTGAGTAGTTCACCGCGGGGCAGGTGTCCCTTCGCCAGTATCGCCCGAACCTCGAAACGTTGTCCTAGATCGCCGCTCTTTCCAAACTCGACGTCGGCCAGAAACACCCCGGTGCTACCCACGCGGCTGGCATCTGACTGCACTATCCAATATTGGCCGTTCTGTTGGCGGACAAGCACATATGGCACAGCGTGCAAGGGCCATTCGCCGCGAGCCATGAACTCCACAGGCTCACGAAAACCGGCCAGAACCACGCTTTCCAGTTGATCGTCGCCCCTGGTGACGGCTGAAGGCTGCGGTGAGCGCCGCCTAGCCGGGGAGGCCGTCTGCCCCTCTTGGTCGCTGAGCGATGTCGTTCCAATTGAAGTAATCTCCAGAGATACGGGTTGGTCGATAGGCGCGGAAACGCGTGGCTGTGCGGCGGCCAGAGGTTTTATCAGACCAAACGTAGCGAGCACAGCGAGTATAGAAAGCACAGCAAGCACAGCGCGTCGCTGGATCTGCCTGGCCCACTGAACATGCTTTCTCGGCAATGCTCGCGTAATAGAAGCAAGACCAGTCTCCATTGGCGTGGCGGCTCCTCTCATAATAAACAATAACTAAGCATTCGTCAAAACACCGCATAACGCGCTTTGAAGCTTGTTAGTTAATCAGTACACTCTCAAACGGTTGCGAACAATCGACCCACGATGCTGATTTAGATATCAATCCGGCTTCTCGCAGACGGACCCGAACGTTGCCTTGGTCAGTATGAGGTATCGGGCTAGTGCGCCAATCATTGCCGGTAACCTCGGCTAATAGGCAATAGGCGGATTCACGTGCTACACCGCTCGTACTTCGCCCCACTTTGATGAGCAACTTCTCGTCCTGGTCAATCACGTTTTCTACAGTACCAAGAATGACAGTCGCGGGGCAATTCGCAGTCCCGCGGCATACCGCAGAGGTCAGAATGCGTGGTCGAGCAACATTGACTTGAAACGAGAAAACCGCGCCGGCCGCTGTCTCTGCACCTGCCTCGGCTCTTGCAACAAAAAGCTCCACATGCGACGCAGCTACGGATTTTCCGGGTGGCCGGAAATGCACGTTGTCGAGAACCCATTCGCCACCACTCGAATTTTCCTCAAAACGCTGCAAAACATCTCCGCTACTTATCTCGGCTACAATTGTTCGCGCCTCTGATTCCAAAGGTTCAAGCACTCCACCTATTGAACCGCTCGGTGGTACTATGATACTTGTTCCGGGTTTAACCAAGGTGCCGTTTACCGTGATTTGAGACAATCTATCGGGCGGCGGCGGGCCTTCGACTCGCTGGCCTTCTACTTTTTTGAACAGTTTTTGGAATGCGCGTGCTGCGCCTTCCAGATCGCGCGCCAGCTCAAGCTTTCGAGCAGTATCCTCTCCTGTCTGGCCAGCCATCAATAGATTGTCCGGGCAGGCTGCGACCAGTCCCGCCAGCGCTTTCTTATAATCCGCCAGCGCTTCCGCATACATTCCTGTGGCAAGATAGGCATCAGCATTCTTCCGTGCGTCGCGTGTCTCGGGCTGTGCTAAGGCTTTGGCCGGATTGCACTCTCGAGCCAGTTCTAGAGGGCATTTGATCGAGTCAAACAAGCAAGCTATAGACCTTGGCCAGTCAAGGAAGAATGCAGTACTGAGTAATCCAGTCCATAGAATGACGATCACGACGTATGCCCAACAAACCAAGACCGCCAGAAGCCAAAGAGCCTTGCTTGTTTTTAATTTTTCGGTGCTCTTTGCTAAAGGTGCAAGGACCATCAGCATGACCATGAATGCCAATACGACGGCAATACCAACCAAAGCGGTTGTCGCATCGAGGCCCAGCGAAAAAAGGACCGTCGATACGACTGCAGCAAGGCCAGCTACGCCAAGCGCGTACCTGAGGACGGGAACCTGCTCAATGGCTTTGTGCAATAACGTCACGGCGCGAGAAAAAATCTGTTCTTCATCATCGCGGCAGACCCTACCCGTTCCCGGTTTTTTTGCGGGCGTGTCATTGCTCAGTGGTGGGTGTATCTCAGTCTGCAGATCACTGTTTGATCTTTCCTCGATTATAATTTGAATGCTAATGATTAGTTTGATGAGTGCTGGCGAGTCGGCTTTTCCGTCCCAACCGGTCAGATCCAGGGTTTGTATGCCATTAAACGGTACCGGAATCTCAAAGCCGCTCGGGCCCCCATCAGTAGCAATTCGAACTGGCATCAGTTTGCCGAGATCTCGGGCTTTCAGAGCTTCAGCAATCACCCATTTGGAATTTACTGATTCGGGTGTCCAGATGACTATAACTACCTTGGCCTCGCGAATTGCCCTATTTATGGCGTCGCTGAACTCTTCGCCTGGTTGAATCCTGTCATCTGACCAAACGGCAAAATCGGTTCGATTCTGTAAGCAGCGAGCCAGCATCTCCCGCAACTTCTCGTCCTTGCGGGCGTAGCTGATGACGATGTCGGACATCATCGTGGCGCTTTCTCCACCGATGGCGTACGGATTTACGGAGCTCGGCTTGTTAGTGTCTGCTCTTTCGTACGGTCACGGTACATGGCGCAGCTACCGTTTCTCGGATTGCAATGGGTTTGAAGTCACTTGTCTCGACACCCCTGTCCCAGTGTTCTTGGAGGCGGCGATTACTGTCTGTCGCCACGATCACCACGGCAATGTCAAAATCCCAGCCGATATCTTGCGGCCCGCCCAGGGCTGCAACCGATTTCCATCCTGGAGAAACCTCATTTACATGGAGCTTCCTCTGTAACCACCAATGTGGGGAAAAATCCGAGCGGCGAGCGACCAGCCAGGCATGTTGTCCTGCGACCACACGCGCAGTACCAGATGCCTGGATTTCTCGTCCGACCAGCTGCCCTAGGGTGGGCTGAATAATCGTACAGGCAGTCTGTGCCAAGGCATCTGAGCAAGCGAGACCGGTAAGGATTATCGTGATGGCAAAATGGGCAAGTAGCCTCGGAAAGCCGTAGTGAGGAGTGGTTGTGGTCATTTGTCGCCTCCTGAGGTAATCAAGTGGTAACCCTGCGCCAAGACTTTGCGTCCAGTCGCGTAGCAGTCGGCAAGCCATGTTACAGATCTTCGAGCAGCCGGAAAAAAGTAACTGGACGGCAATCCAGAAACTCCGTCTTGCTGTATTGCCGTTCGAAGTGTAGCGACACGGCAGGCCTCTCGTGCAGTGAGCGATCAAATCGCCGTCTCTTGGCGGATTGAACGCACTAGCAAAGCTATTGGGCATGGCCTGGCGGCGGGTCAGGGAGCCACACCCAATACGCACAAAGACCAGTCTAGCGGTACGGTTGTGGGAAATCAAGCGATTGATTTAATCTTTTGGTTCGCTAATTCATACCACAAGCCTTGTTCGTCGCCGGCCACTTTTGGGTCGCAGTGGCGAAGTCGATACCGAGGAAGAGCGGTGCGTGTCGCCATCGTGCATTCGCCGTCAGGTGGGGGGGTGGATGGTACACAGGCACGGTTACCCGCGCCCAGCCCCCGAGGAACCGAGCGTGATAGTTTCCCATCTCTCGATTCGAGCAGCGCAAAAGCCAGCCTCAATAAGGCAGTGTGCTCTCGGCTGGAATCCACCAACCGCGTCGAAGCCGTCGCGACGTATATTCGGCCGGCGTCGATGCCGTGCAGAAGAGCTTTCGTCCGCGGACATTACGTTCGATCGCTTTCGTGTCATGCAGCGGTTCGCCAATTGCGTAACTCTCGTGCAACCGACCAATCGCGGATGAACCAGATGTTGGCGCAGAACCTACCGCTGAAGCTCTATTCCCTGAAGGAGCAGGCTCAGCGCCTGCGGCATCAATCCGGGTCAGTCACCGGCATGACCCGCCTCCTTGATGACTGCTTCGGGTGCGACGTGCATCGCGCCTTTGTCGGCTGACGTCTAAGTACCATTGGCCTTTAGCAAAGCGGTCATTTCGGGGCTCAAACCGTCTCGTCAGCTTTATCCGTTACCATTGCGCCTTGCCTGCGTCGGGGCCTTCCCATCGAATGCAGCGTTATAAGTCCGCAACGAAGGCTCGATACCCGGCCGGTGGCTAACAGGACCGTAACGAAATTTGCGCATCGGGTAGAATTTGCAGAATTGTCCAGCCGCAACGATGACTTGCCTCTGCCTCTGCCTCTGCCTCTGCTGTCTCACCGCGATCCCTGCATTGGAGGGCCAAGTGGATGGCGCGCTCCGACCGCGAGAGGGGGCTAGTTCGATTTCGCCGCCAATGCCATGCCCGGCGGCCTGTTGGCGGCGAGATGCGGCCGGCCGGTGGCGAGCACTCGTAGGGACCATTGCTTGCCCGATCAGAAACGGTGACAGATGCAGCCAGCTATCCCACAGCCGACGGAACATGTCTTCCTCAGCTACAACCACAACGACCGGGCGGCGGCGATCGCCTTGCGCGCGGCGCTCGAAAAGGCCGGGCTGACCGTCTTCAAGGATGATGACTCGCTGCGTGGCGGCGACCGCTGGCTGGAGCGCCTGCAGCAGGTCCTCAACGGCTGTTCGGCGTTCGTCGTGCTGGCCGGGCGCGACGGCGTGCGGCGCTGGGTCGGCGCCGAGGTGCAGGTCGCGCTGATCCGTCACCTGTCGCCCGAGAAAGACGAAGAGCGCCTGCCGATCTTCCCGATCCTGCTCGAAGAAGCGCTGCCGGAAACGCTGCCGCCGTTCCTGGCGCTGTTCCAGGCCAGCCGCTGGACAGGTGCTGGGGCGCTGCCGACAGGGCTGGTCGATGCCATCAGCGCGCACGCCATTCGCCTGGACTCGCCGCCAGCCATCGAGGGTTGCCCCTTCGTCGGCCTCAACGCCTTCAGCAGCAAGGATGCCCGGCTGTTCTTCGGGCGCCGTCGGGAAACCCTCGAAGCGCTGACCTGCCTCGGCGACCAGCAGCAGACCAACCCCGAAGGCCTGCGCGGCGGTGGCGGCGGCGCCTATTGCCGCTGGCTGCAGATCGAGGGCAACAGCGGCACCGGCAAGTCCTCACTGGTCAACGCCGGCATGTTGCCGATGATCGAACGGGGCGTCTTGTGGGCGCGCACCGGCTTCGAGCACTGGACCCTCCTCGGCCCGATGATGCCGGGCAAGGACCCGCTCACCCGGCTGGCCGAAGTCGTCGAGCACGGGCTGATCAGCGACCAGGGTCGGCGCAACATGCTCGCCCGGCAACAGGCTTTCGAGGGCGACGAGCGCGCCCTGGCCTTCGCCCTGCGCGATTTCAGGGAAGAGCCGAGCGCGTTTCTGCTCATCGTCGACCAGTTCGAAGAACTGTTCACCTTCGCCGACGCGGCAGCCAGCAAGCAGTTCGACGCACTGCTGGCCAACGCCCTGCAGGACGCCGAGTGTCCGCTGTTCCTGATCAGCACCGTGCGCGCCGACTTCCTCGACCACTTCGAGCAGCTGCCGCGCCTGCAGAAGATCTACAACAGCTACTGCAAGCGCTACTTCCTGCCGGCCATCTCCGAGCATGGCCTGCGCGAGGTCATCGAGCAGCCGGCGCGGTTCGCCGGGCTCGACGTCAGCGAGGTCAGTACCGCGATCATCGAGGACGCGCGCGACGAGATCGGCGCCTTGCCGCTGGTCGAGAACGCGCTGTTCACGCTCTGGCAGCAGCGCGAGGGCCAGCCGTTCCTAAGCGGCGAGCGCTACCGACAGTTGAAAGGCATCGCCGGCATGCTCAGCACGCAGGCCGACGAATTGCTGAGGCGCATCGACGGGCAGGTCAGTGGTGGCCAGCAGCGGGCGCTCGAACTGCTCCTCAGCCTGACACGCATCAATGACGAGGGACGCCACACGCGCCAGCGCATCGCCCGAGAAGAAGCACTGATGATTGCCGGTGACGGCAAGCCGGCCGTTGGCGAGCGCGTGCTGCAACTCCTCTCCGGCGAACGCCGCGCCGATGCACCCGCGCAGACCCTCACCGGCGCGCTGCGGCTGATCACCATCAGCGAGGAAAGCCGCGAGGACAAGCGCCTGTACGTCGACCTGATTCACGAGACGCTGATCCGCGCTCGCGGCAAGGACGAGCAGACCGGCAAGACGGTCGGCTACTGGCCGACGCTCTACGACTACATCGAGACCAATCGCGATCGCGACATGCTTCGCCAGCAACTCAGGTTTCAGGCCGAGCGGTGGGGCAAGAGTCGCGCCGTCGGTCGCTGGTGGAACCTGGCCGGCTGGGACGATCTCTGGCGCTACCGGAAGCTGCGGGTCAGTGCGCGCGGCGCTGATGATTGCCGGTTCGTCTTTTGGAGTCGGTGTGCGGCGTGGGTTGATCTCGGATTGCTATTGGCCCCTCTGGCACTGCTAAGCGTAATCGGCGAGTCTGCCTTGTGGGCGGTCGAGAACAAGTTGCCACGAAGCTACATTCTGCAGAAACCGCTATGGCTCCTCGGCTATGGACCGTTGCCGGAGATGGTGGAAGTCCAGCCGGGAAGCTTCACGATGGGCTGCGTGCCGGGACGCGATGACGTTGCCAGCGCCAAATGCGATCTGGGCGAAATCGGGCATCAGGTCACCCTGTCGAAAGCATTCGCTCTAGGCAAGTACGAAGTTACCTTTTTGGAATACGACTATTATGTGTGGGATCAGAAGCGAAGGGGAAAGGAGATTGAATTCCCGCTGGATGGCGGCTGGGGACGGGCCGATCGTCCGGTAATCAACGTTAGTTGGGGTGATGCCACGGCCTACACGCAGTGGCTGAGCGAGAAGAGCGGCAAGCACTACCGCCTGCCGACCGAAGCCGAGTGGGAATACGCGGCCCGTGCGGGGACGAACTGGCCGTACTGGTGGGGGAATGAGTTCGTGAAGGACAAATCTAACTGCGATGGAAGCCAGACGACGCCGGTGCGTGGTAGTTATCCGCCGAACCCCTGGGGATTACACGATACATCCGGCAATGTCTACGAATGGGTGAACGACTGGTACGCTCCGTATTCTACGGATGCAGTGACGGACCCGCTCGGGCCAAGCGAAGGCGTGTCTCGCGCGCTACGCGGTGGGTCGTGGTACTACAATCCGAGGTACTGTAGCGCGGCGACCCGTGAGGATCTCGCTCAGCACACTCGCGGCAACGGCATCGGTTTCCGGGTGTATCGTGGTTCCCCCATCGAATCGCTGCCCGTTGACCCGTTGAACACTGTTCAGCCGAAGCGCTGATCAGGGTGCGGCGCGAAGGGACCTGCCAGAATGGATTTGTCCTCTCGGAAAACGCTTGTGGAAGGGAGTGGTTACTATGGCCTCCGTTCGCTGGGTGGTCGCCTGGAAACACTTGTCTGCCATCGACACAAGGAGGGGTTTCCCGCCCAGCGGCCCTACGTCCCCGCCAGCCAAGCCAGACGCGACCGATACCGGTAGGGTCGAACCTTCAACGGCCGACGCCAGACTGACGCCGGGCCACGGGGCCATGCTTAGGCGCTGTAGAGCCAGCGGTTTTCACGGCGCGGGGGTTCGCAACTACTTTGCCATGGAGGCCGCGACACTCTCGCTGTGCCGATCGGTCTGATGCTTATTTTTTTCGCTGGAACGAGTCGGCGTCGACGCCGGCCTGCCGAAGTATGGCGCGTAGAGTCCCTTCTGGCAGGTCGCCAGGGTGGTTCGGGATGGTGGTGTAGCGGTCCAGCGCCGGGTTGAACCAGATTTCGTGCGAGCCCGCGGCGTGACGATGGAATTCCAGTCCCAATTCCTTCAAGCGCTTGATGACTTGCCGGTAGCTGAAGCCGGCCAGTCTTCCCATCAGGTTGCGACGATCAGCGGATAGTCAAAGGTGTCGCACGCAGGTGAAAGGCGTTTTGCGGCTGCGCCCGACTGCGCTTCGATCAACTTCTTTGCGACGTCGGCAGCGATCTCGATGGTCTCCTGAATCGTACGGCCTTGCGCCACCAAGCCCTGAATCTCGTCGCTGGTGGCGAGATACACGCCCTCGGGTAGCCTCTCGATATGCAGCTGTATCATATGTTCCATGGTGTTTACTCCTGAAAGCTCTCGCCAGCCGTGGTGCACGCTGCGGAAACCGGCCTTGTGGGTTGCGTATGCCAGACGACTCCCGCAGTGCGCCCACGAAGTGATTCTAAAGCGAATGCCGGCGTCAACGCCAAGACTCAACGATTGGCTTGACTGGAAAGGCAGCGACTAGCGAACGGAATGAGGCGATCGATGATCTGTATGTGGAAGGTGGCCGACTAGTCCCCTCGACAGGAATCGAACCTGTATCCCACGCTTAGGAGGCGCGTGCACTATCCATTGTGCTACGAGGAGAGGGGCGGCTATTGTAGCCGTTGCCTGTGATTTCGCCAATTCGGGCGCGGGCGTGCTCGGCCACATTCGCCGTAGCTCGCGAGCTCGGGGTGCCGCACTCCGCCCGATTTGGACCTGCCGGAGCGCGCATCGGAGTAAAATCGCGCGCTCTTGCCGCGTTGCTGCCACGGTCATCGAGTTGTCGAGTTGTCGAGGTATCGCGTTGTGGCGTTCTCGGCTCAGGCCAGCGCGCATCTATGCTGCGCAGCACCACTCCACAGGAAACTTACCCGCCCTCATGCCGTATCTGATTCTCTCCGACGCCTCGCTTGCTTTCGGCCATGTGCCGCTTCTTGATCACGCCGAATTCCAGCTGGACCCTGGCGAACGGGTGGCGCTGATTGGCCGCAACGGCACCGGCAAGTCGTCGCTGCTCTGTGCGCTGGCCGGCACGGGGGGGCTCGATGATGGGACGGTGTGGCGACAGCCGGGATTGCGTATTGGCTATGTACCGCAGGAGCCACCCTTCGACCCGGCCTTGAGCGTCTTCGAGGCGGTCGTCGCCGGTATGGGTGATCTGTCGAAGCTGCTCGCCGAGTATCACGCGGTATCGCACGCGCTCGGCGAGGCGGACGCTGATCACGAGAAATTGCTCGATCGCATGCAGCTCCTGCAGACGGAACTCGAAGCGCGTGACGCCTGGTCCTTCGAGGCGCAGGCCGAGCGGGTCATTCAGCGCTTCTCGCTCGATGCCGACGCGCTGGTCGGAACGCTTTCCGGCGGCCAGAAGAAGCGCCTGGCCTTGGCGCAGGCGTTGGCTGTCTCGCCGGAGCTGTTGCTGCTCGATGAGCCGACCAACCATCTCGACATCGGCGCCATCGAGTGGCTGGAGGAAATGCTGGTGTCGTCGGGAGTGACGCTGGCGTTCATCACTCACGACCGGCGTTTTCTCGAGCGCGTGGCGACACGCATCGTCGAGCTCGACCGCGGCCGCCTGCTGTCCTGTCCGGGTAGCTTCAGCGAGTACCAGTCGCGCAAGGAGATGATGCTGCACGACGAGGCGCAGAACAATGCCCGTTCCGACAAGTTCCTGGCCCAGGAAGAAGTCTGGATTCGCCAGGGAATCAAGGCGCGGCGTACGCGTAACGAAGGGCGCGTTTTGCGTCTCGAACAATTGCGCCGGGAGCGGGCGGCGCGACGCGAGCGTCAGGGCAAGGTCGAGTTAGCACTCGACGCCGGGGTCAAGAGCGGCAAGCTGGTGGCGGCGCTCGAACACGTCAGCAAGAGCTACGGCGACAAGGCGGTGGTGCGCGATTTTTCGTGTCGCTTGCAGCGTGGCGACAAGATCGGCGTCATCGGCCCGAACGGCGCCGGCAAGACGACCTTGCTGCGCATGATTCTCGGTGAGCTGTCTCCGGACCAGGGCAAGGTGTATCTGGGAACGAAAGTGGAAGTGGCCTATTTCGACCAGTTTCGCAGTGCGCTCGACGAAGAAGCGACGCTGATCGATGTCATCTCGCCGGGCTCGGACTTCGTCGAGATCGGCAACCAGCGCAAGCATGTGATCAGCTACCTCGGCGATTTTCTCTTCGCGCCGCAGCGTGCGCGTTCGCTGGTCAGTTCGCTGTCCGGCGGCGAGCGTAACCGGCTGCTGCTGGCGCGGCTGTTCGCGCGGCCGGCGAATGTGCTGGTGCTCGACGAGCCGACCAACGACCTCGACATCGAGACCCTGGAACTGCTCGAGGAGTTGCTGCAGGAATACACCGGGACCCTGTTCCTGGTCAGTCACGACCGGGCCTTCATCGACAACGTGGTGACCCAGACCATCGCTGCGGAAGGCGACGGCACCTGGCGCGAGTACGCCGGTGGCTATCAGGACTGGGCCGACTATCAGGCGGGCCGCCTGCGTGACGAGGCGCTGGCGGCGAGCAGCGGCAAGCGCAGCGACGCGCGTGCGACGGAGACTGCGGCCAACGCCAAGGCGGCTGCGCAAAAACCGGGCGGCGGCAAGCTCTCCTGGAAAGAAGCGCGCGAGCTGGAGGAGTTGCCACAGCGGATCAGCGCGCTGGAGAGCGAGCAGAAGGCGATCGGCGAGCGTCTCGCCGATGCCCAGCTGTACCAGTCGCAACCCGAAGAGGCGCAGCGGCTGGCGGCACGGCTGAGTGAAATCGACGATCAGCTGGTGCAGCTGCTCGAACGCTGGGAGGCGCTCGAAAGCTAGGGCTGCTGGGTGGGGCGGCGCTTGCTGCGCAGGACGATCAGCGCCGCCAGTCCGGCGAGCAGGCCCCAGAACGCCGAGCCGACCCCGGCAAAGGCGACTCCCGAAGCGGTGACCAGGAAAGTCAGCAGTGCCGGCTCGCGTTCGGCTTCCTGGCTCAGGGCGGCGGCGAGACCGCTGCCGATGGTCCCGAGCAGTGCGAAGCCGGCGATGGCCAGCACCAGTTCCTTGGGGAAGGCCAGGAAAAGCGAGCCGACGGTGGCCCCGAAAACGCCGATCAGCAGATAGAAGAAGCCGGCTGCGATTGCCGCGACATAACGTTTGTCAGGGTTTTCGTGCGCTTCGCGGCCCATGCAGATGGCGGCGGTAATCGCTGCCAGGTTCAGCGCGTAAGCGCCGAATGGCGCGAGAAGCAAGTTGGCGCCGCCAGTCCAGCCGATCAGCGGCGAGATCGGCAACTGGTAGCCCGAAGCGCGGATGACAGCGACGCCGGGGACGTTCTGCGAGGCCATGGTCACCATGTAAAGCGGTAGCGCAACGCCGATCAGTGCCTGCCACGACCACTCCGGGGCGATGAATATCGGCATCGCCAGTTCGACGTGCACCTCGTCGACCCGCAGTGAGCCTTGAGCGGCAGCGATGCCGACGCCGGTGAGCAAGGTCACGATGATGGCGTAGCGCGGAAGCAGCCGGCGGCCGAGCAGGTAGGCGCAGAACATCGGGAAGACGAGAGCGAACTGACTTTGCATGGCCACGAAGGCGTCGAGGCCGAAGCGCAGCAGGACGCCGGCGAGCATTCCAGAAGCTATCGAGATCGGAATCCGGCTGATCATCCGCTCGAACAGGCCGCTGAAGCCGGAAATCGTGATCAGGGCCGCCGAGACGAGAAACGCGCCGATCAGCTTCGGGCATCGAGACGCCGGCGGCGCTGGTGATCAGCATCGCCGCGCCGGGCGTCGACCAGGCGGTCAGCACCGGCACCCGGAAGCGCAGCGACAGGGCGATGCTGGTCAGCCCCATGCCGACGCCGAGCGCGCACATCCAGGAAGCGATCTCGGCCGGGCTTGCGTGCAGCGCCTGGGCGGCCTGAAAAACGATCACTGCCGAACTGGTGAAGCCGATCAGAACGGCGACGAAGCCGGCAATGACGGCTGAAACCGAGAAATCCCTGATCAGAGGCATGGCTTCGTCCACCAAAGCGGTCGCGGCTGTTCAGTGCTGCGCGTGCTGGCCGCGACACTGCCGGGGGCGTGGGTCGGCGAGTAGACCAGGGTCAGCTGCGGCCCGCTTTTTTCAGCGCTTCGCGAATTTTTGGCAGCGCCGCCTGCGCCGCTTTTTCGCCTTCGAGGATGGCGTCGTGGCGGGCCTGGAACTCGGTGGAGCCGACGGCGCCGACCTGCGGGCGAATCACCACGTCGGCCTCCTTGAGCTCGTAGTGGGCAAGGCTCTGGCCCATGATGGTGAAAGTTTGCATGAGAATGTCGAAGGTGCTGCTTACCGGCTGGGTGCTGGGGCGGGCCGAAATGTCGACGGCAATGACCACATCGGCACCCATTGCGCGTGCCGCGCGCACCGGAATGAGGCTGCTCAGGCCGCCATCGACGTATTCGTGGCCATTGATGCTTACCGGCTGGAAGACGCCCGGGACGGTCGCCGAAGCGCGTACCGCCATGCCAGTGTTGCCGGTACGAAAGACGACGCTGTCGCCGTTGCGCAGATCGGTGGCCACGGCCCCGAAAGGCTTGTTCAGGGCCTCGAGCGGACGCTGGCCGACGGCGTCATTGACGAACTTCTGCAGCAATTCCCCCTTGAGCACGCCGCGGTCGGGCAGCGACCAGTCGCTGATTTTCGTCTCGTCGAGCCGGTGCGCGAGCTTCTGCAGCTCGAAGCCATTGTTGCCGGCGGCGTAGAGGGCGCCGACCACCGCCCCAGCGCTGCTGCCGACGACGATGTCGGGAACAATGCCCTGGCTCTCCAGGGTCTTGATCACGCCGACGTGCGCAAAGCCGCGCGCTGCGCCACCGCCGAGGGCCAGACCCAGTTTGACCGGTTTGCCTGCCTGTGTAGCGGGGGCCGGCGGCTTGCTCGCACAGCCGCTGACGATGAGCGTGGCCAAGCCAACAATGAGCAGCAGCTGACGCATGGAGTTCCTTTCGTGGGAGCTTGGGGTTGTGGCGATCACTACAGCCGCTTGATCGCAGGCGATGCGCAGGCGCAGGGAAAGTCGAGGTCGCGCGCCTGACTGCACCAGCTCGAGCAACAATGTACGAATGGTACGACTTCGCGGCAGATGCCGCCATCAGCGCTGCCTGAAAAAAGACTTTCCTTGCTTCCTGCAGGCAATTGTTTACCATCGCGAATGGACTCTGGATCCCGGGTCCCCTGAAGCTGCCGTCCGACAGTCGAGCTCCGGATCATTTCCTGACGGTCGGTCGATCACTCCTCGTTGGCGGCGCCTGCCGCGGCGGGGCTCCTCGACTGCCTTGCGCTCTCGGACCAGATCATCAAGTCGGCATGCTCAGGCGTGGCGCAAAAATCACTGGAGAATATGGAATTATGGCCGTAGCGCCCGAAACCGCCAGCATGGCGTTGTTTTGTGACTTCGAGAACGTCGCTCTTGGCGTTCGCGATGCGAATTACGATAAGTTCGACATCAAGCCGGTACTGGAAAAGTTGTTGCTGAAGGGCAGTATCGTGGTCAAAAAAGCCTATTGCGACTGGGAGCGATACAAGGGCTTCAAAGCTGCGATGCACGAGGCGAACTTCGAGCTGATCGAGATCCCGCACCTGCGTCAGTCGGGCAAGAACTCGGCGGACATCCGGCTGGTCGTCGATGCCCTTGACCTGTGCTACACCAAGTCGCACGTCGACACCTTCGTGATCATCAGCGGCGATTCGGATTTTTCGCCACTGGTTTCCAAATTGCGCGAGAACGCCAAATCGGTGATTGGCGTCGGCGTCAAGCAGTCGACATCGGACCTCCTGATCGCCAACTGCGACGAGTTCATTTTCTATGACGATCTGGTGCGCGAGATCCAGCGCTCGGCGCGGCGGGATTCCAAGGAAGCGCAACCCGCGGTCAGGCGTTCGCCGGAAGAGGATGCGCAACGCAAGGCGGAGCTCGATGCACGTCGCAGCAAGGCCGTCGAACTGGCCGTTGCCACTTTCGATGCACTGATTGGCGAGCGTGGCGACAGCAGCAAGATCTGGGCGTCGATGCTCAAGGAGGCGATCAAGCGACGCAAGCCGGACTTCAACGAGTCGTACTACGGCTTCCGGGCCTTTGGCAACCTGCTCGAAGAGGCGCAGAAGCGCGGCCTGCTGGTCATTGGTCGCGACGAAAAGTCGGGAACCTACGTCTATCGCAGTAACGGTGGCGATACGGCCGCCGCCGAAGCGGCAGTCGAGTTGGGCAGCGAGGGGCTGCCGCCGGTCTCGCCCGCAGCGGCCAGCGAGGGCGCGACGACGCCCGATGAACAGAATGAGCAGGCCGGAGGGCGCCGCAAGGGGCAGGGCCGGCGAAAGAGCGGCGAGAAAGCTGCCAAGCGGGGCCGCGAGCAGAAGGCGGGCAAGGAAGAAGAGGCCGCTGCGACGGCTGAAGGCAGCGAAGGTGGTAGCCGTCAAGACCAGGAAGCTGCTGTCGGCAACGACCCCGTCGAGCGGCCAATGCTACCCGAAGTAAGGCCGGCGTCTGCATCTTCCGAGTCGTCCGAAGATGCACAATCTGCGAAATCTGCGCAATCTGCGGACCCGCTGCCCTTGTCTTCAGCGTCGCCATCGCCCGAAATTCCCCTAGCGCCAGACGCTTCCCCGCCGCTAGCCTCGGTCGCCATGGCAAGCGAAGTCGAGAGTTCGCCGCCGGAAACCATAGCGCAGCAAAAGCCCGCCGCAAAACCCCGTGCGTCCGGGCGCCGCCGGCCCACCGCAAAGAACGCTAGCAGCGATTCGCCTTCGCCTTCGGCTGCACCAGCTGCTCAAGCCGCTGCCGAGCCGGCTGCGCAGTCGAGCGTCGTCCTTGTCGAAACGGCCGCGGCCACAGCCAGCGGCGATTCGGCAGAGCTTGCCCCGGTCAAGAAGCCGGCGCCGCGTCCACGTCGGCCGCGCAAGCCCAAAGCTGCGCCAGAAACAGCGTGACCGGCAAGCAGCAAACTGGCCAGGCCGTGCCTGCTCGCATGATGTAGGGGAGGGGACCCGCCCCTGAAGCAAAGAAGCCGCGACTGGGTCGCGGCTTCTTTGCTTTTGCATTGCGCCAAAGCTGGCGCGGTTCATGGTTCAGGCAGCGGCCTGCGTCGGAATCATGCCGGCGGTGCGGACGATGCGGTTCTGAGTGTCCACGTAGATCAGTTTCGGCGCGTACTTGGCGAGTTCGACTTCGTTGTACACCGCGAAGCTGGCGATGATCAGGATGTCACCCGGCGCGGCGCGGCGCGCTGCCGAGCCATTCACCGAGATGACGCCAGAGCCGCGCTCGGCGCGCAGCGAGTAGGTTGTGAAACGCTCGCCGTTATTGACGTTCCAGATGTCGATCTGTTCGTACTCGCGAATGTTCGCCGCATCCAGAAGATCTTCGTCAATGGCGCAAGAACCTTCATAGTGGAGCTCGGCGTGTGTGGTGCTGACGCGGTGCAGCTTCGACTTCAGCATTGTCCTCTGCATGGAATCACCGGGTGTTGAGTTAAAGGGGGAAGGGCATTGTAGCTGCTAATCGCTGCCTGTCAACGGCCGTCTGGGAGATCGATTTCGAGATTGTCGATCAGTCGCGCAGCGCCCAGCCGGCTCGCTGCGAGCACCACCAGCGCGTGCTTCCCGCCAGCCTCGGGAAGCTGCAGGTCGGCCTGCCGACGCACGGCGACGTAGTCCGTTTTCCAGCCATGCTGGTCAAGTTCGGCAGTGGCGTCGCGTTCGAGCCGGGCGAAATCGGTTTCGCCAGCACCTATCGCTGTGCCGATGTGCTGCAGGAGGCGTTGCAGGCGCGGCGCTTCGGCCCGTTCGGCGGCCGACAGGTAGCCGTTGCGCGAGGAAAGCGCCAGGCCGTCGTCGGCACGAACCGTCTCGCCGCCGATGATCTCGATCGGCAAGGCCAGCTGCCGCGTCATGTTGCGCAGCACCATCAATTGCTGGTAGTCCTTCTTGCCGAACAGTGCCGCCTGCGGTTGTACGATGTTGAAGAGCTTGAGAACGACGGTGGCGACACCACGGAAATGGCCGGGGCGGAACTCGCCGTCGAGCTGATTTTGACTCTCTGGCGGCTCGACGTGGTATTGCTGCGGCTCCGGGTAGAGGTCGCTCTCGGTCGGCGCAAACAGCAGGTCGACGCCGGCCGCGGCGAGCTTGTCGCAGTCTTCCTGCAGGGTCCGCGGATAGAGGTCGAAGTCGTCACTGGGCCCGAACTGCAGACGGTTGACGAAAATGCTGGCGACGACGGTATCTCCGTGCGTGCGCGCCGCGGTCATCAGCGCGATGTGGCCGGCGTGCAGGTTGCCCATGGTCGGCACAAAAACGACCCGCCCACGCTTCCTCAGCGCCAGACGCAGGTCGGGGATAGGGGAGTGAATCTGCATACGCTTGCTGGACCTCTTGTGAAACTTCGAAAAAACGCTTCGCCTGCCGATGCTTCTTCTGTCGCTGCCGCGTGCAGCCATTCCTTGTTGGCCGCGGCGCTGCCACTACAGCCGTTAATGTGAAAGTCGCGCAAGCGACTCACGAAACTCCCGTCTCCCCTTGCGGGAGAAGGGTCAGGGGAAGAGGGAAACGGTCATGACTTTCATGATCCGGGGTGTCTCGACATGTCATGACCGTTAATGTGAAAGTCGCGCAAGCGACTCACGAAACTCCCTTCTCCCCTCGCGGGAGAAGGGCCGGGGGAAGAGGGGGCGGTCATGACTTTCATGATCAGGGGTGTCTCGACATGTCATGACCGTTAGTAGCAGTGTTCGGGCCCCGGAAAACTGCCGTCCTTGACGGCAGCCACGTAGGCGGCGACGGCCGCGGCGATGGACGTCTGAGCGGCCATGAAATTCTTCACGAAGCGCGCCTTCCTGCCGGCCGAGATGTCGAGCATGTCATGCAGGACCAGCACCTGCCCCGAGCATTCCCGGCTGGCACCGATGCCGATGGTCGGGATGGCGAGGCTGGACGTGAGTTTGGCGGCCAGCGCCTCGGGGATGGCTTCGAGGACGATCAGCGTGGCGCCAGCCTCTTGCTGGGCGAGGGCGTCGGCCTGCAGCCGGGTGGCTCCGGAATCGTCTTTTCCCTGCACGCGGTAGCCACCAATCTGGTGTACCGACTGCGGAGTGAGCCCGACATGCGCGCAGACGGGAATGCCTCGGCTGCTAAGGAAGCGCGTCGTTTCCGCCATCTCGGCACCGCCTTCGAGCTTGACCATCTGCGCGCCGGCGGCAATCAGGGTGACGGCGTTGCGCAGGGCTTGTTGCGGGCTTTCCTGGAAGCTGCCGAACGGCATGTCGGCGATTATCAAAGCGCGCTGGCTGCCGCGCACGACGCTGGCGGTGTGGTAGGCGATGTCGGTCAGTGTTACCGCCAGCGTCGACTCGCGGCCTTGCAGGACCATGCCGAGCGAGTCGCCGATTAGTAGTGCATCGACGTCGGCGGTGTCGCAGAGCTGCGCGAAGCTCGCGTCGTAGCACGTGAGTATGGCGATTTTCTCGCCGTTGGCACGCATTCTGGCGAGGTCGACGTGCGTGCGCCTGCGCGTCGCGACATGGGTGGACATGGGTTTACTCTCCCCGGTTGAAATACTCGCGGTGTCCACGCATCGATTCGATGCGCTTGACGAGCAGTTGAAAATCGTCGTCGGAGTCGACGAAGTTGATGTTTTCGGAGTTCACCACCATGACCGGCGCTGCGTCGTAGTTGTGGAAGAAGCGCATGTAGCTTTCCGCAAGGACCGTCAGATAGGCGTCAGCGATCCGCCTTTCCATGTCGATGCCGCGTTTCCGGACGCGGGCAATCAGCGTTTCCGGCTTGGCCTGCAGATAGATCACCAGATCCGGTGGCTTCGTTGCGGGTGACAGCTGTTCGTAGATTCTGCGGTACAGCCCGTATTCGTCGTCACTGAGCGTCAGCAGCGCGAACAGCGGATCCTTTTCGAGCAGGTAGTCGGCAACCACCGGGCGGGCGGAGAAATCGGCTTGCGACAGCTCGCGTAGCTTGTCGAGGCGCTGAAACAGGAAGAACAACTGCGTCTGCAGGGCAAAGTGCTGCTGGTCCTGATAAAAGCGACTCAGGAAGGGGTTCAGCTCGGGTTGTTCGAGCAGCATTTGCGCGTCGATATGCGCACCGAGACGGCGCGCAAGACTCGTCTTGCCGGCGCCGATTGGGCCCTCGACCACGATGTGGCGGGCTGCGGTCAGGGTATTTCGTGCAGACATGAAGAGACGGCCACTGCCGGGTCAGGGTTCCACGAAAAGAGTATCGGGTCGGGCTTCGCCATCCTGGGCCATTCGTTCGAGGCCCAGCAGCACAGCCATGCTGGCAGTTTCCATTTGCTCGATAGCGTCCACGCCGCCAGCGAAATCGCCCGCACAACGCGCTTCGACGGCCAGGCGACCATGTCGGTGAACATCGACATGCGGCGTTTCGATTGCCCGGTAAGCATCGAGCTGCGTGCAGTAATGCTTTCCGTCGCCGGCATAGTACCACTGGCCCAGACGGCAGTCGGTATGCGAAGCGAAGTCGCTGGCGTTCCTGGTCGTGGCACCCATGAACACCTGATAGACGTCGAATTTGAAGAGCAGATGGTCCATCTTGGCCAGTTCGACAAAACTGCGCAGGGCGGCCGTGGCAATAGTTCGTTCCATTTGCCTGGCGAGACCGGTAATGCCACCGATTGCGGTCGATGCCTGCCGCCCCTGCTCACTGAAGGAATCAGACTGCTCGGCAAGATTGCTGATACTGCTTTGCGCCGAAACGGTCTCACCCTGGATATTGCTGACCAGCCGCGAGATGTCCCCGGTGGCTTGGCTTGTCCGATCAGCGAGCTTGCGCACTTCGTCGGCGACGACCGCGAAACCGCGACCGGCTTCACCGGCACGAGCCGCTTCGATGGCGGCGTTGAGCGCCAGGAGGTTGGTCTGGTCGGCAATTTCCTTGATCAGCTGGACGATGCCGCCGATTTTCTCGGTACTGCCTTGCAGGCTGAGCACCTTTTCCAGAGCCTTGCGCGAGTCGCTGGCGAGCTGGTTCAATTCCGTGCTGATGGCGTTTACCGATTCGCGGCTGCTCGCAGCAATGCCGGCGGCAGCGAATGTTTCTTTCTTCTCGTCGTGCAGGCGCTGGGCCAGCGTAGCGAGAGTCTGTTGCGACTCCGCCAGCGATTGCCGATACGACGCAAAGGAAAGGAACAGCCGCTGTAGTTCCTGGCTGCGCTTTTCACTAGCTTCCGAGGCTTGCAGGCAGTCGTCGCGCGTGGCGCGTGCCGACGCCAGTTGTTCGCGCAGCGCTTCATTCTGCGTCTCCAGCTCGCCGAGGCGCGCCTCAAGGCTGCGGATCTTCGCCCCGCTTCCGAAAATCATTCCGTCCTCCCGCTAACGGTCATGACCGTTCCCCTCTTCCCCGACCCTTCTCCCGCGAGGCGAGAAGGGAGTTTCGTGAGTCGCGTGCGCGACTTTCAGATATGCAGTAGCTGATGGTCGTGCTTGCGTGGTGAAAAAAGCCAGGCAAGTCAAACGGCGTCCAGGATACACAGGGCAGCGGCGCGATGGTCGAATTTGCGCGCGCAGAAGCGAAAAAACGCAAAAGCAGCGAGTGATGGCCAGGAACGGATCCTTCTTTCGCTCCTCCCGGTGGTGGGCGCCTGGTAACGGAGAAAGGGGCCTGGCCACGCCGCTCAGCGTTTCCTGACCACGAAAGGCTCGGCCAGGGCTGCGCGCACTGAATCATCAAGGTTCGTCGCCCGCTCAAAATTGGCATCCCAGAGATCGGCATTACTGAAGTCGGCCGAATCGAGGTTGGCGCCTTTGAACCGCGCATGCCGCAAAGTCGCGCCGGTAAGGCGGGTGCCTTTGAGCGTGCTGTTCGAGAGATCGGCGCTATCCATGGCGGCGCCGGTCAGGTCGGCGCCGGAGAGGTCGGTGCCGACCAGTCGCGCGTCCAAAAAAACGCCGCGCAAGGCATTGCAGTTGCGGATCGAACCGCCGCTGAGGTCAATTCCTTCCATCAGAATGTCCTTCAGATAAGCGCCGGAGAAATCGGCGCCCGGCGCTTGCGCGTTGATCAAGTTGGCGCCAAACAGATTGGCGCGCTGCAGCTTGCTGTTGCTGAGGTTGGCGTCGTCAAAAATGGCATGAAAAAGGTCGGCGTCACGAAGGTCGGCAGCGCTCAGATTGGCGGCGGTGAAATTGGCCCACTTGGCGTTGCTGCCGCGCAAGTCGGCGTCGCGAAGATCGGCCTGACGAAAGTCCGTGCTTTCCATCCGTGCGCCCGCCAGACGCGCACCGCGCAGCTTCTTGCCGGCCAGCTTCTGGCGCGAGAAATCGCATTGTGAGAGATCGGTCGCCGCTTGCGGATCGGCGCAGTCGCCGATGGGCAGGGCGTCTGCCGCGCCAACAGGAGCGACGACCGCGAGAGCCAGAGCAGCACATGCCGCGACTGCCGAGAACGCCGAGAGCCGCTTCATCAGTGGCTGGTGCTCGGCACGGCGCTGTCGGCCATGCGTTCGCCCAGGCGGACTGTGCCGCTCGGTGCCCAGGCGGGATTGAAGCTCAGCACATCTTTCGGGAACAGCATGACGACCGTCGAACCGAGCAGGAAGCGCCCCATTTCTTCGCCTTTCGCAAGCACGATTTGCTGTCCATCGTAAGACCAGTCGCGAATTTTTCCGCTGCGCGGCGGGTTGACTCGGCCGTGCCAGACAGTGGCCATGCTGCCGACGATGGTTGCCCCGACGAGGACCAGAATGAAGCTGCCGAACTCGGCTTCGAAAACGCAGACCACGCGTTCGTTGCGCGCGAACAGCCCGGGAACGCCGCGCGCGGTGGCCGGATTGACCGAAAACAGCTCGCCGGGAACATGGATCATGCGCATCAGCCGCCCGTCGACGGGCATGTGGATACGGTGATAGTCGCGGGGGCTGAGGTAGAGCGTCGCAAAGGCGCCATCGGCGAAGCCGGCCGCCAGTTGGGCGTCGCCACCGAGCAGCGCTGTCGTCGAGTATTGGTGGCCCTTGGCTTGAAAGATCTGCTCACCTTCGATACGCCCGAACTGGCTGATGGCGCCGTCGACCGGGCACAGGAAGTCCGCATCGGCCAGCGGCCGGGCGTCGGCGCGCAGCGCGCGCGTAAAAAAGTCGTTGAAGGTCTTGTAGCTGGCGGGGTCTGGATCGGCGGCCTCGTTCAGGTCGACGCGGTAACGTTTCACGAACCAGCGGATGACCTGGGTGGTGAGCCCGCCCGCTTGCGCGCCGGCAAAGCTGCCAGCCAGGGTGGTAAGTACCTGCTTGGGCAGCAGGTACTGGGCTAATACGGCGAGACGATCGGACACGAGTGCGCCAGCGAAATAAACAAGCCGCGATTATAGCGGCTGGGCCGGGTGACCGCAGTGTGCGCTTGATCGGTCGCGCAGGCGGCAGAAGCGATGCTGGCAGGAGCCGCGCCGTACACACGCCGTGCTGGCACTCAGCGCAGCGAGGCGTTGATCTTCTCGAGCGCGGCGGAGCCGGGGCAGAGTTCAGCCGCGCGCAGCGTGTTCAGGGCCTGTTCCACGGTGTTGATCTGCTGGTGCAGGTCGCAGGCATCGTTGTCCACGTAGAGCAGGCCGGTGACCACTTCGCCGCGTGCAGCGTGTTCCTGGACATAGGCCATCGCGCGCACCCGGTCGCCCGGGTCGTACTCGGCGTGCAGCTTGCGCAGGCGAAGAATCGAGCCGTCGTGCTGGCGGATATCGATGACTTCACCTTCGCCGTACTCGGTGGTGATTTCCTCGCGTTGCGGGAAGAAGTCCAGCCGGTTGACTGCTTCATTATGTTCGCGCACGTAGTCGTAGCTCTTGGTGCTGCCGGAATGGTTGTTGAAGGCGATGCACGGCGAGACGACATCGATGACCGCCGCGCCGGGGTGCGCCATCGCTCCGCGGATCAGTGGCACCAGCTGCGCCTTGTCACCCGAGAAGCTGCGCCCGATATAGGTCGCGCCCATCACCAGCGCCAGGCTGGCGAGGTCGATCGGGGTGTCGTTGTTGGCCAGTCCGCGTTTCGACTTCGAGCCTTTGTCGGCGGTGGCCGAGAACTGCCCTTTGGTGAGCCCATAGACACCGTTGTTTTCGACGATGTAGGTCATGTTGACGCCGCGGCGCAGGACATGCGCAAACTGGCCGAGGCCGATCGACGCCGAGTCGCCGTCACCCGACACACCGAGGTAGATCAGCTCGCGGTTGGCCAGGTTGGCACCGGTCAGTACCGACGGCATGCGCCCGTGCACGGTGTTGAAGCCGTGCGAGTTGCCGAGAAAGTAGTCCGGCGTTTTCGATGAGCAGCCAATGCCCGAGAGCTTGGCGACGCGGTGCGGCTCGATGTCGAGTTCCCAGCAGGCCTGGATGATCGCTGCCGAGATCGAGTCGTGACCGCAACCGGCACAGAGCGTCGATATCTTGCCTTCGTAGTCGCGACGGGTGTAGCCGACGCGGTTCTTGGCGAGCGTCGGATGGTGTAGTTTGGGTTTGGCGAGGTAGGTCATGTCAGGCCACTCTGTCTTTTAGAGGATGCACGTTGAGGCGCGCGACGCGGTTGGCAATCTCCTGCGTAATGAAACGCGCGGTGATTGGCGTGCCGTCGTAGTGGACGACTGTTACCAGGCTATGTGGCTCTACGCCGGCCTCGTTGATCAGCAGGGTGCTCAACTGCCCGTCCATATTCTGTTCGAAAACGAAGACCTTGCTGTGCGCAGCGATGAAGTCGGCAATCTCGTTCTGGAAGGGGAAAGCGCGCACGCGCAGGGCATTGAGATAGATGCCGTCTTCGGCCAGGGTGTCGAGTGCTTCGTGCATAGCCGGACTGGTCGATCCGTAAAAGAGGACGGCGAAGCGTGCCGGGTATTTGGCCGCGGTGAGCACCGGCAGCGGCACCAGCGACTTGGCGGTTTCGAACTTGCGCCGCAGTCGCTGCATATTCTCGACGTAGTCCGTGCCGGCTTCGGAGTAGCCGGCGTAAGCGTTCTTGGTCGTGCCGCGGGTAAAATAGCCGCCCTTGGTGGGGTGCGTTCCCGGATAGGTGCGGTAGGTAATGCCATCGCCGTCAACGTCGAGGTAGCGACCGAAGTCGGTGCCGGCGTCGAGGGCGTCGTGGGTCATCACTTTGCCGCGGTCGTATTCGACGCTGTCGTCCCAGGCGAAGGGACGGCACAGGCGCTGGTTCATGCCGATGTCGAGGTCGCTCATGACGAAAATCGGCGTCTGCAGGCGCTCGGCGAGGTCGAGCGCCTGCGCTGACAATTCGAAGCACTCGTAGGGGTCTTCCGGAAACAGCAGCACGTGGCGGGTGTCGCCGTGCGAAGCGTAAGCGCAGGCGAGGATGTCGGATTGCTGCGTGCGTGTCGGCATGCCGGTGGAGGGGCCGCCCCGCTGGACGTTGATCAGCACCGCCGGGATTTCCGCGAAGAAGGCAAGGCCGATGAACTCGGACATCAGCGAGATGCCGGGTCCCGAGGTGGCGGTGAAGGCTCGCGAGCCGTTCCAGCCGGCGCCGACGACCATGCCGATCGAAGCCAGTTCGTCCTCGGCCTGTACCACGGCGCAGCGCTGCTGGCCGGTCGCCGGGTCGACGCGCAATTTCTGCGTGAAGCGGATGAAGGCCTCGGCGA
>QPGA01000011.1:0-59002 GCA_003332265.1 Candidatus Accumulibacter meliphilus
TGCGCGCTGCACGCCTACGTCCAGATGACCAACCACGTGCACCTCTTGCTGTCTCCGCCGGAATCCGAGGCTGTCCCCCGGCTGATGATTTCGCTGGGCCGGCGCTACGTGCAGTACATCAACAAGTCGTACCGTCGCACCGGCACCTTGTGGGACAGCCGCTACAAGTCTTCTCTGGTGCAGGCCGATTTCTATCTACTCCTTTGTCAGCGCTATATCGAACTCAATCCCGTGCGCGCAGCGATGGTCGATGACCCGGCGCACTATCGCTGGAGTAGTTATCGGACGAACGGATTGGGGCAGAGTGACTCATTGCTGACTCCGCATGCGGTGTATTCCAGTCTGGGCGCAAACGAGGCTGACCGGCTGGTGAACTATCGGTCCTTGTTCCGCCCGGAACTGGATACCGAGGCAATCAGCGACATCCGCATGGCCTTGGATCAGGGACAGCCGCTCGGGGATGCTCGGTTTATCGACAGCATCGAACGGGCCACTGGACAGCGGCGCGAAAGTCGCCCGCGGGGTCGGCCGCGGAAGGCAATGCTTGAAGAAACGGGACCACAGGACCAGAAGTCATTTGATATGTGAGCCTGGCCCCTTTTTTTCTTTCCTTTCTTCTTCATTGGACACTGCACAGGCTGTCGAGGACATGGATATTCCGGGCTTCCGGCTTCACCCGCTGAAGGGCGCAATGCGCGGGCGGTGGTCGATCTCAGTAAACGGTAATTGGCGGCTGACGTTTGAGTTCCAGGATGGGAACGCCTACGTCCTAGACTACGAGGACTATCACTAATGGCTATGTACAACCCCCCGCATCCCGGTGAGTTCATTACCGACGTTTACCTCGAACCGAATGGCGTCAGTGGTCGCGAGCTCGCGGAGAAGCTGGACGTGGCTGCGTCTACTTTGAGCCGTATCCTCAAGGGCACCAGCCGGGTGACCCCGGAGATGGCGCTTCGACTGTCTAAGGCTCTTGGTCGCACTCCCGAGAGTTGGCTCGCCATGCAGGACTGCCACGATCTGTGGGTGGCGAGGCAGCACGTGGACCTCAAGCGCGTGAGCAAGCTTCGGCTGGCCGCGGCCTAATGAATAAGTTGGAATTTGGGGACAGCCCACAGTTCTTTTGAAAATCATGCACCGACTCGGCTGACATGAGGAAACTTTTCCGGATGACGAATGGATTCAACGGCCAAATCAATGTCAAGTTCGGGCCAGTACAGATGGTTTGCAGAGGGGAGTTCGACGTGCAGGAGCTTGCCGACCGGAACCTCTCGAAACCAGGGGAACCCCGAGAACGGGAGGAACAGCTCCTGATCGTCCAGCAAGAGCCAGAAGCCATGCTCGGGGAGGCGGTCACCTCAACCGGGAAAGTGCTTATGCCAGGCGCTGCGGATGTCATCCTGGTGCTCCTGAACTAATCGAAGGGCCTCGTTAGTTTCGCGCGGTGCGAGGCCGATGTGCTGGGCCAGTTTAATCGTGGGTTCGAGCCAGAACTTGGCCTCGCCATTTTGGCCTTGAACATGGACACGAATTGTCGATTCTTCTCGTGAAAAGAACCGGAAGCCACTTTCTTGAAATACAGTCGGACTCGTGAGCAGAATGATACGCACAGTAGTGGCATGTAGCGATCCAGGCGAAAAAGTACCCCCCAAGTTCCCGAGTGACTGCGTAGGAAGAGTTTGACCCGTCGAGCACTCTGCTGGCCAACAGAACGTCCGGAAGGGGGCGGAGAAGTTCTCGGCTACACAAGGTACACGTGCTCGCACCAACGCAGGTCGGCTAGAATCGGTCTGCTCCACTCGTTGGTCGTCCTCGTGAAACTCTTCTATACCGACGTTTTCGTCCTGCCGCTGCCCGCCGGCCATCGTTTTCCGATGGAGAAATACGCGCGTCTGCGCGCGCGGCTGTACGCATCCGGGGCATTCTGCGACGGCGATTTCGAGACCCCGGCGGCCGCGACCAGCGAACAGCTTTGTCGCGCGCATGATGCGGCTTACGTCGCGCGCGTAAGCGCTGGCGAACTCAGTGCCGCCGAGATCCGGCGCATCGGTTTCCCCTGGAGTCCGGAGATGGTCGAACGTTCGCGGCGCTCGGCGGGGGCGACGATTGCCGCCTGCCGCGAAGCGCTGCGCACGGGTTGCTCGGTCAATCTGGCGGGTGGGACGCACCATGCGCATGCCGCCCACGGCGAGGGTTTCTGCGTCTTCAACGACACGGTGGTGGCTGCTCGTGTGCTGCGCGCCGAGGGGCTGCTGCAGCGTACCGCGGTGATCGACCTCGATGTCCATCAGGGTAACGGCACGGCGAGCATCTGCGCCGATGACGAGGCGATCTTCACTTTTTCGATGCACGGGGCACGCAATTTTCCTGTCCGCAAAGCGCGCAGCGACTTCGACATCGAGTTGCCCGACGCGACCGGCGATGCGCCGTATCTGCAGCAACTGGCAGTGGCGCTCGAACGCGTCTTCACGCTTGCCCGCCCAGAGCTGGTTATCTACCTGGCGGGCGCCGATCCCTACCACGATGATCGTCTCGGGCGCCTGGCGCTGAGCTTCGATGGTCTCGCGGCGCGCGACGAGATGGTGCTCGCTGCCTGCCGCCAGCGGACCGTTCCGGTGGCGATCAGCATGGCCGGCGGCTACGCGCGCGACATCGACGACACGGTCAGCATCCACTGCCGGACGGTGCTTACGGCGCGGCAAATCTTTCCTGTGAAAGTCGCGTACGCGACTCACGAAGCTCCCTTCTCCCCTCGCGGGAGAAGGGTTGGGGAAGAGGGGCAACGGTCATGACTTTCATGATTTGGGGTGTCTCGACCGTCATGACCGTTAATCCTCTTCTGGGCTAGTATCCGGCAATGACGACTCCGATCCGATCCGAACCGCTTTATCGCGCCGCCGACTTGCGGCGCATCGAGGCGGCTGCCGCCGCGCAACCGCTGATGGAGCGTGCCGGCGAGGCTGCCGCCGACCTGGCTGTTTCGCTCTCGCGTCTCGAAGGTGGCGCGGTGCTGGTGCTCGCCGGACCAGGCAACAATGGCGGCGATGCTTTCGTCGCGGCTCGACATCTGCGCCTGCGCGGCTTCGCGGTGAGCGTTGTTTTTGTCGGTGAGAGCAGTCGCTTACCGCAAGATGCGGCCGCGGCGTATCGCCATTTCGACGCCGATGGCGGCAGTACGCTGCAGGCCATTCCCTCCGGCTCGCGCTGGTCGCTGATCATCGATGGCCTGTTCGGCATCGGCCTGCAGCGAGCGATCGCTGGTCGCTACGCCGAGTTGGTGCAGGCCGCCAATACCCTGGCGCTGCGCCACCATTGTCCCTTGCTGGCGCTCGATTGTCCGAGCGGCCTCGACGCCGATACCGGCAAGCGCTGTGGCGAGACGATTCGCGCCAGCCACACGATCACCTTCATCGCCGGGAAACCGGGTCTGCTCAGCGGCGACGGCCCGGAATACTGCGGCAGCATTACCCATGCCGCGCTCGATCTGCACGCCGAGCGCCTGGCGCCGCCCTGCGCGCGCACCATCGGCAGCGATCTGTTTGCCGCCTGGCTGCGCCCACGCGCCAAGAACACCCACAAGGGCAGCTTCGGCAGCGCTGGTGTGCTCGGCGGTGCGAGCAGCATGGTCGGCGCCGTTTTTCTCGCCGGACGGGCGGCGCTGAAGCTGGGCAGCGGCCGCGTTTATCTCGGCCTGCTCGATGCGCAGGCGCCGACTTTCGATCCGCTGCAGCCGGAGCTGATGTTGCGCCGCCCCGAGGCTCTGCTGACCACGGCGCTGAGCGCGCTCGCCTGCGGCCCGGGAATGGGCGGCAGCGATGCAGCGCGCGAGCTGCTGCTGCGCGCCTGCGCCCTGGGTGTGCCGCTGCTGCTCGACGCCGACGCCCTGAACCTGTTGGCCAACGACGAGCGCCTGCAGGAAGCGTTGAGCGAGCGGGCGCAGCGCGGCGTCGCGACCTTGCTCACGCCGCATCCGACCGAGGCCGCGCGCCTGCTCACCAGCGACACGGCGCAGGTACAGGCCGACCGCGCCGGCGCGGCGCTCGAACTCGCCAGCCGTTACCACGCCGTGGTGGTCTTGAAAGGTTGCGGGACCATTGTTGCCGCGCCTGGCGGGCGCTGGTTCGTCAACACCACCGGTCATCCGGCCCTGGCCACGGCGGGCACCGGTGACGTTCTCAGCGGCATGATCGTCGCGCTGCTCGCGCAGGGCTGGCCGGCGCTGGAGGCTTCGCTGGCTGGCGTACATCTGCACGGCGCCGCCGCCGAGGAAAAGGTTGCCAGTGGCTGCGGACCGGTTGGGCTGACGGCCAGCGAGATCATCGACAGCGCCCGCCTGTGTCTAAACCACTGGATCGCGCATGGCCGTTAGCCAGGATGTTCAGCTTGACCAGGCCAGCCTGGCCAACTCGGATGGCGCGCCGCTCCGCCTGCACGCCGCCCTGCTGTTCCTGACCGCATTACTCCTTTTCGCCGCGCTCGACGCGACCGCCAAACATCTCAGTGCCCTTTTCGCCGTGCCGCTGCTGGTCTGGGCGCGCTATCTGGTGCACCTGGTGATCATGTTGCTCGCCGTTGCGCCGAGCATGGGGCGCCGCCTGATCGTCACCGAGCGGCCGTGGTTGATGAGCTTGCGTGGCTTGACGCTGGTCGCCGTCACGCTGCTCGGTCAACTGGCGCTGAAGACGCTGCCTCTGGCCGAAACGACGGCCCTGATCTTCGTCGCGCCGCTGCTGGTGGCTTTGCTCGCCGCGCCGCTGCTCGGCGAGACGGTGCGCTTGCGGACCTGGCTGGCGACCATCGCCGGTTTCGTTGGCGTGCTGCTGATTGCCCGGCCCGGCGGCAGCCTGTTCGGCCCCGGTGTGGCTTACGCGCTGGGTGCGGCGCTGAGCTATGCAGCCTACCAGATTTTGACCCGCAAGCTCGCCGCCAGCGAGCATCCGATGCGCCTGCTGTTCTATACCGCCTTGCTCGGCACCTTGGCGATGCTGCCCGTTCTCCCGGTCTACTGGGATGGAATCTGGCCGACGCCGACGCAGAGCCTGCTGATCATCTCGCTCGGCCTCTATGGAGGCATCGGGCACTTTCTGCTGATCCGTGCTTTCCACGAGACTTCGGCCTCGCTGCTCGCGCCCTTGATCTATACCCAGCTGGTCTGGGCGACGCTGCTCGGCTGGCTGGTTTTCGACCACTTTCCGGACCTGTTGACCGTCGTCGGGATGATCGTCATTGGCGCGTCGGGACTCAGCCTGGCGATTCGCTGGCGGCGCTGAGTGTGCTCAGCCTGTCAGCCCGAAAACAGCGTCGCCGCTTCCTCCTGGCCGAGCTCGAAGTAGCGCTTCTGGGCGCTGCTGTCCTTCAGCGAAATGGTCATGCTTTCGAGGTCTTTCGGGCGCAGCACGTGCAGGGGTTTGGCGTAATAGCGCTTGCCGTCGATGTCCACGCTCTTCTTGCCCATTGCCTTGAGCATGTCATTGACCAGCCTGGCCTGCGTGAATACCCGCGTGTTGGGTAGCGAGAGTTGCATGTCGCTGACCAGCAGGTGGGTGTCGATGCTGGTGAACGGCAGGCTGAAAGTGCTCGAGTTGTAAAGCTTGTCGAGTTCGCGGTGGTAGTCGTAGTCGGTGAAGTCGACGGCGATGATTTCGTCGACCTGATCGTCCTCGAACAGCGTGCGCAGCGGCGTGTTGTCCAGGTAACCGCCTTCGATGAAGTAATCGCCGTCGATGCTGATCGCCTTGAAGTAGGGGATGGTGGTGATGCCGGCGAGGAAGGCATCCATGAAGACATCCAGACTGGCGTCGTCGACGGTTTTCAGGATCTCGTTGACCTTGAAGAAATGCCCCTGCCGCTTGCTGAGGTTGGTCGCGCGGATGTCCCAGCGCACGCTTTCGAGATGTTCGGCGAGGAGCGCCCGGCGCTCAGGCTCGTCGAGGAGCAGCGATTTTCGGCACTTGTCCTTGTTGACCGTGAACAGGTGCGTGCCGGTGGGCAACAGCTGCGGACGCAGGCCGAGGAAGTTGGAACAAATATGGAAAATGTCGGTCGCGCTCATTCGCGTCGTGCGCGTCAGCACCGGTGGCAGTTCCTCGCTTTGCACGTTCCAGAGCAGGTAGTCGACGACGATGTTGTTGCCCGAGCTGGTCGAGGTGATGTGTACCACCGGCACTTCGTTCCTCTTCAGCCATACCAGCACGCCTTCGGTGTAGAAGCTCCGATAGCCGCCGCCCGAGGCGACAAAACCATATCTGGTCATCGTTTTACCCCCTGTATTTGTGGCGTGCCGGCGAGTGCCAGCCGCGTGGTCGACTGTGCCATAGTTGTGCAGACGCGAGGAGGGGCGGGCCCGCTCGTTGCCTGGTTTTTTGTGCTACCGTCCGCACAGCACGGCGCTGGTAGGGGCCGAGGGCAAGGGTAGCGAAGCCAGCTGGCGGTGGACTTACGGGCACTTTTCGTTTCGACTTTCGTGGGAGAAAAAAGATGGACGTGGATGAAGTGCAGCTACTTGCCGATTTTCGAGCCAAGTTTCGCGTTGACGAACTGCTGATCGCGAGTACGCCGGCCTGGTCGTGGTCGCTCAGGCCGGCGCAGGCGACGGTGGGAGCCGGGGTCTTGTCCTTGAATCGCTACGCGGCCGCTTTTGCGGAGGTCAGTGCTGCAGAAATGGCCGAGTTGGCGGTCCTCGTCGCTCAGCTGGAAGGAGCGCTCAAGAGTGTTTTCGACTACGACGTCATCAATTACCTGATGTTGATGATGGTCGACAAGCACGTCCATTTTCACGTCATCCCCAGATACCAGGGAGTACGCCAGTTTGCCGGGCTGGAATGGGTCGACAGCGCCTGGCCGGCGGTGCCGGCCTTGTCCGTCAGCCAGCACTCCGGGGAGGAGGGCGTCCTGTCGACCATCCGGGAAGCGGTCGGCATGGCATGCGCCAGCTAGCCGGTCAGCGGATCGCTCCGCAGAGCGGTGCCGGGTGCGATCGATGCTGGCTGCGCTTGTTCGCCGGCGCCGTCGAACAGCCTGCCGCGCGGCGAGCCTTGTGCTCAGGGATCCGCTGATGCGAGCGCTCGATGTCCTGAAGCTGCCGCTGCACGCGCTGGCCCTGGCCGGCAAAACCAAGTCATTCGTTGCCAATCCGCTGATCGGCTCGCATTGGCTCAACGAACGGGGACTGCACCGGCAGCGTGTGGCCTTGGCCGACCGTAGCGCCTGGGCGCGGCGCCGACAGCTGGGAAAAGTGCTGGGCGCTGGCGAGCGCGATGCCTACGCGCGTGACGGTTTCGTGGTCAAGCGCGACTTCCTGCCGGCCGATCTGTTTTCGCGCCTACAGGCCGAGGCGCCGGCGCATGTCGCCGCGGCGCGCGAGATGCGGCAGGGGCCTGTGGTGACCCGCCGGGTCGCACTCGATCGGGTCGATGCCGCGCATTTGCCCAATGCTGTGGCGGCAGCCAACGATCCGCGCATCGATCAACTGATGCGCTACGTCGGTGCTCACGATGCGGTTGCGCTGATGTATCTGCAGACGATCATCGTCGATCCGGCGCGCGGCGTACAGGATCCGCAGACCGTGCTGCACCGCGATAATTTCCATTCCATCGCCAAGGCCTGGCTCTTTCTGCAGGATGTCGGCGAAGATGACGGCCCTTTTTCCTATGTGCCCGGATCGCATCGTCTGACCGATGCGTGCCTGGGAGTACGAAGAGTCGCTAACAGCGGCGTCTTCGGAGAACGTATATCACGCCCGCGGTTCGTTTCGCATGCCGCCTGCAGACCTCGGCCGGCTCGGCCTGGGGCCAGCGCTGAAGGTCGTCGTAGCGGCCAATACGCTGGTCGTTGCCGATAACCATGGCTTCCATGCGCGCACGCCGTCGCTGCGCGCGACGGTGCGCATGGAGATCTACGGGACTTTGCGCGGCAATCCCTATGGGCTCGGCTTTGGGCTTGACCCGCTGGCCTGGCCGGGAATCCGTTCGCGGCGGGCGAACCTGGTCGATCAGGCGGAGGAGCTCGCGGGGCGCCTCAAGCTAGGCGGCAAGGGCTGGCGGGTGGTCTCGGCGCGGCGGATGGACAGCCCGGAGATTGGTTGACGGCGGTTGGCTGCGCTTGCCCGAGCTTCACTGGCACGCCGATGCCTACTTCTTTTCATTGCGCCAGTCGTGCAGCGTTTCCTTGCGCGGTAGCGGCGGCGTGCTGCCGCCGCCCCGTTTGCTGATCAGCGGCAACGCGCCGCTGATCACGAACACCACACAGATGACAAAAACGATCCAGCCTGCGCTCATGGCATATCACTCCTTGGGGAACAAATCAGGCTTGTCCGGTCTTGTTGACCCGCTGGAAGAGTCCGCGCAGCGTACTCTGGAGATCGGCGGGCAGCAGCACGACTTTGGCGTTTTCGGATTCGGCGAGCTTGCCGACACTGGCGATGTATTTCTCGCCGAGCAGGTAGAGCATCGGCAGTTCGTTGTCGCCAAAGGCGGCGTTGACTTTCTTGATCGCCTGCGCCGACGCCTCGGCAAGGGTGATTTGCGCCACGGCGTCACGCTTGGCCGATTCCAGGCGCGCTTCGGCGCTGAGGATCATCGACTGCTTCTCGCCTTCGGCGCGGGTGACCATTGCCTTGCGCTCGCGTTCGGCCGAAGCCTGCAGTTCCATCGCCCGCTGCATCGATTGCGAGGGCTTGATGTCCTGGATCTCGACCGACTTGACGGTCAGTCCCCAGTCCAGCGCCTCGTCGGCGACGCCGGCTTTCAGGCGTGCCTTGATCATGTCGCGTGAGGACAGCGCTTCGTCCAGCTCCATGTCGCCGACGATCGAACGCAGCGTGGTCATGATCATGTTGCGAATCGCTTCGGAATAATCCTCGACTCCGTAGACGGCTTTGACCGGGTCGGTGACTTTGATGAAGGAGATCGCATTGACCACGATCACCGCGTTGTCGCGGGTGATTACCTCCTGCTCCTGGACATCGAGAATGATGTCCTTGGTGGTCACCTTGTACGAGATGTTGTCGACGTAGGGAATGATGAAGCGCAGCCCGGGGAGCAGCGTCGTGCGGTATTTGCCGAGGCGCTGCACGATCCACTCTTCGCCCTGGGGAATGATGCGTACGCCGTTGGCGACGGTCACCACCACGAACAGGAGGATGACCAGGGACACGATGGTCATGCCGTTCATCAGGTTGCTCATCTTGCTTTCTCCACTTTGATATAGCTGCCGTTGACGGCGACGACGCGAACTCTTTCGCCAGCGGCGATTGCCGTGTCGGAATACGCCTCCCAGACATCGGCGCCGAGGATCGGTTTCTGGAAACGCACCTGGCCGCGGCTATCGGGGGTCAGGGCGGCGACCAGAATGCCGACCTCGCCGGCCGCCGTTGCTGCCGAAGTGCCGACCGTGGTCATCGTTCGTGGCCGGAGGTAGCGAAACCAGATCCCCACCAGGATGGCCGAGAGGCCCGCCCAGAGGAGGAGCTGGGTCGCTAGCGCGGGAGGCGGCAGCGCCAGGGCCGGCGCGGCCAGCAGGATCACCCCGACCAGGGCCGCTGCGATCCCGAACCAGACCACGAAAAACGAGACCATGGCGAGTTCGGCCATCGTCAGGAGCAGTCCGAGTACCAGCCAGTGCCACCATTCCGGCGCAAACATGTCGTGTTCCTCTGTCAATTCGTCCGCGTACACGTCCGCGACTGAGCCCGGCAGCGCACGCGCGCGGCGTTTGCAAGCGTCGATCACTCGCACAGCGAAGCCAGTGGATTAGACGCCAGAACGGGATGGCTGGCAAGTCGGGAGCTGGATTCCGCTGCCTGTCGGGCGGTTGTCGGAGCAGCAGCCTTGCTCGGAGCGCTTGCGGTATTTCTGTTTAATGTGAAAGTCGCGCACGCGACTCACGAAACTCCCGTCTCCCCTTGCGGGAGAAGGGTCAGGGGAAGAGGGAAACGGTCATGACTTTCATGATCAGGGGTGTCTCGACATGTCATGACCGTTAGCCGCTGTCGCCCGATTCATCGGGCAATGTTCGGCTGGGCGCGTGTGAGCTGGGCGCGTCGCTGGCATAGCCGGCTACGTGTGGACGAAAGCCTCTTCGCGTCGGCAGCGTCGCTCGACCACGCGGCACAACAGCGCGGCGGCGGTCTCGATGGTCTGGGCGTCGATCGCGGCAAAGCCGAGGACCATCCCGGAGCGGCAGTTCGCAGCGTTGGCGTAGTACATGGACAGCGGTCGCACGATGATGCCGGCTTCGAGCATCTCGTTGGACAGGGCGACATCGTCGAGCAGCTGGGTGAAGAAGTAGGGAAGATGCAAGCCGGCCAGGCCTCCGGTGGTGCTCACCAGGTCGCCGAGCCGCGATTCGATGGCGCGGCGCAGGACGTTGCGGCGTTCCTGATAGATGCTGCGTACCCGTTTCAGGTGCGCGCCGAGGTGGCCTCCATCGATGAACTCGGCGAGTGCGGCCTGTTCGATCATGCGCCCTTCCCGGTAAAGCTCGGCGTTGCCGATGGCGAAGGCTTCGGCGAGTTGTTCGGGGACGACCAGATAGGCGAGGCGCAAACCGGGGAACATGGTCTTGCTGAAAGTGCCGAGATAGATCACGCGCTGCGAACGCGCTTGACCAAATAGCGAGCCGATGGTGTAGGGGTGATAGCGAATTTCGTTGTCGTAGTCATCCTCGATTACCCAGGCATTGTTCGTTTCGGCCAGTTCGAGAAGCTGCATGCGGCGACTGAGGGACATCACGACCCCGGTCGGGTACTGGCTCGAGGGGGAGACGAAGATCAGGCGCGGTGCTGCTGGCGCACCCGGCGGCGGTAGCGAGAGGCCTTCGTCGTCGACCGGGATCGGCGCGATCTGCAGGCCATTGGCGCGCAGGACGTTGCTCGCGCCCCAGTAGCCGGGGTCCTCCATCCAGGCATGATCGCCGTGGTCACAAAGCATGCGTGCGCAGAGATCGATGGCCTGGTGCGAGCCGTTGAGGATCAGGATTTGCCGCGGCGAACAGATCATCCGGCGTGATGCACGCAGGTAGTCGGCGAGCGCCGCTTTCAAGGGCCCGTAGCCGCCGTGGCTGTAGCGCGCGAGGTGGCGCTGTTCGAAGCGAATGTTTTTCGCCAGCAGGCGCCGCCAGGTGGCGAAGGGAAACAGACCGACGTCGGGCGCTCCCGGCAGGAAGGCGCCGCCCTGGATGCGGCTGCTGGTGGCGTGCTGCGCGATCTCGCGACCGCGCCGCGACAAGCTCGTCGCCAGACTGGCCGGCGAGGGGTAATTGGCCGGGTGCGTCCGGCGCGCGGAGCCGGGCAAGGCCGCGGGCAGCGCTTCCGATACCAGCGTGCCGGAGCCGCCACGACTCTGCAGATAGCCTTCGACGAGCATTTGCTCGTACACCCTGACCAGCGTGCTGCGGCTGACGCCGAGTTCGCTGGCCAGGCGTCGGGTTGGCGGAAGCGGGCTGCCAGCAGGCAATTCGCCGTCGAGAATCAAGCGCCGCAGGACAAGGTGCAGGGCGGCTTGCGTCCGCGATCCCCGCGGCTCGCTCTCGAATCGATCACGAATGAGCTCTATGTGCAGCGACTTGTCCATCGGTGAACGGCTGAATGGATTCGTTGATGAGGGCGGGCAGAATTGGTATCAGAACTTATCAGGCAATTGGTTCGATTGTGCACCGTTTTGGGGCGTACAGTCAATTCTTGACCTCCGCAATGCGCAGCGCACGCGAGGAGGTGTTCGCGCCGGTGGCGCCGGATTTTTCCTTCAAGCCGCGGCTGAAGCGGTGGCCATAGTCACCGATACCGAGTATGGTCTGGCGTCTTCGGTGATTTCTGTCAAGGGACAACCCATCTTGGCGGTTTTTTCGTCCGCCTTCCGTCTTTTCGACAATCGCCCTGGTTCACTACCGAGAATTTGGCAAGATGGTAGGTTGTTTGACAGAAGTCGCCTTAACTGCGCCTGCGGGCGAATTGAAGAGGAGAAGGAAATGACGGTAGCTAAGGAAAAGACGAGCACCCAAACCAACGCCGAGCTGATGGCCCGCCGCCAGGCAGCCTTGCCGAGAGGTGTCGGCCAGGCGCACCCGCTGTTCGCGGAGCGTGCCCGGAACGCCGAGATCTGGGACGTCGAGGGTCGTCGCTGGATCGATTTCTGCGCCGGTATCGCGGTGGTCAATACCGGGCACTGCCATCCGCGGCTGATCGCTGCGGCACGCGAGCAACTGGAGGCGTTCACGCACACCTGCTTCCAGGTGGTCGCCTACGAGTCCTATGTCGAGCTGTGCGAGCGGCTCAATGCCGCTGCCCCGGGCAGCACGCCGAAGAAATCCTTTCTGGTCAATACCGGCGCGGAAGCGGTTGAGAACGCGGTGAAGATCGCCCGCGCGGCCACCGGACGGAAGGGCGTCATCGCTTTCGGCGGTGGCTTCCATGGTCGGACCATGTTCGGTCTGGCGCTGACCGGCAAGGTGGCTCCGTACAAGGTGAAGTTCGGACCCTTCCCTGGCGGCATCTTCCACGTGCCGTTTCCGAATGCCCTGCACGGCGTCTCGGAAGATGACTCCATCGCCGCCATCGAACGTCTCTTCGCCTACAGCATCGAAGCCACCGATGTCGGCGCCATCGTTATCGAACCCGTACAAGGCGAGGGAGGCTATCTGCCTGCACCGCTCGGTTTCCTGGGTCGTTTGCGGACCTTGTGCGACAAGCACGGGATCCTGCTGGTTGCCGACGAAGTGCAGTCCGGCATCGCCCGTTGCGGCAAGCTGTTTGCCACAGAACACTACGACGTCGAGGCGGACATCATTACCCTGGCCAAGGGTCTTGGTGGTGGCCTGCCGGTTGCCGCCATTGTCGGCAAAGCCGAGATCATGGATGCGGCAGAAGTTGGCGGTCTCGGTTCCACCTACGCCGGCAGTCCGATTGCCGTCGCCGGCGCGCTGGCGGTGCTCGACATTGTCGAGGAAGAACAGCTCTGCAGTCGCTCGATGGCTCTCGGTGAGCGCATGCGTACTCGCTTCACGGCGATGCAGGCGAAGTATGCGAGCATCGCCGACGTGCGTGGCCTCGGGGCGATGACGGCGGTCGAGTTCTGTCGCCATGGGGACCCGCAGCAGCCGGCTGCAGATTTGGCCACGGCGCTCAAGAACGAAGCGGCGAAACGTGGTCTGCTGTTGCTGTTGTGCGGATCGCACGGTAATGTACTGCGCGTAATGATTTCGCTGACCATCTCCGAGGCGCTTCTGGACGAGGGCCTGGATGTCATCGAGGCCTCACTGCAGGCGATTGGCGCCTGAGTTGGCGACGCTGCCGGAATGCCTATCCGACATTTCGGCATTCCGGCATTCCGGCTTTTTCAGGAGCTGCGCATCTGCCACTTGCCGCTCGCGGTGATCCGGTTGAGTTCGGTAGCCCGGAGCTTGACGTCAATTCGACAAATTTTTGTACCGATACATCCTTAAAGCGGCAGGAGAGCCCATTTCATGATTCCTTTTTCAATTGCCGGTATCCAGATGAACATCTCGATGGAGCGTGAGAACATCACCGCGATGGGACACAAGCTGGATGTCGTCATGGCCCGTTTTCCATGGGTGCAGATGGTCGTCTTCAGCGAGCTGGCTCCCTTCGGGCCGGCGCCTTATCATGCGCAGCCGACCGGCGGGCCGGCCGAGCAGATTTTTTGCCAGATGGCCGCCAAGCACGGCCTTTGGTTGCTGCCGGGGTCGATGTTCGAACGTATTGGTGACGACATCTACAACACCACGCCGGTGATCGATCCGAACGGAACGGTGGTCGCCCGTTACCGCAAGATGTTCCCTTTCCTGCCTTACGAAATGGGTATCAAGCCCGGAACCGACTTCTGCGTGTTTGACATCCCCAACATCGGGCGTTTCGGTGTCTCCATCTGCTACGACATGTGGTTTCCCGAAACGACCCGCACACTGGTCTCGATGGGGGCGGAATGCATTCTCCATCCGACCATGACCGACACCATTGACCGCGATGTCGAGCTACCGATCGCCCGCGCCAATGCAACCATCAATCAGTGCTATTTTTTCGATGTGAATGGTGTGGGCGACTGCGGCACCGGCCGTTCGATCATTGTTGGCCCTTCCGGCTACGTCATCCATGAAGCCGGCGGTGGCGAAGAAATCATGCCGGTGGAAATCGATATATCGCGTGTTCGTCGAGAGCGCGAGGTGGGCATTCGTGGCCTCGGGCAAACGCTGAAGAGCTTCCGTGACCGACCGATCGAGTTTCCGGTGTACCAGAAACATCTCGGCCATGAGGGGGAGTATCTGAATAGCCTGGGTCCGCTGATCAAGCCGACGCGCGGAACACGTTCAGAGCCTGTTGTCCTGCCGGCCGGCGTAGTTGCCGGGCCGGACGGATTGCACGTCAAGGTGGCCGATCTGAAGACGAATATGGACGTCGCTGCCGCGGCGGCGGAGAACTCGGCACCGTATTTTTCTGGTCCATGAGTCGCTTGATTGATGTCAAAGTCGCGCACGCGACTCACGAAACTCCCTTCGCCACCTGCGGCCGAAGGGCTGGGAGAAGAGGGGGGCGGTCATGACCTTGGTGACCGTTGGCGGGCGAAAGAGGGTGGTCTGGTGAGTGCCGGTTTGATGATTGTCGGGTTGGCCATCGGCACCCTTCTCGGATTCGGGATTTTTGCGCTACAGCAGCGCCGCAACAAAGCAGTACCTCAGACAAATACACCACCTCAGAGGAGACAAGAAATGACTCAAGCCCCGTTGTCAACAATCACCAGCATGTCGGACTTGCGCCTGTTTTTTCACCGCAACAAGCGTCCTATCTATTTCATCAGTGCCACCAACTTCAATCTGGCGGGCATGGACGAAAGGGTGCCGCACTTCAAGCACATCAACTACATCGATTGCTACGACGGTCGTCACCCGAACGTCTTCGTTCCCAAGGAGCAGCCGCATCCGGAGTTCGAAGGCATCGAGGACATCAACAACTATCTGTTGCAGAACAAGGAAGTCATCGATTACATCAAGGGGCGCGGCGGCGATCCGGTCGCCGTGTTCCTGATGTTCGACGAAAAGACCGAGGAGTTGTGCAAGGACCTGGGCATCGAGCTGTGGTTTCCGCCGGCCTCCCTGCGCACGCGTTGCGACAACAAGATGGAAACGGTACGCATCGGCAACAAGGCCGGTGTGCCGTCGGTGCCGAACGTGCTGGCCAAGGTTGAAAGCTACCAACAGCTGATCAAGCTGACCGAGGAAAACGGCCTGGGTAGCGACTTGGTGATTCAGTCGGCTTTTGGCGACTCGGGTCACACCACTTTCTTTATTTCGAACGAAGAAGAGTGGAAAAAGTACGCTGACGAGATCGTCAAGGATCCCGAGGTCAAGGTAATGAAGCGGATCAACTGCCGCGGCGGCACGCTCGAAGCCTGCGTCACTCGCTGTGGCACCGTGGTCGGACCGCTGTTGACCGAAATCGTCGGCGCCAAGGAGTTGACGCCGTACAAGGGGGGCTGGTGCGGCAACGAGGTCTTTCCGGGTGCCTTTCCCGAAAAGGCACGAATCACCGCGCGCGACTACGCCTATACCTTCGGCAACCAGTTGCTCGAGGAAGGTTATCGCGGCTACTTCGATCTCGATTTTCTGGTTGATCAGGACAGCGAAGAGGTTTATCTGGGTGAACTCAATCCGCGCGTCTGCGGTGCCAGCCCGATGACCAACCACGCCGCTTTCTCCTATGCCGACGCGCCGCTGTTCTTCTTCCACCTGCTCGAGTTCAGCGGTGCGGACTTCAAGCTCGACGTGGCGGCGATGAACGAACGCTGGAAGAATCCAAAGTACATCGACAGCTGGAGCCAACTGGTGATGAAGTACACCGACAAGGAGGTGGATGTCGTCGAGCAGGCGCCACAATCGGGGATCTACCGCATGGACGACGCCGGCAAGGTCAGCTATCACCGCTTCGATTATCACCGCCTGGCGGTCGAAGGCGAGCACGAGGCATTCTGGCTGCGCATCACCGGCCCCGGCGACTACCGCTATGAAGGAGCCGATCTGGGGATTCTGATCACCCGCGGCCGTTCGATGACCGAGGAGTTCAAGCTCAACCCGCGCGCGGAGAACTGGATCAGCGGCATTCAGAGCTTCTACAAGGGCCGGCCGCTGGATACCGGCATTCAGGAACCGGCGCCGTCGGCCGGCGCGTTCAAGATCCTCTGAGCAGCGGCCGAACTGGATGGCGCTCATTCAGACCCAGTCGCTGCTTTTCCGGGCCATCGAGGAAGCACGACCGGGCGCCATCTGGCAAGCGCTGTTTGCGGAGTTCTGGCCGTCGTATCGCCGCTGGTACCTGCAAGGCGGCAATGCGGCGCGCCCCTACTACCTGCCTTGCGTTCGGGCGCTGAAAAAGCACATGCCGGAGCTGCTGCCGACCTACGAAAGGCTGGCCGAGCTCGCTGGTGGCGGCGATCTGGAGGCCCGCTTCCTGTCGCTGTTCTGTCCGCCGCCGTATGTCACCGCGTGTTCGCAGGTCGCCTGGCCCGGTGCGCAGCCGCTACTGCTGCGCAATTACGACTATCCGGCGCAGTTGTGCGAAGGCGTGATCCTGAAGACCGCCTGGAACGGGCGCCAGGTGATCGGCGTCAGCGACTGCGTATGGGGTTTGCTCGACGGCATCAACGACGACGGCCTGGCGGTATCCCTGTCGTTTGGCGGCCGCCTGGACGTCGGCGAAGGATTCGGCGTGCCGCTGGTCCTGCGCTACGTGCTGGAAACCTGCAGCCGAACGGCTGCGGCGGCTGCCGCTTTGGCGCGGGTGCCGGTGCACATGAGCTACAACGTGACCGTGCTTGATCGGCACGGCGACTTTGCGACGGTCTATATGGCGCCGGGCAAGAACGGCGATATCCAGCGCATTGCGGCGGCGACCAACCACCAGCAGAAGGTCGAGTGGCAGCAACATGCGCGTGCCACGTCGACGGTCGAGCGCCTGCGTTTGCTGCGGCTGATGCTGGACGACAGCGCGATCACCAGCGAGGCGCTGATCGCCGCTTTCCTGCAAGCGCCGATCTACTCGAACGCGTTTGCCCGTGGTCTTGGCACGCTCTACTCGGCCGCCTACTGGCCGGACGAAGGGCGTGCCGATTTTCTCTGGCCAGGCCATAGCTGGTCACAGTCGTTTGCCGATTTCACGGTTGGCGCGCGGCTCATCGAGTTTGGCAGTTCCCCCACTACCGCCTAACGATACGCCAGGCATTGACCGGCGTGAGGAGACAAGCAATGAAGACAGAAAGCAAGAGCAAGAAGTCGCTGGGTGAATATTACAGCGCGCTGCAACTGCGGACCGACCGCTGGAGTGCCTTGAAAATCGCCTGCGAGCAACTCGTCCAGAGCAACTCGGATCGTCGGCGCAACGAAGCCGAGCGAAAAGTCGTCGAGTTGATCGACGCCTTGCGTCCGATCGAACTCTACTGGGCTTTCCCGGGGCACGACACTTTCGGCCGGCTCGGCGAACTGGTCACCCTGGGTCGCTTTGACGTGCTGGCCATTACCGTGCGCAACATCTGTCACGCGCTGCTGAGCAACAGCTATCGACGCAATCCGCATCACCACGACGTCGAGGAGTTGACCGAGGGCAGTCCGGACGACGAGTCTACCGAAAATGCGACCAAGGATGTGCTCTACTTCGAGGTCTTGTTCGTAGACAAGTTTTCGTCGATGCAGGAAGAGAATCTGCGTCGCACCCTGCGTTCGCTGCGCCGCCCCGAGGACCCCTTCCTCTATGAACCGGTGTTCGTACCCAGCCTCACCGATGCCCTGATCGGCGTGATGTTCAACCACAACGTGCAGGCGGTAGTTATTCGCAACGACCTGAAGCGCGAGTCGGAACAGACGCTGGAACTCCTGCATCGCTATCTTTCGCGCCTCGAAGAGGCGGTGCTGGAAGAGGTGGAGCCCAAGGAGTACGGTCCCGAACTGTGCCGGATGATTGCCAAGCTTCGTCCCGAACTCGACGTCTATCTGTTCACCGATCAGTCGGTCGAAGAGATAGCCGGTACCAAGCTCGGCAACTGCCGGCGGGTCTTCTACAATCAGGAAGACCATCTGGACCTGCACCTGAACATCCTGCGCGGCGTTTCGGAGCGCTTCGAGGCGCCCTTCTTCAACGCCCTGACGCAGTACGCGCGCATCCCCACCGGCGTCTTTCACGCCATGCCGATCAGTCGCGGCAAGTCGATTACCGCATCGCACTGGATCAAGGACATGGGCGACTTCTACGGGATGAACATCTTCCTGGCAGAAACCTCGGCCACCTCGGGCGGCCTCGACAGTCTGCTCGAGCCGCACGGTCCGATCAAGAAAGCGCAGGAGATGGCCGCCCGTGCCTTCGGCTCGAAACAGACTTTCTTCGCCACCAACGGCACGTCCACCTGCAACAAGATCGTCGTGCAGGCGATTGTCCGCCCCGGCGACATCGTGCTGGTCGATCGCGACTGCCACAAGTCACACCACTACGGCATGGTCCTCGCCGGCGCGCAGGTCGTTTATCTCGACAGCTACCCGCTCAACGCTTACTCGATGTACGGCGCCGTGCCGATCAAGGAAATCAAGCACCGGCTGTTGGAATTGCGGGCGGCAGGCAAACTCGACCGGGTGCGCATGTTGCTGCTGACCAACTGCACGTTCGATGGCGTGGTCTACAACGTCGAGCGGGTGATGGAGGAATGCCTGGCGATCAAGCCCGATCTGGTCTTCCTGTGGGACGAGGCGTGGTTTGCCTTTGCCCGTTTTGGTCCCGCCTACCGCCGGCGCACGGCGATGTACTGCGCCGGCCTGCTGCGCGAGCGTTACCGTTCGCCCGAGTACCGTGCGGCCTACGCCGAGTACCAGGAAAAAATGGCCGGTGCCGATGACGAAACGCTGCTCAAAACCCGGCTGATGGCAGACCCGGACCAGGTGCGGGTGCGTGCCTACGCCTGTCAATCGACGCACAAGACGCTGACCGCGCTGCGTCAGGGGTCGATGATCCACGTGCACGATCAGGACTTCAAGGACGAAGTCGAGCAGGCCTTCCACGAGGCCTACATGACGCACACCTCTACTTCGCCGAACTATCAAATCATTGCTTCGCTGGATATCGGCCGGCGGCAGGTCGAGCTCGAGGGCTTCGAGTTCATCCAGCGCCAGGTCGAGCAGGCGATGTCGCTGCGCAAGGTGATCAATACCCACCCGCTGATCAGCAAGTATTTTCACGTCCTCACCGTTGCCGAAATGATTCCGGACGAGTATCGCAAGTCGGGGATCAAGAGCTACTGGGATCCGGAGCATGGCTGGAGCGACATCATGGCCGCCTGGAGCGAGGACGAATTCGTTCTCGATGCGACGCGGATCACGCTGTCGGTGGCGGGTTCGGGCTGGGACGGAGACACCTTCAAGAACGAAATCCTGATGAACAAGCACGGTATCCAGATCAACAAGACCTCGCGGAACACGGTGCTGTTCATGACCAACATCGGCACCACGCGCTCGTCGGTGGCCTATCTGATCGAGGTCCTGGTCAAGATCGCGCGCGATCTGGACGACCGCCTCGACGACGCCAGTAACGTCGAGCGCAAGATCTTCACGCGCCAGGTCAAGGCCTTGCGCGAGGATCTGCCGCCGCTGCCCGATTTCAGCTGCTTTCACGATTCGTTCCGGCTGAGTTCGGGCGAAGGCACGCCGGAGGGCGACATCCGCTCGGCGTTCTTCCTCGCTTACGACGAGAGCAAGTGCGAATACGTGCCGATCGCCGGTCGGGCCATCGAGAAGGAACTCGCCACCGGACGGCAGCTGGTGTCGACCACTTTTGTCATCCCGTACCCGCCAGGTTTTCCGATTCTGGTCCCGGGACAGGTGATCAGTCAGGAAATCATTACCTTCATGCGCGCGCTGGACGTCAAGGAGATTCACGGCTACCGGCCCGAACTTGGCCTGCGCGTGTTTACCGAGCACGCGCTGGCGGTGCTCGAGGTATCACCGTCGTCGATTCAGGAATTGCCGACCTGAGAGCGGCCGGCGGCGCGGCTCGCCGCTCTTCGGGTCGCGCCGACTCGTTCACTTACCGAGAGAAGAGGAGCGCTAGCGATGCAGAGCGAAACGATCATTTATCGATCGGCCGACGGGATCGCAGAAATCCGTTTGAACCGACCCGAGCGGCTTAACGCGGTCACGCAGCAACTCTACGACGAAGTCAACGCCGCGCTCGGCGTCGCCGAAGCCGACCGCGACGTACGGGTGGTGCTGTTGACCGGCGAGGGCCGGGCCTTCTGCGTCGGGGCTGACCTCAAGGCCCATCAGGCGGGCCGAACGGCCTTCGATCGACGCCAGTACCTGCTTGGCGAGCAGAGAGTGTGCAAGCGGCTGCTGTCGTTGTCGAAGCCGGTGGTGGCCGCGGTCAATGGTTTCGCACTCGGCGCCGGTGCCGAAATGGCGATCGCTTCGGACTTCATCCTGATGGCCGAGAGCGCGCAGATCGGCCTGCCCGAGGTGAGCATCGGCACTTTTCTGGGCGGTGGCGTCACCTATCTGCTGCCGCGCCTGGTCGGGCTGGCGAAGGCGCGCGAACTGGTCTTTCTCGGCGAACGGATCAAAGGCGAAGAGGCGGTACGTATCGGCCTGGCCAATCGTGTACTGCCGGACGAGGGTTTTCTCGGCGCCGCGCGGGAATTTGCGGGGCGGATCGCCGGCAAGGCGCCACTGTCGATGCAACTGGCCAAGGAGCAGTTGAACATGGCCGCCGAACGTACTCTCGACGCAGCCCTGACCGCCGAACTCGAAGGGATGACCTTCGTCGGCAGCACGCAGGACTGGCAGGAGGGAATCGACGCCTTCGCCGAAAAGCGCCTGCCGGTCTTCAAGGGCTGCTGAGATGACGACTACCGAACCGGCAAGCACGCGCAGCCCGCTGCACGGTTTTCTCGCCCCCGATTCGATCGCCATCATCGGCGCCTCAACCGATCCCACCAAGCGTGGCTACAAGGCCATGGTCGGGCTGATCAAGGACGGCTACGCGGGCAAAATCTACCCCATCAATCCGAAGGTGGATAGGGTTCTTGGTGTCAAGGCCTACCCGTCTCTGGCCGACATCCCGGGTACTGCCGATCTGGCGCTGATCTGTACGCCGGCTTCCTCGCTGCCGGCTTTGCTGGTCGAATGCGGCAAGAAGGGTGTCAAGGGGGCGGTGATCCTGGCCAGCGGCTTTCGCGAGACGGGCCGCCCGGAAGGTATCCAGCTCGAGCAGGAAATGCTGGCTGCCGCACGCCAGAGCGGCGTACGGGTCATTGGCCCGAATACCTCGGGAATGTTCAACCTGCACAAGAAGCTGAATCTGCTGGCGCTGAGCAATGTCAAGGCCGGCGGTATCGGCCTCATCTCGCAATCCGGCAACATGCTGTTGTCGCTGGTGCTGGAAGCCGAGCGCAACGGTCACGTCGGCTTCAGCACCTACGCCGGGCCGGGCAACCAGGCCGATATCGGCTTCAATGATTATCTGCGCTACCTTGGCGAAGATCCGCACACCCGTGTTGCGACGCTGTACGTCGAAGGCTTTCGTGACGGGCGTCGCTTCCTTGACGCGGCGCGCGAAATCACGGCGCTGAAACCGGTGGTGGTGTACAAATCCGGATCAACCGCAGCGGGTCAGAAGGCGGCCAGTTCGCACACCGGCGCCCTGGCCGGCAGCTATGCGATGACGGTCGACGTCCTGCGTCAGGTCGGCGTCAGCGTGGTGCAGCATTCGGACGAAATTCTGCCGGTCGCCGAAGGTCTGGGGCTGTTGCAGAAGGCGGGTGGCAAGCGCGTGGTGGTCGTCGCCGACGGTGGCGGTCAGGCGACCATCGCCTGCGATCGCCTCGCCGAAGCCGGACTTGAGCTGGCCGAGCTGAGCGCGGCAACGCAACGACGCCTCGGCGAAATCCTTTTCCCGCAGGCCTCGCTGATCAATCCTGTGGACGTCGCTGGCAGTAGCGACGCCAACCCGGCACTGCTCGCCGATTGCCTGGAAATCGTCGCCGAGGATGACAATGTCGACAGCATTTTCCTGGTCGGCATGTTCGGCGGCTATTCCACGCGCTTTGCCGAGGACCTGCTCGGCGGCGAAATGCGTGGCGCCGAAGCAATGATCGAACTGGCGCGCACCTGCGCTAAACCGCTGATCGTCTATAGCCTCTATGCGCCGGTCAATCCGCCGGCCCTGCGCCGCCTGCACGAAGCAGGTGTGCCGGTCTACAGTTCGATTGAACACGCCGTGCGCGTCCTGGCGGCCCTGGGCGAACGCGGCATTTATCTGGCTTATCTGGCGGCGAGCAGCGGCCAGAAAAGCCCGCCGGTGGTGCCCAGCCGCCAAGGGCAGCTCGCTTTTGCCAATGCTCAGAGCGAGGGCCGCGACCTCTTCGAATTCGAAGCCAAGAACTTGCTGCGCGCGCACGGCCTTGCCGTACCGGAAGAGCTGCTGGCCAGTTCGCCTGACGATCTGGCCAGTATTGCGGCGCGCTTCGGCGATCAGCCGCTGGCCATGAAGGTGGTTTCCAAGGACATCCTGCACAAGTCGGATGCCGGCGGCGTCAAGCTCGACGTGCGCGGCGAAGCCGGCATGCGCAGTGCTTTCGACGAAATAATGGTCGCCAGCCGGGCCTATGATCCGCAGGCGGTGATCAAGGGTGTTCTGCTGACACCGATGGCGCGCAAGGGGGTCGAGGTCATCATTGGTGTCATTCGCGATCCCATTTTCGGGCCGGTTTTGATGTTCGGGCTGGGCGGCATTTTCGTCGAGATCCTCGAGGACGTCGCTTTCCGGGCCATTCCCCTGTCGCCGCATGACGCGTCGTCAATGCTCGAACAGATCAAGTCGCGCAAGATCCTTGCCGGCGCGCGCGGCGAAGCGGCCGTCGACAAAGCGGCGCTGGTCGATTTGCTGCTGAAAGTGTCGAGCATCGTCGAGGCTTATCCGGAACTGCTCGAACTGGACCTCAACCCGGTCATCGCCCTGAGCGATGGTTATGCGATCGTTGATGCGCGGATAATCGTCAGCCGCGAAGCGGTCGCGCCAAGGGAGGTGTTGTCATGAGCATCCCGCGAGTCACCGATGCTCTGCTCGAAGTGGATGGCCGTGTGGCGCTTCTGACCCTCAATCGCGACGACGTCCGCAACGCCCGGACCGGACGCCACGTCGGCGTCGAGGAGGCCACGGCGCTGCGCCTTGCCAAGCGATTGATGAAAATGGCGCAACGCATGGAGTTAAAAGACTTTCTCCATCTTTGCGCTGCTTTTCAGGGGATGTGCCATAACGAAGTGGAGCATCCGGATGCGGTGCACCGGATGCTCAAGGAATGACTGCGGCGCTGCGTCGGTAGCAGATATTTGCCTGGAATGGGTCTAGGCGCGAGCGGGTTTTGTGTGTAGAGTCGTTGCGCGTTGGTTTTCGTCGCTTGCCCGAAGCGCTATGTTTCGGTAGCTTGATGTCAGCCAGCGTGCCGACAGGATTGGGCATGACTGAGGAATGACTGCTCAGAAAGTGGCGCTGAGTTGATGGGGCGGCGGCGAAGTTTTGCTCACTTTTCCATCATCAGACTGCCACCCTGCCTGGTCGCGGGATGCCTCGTTTCCATCGCTTGAACATATTAAAAGGAGACAACTTTGAACAAACTTAGCACTCTTGCCGCAGCCCTTGCCATTTCCGCCAGCGTCGCCAGCCCAACAGCGTTCGCGCAACAGAAATTCGTCACCATCGGTACGGGTGGCGTGACCGGCGTGTACTACGCGGCGGGCGGCGCGATCTGCCGCCTGATGAACAAGGAAAGGGCGACGCACGGCATTCGCTGCTCGGTCGAGAGTACCGGCGGCTCGGTCTATAACGTCAATACCATCAAGGCCGGTGAGCTTGACTTTGGCGTTGCTCAGTCCGACGTGGCGTACAACGCGCTGAAGGGAGAAAACCAGTTCAAGGGCGCAGCTTTCGGCGATTTGCGTTCGGTCTTCTCGATTCATCCCGAGCCGCTGGTCGTGCTCGCCCGCGAGGACGCCAAGGTCGTTTCGCTGCTCGACTTCAAGGGCAAGCGCTTCAACATCGGCAATCCGGGCTCCGGACAGCGCGCGACCATGGATATCCTGCTGCCGGCGCTGGGCATGAAAACCAGCGACTTCTCGCTGGTGTCCGAGATGAAGGCCGATGAACACGGTGCCGCGCTGTGCGATAACAAGATCGACGGCTTTGCCTACGTCGTCGGCAACCCGTCGGCGAATATCCAGGACCCGACCACCACCTGTCACGCGCAACTGGTCAATATCATCGGGCCGGCAGTTGACAAGCTGGTCAAGACCTATCCCTACTACGCGGCGGTGAGTATCCCGGGTGGAATGTACGCGCACAACCCGAACCCGACGAACACCTTCGGCGTGGTTGCGGCCTTTGTCTCGTCGTCGAAAGTTTCCAACGACGTGGTCTATGCGATGGTGAAAGCGGTCTTCGACAACCTCGACGACTTCAAGAAGCTGCATCCGGCTTTCGCGCATCTAGATCCGAAGGAAATGATCAAGAACGGCCTGTCCGCACCCCTGCACGACGGCGCTGTGAAGTACTACAAGGAGAAGGGCTGGATGTAACGCGGTCGGAAGCATGCGGGAGCGGCGCGTAGTCGTGTAGTCATAGTCAGCCGTTCCCGGTAGACCTGCCGACGGCCCCGACGGGGCCGTCTTACGTTGAAGTCTGCGGAGATTGTGCACATGGCTGAAAAAGAAACGGAGGCCGTCCTGACGGACGAGCAACTCAAACAACTGGTTGCCGAAGCAGACACCGGTGGTCGCAAGCCGGGCGGCGCGGTCGCCAAACTGATGATGTTTACGGCCCTGGCCTGGTCGCTGTTCCAACTCTGGATCGCTTCGCCGCTGCCGTATTCGCTGGGCATCCTGGTGCTCAATGACACCGAGTCGCGTTCGGTCCACCTGGCTTTTGCCATGTTTCTCGCTTATCTCGCCTACCCGGCATTCAAGAGTTCGCCGCGGGCCTATGTGCCGCTTCTGGACTGGGTGCTGGCCCTGGTCGGCGTTTTCTGCGCCTCGTATCTCTTCGTCTTCTACTCCGAGTTGTCCACGCGGCCCGGTCAGCCGACGACGCTCGACCTGGTTGCCTCGGTCGCCGGCATCGTGCTGCTGCTCGAAGCGGCGCGGCGCGCGCTTGGCCTGCCGATGGTGATTCTGGCGGCGATTTTCATCGGCTACATTTTTCTCGGTCCCCACATGCCGGACCTTATCGCCCACAAAGGGGCGTCTCTCGGCAAGGGCATGTCGCACCTGTGGTTGAGCACCGAAGGCGTCTTTGGCGTTGCGCTGGGTGTTTCATCGGGCTTTATCTTCCTCTTCGTGTTGTTCGGCGCCCTTCTGGAAACCGCCGGTGCCGGCAACTATTTCATCAAGTCGGCCATCTCGCTGCTCGGTCACCTGCGTGGTGGTCCGGCCAAGGCGGCTGTCGTTGCTTCGGCATGCACCGGGCTGATTTCCGGGTCGTCGATCGCCAACGTCGTGACCACCGGAACCTTCACCATTCCGCTCATGAAGCGGGTCGGCTATCGTCCTGACAAGGCCGCCGCCGTCGAGGTCGCGGCTTCGGTCGACGGTCAGATCATGCCGCCGGTGATGGGCGCTGCAGCTTTCCTGATGGTCGAGTACGTCGGCATTCCCTACACGCAGGTGCTCAAGCACGCCATCCTGCCGGCGCTGATCTCCTACATCGCGCTGTTCTACATCGTGCATCTGGAAGCGATGAAGGCCGACATCCGTGGCATTCCGCACGTGCACGAGGCCAGCTTGAGCCAGCGCATGATTTCCTTCCTGATGACCGTTTCCGGAATGGTCATCCTTGCCGGCATCGTTTACTACGGCTTTGGCTGGCTCAAGGACGTCTTCGGCGACGCCTCGATCTATATCGTCGGCGTGGTGATGATGGCGGCCTACATCGGCCTGTTGAAGTTCGGTACCCGTTATCCTGAATTGCTCATGGACGACCCGGATGCGCCTATCGAGCACTTGCCGGATGCCGGCCCGACGCTGAAATCGGGTCTGCACTTCCTGCTGCCGGTGGTGGTGCTGATCTGGAACCTGATGGTCGAGGAACTTTCGCCGGCCTTGTCCGCCTTCTGGGCGACGGTGTTCCTGATGTTCATCCTGGTCACGCAAAGGCCGATCATTGCGCACTTCCGCAAGCAGGGCGATCCCGGCGGCGCGATTCGTCAGGGCTTTCAGGATCTGCTCGACGGCCTGGTTACCGGCGCGCGCAACATGATCGGCATCGGTATCGCCACGGCCGCCGCCGGCATCATCGTCGGTACCGTGACGCTGACCGGCATTGGTCTGGTGATGAGCGAGCTGGTCGAACTGATCTCGGGTGGCAACCTGATGATCATGCTCTGTCTGGTCGCGGTAATCTGCCTGATCCTCGGCATGGGTCTGCCAACGACCGCCAACTACATCGTCGTATCGACGCTGATGGCGCCGGTGGTCGTCGAACTCGGTGCGCAGAGTGGTTTGCTGGTGCCTCTGATCGCCGTGCATCTGTTCGTTTTCTATTTCGGGCTGATGGCCGACGTCACGCCGCCGGTAGGCCTGGCGTCGTATGCCGCCGCCGGGGTGGCACGCTGCGATCCGATCAAGGTCGGCGTGACCGCTTTCGGCTACAGCATTCGAACGGCGATCCTGCCCTTCATGTTCATCTTCAACACGCAGTTGCTGTTGATCGGTATCGACAATGCCTGGCACCTGTTCATGACCGTGTCCACCGCGATTCTTGCCAATCTGCTCTTCGCTGCGGCGACGCAGGGCTGGTTCATGGCCCGCAATCGCTGGTGGGAGGCGCTGCTCTTGCTGGTGGTGACTTTTACCCTCTTCCGTCCGGGTTTCTGGATGGACATCGTCCATCCGCCTTACGACAAGCTACCGCCGACCAGGATCATGGAGGTCGTCGAACAAGCCCCCGCCGATGACCGCCTGCGCGTCTGGATCGAGGGCGAGGACATCAATGGCAAGAAGATCTCCAAGGGCGTCCTGTTGCCGCTCGGTGCCCAGGCACCGGCGCTGCAGCGTCTCAACAGCGCCGGCCTGAGCCTGATGGCCTCGGGTGATCAGGTCGATATCCTGGGGGTCAAGTTTGGCAGCCGCGCGGCGAAGCTCGGTATCGAGCAGGGATTCACCATCACCGCGCTGGAAGTGGAGACGGCACGGCCGGCCAAGGAATGGTTCTACATTCCCGCTTTGCTGCTGATGGGGCTGGTCATCGTCATCCAGCGGCGGCGTGCTGCGGTGATTGCCGCTGACGAGCTGAAGCCGGCCAGCTAGCGACCGACCGCTAATCCCCGTCCGCTCGCAAGCTCGCGCCAGGTGATCCTGTCGGTTTCCGCATTTTTTGGAGCAGCGCATGAACAAGCAATTTGCATCGGTCGCCGATCTTGAGGAGAAGAAAACGACGTTTGTCCAGCTCTCCGAGCACTGCTGGGGTTACACCGCCGAGGGCGATCCGAACACCGGCGTGATCATTGCCGACGACAGCGTCCTGATCGTCGATACGCTGGCGACGCCGGTGATGGCGGCTCGCCTGATCGCCGAGATTCGCCGCCTGACCGACAAGCCGATCAAGTACGTCGTGCTCTCGCACTATCACGCGGTGCGTGTGCTCGGCGCTTCGGCGTATCGCGCCGAAGGCTTGCAGGAGATCATCGCCAGCCAGGGCACTTACGAGATGATCGTCGAGCGTGGCGCGCAGGATATGCAGTCGGAGTACGAGCGTTTTCCACGCCTGTTCCAGGATTTTGATTCGATCCCCGGGCTGACCTGGCCAACGCTGGTTTTCCAGGATACGATAAGGCTGAACATGGGCGGGCTGGAGGTGCAGGTGATGCATCCCGGGGCCGGGCATACGCGCGGTGATACCGTCGTCTGGGTGCCTGCCGAGAAAGTGCTCTTCTCGGGCGACCTCGTCGAGTGCGATGCGGCCTGCTACACCGGCGACGCGCAACTCGCGGAATGGCCGACGACGCTGGCGACGATACGCGGCTTCGGCGCCGAAAAACTGCTCCCTGGGCGAGGCCCGGCGCTGACAACGCCCGCGGAAGTGGCCCGGGGCCTCGACTATACGACCGATTTCGTCACCACCCTCTTCTCTTGCGCCCAGCAGGCGGTCGCCGCCGAGATGAACCTCAAGCAGGCCATGGCACACATCCGGCAGGCGATGGACCCGAAGTTCGCACAGGTGTTCATCTACGAGCATTGTTTGCCGTTCGACGTGGTGCGAGCCATTGACGAGGCCAAGGGTATTCGTCACCCGCGGATCTGGACGGCGGCGCGTGACCAGGAGATGTGGCACGGTCTGCAGCCTGCGGATTGATGTCTTGAGGGGCTGGCGACTGAATCAGCAGAGGGAGAGTGCGTCGTGCTGAGTACCTACGTTTATCCCCATTTCGACTACCTGACGCCGGCGGAGCTGCATGGCGGGGCACGGCGTCGGCACCCGGTGATCGTCGTCGGTGCCGGACCGGTTGGCTTGGCGACAGCGATCGATCTGGCGCAGCAGGGCATGCCGGTACTGTTGCTCGACGACGACGCCAGCGTTTCGGTGGGCTCGCGCGGTGTCTGCTACGCAAAACGCACGCTCGAGGTCCTCGACCGCCTCGGCGTTGGTGATCGCTGCTTCGCCAAGGGGGTCAGCTGGAACGTTGGTCGCACGTTCTTCCGTGAGCACGAGGTCTACAATTTTCAGCTGCTCTCGCAGCCGGACCACAAACGTCCGGGGATGATCAACCTGCAGCAGTATTACCTCGAGGAGTTCCTCGTCCGGCGTGCGCAGGAGCTTCCCGGCATCGACCTGCGCTGGCAGAACCGGGTCGTCGGCGTGCAGCAGGAGGGGCAGGACGGTGAGGGCGGCGTGACACTGCAGGTCGAAACGCCGGACGGCGTGTACGCGCTCGCCTGCGACTGGCTGATCGTCGCCGACGGTGCGCGCAGCAGCATTCGCCGGATGCTGAAGCTGGAAGTCGAGGGCAAGGTGTTCATGGACCGCTTCCTGATCGCCGACGTCGTCATGAAGGCCGATTTTCCCGCCGAGCGCTGGTTCTGGTTCGACCCGCCTTTCCATCCCGGGCAGTCGGTGCTGCTGCACCGCCAGGCCGACAACGTCTGGCGGATCGACTTTCAGCTCGGTTGGCAGGCCGATCCCGACGAGGAGCAGAAGCCCGAGAAGGTCATGCCGAGAATAAAGGCCATGCTCGGTGAGGATCGGGAGTTCGAACTCGAGTGGGTCAGCGTGTACACCTTCCAGTGTCGGCGCATGAGCAGCTTTCGCCAGCAGCGGGTGCTGTTCGTCGGCGATGCAGCGCATCAGGTGAGTCCTTTTGGCGCCCGCGGTGCCAATTCGGGAATACAGGATGCCGACAACCTGGTCTGGAAGCTCAAGCTGGTTATTGACGGCCAAGCTCCGGACAGCCTGCTCGACAGCTACGGCGAGGAACGCGAGTTCGCTGCCGATGAGAACCTGCTCAACTCGACGCGATCAAGCGACTTCATTTCGCCCAAGAGCAAAACGTCGCTGAGCTTTCGCAACGCGGTGTTGACGCTGGCGCGCAAGTACCCTTTTGCGCGGGCGCTGGTCAACTCGGGGCGACTTTCGGTGCCGGCATTTTTGTGTGGGTCGTCGCTTAACACTCACGACGGCGAAGCGTTCAACGGCCAGATGTGGCCCGGAGCAGCGATGGATGACGCGCCGATCCGTGAGCAAGGGCGTGACGGCTGGCTGCTCGACGCCGTCGGTGAGCACTTCATGCTGCTCTGCAGTGTCGATGATCCGGCCGCTGTCAATGCGTCGACCATGGCGGTCTTCAGCGCGCTGGCCGCTGCTCCGGTTCCGGTCGAAGCCGTGCTTCTCGCCAGCGGCGGTGGTGCCGCAGGCGCGGGCCTGCGGGTGTTCGAGGACTGCCGGGGTCGCTACGCCGAACGTTATGATGCCCGGCCGGGGACGGTGTACCTCCTGCGCCCGGACCAGCACATCGCCGCGCGTTGGCGCCGTCTTGACGCGGCCGCCGTCGCGGCGGCGCTGACGCGCGCCATTGGCAAGCACTAAGAGGGAAGGTCAGATGTCGACACTGATTACCGAGGCCAACTTCGGCGCGCCCGGCGAGCATTATTTGCGTTCGTTTACTCCGGGCGACGATTTCTACGAAGCGCTGCTCGACGCGCACCGCGATCTTTCCGACGCGCAGAGCGAACTGCTTAACGCACGCTTGATTCTCCTTCTCGCCAACCACATTGGCGACCTTGGCGTACTACGCGAAGCCCTGCACATTGCCCGCGAAGAGGTTTAGGGGAAGGCAGGTCGAAGAGAAGGCGAGGGGGAGCGGAGGCATGGGTACCGGAAGTGGCCGTCACGCTGGCGTGGCGAGTGTCGGCTCGGGCGGCCGGCGGTGAGCTGGCTGCACGGAACGATCGCGGCTCTCGCTGGCGTGCTCGGGCTGTTCATCGCCGGGCATCATCCCTTGTGGCCGAATGTGCTCAGCGTCGTTTTCGTCGCCTGGGCCTTCGCCGTCGCCCGGCGCCCGTCGCGCTTCCTGTTCGTGCTCCCGGCACTGTTACCGGTCGCCAGTTTCTCTGCGTGGACCGGCTGGATCGGCATCGAGGAATTCGACCTGCTGGTGCTGGCGGCGGTGAGTGGCTGTCACGCACATATGCTTGTGGTCAAGGCTGCCCCGACATCTCATGACCGTTCCGGCGAGGCATCCGAGCACGCCTGCTTTCGCTTGGCCCGGCTCGGGCTGGGCGCGCTAGCCGTGTCCTACGCAGTGGCCCTGCTGCGCGGTCTGAGCGACGCCGATCCCTCCCTGGCCGGATGGTTCCAGGGCTACGAAGAGCCCTTGAACAGCTTGCGCGTCGGCAAGAGCTTTCTCTTCGCCTTGCTCCTCTTGCCGTCACTGCGCCGCCTGCAGGAGCATGCACCAGCCCTGGCGGCGTCCCGTCTTGCCGCGGGCGTCGCGACCGGATTGGGCCTGGTGGTGATGGCGATTATCTACGAACGCAGCGCTTATCCGGGGCTCTTCGACTTTTCGACAGCCTATCGCAGCACCGCCCTGTTCTGGGAGATGCACGTCGGTGGCGCGGCGCTCGACGGCTATCTTGCGCTGGCGGTTCCGTTTGCCGTCCATGCGGTGTTGCGTGCGCCAGATCGCTTGCGCTGGGGTGTCGCCGCGCTGTTGGCGGTGGGCGTTGGCTATGCTTGCCTGACGAGTTTCTCGCGTAGCGTCTATCTGGGTGTCGGGCTTTCCCTGCTGCTGCTGGTCTGGCGGCTGTCGGTGCCGTGGCTGGGGCTGGGGCCGTCGCGGGCGCGGCCAACATCGTTGCTGGCGAGCGAGCCGATGTTTCCCCCATTGCCGCCGCCGGAGCCCTGGCGTGTCTGGGGAGGGCGTTTGCTGCTGGCGGTACTGGCCTTTGAAGTGCTCGCCGTCTTCGGCCTCGGTGATTTCATGGGCCGGCGGCTGTCGGCCAGCGAGCGCGATCTGGGCAGTCGTCTGCAGCACTGGTCCGCGGGCTTGGCCCTGCTGCGTGCGCCATCAGAGCTCCTGCTCGGCAGGGGCCTGGGTCGTTTTCCCAGCAACTATTCACGAGCGGTGGCCGAGCGCGCGATTCCGGGTCGCCTGCAGGTCATCGCTACGCGTGAAGCTGGCGCCTACTTGCAGCTTTCCGGTCCGCCGCACAACGCGCATCGGGACGGCGCCTTCGAACTGTTGCAACGCGTGCCGCCGCTGCACGACGGGAGTTATAGGCTGATGATGGACCTGCGCGCGCCGCAGCAAGCCAGGCTACGTGTCGCTGTTTGCCAGCGGCATTTGCTCTACGACGCTGCGTGCACTTCGACCGTCGTCAGCGTGCCAGGCGGGGATACCCAATGGCACCATTTCTCGCTGCAATTCACGGCTCCCATGGCGAGCTCCGCTGGGGCATGGCCGGCTTTCGGCTTTCTCAGCTTGCGCCTCCTGGCTGGCTTGGGCGAGGTCATCGACCTCGACAAGCTGCACCTCTTTGACGCCACCGGTCGGCAACTGCTGCACAATGGCGACTTTTCCGACGGGCTGTCGCGGTGGTTCTTTGCCGGTCGCCACTACTTCGTGCCTTGGCACATCGACAACCTGTTCCTCGAAATGCTGATTGACCAGGGTGTCATCGGCCTGCTGCTGCTGCTCGCCCTGCTCGCTCTGGCCTGGGTCAATCTGCTTGACGGTCCGGGGTGCAGGCATGACTTTGCCCCCTATTTGCTGGCCGCATTGACGGCCTTCACAGTGATCGGGGTTTTTTCCAGCCTTCTGGACATGCCGCGGGCTGCCTTCCTGTTCTTCTTGCTGCTATGCTCTGCCCTGTTCCTGAACGGGCACGCCGTTGTTGCCGACCCTCGTGCAGCACCGTCTGCCCCAGTTCTGGAGCCCTGACAGACGCCACAGCTTGTCGCTTACTTGGCTGTGTGTTCGCGAAAATAATCAATAAAAATTAAACATATCAAATTGTTACCGAGCTTTATGAAAGTTCACTTTTGGTATTCGCAGGGAGTTGCAGGGTATGTTTCGCAGGGTATTGCCTCCCGCTTGTGTATTCCGTCACGGTCTTGCCGGCGACCCGCTGATAACCTTTGTGTCGTGAGATTCGCCGAGCTTGTCGCCTCTCAGGGCGGTCCGCGGCAGGTCAGTTATCAACGAGAAGTTGTCGGATTCGTGCTTGCAAGGGGGCTATCGTGATCAAGGTCTTCAATCATTGGTTTTATCGGGCGACCATTGCCCGGGTGGCGATCGATCTGATGTTCCCGGTGATCTGCGTCATCCTGGTTGCCATTTGGGTTGGTCGTGGCGGCGAGATCGCCCTTGAGAAGGTCGCTTTCTATGCGCTGATTTTTGCGCTGATGAGCATTGCCTTCAACGCCTGGCTGGGTATCTATCAGCGGGTTCATAGCCGTACTCGGGCGGAGACGCGGGCGCGTGCAGTGCTGTCCTTGTACCTGGCGATTCCATTGGCCTATGTGGTGTTTTCCCTGCTGTCGGTGGCCGAGGTGGATCGCGGCTTCATGCTCTTGTCTGGTCTGGCGGCACTTTTCGCGACCCTGCTGCACCGCGTCCATTCGGCGCACAGCCGCACCGGCATGCTGCTCAGCCACCGGGTGCTCGTTTTTGGCGCTGGCGACGAGGCGGAAAATGTCGGCCGCGTGTTGCGCAAGTCGGATCCGGCTATCGAAATCGTTGGTTTCTATCCCAGTCCGACCGACCTCGACATCGTCGTTCCGGCGCAGGTTCTGCTGTCGCGTGACATGTCGCTGTCGGATACTGCTCATGCGCTGAAGGTGGACGAGATCATTGTTGCCGTGCGCGAGCGTCGTGGTGGGGCGCTTCCCCTGCGCGAACTCCTTGACTGCAAGCTTTCCGGCGTCAAGGTTCTCGACTTGGCGAGCTACTTCGAACGTGCTCTCGGGCAGATCAGGATCGATTCGCTGCGCGTCAGCTGGCTGATCTTCGGCGACGGGTTTCGGCAGAGCTGGCGGCGTAGCAGCGTCAAGCGCCTGTTCGACATCATCGCTGCGGCGGTCCTTTTGCTGCTCGCCGCACCGGTGATGTTGCTGACCATGTTGCTGATCGTTCTCGAAGATGGGTTTTCAGTCTTTTACCGGCAGGAGCGGGTAGGTCTCGACGGCCGCTTGTTCAATGTCATCAAGTTTCGCAGTATGCGCAAGGACGCGGAAAGCGATGGCCAACCCCGCTGGGCGACCGCCAACGATGATCGCGTGACCCGTGTCGGCAGGTTGATCCGCAAGGTCCGCATTGACGAGCTGCCGCAACTGTACAGTGTGCTGACCGGCGACATGAGCCTGGTCGGCCCACGCCCCGAGCGCCCGTATTTTGTCGATCAACTGACGCGCGATGTCCCCTTCTACGCCGTACGCCACAGTGTCAAGCCCGGGATCACCGGTTGGGCGCAGGTCAGTTATCACTACGGTTCGACGGTCGACGATTCAATTCAGAAGCTGCAGTACGATTTGTTCTACGTCAAGAATCACAGCCTGTTCCTCGATATCTTGATTCTCTTTCAGACGGTCGGCGTGGTGTTGACCGGCAAGGGTGCTCAGTGAGTTTTCTGGCGATGAGCATGGCAGAGTGCGGATGGATGCGAATTGGGGAGCTTTGTCGATCATGATGGACAATGAAATGGCAATGATTTCTACCTGGAGCTACGGGCTGACCGGACTGCTGGCCGCCTTTCTGGCGCTCTATCTGGCGTCTGGCTGGAAGGTCGGAGGTCGTAGTCGCGCGATGTTCCTGGCGGTCAGTCTGTGTGCACTGTGGGGACTGCTGGGGATGGCTTTTGCGCTGACCCAAAACGTGCTGTTCCTGGCTGGCAGTATGCTCGCCGATTCCTTGCGCTTCGGCGGCTGGTATCTGTTCCTGATCCTGCTGATGAGACCGGAGTCGGCTGACGGTGTGCCGGCGAGTGTGCGCTTCGGCTGGTTGAGGGGCATCGCCTTGCTGCTCGTTGTCGTTGGTTTCGGCGCGCAGTTACTGGTAGTTACGGGAATTGACCTGGCGCTACCGGCGCAGCGCCTTTCCTTGTTTTCATCGCTGGCGATGAGCGTCTTCGGTCTGGTGTTGCTGGAGCACTTGTTCCGCAACGTCTCGCCCGATTTTCGCTGGAGTATCAAACCGCTATGTCTGGGGCTCGGCGGTACCTTCCTGTTTGATCTTTACCTTTTCTCCGATGCGCTGTTGTTCAACCGGATCGACTCCGACGCCTTCAGCATTCGTGGTTTCGCGCATGCTGTAAGCTTGCCGCTGGTCGCTTTGTCGGCGATCCGCAGCCACGACTGGAAGCGTCGCCTGGTGATGTCGCAGCGCGCCGCCCTGCAGTCCGCAACCTTGGTTATTGTCGGTATCTATCTGTTGTTTATGGCTTCCGCCGGCTACTATGTGCGTTTGTTCGGCGGCGAATGGGGGCGGGCTCTGCAGTTGGCGCTGCTCTTTGCGGCCATGCTGGTTCTCGTTGCCTTGACCTTTTCGGGTTCCATGCGGGCGAGTTTGCGGGTCCAGGTCGGCAAGCACTTCTTTAGCTACCGCTATGACTACCGCGAGGAATGGTTGCGCTTCACGCAGACGCTTTCCTCGCAAGATGGCTTCTCGGGGATGGGACGGCATGCCGTGCGCGGTCTGGCCGACATGGTCGAGAGTCCCGGCGGTGCGCTGTGGTTGAAGGAGCCGTCGGGCCGCTTTTTTGCTCAAGCCGCGTGCTGGAACATGCCGGTGTCGGCGGCTACCGAGGATGATGGCAGTCCCTTGTGCCGCTTTTTGCTCGACAGTGGTTGGGTGATCAACCTCGAGGAATATCGCTCTCTGCCGCGGCGTTATGATGGTCTCGTCCTGCCGCCGTGGCTGGTCGAAGTGCCAAACGCATGGCTGGTGGTGCCCCTGACCACCGGCAACGAGCTGATCGCCTTTGTCGTGCTGGCCACCGCGCGGGCCCGGATCGACGTCAACTGGGAGGTGAACGACCTGCTGAAAACCGCTGCTCGGCAGGCGGGTGCCTTTCTTGGCCAGATGCAGGCGAGCGAGGCGCTGCTCGAAGTGCGCAAATTCGACTCCTTCAACCGCATGTCGGCTTTCGTCGTCCATGACCTGAAGAACATCATCGCGCAGTTGTCGTTGATGATCAAGAATGCTGAACGCCACCGCGACAACCCCGAGTTCCAGAAAGACATGCTGATGACCGTCGAAAACTCGGTCGAGCGAATGCGCCAGTTGATGTTGCAACTGCGCGAGGGCGCAACCCCGCTTGACGGTCCGCGCGGCATCGATCTGGCTGACGTGGTGCGCCGCATCCAGACTGCCAAGACCAGCCTGGGACGTGAGGTGGAATTGAGCATCGAGGAGAAACTGGTAGCTCGCGGCCACGAAGACCGCATCGAGCGCGTCATTGGCCATCTTGTGCAGAACGCGCTGGAGGCCACAGAACAGGGTGGGCGGGTGTGGATCCGCTTGGCTCGGCAGGGGAGCAATGCCCTGGTCGAGGTCGGCGATAGCGGCCACGGAATGAGTCCGGAGTTCGTTCGCGAGCGCTTGTTCAAGCCTTTTCAGACCACCAAGCCAACCGGAATGGGGATTGGTGCTTACGAGAGTTTCCAGTACGTGCATGAATTGGGTGGCAAGCTGTCGGTCGATAGTGCTGTCGATATCGGTACGCAGGTGGCCTTGTTGTTGCCATTGTTTGATGCGGGCTCGACAAAGAACTCCGCTGATTTGCCCGAGGAGTCGGAATGAGTTCCGAAAAGCTACCTAATCTGCTCATCGTCGAAGACGATCGAGCGCTACAGAAACAGATGCGCTGGGCTTTCGACCAGTACGAGACCCTGACCGCTGACGACCGCGAGAATGCGCTGGCACAGATTCGCCGTTACCAGCCACCGGTGGTGACCATGGACCTCGGCTTGCCGCCGGACGCCGATTCCGTCTCCGAGGGATTCAAACTGCTCGAAGAAATCCTGACCCTGGCGCCGGACACCAAGATTATCGTTCTGACCGGTCAGAATGATCGCAGCAATGCTCTGCGGGCGATCGCCCTCGGTGCGTACGACTTCTTCGCCAAGCCTTTCGAGATCGAGATGCTCGGCTTGACGATAGATCGCGCTTACCGCCTGCATGAACTACAACGGGAAAACAAACGACTGCAATCGATGCAGCAGCCCGATGTGCTGTCCGGCCTGCTCACTCGCGACCCGGCGCTGCTGCGTGTTTGCCGCACCATTGAACGGGTGTCGGTCAGCGATGCGACGGTCTTGCTACTCGGCGAAAGCGGCACCGGCAAGGAGATCCTGGCGCGTGCGGTACATGAGTCGTCGGCGCGGCGTGGTGAGCGCTTCGTGGCCATCAATTGCGCGGCGATTCCGGAGAACTTGCTGGAAAGCGAGCTCTTTGGTTATGAGAAGGGTGCTTTTACCGGCGCGGCGCGAATGACGCCGGGCAAGATCGAGACTGCCAACAACGGCACCCTGATGCTCGACGAGATTGGCGACCTGCCGCATTCGCTGCAGGCCAAGCTGCTGCGCTTTCTGCAGGAGCGTGTGGTCGAGAGGATCGGTGGGCGCCAGGAGATTCCGGTCAATGTGCGCATTGTCTGTGCGACGCACCAGAATCTCAAGTCCCTGATCAGCGGAGGGGGGTTCCGTGAGGATTTGTACTATCGCCTTGCTGAAATTGTGGTAAACATTCCTCCACTGCGCGATCGTTCCGGTGACCCCGCCCTACTGGCACATGCCTTTGTCAGGCGCTTTGCCGAGGAGCAGAATCGCGGCGCGATGACCATGCGCGAAGATGCTGTGCGGGCAATCGAAGCACACCTCTGGCCGGGCAACGTGCGCGAGCTCGAAAATTGCATCAAGCGCGCGGTGATCATGGCCGAAGGCAATCAACTCACCGCCGACGATATCGGCTTGTCCGGCGTAGAGTCGCCGGACGCGGTGCTGCTGGACCTGCGTCAGGCACGCGACGACGCCGAACGACGGGTCATCATCGCGGCCATGGCGCGGGCCGACGGCAACGTCGTCAAAGCCGCGGAACTGCTCGGCGTCAGCCGCCCGACACTGTACGACTTGATGCATCGATTTGGACTCAAGTAGCCTTGTTGTCAATTTTAACCACTCCGTGGGGATACCTATGAATACCCGTCACTCATCAATGCAGCGGCTGCGCAAAGTGGCCGTCTCCGGTTTGCTGGCCGCACTGCTCCTGGTCGGCTGTGGAGGCGAGAAGCCAGAAGCCATGCTCGCATCGGCCAAGCAGTACCTGGCCAAGAACGAACCCAAGGCGGCCACCATCCAGCTGAAGAACGCTTTGCAGCAAAAACCGGATCTGGCGGAAGCGCGTTTTCTGCTGGGCAAGGCGCTGCTTGAGGCCGGTGATGCGACCGGCGCCGAGATTGAGCTGCGCAAGGCGCAGGGCTACAAATACCCTGCCGACGAGGTGACGCCGCTGCTCGCGCGCAGCATGCTGGCGCTGGGGCAGGCGGACAAAGTGACTGGCGAAATGGCCAGCGCCGAACTGTCTACGGCGCAGGCCAAGGCCGACCTGCAGACTTCGCTGGCGATGGCTTACTTGATGCAGAACAAGCCGGAGCAGGCCGACGCCGCTTATGCGGCGGCCGTGGCGGCGCAACCGGGCTACCCACCGGCATTGCTTGGCCAGGCCAGGCTGAAAGCAACCCACGGCGACCTGCCGGCGGCGATGGTACTGCTTGATGCCGCCATTGCGACATCGCCGGCACTCTACGAGGCCTGGCAGCTGAAGGGAGATCTCTTGTCGAACCAGGGTGATGCGGCCGCTGCGATGCTGGCGTATCGGAAGACAATGGAATTGCGCCCGAGCTACCTGCCGGCGCATGCGGCGGTCATCCGGCAACTCCTGGCGGACGGAAAAATCGACGAGGCTACCCAACAATTGGCGGTGATGAAGGGCGTCGCTCCGGGTCAGCCGCAGACGATCTATCTGGAGGCCTTGCTGGCCTACCAGACGAAAGACTTTCCGGCGGCCAGGGAATTCATTCTGGAGCTGTTGAAGCGGACGCCGGACAACCCCCTTGGCTTGCAGTTGGGCGGGCTTATCGAATACGAGCTGAAGGCTTTTCCGCAGGCTGAGAACTACCTGCTCAAGGCACTCCCGAACACGTCTGAGCTCGGTATTGCACGGCGCGTCCTGATTGCCAGCTACCTGCGTAGCTCGCAGCCTGGCAAAGCGCTGAGTGTGCTCACGCCGGTGCTCGACAAGATCGAAAAGGATTCGAACATGCTGGCGCTGGCCGGCCAGGTCTACATTCAGAACGGCGATATCGAGAAAGGGGGCGAGTACTTCGCGAAGGCTGCCGCCCTGGACCCGCAGAACGCTGGCAAGCGAACCTCTCTGGCGATGGTCAATCTGGCGAAAGGTGAAAGCGAGGTGGCTTTACGCGACCTCGAGAAGGTTGCCGCCGCCGACCCCGGCAACCGCGCCGATCTGGCGCTGATTGCCGCGCACCTGCAGCGTCGTGAATTCGACGCGGCGCTGCAGGCTGTCGTCAGCCTGGAAAAGAAGCAGGCCGATGACCCGCTGGTGCATAATCTGCGCGGCACGGCCTTACTCGGCAAGCGCGATCTCGCTGGCGCGCGGGCGAGTTTCGAGCAAGCACTGGCTCTGAGCCCGACCTATTATCCGGCGGCGGCCAATCTGGCCAATCTGGATATCGCCGCGAACAAGCCTGCCGACGCCAGGCAGCGTTTCGAGACCCTGCTGGCCAAAGATCCGAAGAACATGCAGGCTCTCCTGGCGCTCGCGCAGCTACGCGCCAAGGAAGGCGGTACAACCGAGGAAGTGGCTGTTCTGATCAACCGGGCGGTGACCGCCAACCCGAGCGAGCCCACTCCGCGGCTGGCCCTGATCGGCCTGTATCTTGGCAAGAAAGACACCAAGAGCGCGCTTTCCGCGGCCCAGGAAGCGGTCGCAGCCATTCCAAACGAGGCCGCGATTCTGGACGCTGCCGGGCGCGCCCAGCAGGCAGCCGGAGAGTATAACCAGGCGCTTGCCACCTACGCCAAGCTGGCTACGCTCAAGCCCGATCTCCCCTTGCCCTATCTACGCATGGCCGAGGTCCAAGTTGCGGCAAAGGACAAGGAAGCGGCTTTGCAGAGCCTGCAAAAGGCGTTGAAGGTCACGCCCGATTCGCTCGATGCACAGCGCGGAATCATCATGCTCGAACTTGATGCCGGTCGCGTGACGGAAGCGGTCGCTGTCGCACGTGCAGTCCAGAAGCAGCGTCCAAAGGAGGCGGTCGGCTACATTTTTGAGGGCGATCTCCATGCCGCCAAGCGTTCCTGGGCCGATGCTGCAACGGCCTACCGTGCCGGGCTCAAACAGATCCCTGCGGCGACCGAGATAGCCATCAAACTGTACGCGACCTTGTCCGTGAGTGGCAATGTTGCCGAAGCCGACCGCTTTGCTCAGACCTGGCTGAAGGATCACCCCACGGATGCCCGCTTCAGCCTTTATCTGGCCGAGAGTGCGACCGCTCGCAAGGACTATGCCGCAGCGGCCAAGCTCTATCGACCCTTGCTTGAGGCGCAGCCGGATAACGCCGCGCTACTCAATAACGTCGCCTGGGTGGCAGGTCAGTTGAAGGATCCGAAAGCCATCGAATATGCCGAGAAAGCCAACAAGTTGGCACCAAACCAGCCCGCCGTGATGGATACTCTCGGTGTCTTGCTGGTAGACCTGGGTGACCAGGCACGTGGGCTGGTGCTGCTCAAGGAGGCCGTGGCGCTGGCCCCGCAGCAGGCAATGATTCGTCTCAACTATGCCAAGGCGCTGATCAAGGCCGGACAGAAAAACGAAGCCCGGAGCGAACTTGACGAGCTTGCCAAGTTGGGCGACAAATTCGCGGCGCAGGCCGAAGTCACGGCGTTGCTCAAGGGGCTCTGAGCACAAACGTTTGCCAATGAATAATAGCGAGAGGACAAAAAGTAAATGACTACTGTTGCTGTGGTTGGTTTGGGTTATGTGGGTCTGCCGCTGGCCGTCGAGTTCGGCAAGAAGAGGCGAACCATCGGTTTCGACCTCTCAGCCAGCAAAATTGCCCATTATCGGCAGCACTTTGACCCGACCGGCGAGGTCACCAGCGCCGATCTCAAGGCTGCCACGCACCTCGAGGTGGGAACCGATGCGGCGGCATTGGCGGACGCTGATTTCGTGATTGTCGCCGTGCCGACGCCGGTGGACGATGCCCATCGGCCTGATTTCGGGCCCTTGATCGGCTCTTCCGAAGCGGTCGGCAGGAACCTGAAGCGCGGTGCGACGGTCGTCTTCGAGTCGACCGTCTACCCCGGCGCGACCGAGGAAGTCTGCATTCCGATCATCGAGAAGTTCTCCGGAATGAAGTGGAAAGAAGACTTCTTCGTCGGTTATTCGCCCGAGCGGATCAACCCCGGCGACAAGGAGCGGACGCTCACGAAAATCGTCAAGGTCGTTTCCGGAGACACTCCGGAGACCCTTGAACGGGTCGCCGCGGTCTACTCGGAAATAATCACGGCGGGTGTCTTTCCGGCCTCCAGCATCAAGGTGGCCGAGGCTGCCAAGGTCATCGAGAATACCCAGCGCGATCTCAATATTGCCCTGATGAACGAGCTGGCGATCATCTTCGATCGCGTCGGCATTGATACCCTCGAAGTGCTCGAAGCTGCCGGCAGCAAGTGGAACTTCCTGCCTTTCCGTCCCGGTCTGGTCGGCGGCCACTGTATCGGTGTCGATCCCTATTACCTGACGCACAAGGCCGAGATGCTCGGTTATCACCCACAAGTGATCAACGCCGGGCGGCGCATCAACGACGGCATGGGCAAGTTCATCGCCGAGCAGACGATCAAGCACATGATTCGCAACGGCCTGCCGATCAAGGGCGCGCCGATCATCGTCCTGGGCCTGACCTTCAAGGAGGACTGCCCGGATCTGCGCAACTCGCACGTCATTGACGTGATTCGGGAGCTCGAGTCGTACGGGGCGCAGGTGCTGGTGCACGAACCGGTCGCCGATGCCGATGAAGCTCGCCACGAGTACGGTGTCGAGTTGACGCCCTGGGAGCAGTTGCCCACCGCAGCGGCAATCGTCGCCGCCGTCGCGCACCGCGAGTTCAAGCAGCGGCCACTGGCCGAGATTGCCGGCAAGCTGCAGAAAGGTGGTGTCCTGGCAGATGTCAAAAGCATGTTCAGTGCGGCAGAACTGGTTGCCCAAGGGGTCACCGTGTGGCGTCTGTGATGTTCGCTTCACAGACCACCCTGGCAGCACTTGAGCAGCGCCTGCTGGCCCAGCCGGCGCGCTGGCTGGTGACCGGTAGCGCTGGTTTTATTGGCTCGCACCTGGTCGAGGCACTGCTTCGGCTCGGGCAGACGGTCGTCGGTCTCGATAACTTTGCGACCGGGCATCGTCGCAACGTCGATGAAGTGCGGTCGCTGCTCACTCCCGAGCAGTGGCAAGGTCATCGTTTCATCGAAGCCGACATCTGTGATCCTGACGCCTGCCGCGAGGCCTGTAGCAGCGTCGACTATGTTCTTCATCAGGCGGCGCTGGGTTCGGTGCCGCGCTCGCTGGCCAATCCGCAGGCCACCAACGCCGCCAACATCGATGGTTTTCTCAACATGCTGGTTGCCGCTCGCGACGCGGGTGTCAAGCGCTTTGTCTATGCCGCCTCGAGTTCGACCTATGGTGATCATCAGGCGCTGCCGAAAGTCGAAGACACGATCGGGCGGCCGCTGTCGCCGTATGCGGTCACCAAGTTGGTCAATGAACTCTACGCGGAGGTCTTCGGGCGCTGCTACGATTTCCCGTCAGTCGGTCTGCGCTATTTCAACGTCTTCGGTGCGCGCCAGGATCCGGAGGGTGCCTACGCTGCGGTCATTCCCCGCTGGGCGCGTGCCCTGCTGCTTGGTGAACCGGTGACGATCAACGGCGATGGCGAGACCAGCCGTGATTTCTGTTTCGTGGACAACGCCGTGCAGGCCAATCTGCTGGCGGCGACGAGCGACGATCCGGCGGCGCTCAATCAGGTCTATAACGTCGCCGTCGATGATCGTACGACGCTGAATCGGCTCTTCGAAATCCTCCGCGAGGCGCTTGCCGACATTCGCCCTGACGTACGCCAGGTGCAAGCCGTGTACACGGATTTTAGAGCCGGCGACGTGCGTCATTCTCAGGCCGATATCGGCAAAGCCAGGCGTTTGCTCGGCTATTCGCCGAGCCACTCGCTGCTGGCGGGGGTGAAAGTGGCGATGCCGTGGTATGTGTCACGTTTCGCACGGCCGGGAGGCGGCACGTGATGCAAGCCGTCGCTGTCCGCTCGCCGCTGCTGCGCCGTGGTGCCATGGCCTTCTTCGGCGCGCTGCTGGCGTTCGTTCTGACCGCGACGGCCAGCGCAGCGGAGAAGGCAGATAAGGTAAACCAGGCCGATACCGCGCAGCGGCTGGCGATGCGTAGCGAGGCGCTGAGTTACGAGCACGGTGAAGGGGTGCCCAAAGACCCGCTGCGAGCGGCGCGACTGTATTGTCAAGCGGCGCTGCTCGGCGACGCCGAGGCGCAGTTCAATCTCGGCTGGATGTACGCCAATGGCCGCGGGGTCGAGCGCGATGATACGCGCGCAGCGTACTTTTTTGGGCTGGCGGCAAAGCAGGGGCATGCACAGTCGCAGAAGATGTTGCGTTTCGTCGGAGAGCCCGGTCCGAAGCTGCCCGAATGTATGCTGCCGACGGTTCTTGCCGACGATGGCCGTGATGTCCTGGTCGCCCGCAGCGAAGCTCAGAAAGTCGTTTTCGGTCTGGTCAGGCAGCTGGCACCCGAGTATGGCGTCAGTCCGCGCCTGGCCCTGGCCGTCATCCGTACCGAGTCCAATTTCAATTCGCAGGCGCTCTCGAACAAGAATGCGCAGGGCCTGATGCAGCTGATTCCCGATACCTCCGCGCGTTTCAACGTCAAGCAACCCTTTGATCCGGAGCAGAACCTGCGTGGCGGTCTCGCCTATCTGCGCTGGTTGCTGGCCTATTTCGAAGGCGACGTCAGCCTCGTTGCGGCGGCCTACAACGCCGGCGAGGGGGCGGTCAATCGTTACCGCGGCGTACCTCCGTACGCCGAGACGCGCGGCTACGTGAAGCGCATCATTGGTCTTTTTCAGCGTGAGGCGCATCCTTACGACGCCCGTGTGACGACACCTTCGCCAGCGTTGTCGCTCATCCGCCTGACCCAGGGAAGCTAGGAACGTGACGCGCCAAGTCGCGGCGAAAAGCTGCGCACGGAAAGTGACGGGGGACGGTCATGACTTTCGTGGTCTGGGGTAGCTCGACCGCTCATGACCGTCAGCAGAATCACTCCCGCGTCAGCCTGCGATTGATGTCCGCCAAAGGAGCAAGATGAACTTCTGGTCCCGAATTTTTTCCCTTTTGAGCAAGGGCCACGACCGCCTGCCGGGCAGCCGGCAGCTTGCCGTGAAGGCGCTGATGGGGTTGTCCTGGGGCTGCCACGGCGTCTCGGTGGCCGGCTTGCTGCTCTTCGCCGCTCCGGTGGCGGCGGATCTGCCCGAGGTGATCGATCACGTAAAACCTTCGATCGTCGTTGTCGGCACCTATCAGCTGACCCGCAGCCCGCAGTTTGTGATGCGTGGAACCGGCTTCGTGGTTGGCGACGGCCATCACGTCGCGACCAATTCGCACGTCCTGCCGGACAAGATCAACGAGGCGGCAGGCGAGCGCCTGGTGATCATGGCGCGTTCGGGGGGCTCGTCACTGCAGCAGCGCGAAGCCCGCTCGGTGGCGGTCGACAAAGCTCACGATCTCGCCCTGCTGCGGGTCGACGGCCCGCGCATGCCGGCGCTGACGCTGCACGACTCCGAGCGGGTGCGCGAGGGGCAGGCCGTGGCGTTTACCGGCTTTCCGATTGGTGCCGTGCTCGGGCTGTCGCCGGTGACCCACCGCGGGATCATTGCGTCGATCACACCGATCGTTCTACCCAGCGCGAACGCCCGCAATCTCAATGCCAAAGTCATTGCCCGCTTGCGGAGTGGCAGCTTCGACATTTTCCAGCTCGACGCCACGGCCTATCCCGGCAACAGCGGCGGCCCTCTCTACGAGGTGAGCCGTGGCGAAGTGGTCGGGATCATCAACATGGTCTTCGTCAAGGAGAGCAAGGAATCGACGCTGAGCAAACCTTCCGGGATCAGTTTTGCCATTCCCTCTGAGTATCTGAGCGACTTGCTGCGCGACGCGAATCTGTAGTCGGGGAGGCATCGGGAAGCAGTAGTCAGTATTGTCAGTATTCGCGCTGCCGGCGCCAGCTTCTGGTAGCATGCAGCGCTGCTTTCGATGATCCGCGCATGACCGCCCTGCTTTCCGAAGTCTTCTCTGCCAATGGCCCGCTGGCCAGCGGTGTTCCCGGCTATCGGCTGCGCACTCAGCAGCTCGAACTGGCCGAGCGCATTGCCGCCGCGATGGCCGACAACAGCGTGCTGATCGCCGAAGCGGGCACCGGCACGGGCAAGACCTATGCCTATCTGGTTCCGGCGCTGCTCTCGGGTGGCAAGGTGATCGTTTCGACCGGCACCAAGAACCTGCAGGATCAGCTCTTCTCGCGCGACATCCCGACCATCCGCCAGGTGCTCAAGGCGCCCGTCCGGGTGGCGCTGCTCAAGGGCCGCGCCAACTACCTCTGTCACTATCATCTCGAGCGCGCGCTGGCCGACGGCCGTTTCCTTTCCCGAGAAGATGCCGCCTACGCGCGGCACATCGCGCGTTTCGCCAAGCAGACGCGCACTGGCGACAAGGCCGATTGCGCCGACGTGCCGGAGAACGCCTCGGTGTGGGGCATGGTCACCTCGACGCGCGATAACTGCCTCGGCCAGGACTGCCCGCAGCACAAGGAGTGCTTCGTCCTGGCGGCGCGCCGCGAAGCGCTGGCTGCCGACCTGGTGGTGGTCAACCATCATCTGTTCTTTGCCGACGTGATGTTGCGCGATGAAGGGACGGCCGAACTGCTGCCGGCGTGCAACACGGTGATTTTCGACGAAGCGCATCAGTTACCGGAAGTCGCCAGCCTGTTTTTCGGCGAGAGCGTATCGACGGCGCAGCTCGGCGAGCTGGTTCGCGATACCCAGATCGCCGCGCTGGCGTCGGCGCGCGACTGCCTCGACCTGCCCAAGCTGTGTGCCAGCCTCGAAAAAGCGGTGCGCGACCTGCGCCTGACACTGCCGGTGGAGGCGGCGCGTTTCGCCCTTTTGCAGCTCGAGGGAAGGGAGGGGTTCGCGAGCGGCGTCAGCAGCGTGCTCAGTGCGCTCGAAGCGCTGGCCAGCTTGCTGGAAACGCAGGCACAGCGCTCGGAGGGCCTCGACAGCTGTTGGCGACGTGCCGGCGACTTGCTGCTACGCGTACGCAATTGGCAGAACGGCGCCAATGCCGATTTCGTGCGCTGGGGGGAGACGCATACCCACAGCCTGCAGCTCAACGCGACGCCGCTGGTGATCGCCGAGATCATGCAGAAGCAGATGAGCGGTCATCCGCGGGCCTGGATTTTCACCTCGGCGACGCTCGCCGTGCAGGAGGATTTCGGCCACTACTGCGCCGAAATGGGGCTTGTCGACGCCAACTCGGCGCGTTGGGAGAGCCCTTTCGACTATCCTAATCAGGCCTTGCTGTACGTGCCGAAAGGACTTCCCGAACCGAACAGCCAGGGCTACACCGAAGCGGTGGTCAAGGCTGCTTTTCCCTTGCTCAAGGCCAGCCACGGCCGCGCGTTTTTTTTATGCACCTCGCTGCGCGCGATGCGTCGCACACACGAACTGCTCGGCGAAGCGCTCGAGCGAGCCGGCCTCGATTTGCCCTTGCTGCTACAGGGTGAGCGCAGCAAGAACGAGCTGCTGGAACGTTTTCGCCGCCTTGGCAACGCCATCCTGATCGCCAGCCAGAGTTTCTGGGAAGGCGTCGATGTGCGCGGCGAAGCCTTGTCGCTGGTGGTCATCGACAAGCTGCCCTTCGCGCCGCCTGACGATCCGGTGCTCTCGGCGCGTATCGAGCGCATGCGGAGCGCCGGTCGCAACGCCTTCATGGAGTACCAACTGCCGCGCACGGTGATCAATGTCAAGCAGGGCGCCGGACGCCTGATTCGTGACGAGAGCGACCGTGGGGTGTTGATGATCTGCGACCCGCGGCTGATCAGCAAACCCTACGGCAAGCGCATCTGGCGCAGCCTGCCACCGATGAAGCGCAGTCGCGATGTCGAGGAGGCACTTGCTTTCTTCGCAGCGCCAAATGTGGCGGGGCGTGGATGACCGCGATGATCGACACGGCGGCCCGCGGCGAGATGGCCGAAGCCCTGCCGCCGGCACTTGCCGAACTGATGCCGGCCGACTGCGGCGCCGCCGCCGAGTGGCTCAATCGCGGCTGTGCCTGTGTTTCGGTCGATCACCCGTCGCTGAAGCGGGCACTCGAAGAAGGGCAGGGACGCGTCTCGCACGCCGAACTCCTGGCGACGCGGCCACACCTCTTTTCGGACAGCGTCGTCTTTGTCAGCGAAGGGCATCTGTTGCGCATGGCGCAGACCATCGCCGCCATCGAGCGGGTGCTGGTGCTGCCGGCGTATCGCCAGCGGGTGCTGGCCTACGCCCCGGCAATTGCCCGTCATTCGCCTGCTGCCGCCGGCGTTTTCCTGGGCTACGATTTTCACCTCGGACCGCAGGGCCCGCAGCTGATCGAGATCAATTCGAATGCCGGCGGGGCGCTGCTCAACGCCCGCCTGTTGCGCGCCCAGCGCGCCTGCTGTGCACCGGTCGCGAAAATGATGCCCGCGCCACGTGCGCTCGAGGCGGCTTTCGTGCGCATGTTTCGCGACGAGTGGCGACTCGCGCAGCTGGCGCGGCTGGCCCAGGGAGAAGCGCAAGAGCGGCCGCTGACGCGCATCGCGATTGTCGATAGCCGGCCCGGCGAGCAGTATCTGGCGCCTGAGTTTGAACTCTTCCGCGAGTTGTTCGAAACGCATGGCATTGCGGCGATGGTGGCTGACCCGGAGGATCTGGCATTCGACGGCGAGCGCCTGACTTGTCGTGGCGAGACGGTCGACCTGGTTTACAACCGGCTCACCGATTTCGCCCTCGCCGAGCCGCAGCATGCGGCCCTGCGTGCCGCCTATGTGGCCGACGCGGTGGTACTCACCCCGCATCCGCAGATGCACGCGCTGTACGCCGACAAGCGCAATCTGGTCGCCCTCGGTGACCAGCAATGGCTGGCACAGATTGGCGTCGGCGAACATGATTGCCGGCTTCTGGCGAGCAACATTCCGCGCACCGAGGAGGTTTTGCCGGCCGCGGCGGACACCTTCTGGAACAGTCGCAAGCAATGGTTCTTCAAGCCGGCGGCCGGTTTTGGCAGCAAGGCGGCTTACCGGGGCGACAAGATCACCCGCCGCGTCTTTGCCGAGATCGCGCGGGGCGGCTATGTCGCGCAGACGCTGGTCGCTCCCTCCGAGCGCCATCTGCTGGTTGATGGTGTTGGGCAGGATTTCAAGCTGGACCTGCGCAACTACGTCTACCGTGGCGAGGTGCAATTGCTCTCGGCGCGGCTCTACCGTGGTCAGACGACCAATTTCCGTACCCCGGGTGGCGGCTTTGCGGCGGTGCTGCCGGTCTCCTGTCAGGAGTCGTCCGGAGGCTGTCGATGAAAGTCTTCGGGGTCGCCGGCTATTCCGGTTCGGGTAAGACGACGCTGCTCGAGAAACTGCTGCCGGAGATCATCGCGCACGGCCTGCGCGTCTCGGTGATCAAGCATACGCACCACAATTTCGATATCGATCGTCCAGGCAAGGACTCCTTCCGTCACCGCCAGGCGGGGGCTGGCGAAGTGCTGCTGGCCAGCGCTTCGCGCTGGGTGCTGATGAATGAGTTGCGCGGCGCTCCCGAGCCGTCATTGGCCGACTATCTGGCCCGCTTTTCGCCGTGTGATCTGGTGCTTGTCGAGGGTTTCAAGGACGAGGAGGTGCCGACGCTGGAAGTCTACCGGCCGGCCAACGGCAAGCCGCCGCTGTGGCCAGAGCGTCGCCAGATCGTCGCCGTGGCTTCCGACGAGCCACTGCCGGCGGGCTTTCCAGCCGCTCTGATGGCGCTGGATTTGAACGACACGGCGGCGATCGTCCGCTACATTCTCGATACGCTCAATCCAAAAGTCGCGCACGCGACTCACGAAACTCCCTTCTCCCCTTGCGGGAGAAGGGCCGGGGGAAGAGGGGGACGGTCATGACTTTCATGATCTGTAGTATCTCGACTGTCATGACACTTCAACTGAGTTCCCTTCCACTAAGGTCCATTTCACCGAGGGAAACCCGCGATGCTGACCTTTGATGATGCCCTGTCACAGTTGCTGGCGGCCGCCTCCGCCGTTTCCGAAACGAGCTCCTTGCCAACGCTGGCCGCCGCCGGGCGCGTGCTGGCACAGGCGCAGCGGGCGCCGATCGACGCGCCGCCGCTCGACAATTCGGCAATGGACGGCTATGCCGTCGCCGTTGCCGACGTTCGCAACGTGCCGACGCGTCTGCCGGTGGCGCAGCGTATCCAGGCCGGCAGCGTGGGCACGCCGTTGCAGCCGGGAACGGCCGCCCGGATTTTTACCGGCGCGGCAATTCCGGCCGGCGCCGACGCAGTGGTCATGCAGGAGCTTTGTGAACATGCGACCGGCGAAGTGACCGTCAATCATCGCCCGGAAGCCGGCGACCACATCCGCCGTGCGGGCAGCGACATTGCCGCTGGCAGCGAGATACTCGCCGCCGGCCAGCGCCTGCGGCCGCAGGACACGGCGCTGGCTGCGTCGGTGGGAATCGCTTCGCTGCCCGTCTTGCGGCGTCTTCGGGTCGCTATCTTCTTTACCGGCGACGAACTGCGCATGCCTGGCGAGGCGCTTCAGGCGGGGGCGATCTACAACGCCAATCGTTTCTTGTTGACCGGTCTGCTGGAGCGTTTGGGCTGCGAGCTGCGCGACCACGGGCAGGTGCCCGACGATCTCGCCGCGACACGCCAGGCCTTGCGCGCTGCGGCGCAGGACAACGATCTGATTCTCACCTCGGGCGGCGTTTCCGTCGGCGAGGAGGACCACGTCAAGGCGGCCGTCGAAGCCGAAGGGCGGCTCGCTATGTGGAAAATCGCCATCAAACCGGGTAAGCCGCTGGCCTTCGGTCAGATCACTTCAGCGGGGCGTGCCGTGGCTTTCATCGGCCTGCCGGGAAACCCGGTGTCGAGCTTCGTCACTTTCCTGATGCTGGTGCGCCCTTTCTTGCTCAGGATGCAGGGCGCGTGCCGCACGGAGCCGCTGAGTTTCTGGCTGCGCGCCGACAGCGAGTGGCCACGGCCGGACGCGCGTCGCGAGTTCCTGCGCGCCAGGATCAACGCCGACGGTGGCGTCGAGCTCTTTGCCAACCAGGGGTCGGGCGTGCTGACTTCGGCGGTGTGGGGCGACGGCCTGGTGGATAACCCGCCGCAACAGGCGATACGCCGCGGTGATATGGTGCGCTTCGTGCCGTTTTCCGAACTGCTGAACTGAAGCAATCGAAGATAGTGGAAAGAGGGTGACGAGCGTGAAGAGTCTGAAAATTCTCTACTTCGCCGGCCTGCGCGAGCGACTCGGGCAGGGCAGCGAGGAGCTCGAGCTGCCCGCCGAGGTGAGCGATGTCGCGGCTCTGCGCGACTTGCTGGCCGCCCGCGGCGGCCCCTGGGAAAGCCTGCTGACGCTGCGGAACCTGCGCTATGCCGTCAATCAGCAGATGGCACGGCTCGATTCCCCCGTGTGCGCGGGCGACGAAGTCGCTTTTTTCCCGCCGGTAACTGGGGGCTGAGATGCGAATCCGCGTTCAGGAAGCCGATTTCGACGTCGGCGTTGAGCTGGCTGCCCTGCGCCAGGGGAATCGGCAGATCGGCGCCGTGGCGTCCTTTGTCGGCCTGGTCCGCGATAACAACGACGGAGCCGGCGTTTCCGAGATGAGCCTCGAGCACTATCCGGGGATGACCGAGAAAGCGCTTGGCGAGATCGTCGAAGAGGCCGGCCGGCGCTGGGCGATTATCGACGCCTTGGTGATTCACCGCGTCGGTCGCCTCTTGCCGAGCGATCAGATCGTCCTGGTTGCGGTGGCTGGCGCGCATCGCGGCGAAGCCTTTGCCGCCTGCGAGTTCATCATGGACTATCTCAAGACGCGCGCACCGTTCTGGAAGCGCGAAGTCACGCCGAGCGGCACGCATTGGGTAGACGCCCGCGACGCCGACGATCAGGCCGCCGAACGCTGGCAGGAGCCAGGCACCGCCTGACTGGGCAGCGCGCAGCGTTCCTAAGCCGCCGTCATTGCGAGGAGGCGCAGCCGACGCGGCAATCCAGTTCCATCCTCTCGCTGTTTTCCGCCGCATACCGCATACCGCATACCGCACTCCCGACGAGCGGTTCAGCAAGCCGGACAGCCGCGCAACGCACGCAAGAAATAGGCTTTCGAGTCAGCCTTGGCGTTGACTTAGCCCGGCATGCCCCCACTTGACGCGCATGAACATAAAACTCCGAAGGAGCACCGCATGCGTTTCGACAAACTGACGACCAAATTCCAGCAAGCGCTGGCCGATGCCCAGAGTCTGGCGGTCGGTCACGACAACCAGCTGATCGAGCCCCAGCATTTATTGCTGGCCCTGCTGCAGCAGGAGGACGGCGCAACATCGCCCTTGCTGGCGCGCGCCGGGGTCAATGTGGCGTCGCTGAAAGCGGCGCTCGCGCAAGCGATCAGCCGCCTGCCGAAAGTCGAAGGGCACGGCGGCGAGGTACAGATCGGCCGCGATCTCGGCAACCTGCTCAACGTCGCCGACAAGGAGGCGCAGAAACGCGGCGACCAGTTCATTGCTTCGGAGATGTTTCTGCTCGCATTGTGCGATGACAAAGGCGAGTGCGCTCGCCTGGCCAAGCAGCACGGCCTGGTCAAGAAATCCCTCGAACAGGCCGTGACTTCGGTGCGCGGCGGCCAGGGTGTCGATAGTCAGGATGTCGAAGGGCAGCGCCAGTCGCTGGCCAAGTACTGCATCGATCTCACCGAGCGCGCCCGCCAGGGCAAGCTCGACCCGGTGATCGGCCGCGACGACGAGATTCGCCGCGCGATCCAGATTCTCCAGCGACGCACCAAGAACAACCCGGTCCTGATCGGCGAACCTGGCGTCGGCAAGACGGCGATCGTCGAAGGCCTGGCGCAACGGATCGTCAATGAAGAGGTTCCGGAAACGCTGAAGGGCAAGAAAGTGCTGAGTCTCGACATGGCTGCGCTGCTGGCCGGTGCCAAGTACCGCGGGGAGTTCGAGGAACGCCTGAAAGCGGTGCTCAAGGAGATCGCCCAGGAACAAGGCCAGATCATCGTCTTCATCGACGAACTGCACACCATGGTCGGCGCCGGCAAGGCCGAGGGTGCGATCGACGCGGGCAATATGCTGAAGCCGGCGCTGGCACGCGGTGAACTGCATTGTGTCGGCGCGACGACGCTCGACGAGTACCGCAAGTACGTCGAGAAAGACGCCGCGCTCGAGCGCCGCTTCCAGAAAGTGCTGATCGACGAGCCGAGCGTCGAGTCGACAATCGCCATTCTGCGTGGCCTGCGCGACAGATACGAGCTGCACCATGGCGTCGATATCACCGATCCGGCGATTGTCGCTGCGGCCGAGCTGTCGCATCGCTACATCACCGACCGCTTCCTGCCGGACAAGGCGATCGACCTGATCGACGAAGCGGCAGCGCGGATCAGGATGGAAATCGACTCCAAGCCGGAGGTCATGGACAGGCTCGACCGGCGCATGATCCAGCTCAAGATCGAGCGCGAGGCGGTGCGCAAGGAACGCGACGAAGCGTCAAAGAAACGCATGCATTTGATCGAGGAGGAACTGCGCAAGCTCGAGCGCGAGTACAACGACCTCGATGAAGTCTGGAAGGCCGAAAAAGCGCAGGTGCAGGGCAGCGCCCACATCAAGGAAGAAATCGACCGGCTGAAGCTCGAGCTGGCGGGCCTGAAGCGCGAGAGCAAGTGGGAGCAGGTTGCCGAGATCGAGTACGGCCGCTTGCGCGAGCTCGAAGCGCAATTGCTCGTTGCCGAGAAATCCACGGATGGTGCTGGCCAGCACAACAAGCTCCTGCGTACCGAAGTCGGTACCGAAGAGATCGCCGAGGTGGTTTCCCGCGCCACCGGTATTCCAGTGTCGAAAATGATGCAGGGCGAACGCGAGAAGCTGCTCCTCATGGAAGAGCGTCTGCACAAGCGGGTCGTTGGTCAGGACGAGGCGGTGCGCCTGGTGGCCAACGCCATTCGCCGTTCGCGCGCTGGGCTGGCCGATCCCAATCGGCCTTACGGTTCCTTCCTCTTTCTCGGCCCGACCGGGGTCGGCAAGACCGAGCTGTGCAAGGCCCTGGCCGGCTTTCTCTTCGATTCCGACGAGCACCTGATTCGCGTCGACATGAGCGAGTTCATGGAAAAACACTCGGTGTCACGGCTGATCGGCGCGCCGCCGGGCTACGTCGGCTACGAGGAAGGCGGCTACCTGACCGAAGCGGTGCGGCGCAAGCCCTATTCGGTGATTCTGCTCGATGAAGTCGAGAAAGCGCACCCGGACGTCTTCAATGTCCTGCTGCAGGTCCTCGACGACGGCCGCATGACCGATGGCCATGGCCGAACGGTCGACTTCAAGAACACCGTGGTGGTCATGACTTCGAACCTCGGCAGCCAGATGATCCAGCAGATGGCCGGGGATGACTACCAGGTAATCAAGCTGGCGGTGATGGGCGAAGTGAAGTCCTATTTCCGGCCCGAGTTCATCAATCGCATCGACGAAGTCGTCGTCTTCCACGCGCTCGACGAGCAGCATATCAAGTCGATCGCCGCCATCCAGCTCGCCTATCTCGAAAAGCGCCTGGCGCTGCTCGAACTGCGCCTGCAGGTTGACGACAGCGCGCTGTCGGAAATCGCTGCCGCCGGCTTCGATCCGGTCTTTGGCGCTCGTCCGCTAAAGCGCGCGATCCAGTCGCAACTCGAGGACTCGCTCGCCAAGTCGATTCTCGAAGGGCGTTTCGTCGCCGGCGATACGATCCGTGCGCATTGCGAAAACGGCATCATGCGCTTCGACAAGGTCTAAGATACAGGCATGGCCCGCGGGGGGCCGAAACGGAGCGACCGATATGAACCTCGTCTATGACAGTGCCCACTACTCGATCGTCGCTTATCCGGTGCAGGAGGGCTTCGAGCTGGTCGACAAGGCGGCCAGCCGCAGCCTCTTCGTCCAGGGCTCGGTGGCCAGGGCCCTGCGCCGCACGCTCGACGAGATCCCCGACAACGAGCGCGACGAAGAGTCGATCGACGCCGTGCTCGACACCTACTGCGCGGGCGCCGCCCGCGCCATCGTGCTGCACTGACGGCGCCGCTCAGGTCACCAGAAAGTCCGCGTAGGTCAGGGCCGGGGCAGCGCTAAAGGCAGCGAATTGCACTGCCGCCGCCACCCCGTTGCCATCCGCGTCGTAGTACAGGGCTCCGGTGGTGTCGTCGTAGATCAGGTAGTCGTCCGCATCGACGGCGGCGGCACCCCGCCGGAACGACCCGAGCCCCAGGGTGCCAGTCGTCGTCAGTGCGGTGAAGATGGCATTCTCGAGATGAATCGTGTCGTCGGCGACGTTGTAGTCGGTGATCGTGTCGACATTGGTGAGCGCGTTCAGCATGCTGTCGAAGCGGATGCTGTCGCGACCGTCGCCCGCGCTCAGGGTATCGTTGCCCAAACCCCCATTGAGCGTGTCGTTGCCGGAAAGGCCGCCCAGCGTGTCGTCACCGGCGTGGCCGCGCAGACTGTTGGCCAGTTCGTTGCCGGTCAGGGTGGCGGCGGTGGCGACATTGAGGTACAGGTGCTCGACGTTGTCGGCCAGGGTGTGGTCGGCGTAGGTATAGACGCGGTCGATGCCCCCGGCATCATCTTCGACGGCACTGTCCCCGACCCCGAGGTAGTAGACGTCGTTGCCCAAGCCTCCGGTCAGCACGTTGGGCGCACTGTTGGCGTGACCGTAGAGCGTGTTGGCCAGCGCATTGCCGATGGCAGTGGTGGCGTTGCTGCCGGTCAGGTAGAGGCGCTCGACATGCTCGCCGAGGGCCCAGGAGACGCTGCTGTAGATGATGTCGTTGCCCTCGTCGAGCGCCTCGACGACGTGGTCGCCGCTGTTGTCGACGTTTTCGACGTTGTCGACGTAGTAGCGGTCATTGCCCAGCCCACCGATCATCGTGTCGGCCCCGAGGCCCCCGTTGAGCGTGTCGTTGCCGCTGAGCCCGACGAGCGTATCGTCGCCGGCATTACCGCGCAGGCTGTTGGCGAGTTCGTTGCCGGTCAGGGAAGCCGCCGTGGCAACATTGAGGTACAGGTGCTCGACGTTGTCGGCCAGGGTGTGGTCGGCGTAGGTATGGACGCTGTCGGTGCCCGCGTCGTCGTCTTCGACGGCACTGTCGTCCGCTCCGAGGAAGTAGACGTCGTTGCCCAAGCCTCCGGTCAGCACGTTGGGCGCACTGTTGGCGTGACCGTAGAGCGTGTTGGCCAGCGCATTGCCGATGGCAGTGGTGGCGTTGCTGCCGGTCAGGTAGAGGCGCTCGACATGCTCGCCGAGGGCCCAGGAGACGCTGCTGTAGATGATGTCGTTGCCCTCGTCGAGCGCCTCGACGACGCGGTCGCCGCTGTTGTCGACGTAGTAGCGGTCATTGCCCAGCCCACCGATCATCGTGTCGGCCCCGAGGCCGCCGTTGAGCGTGTCGTTGCCGCTTCCGCCAGTCAAGGTGTCGGCACTCGCCGTTCCACGCAGCATCTTGCTCAGGCTTTTCACAGCGATCTCGAAGACGTCGCTGGCCGCCAATCCGCCGCTGTCGGTGGCCGTCACTCGGATGCTGATCGTGCCCGCGGCGGTGGGTATCCCATGCCATGTCCGGGTAACCGCATCGAAAGATAACCAGGCGGGGAGTGCCGAGCCATCGGCAAGGCCGGCCGAATAGGTCAATACATCGCCGGGATCGATATCGCTGAAGGTGCCCGCCGGGAGGGTCGCCGAGAACTCAATCCCATCGGTAAGCACCTGGTCGCTGATCGCGCTAGCGACTGTCGGGGCGTCATTGACATCGGCAATGGCTGTCGTAGCGGAACTGGTCTTGCTTTCTACGGTGCCGGAACCGTCCGTGTAACTGGCGACTACGCGTAGCTGCTTGCCGACATGCGCTTGGCTCGGCTCGATACTGCTCGATGTAGCACCGTTGATCACGCTCCAGTTCGTGCCATCGGCCGAAATCTGCCATTCGTAATTGATGGCGCCCATACCGTCCTCGTCAGCCAGGGTGTTGCTGGCCGTAAGCACCTGCTTCTCGGCGGCGCTACCATTGATCGTCACCTCGCCTGTTGGCGCAGACCCGACGAGGGCGACAGTGACCTGGAATTCGTTGCTGACTGCACTCTCGCCTGCCAGATCCGTGGCCACCAGCTTCAGGCGGATGCTTCCCGCGTCGCTCCTCGACGGCACGCCGTTGAAGGTCAGGGTCGCTGCATCGAATGAGAGCCAGGCAGGCAAGGCGGAACCATCTGTTTGCGTCGCGGAAAATGCCAGCGAGTCGCCAACGTCAGTTTCGGCGAAAAAACGAGCCGGCACGCTGAAGTGGAGCAGCGTGCCATGGTCAACGGTATGGTCGGCGACACCGATCGTGCCGCCGAAGGTCGTGTCCAGAGTTCCATCGGCGTTGTAGCGCACCAGGACGAAAGTAGTGTCCGAGTCGTCGTCGTTATAGCGTCCGCCGGCAACGACAATCTTTCCATCTGCTTCAACGACCACGGCGTTGCCGGAATCATAGGAACTGCTTGTCTTGGTCGTGGCAATGCCGTTAATACCAAATGCCGTATCCGGCGACCCATCCGAGTTATATCGCGCCAAGGCGAGATCGCTGCCGAATGAACCCGTGACAAGAATCTTTCCGTCGGGCTGCAAGGTCAGCGATTTGCCATAATCTGAACTTACAAACGCGATAGCCGCTCTGCCGCCGACGCCAAAGCCGGCATCGAAGGCGCCATTGTCATTGAAACGCCTCAGGAAACTACCGCTGCTATCTGAGCCGACGACAACGATCTTGCCGTCAGCTTGGGCGCTTACCGATTTGGCTGCGTCGTACCGGCCGGTATCAAGGGTGACGATGCCATCGCCGTCAAAGCTGGCGTCCAGAGAACCATCGATGTTGTAGCGCAGAAAGATAAAATCAGTTTCTCTATAGTCTTCGCCGCGACCGTAGCCCGCGGCAAGAATCTTGCCATCGGACTGGACAGTTACGGCGTTCAGGATTTGCTCGTTGTAGCCCGCCGTGCTTGTCAGCTTGCCATCGCCAGCGAAGCTGCTATCGAGCGAACCATCGCTGTTATAGCGAACCAGCGCAAAATCGCTAGTGCTGCTGGGGTTTCCAGAGGCCATTCCGGCCAACAAGACCTTGCCATCCGATTGCACGGCCAGCGCATAGGCCTGGTCCCAGAAACCGCCAATATCTGTCGTCACCTTGCCGTCGCCACTGAAACTGGTATCCAGGCTGCCGTCGCTGTTATACCGGGCTAGCGCAAAATCAGTTGCCCACTGTGACGAGAAGCCACCCACCAGAATCCGGCCGTCGGCCTGCACGGCGACCGCGTAGCTGCTATCCCAATACAGCCCAAAGGCAGTGGTCACCTTCCCGTCGCCGTCGAAACTGGTATCTAGTGAGCCGTCAGTGCTGTAGCGCAATAGGGTAAAGTCCGTATAGTCTCCGACCGTATTCTCACCGGTAAGTAGATACTTTCCATCGGACTGGATCGCAACACTGTACCCCCATGCCGTGGCGAGCCCGGCGCTGCTAATAACAACCCCTGGCATATTTTTGTTCCCCACGAAGACGGGGCCGGTGTTAGTGATGGCGATGGGCGAACTGTAGGAACTCTCCGGAACGCCGTGCCCATCCATATAGTAAGCAACGACTCGTACCTGCTTGGCAAACTGGTCTATCGAGACGATGAAGGCATTTGAGGTCGCCGCATCGATGTCGGTCCAGTTGATGCCGTCTGTTGAGCTCTGCCATTGATAGCTGATCGGACCCAGTCCGTCCGCATCCGCCAGAGTGTTGTCGGCTATTAGCACCTGATTTAAAGCCGGCGTGCCTGTAACGGTCACCAAGCCTGTGGGCATAGCGTTAACGTTGGCCACCACGGCGGTAGCCAGACTGCTTACTGATTCGAGTGTTCCAAGCCCATCCCGATAGCTGGCAACGACCCGTACCTGTTTGCCGATCTCCGCCTCTGTCAATCCTAAATAGGCTGTTGTCGCACCCGCGATGATGTTCCACGCGCTATTATCCGCCGAGCTTTGCCACTGGAAGGTGACCGAACCCATTCCGTCAACATCAGCCAGGGTATTGTCGGCAAATAGCAGCTGATTTTTGGCGGCGGTTCCAACGATGCTTATCGCCCCTGTTGGCGAATGGTTAACAAGGCCAACAATCTCCTGAATGCTCCATATCCTGTGGTCCGAGAACTCGATCTGTTGAATCGGATTTGCGGGGTTTTCTGGATTATTGTCGAGATAGAAATTTTCGATCGTTATCTTGTCGGCGCCGGTAACAAGGCCGACGACAAGATCGTTTTCTGAACGAGCCAACGTCACATCCTCCGTACGTATGCCCGCCGCCAAGCGGAGGCAGGGCCTAGGCACTCGAATGGCATGGCGTTTCTTGCTGGACCGGCGAAGCGAAAAATCGTTAACATTCATGGACTTATGACAAGGGCTTGTAAACCCCTCTGGAATCAGGTCTACTCTCGTCTTTTGGACGACCGAAATGAGTGTGACGAATGGAGCCAGCCTGATGCGCTGCTTGAGGGAAGTAGACGATCCGCGCAAACCCAGCAATGGAACGCTGCATGATTTTGTGGAGATTCTGGTGATTGCCATGGCCGCTGTGCTCTCAGATTGTGACACCGTCGAAGACATCGCCTATTGGGCGTCCGAGAAGGAGGATTGGCTGCGTGACTTTCTGCGACTCAAGAACGGCGTGCCCTCCAAGAAGACGTTTCTGAGGATCTTCCAAGCGCTGGACCCGAAGCAATTCGAGGTGGCGTTTCGCCGCTGGGTCGCTGAGGTGGTCGGTGCCCTCAATGGCGGCATCGCGGTCGATGGAAAGACCGTGCGTGGATCGGGCAGCGGCGGTGAGACGGCCATTCACATGGTCAGTGCCTTCGCCACAGCATTGGGCGTCGTTCTTGGCCAGGAAAAGGTCGCCGCCAAGAGTAACGAGATCACCGCCATCCCGGAACTGCTCCAGGCCCTGGATATCAAGGACTTGCTGATCACCATTGACGCCATGGGGTGCCAGAAGAACATCGCCCGTCAGATCACCGACCA
>QPGA01000011.1:59272-95539 GCA_003332265.1 Candidatus Accumulibacter meliphilus
TTACATCAGCTCTCGCGAATTGACCGCCGAACAACTTGCCGTCGCCGTGCGCGGCCATTGGGCCATCGAAAATCGACTTCACTGGGTGCTCGACGTCAGCTTCGGTGAGGATGCCAGCACCGTACGTAAAGACAACGCCCCACAGAATCTTTCCCTCTTGAAGAAGATCGTTCTCAATCTGATTCGGCTGGATACCACCGACCAGAAGAAAACCAGCTTGCGCCTAAAGCGCAAGGCAGCCGCTTGGGATGACGACCTCCGGGCGAAGATCATGGGTCTCGTCAGACTATGCCATTCGAGTGCCTAGGCCCTGACCCCAACCCCAACCCAGAAAAAGCCCTTCACATCCCGCAGCGCACAATGCCAGCGTGTTGGTGACGCCCAATGCTGACGATGCTGACAATTATCGTAGCCGCAAAAGTATTTCGTTTGATGTGCGTCAATAGTGCTGGCGGTCGGTCGTCCGGGATTTCGCTCAGCTTGGCCGGCGCCGGTCTTCGCCCGGCGCCGGGTCGGTGCCCTTCTCCAGTGGACTTGCGACCCGGTCGTCGTCCATCAAAATGCGGTAGGCCGGGCCCTCGAGGTCGTCGAACTGGCCGTTGCGCAGCGACCACCAGAAGGCGATGCCGATCAGGAAGACCAGGACAATCGATATCGGAATCAGCAGGTATAGCGTTTCCATCAGCCCTCATCTCCCGCCGACTTGCTGCAAGCGCATGGAATTGAGCACCACCAGCAGCGAACTTCCCGACATGCCGATACCGGCCATCCACGGAGTGACGTAACCACCCATCGCCAGTGGCAGGGCGACCACGTTGTAAGCGAAAGACCATAACAGATTCTGCCGGATCACCGCCAGCGAGCGGCGCGCGACGAAGACGCCACGCCGCAGGTGATCCAGATTTTCGGAGAGCAGGACCAGGTCGGCCTGCGTGCGCGCCAACTGCGCCCCGCCACCCATGGCCACCGAAACCTGTGCCTGGGCCAGCACCGGCGCATCGTTGACGCCGTCGCCGACCATGGCCACCACCGCTCCACTGTCCTGCAACCGGCGAACAAAATCCTGCTTCGTCTGCGGTGACGCAGCCGCCACCACCTCATTGATGGCCAGGGCCTGCGCCACGCGCTGCACCGCCGGAGCCGCGTCGCCGCTCAGCAGAATGACCTGCCGCCCCTGCGCCTGCAAGGCCGCGACCAGCGCCGCGGCTTCCGGCCGCGGCTCGTCGCCGACACGAAACAGCGCCAGCCAGCCGTTCTCGTCGCCGAGAGCGACGACTGTATCACCGCTGGCCAGCACGGCCGCGGCCGACGGCGGCAGCGGCTCGCCGTGCAAAGCGAGAACATAGGCGGGTTGGCCGAGACGTACGCGGCGGCCAGCGTGCCGGGCCGTAATCCCCTGCCCCGGCTCGTTGCTCGGCGTGTCGACCGGCGGCAGAACCTGGCCGCTGCTTGCGGCGCGCAAGGCGGCCGCGATCGGGTGTTCGGACCCCTGCTCCAGCGCCGCCGCCAGAGCCAGGCAATGCGCCGGCGCCACCTCCTCCGTCAAGGGCAAGACTTCAAGCAAGCGCATGCGCCCACTGGTCAGCGTCCCGGTTTTGTCGAACACGAAATGGCTGGCCCGCGCCAGGGTTTCGACGGCGTGGCTACGCGTCACCAGCAGGCCCGCCCGGGCCATCGCCCCGCTGGCCACGCTCAGGGCCACCGGCGTCGCCAGCGACAAGGCGCAGGGACAGGTAACCACCAGCACCGACACCGTGATCCACAGCGCCTGTGCAGGATCGATGGTCCACCAGACGACGGCGACCGCGGCCGCCAGGGCGAGCAAGCTGATGATGAAGCGAGCGGCAATCCGATCGGCCAGTTCGACGATGCGCGGTTTCTCGGCCGCCGCCCGCTCCATCAGCCGGATGATCGCCGATAGGCGCGTCGCCTCGCCTACGTGCACCACCTCGACGAGCAACGGGCTTTCGATATTGAGCGCGCCACCGGTTACCGCCAGCCCCGGCTCTTTTCTCACCGGCGCGCTTTCGCCGGTGAGCAGTGCCTCGTCGCTACTGCTCGCCCCTTCGAGCACCCGCCCGTCGGCCGGAATCGTCTCGCCGGGCCGGACCAGCACGACATCGCCGGGCTGCAGGTCGGCGACCATCACCTGCTCGACCTCGCGGCTCTGCGGATAAGCGGCCAGGCGGCCGGCCACGGCCGGCATCAACCTGGCCAGCGCCTCGGTGACGCTGACCGCGCGTTGCCGTGCGCTCATCTCCAGGAAACGCCCGGTCAGCAAAAAGAAGACGAACATCGTCACCGAGTCGAAGTACACCTCGCCGCTCGCCGTCAGGGTGGCCCAGACGCTGGCCGCAAAAGCTGCGCCGACGCCGAGGGCAACCGGTACATCCATGCCGACCCGGCGCAGGCGCAGATCACGCCAGGAATTACGAAAAAACGGTGCCGCCGAATAGAAGACCACCGGCGTGGTCAGCAGCAGGCTCGCCCAGCGCAGCAGCAGCTCGATGTCCGGCGTCATTTCGCCATCGCCGGCCAGGTACAGTGGCACGGCGTACATCATCACCTGCATCATGCCGAAACCGGCAACGAACAGCCGCCACAGCGCACGCCGCCGCTCTTTTCCAGCCAGCTCCTCACTCTTCGCCGGATCGTAGGGATGGGCGTGATAGCCGATGGCGGCGATCGCCGCCAGAATGTCGGAGAGCCTGATGCGCTGCTCGTCCCAGCGAATTCGGGCACGCCGCGTGGCGTAGTTGATGTCCACCGCGGTGACCCCGGCGAGCCGCGAAAGATGCTGCTCGTTGAGCCAGATGCACGCCGAGCAGGTGATCCCTTCGAGGATCAGCGACGCTTCCCGTTCGCTGCCGCCGGCGGCGCCTTCGCGGCCAGCTTCGCCAGCGGCCGGAAGAACGCGCACGAAGCTCTTCTGGAAATCCGGGTGATCGTAGACCTGCAGGCCGGCGACCAGCGCCGGCAGCACCTCGCGCGGCGCATTCGGCAGCTGGTCCCGGTTATGGTAATAGTCGGCCAGGCCAACTATTACCATAACCGGGACTCCCGGTTATGGTAATAGTCGGCCAGGCCATTGGCGACGATCGCCTGCGCCACCGCCTGGCAGCCGCCACAGCACATGGCACGCGGCTGACCGTCGATGCCGACTTCAAGATCGACACCAGCCGGCACGGGCTGACCGCAATGGTAGCAATTGCTGTTGTTCATCACTGCCAGGGAAAAGAAGAAACGGGAAAGAGCAGCGCCCGGAACCCGCATGCAGCACCGGCTGGCGGCGCCGCTGAGCCCTTGCGCGGAGCGCACGCAGCCGCGAAGCTGCCGGCATCTTACTGCCAATCGCGCCGCAACACGGGCAACAGCCGGCCCGCGGAAGACGGTCGAGCGCTGTTCGAAGATCGGAAGAGGTGCACGAAACTGGTTATAATCGCACGTTTTTTCGCCCTCACCTGCCCCCGATGCTCGTCTATCGAGGTTATTCCCGGCAAGCACACAGCGCCACTGTACTGACCATCGGCAACTTCGATGGCGTACACCTGGGTCATCGTGCGCTGCTCGCCCGCCTCACGGCGACCGCGGCGAACGCCGGCCTGCCGGCTGCCGTGCTCACTTTCGAGCCGCACCCGCGCGAGTTCTTCGCGCCGCAAGCGGCGCCCTCGCGCCTGTCCACGTTGCGCGAAAAACTCGAACTGCTCGCTGACGACGGCGTCGACCTGAGCTATGTCTGCCACTTCAACGCCGCCTTCGCCGCTTTGACGGCGGAAGCATTCATCGCGCAGGTGCTGGTCGACGCGCTGCGCGTCCGCCACCTGATCGTCGGCGACGACTTCCGTTTTGGTGCCCGACGCAGTGGCGATTTCGCCTTGCTGCGCGCGACCGGCGCCCGCCTCGGTTTTCAGGTCGAAGCCATGCACAGCGTCACTCTCGAAGGCGAACGCGCGTCCAGTTCGGCGGTTCGCGATGCGCTCCAGGACGGGCGCCTGGAGCACGCCGCGCGCCTGCTCGGCCGCCCCTATGCGATCGATGGACGCGTGGTGCGGGGCGAACAACTCGGCCGGCAGTTGGGCTTCGCCACCGCCAACATCCGCATCAAGCACCAGAGACCGCCGCTGCAAGGCGTCTTCGCCGTCGAGGTCACGGGACTGCCCGGCGGCCCGCAGCGTGGCGCCGCCAACCTTGGCTACCGCCCGAGCGCCAACCAGGTGACGCGACCGCTGCTCGAAGTACACCTTTTCGACTTCTGCGCTGACATCTACGGCGCGCACCTGAGCGTGCGTTTCCTGCACAAGCTGCGCGACGAAATGAAATTCCCCGACTTCAACGCCCTTAAAGCGCAAATTGCCGCCGACGTCGAAGCCGCGAAAGCCTATTTCCAGTTCCGAGACCCGCCATGGCTGACTACAAGAAAACCCTCAACCTGACCGACACGCCGTTTCCGATGCGTGGCAATCTCCCCAGCCGCGAGCCACAGTGGGTCGCCGCCTGGCAGGAGGGCAAGCTCTACGAGCGCATCCGCGCGGCCGCGAAGGGACGGCCACGTTTCATCCTGCACGATGGCCCGCCCTACGCCAACGGCGACATTCACATCGGCCATGCGGTCAACAAGATCCTCAAGGACATCATCGTCCGCGCCAAGACCCTGGCCGGTTTCGACGCCCCCTACGTTCCCGGCTGGGATTGCCACGGCCTGCCGATCGAGCATCAGATCGAATTGCTGCACGGCAAACACGTGCCGGCCGACCAGGTGCGTGCGCTTTGCCGCGCTTTTGCCGCCGAGCAGATCGCGCGTCAGAAGAAGGACTTCATCCGCCTCGGCATTCTCGGCGAGTGGGACAATCCCTACCTGACGATGGACTTCAAGACCGAGGCCGACGAAATCCGCGCGCTCGGCGCGATTCTTGAAAAAGGCTACCTCTACCAGGGCCTCAAGCCGGTCAACTGGTGTCTCGACTGTGGCTCGGCACTGGCCGAAGCGGAAGTCGAATACGAAGACAAAAGCTCGGCGGCGATCGATGTTGCTTTCGAAGTGCATGCCAATCACGCCGACAAAGTGGCCAGGGCCTTCGGCCTGAGCCACCTGCGTGGCCCCGCTTTCGCCGTCATCTGGACGACCACCCCGTGGACCCTGCCGGCCAACGAGGCGGTCAGCGCCCACCCGGACTTCGAGTACCAGCTGATCGACACTCCGAAAGGCGCGCTGATCCTGGTTCGCGAACTCGCCGACGCCTGCCTGCAGCGCTATGCCCTGACCGGCAAGCTGCTTGGTTCCGCCAGGGGCGCGGCACTCGAGCAAGTCCTCCTCCGCCACCCCTTCCAGCCGCGCGACGTGGCCATCATCTGCGGCCGCCACGTGACCGTCGACGCCGGCACCGGCCTGGTGCACACCGCACCGGCGCACGGCACCGACGACTACCTGATCGGCAAGATCTATGGCCTGCCGGTGAACAACCCGGTCGGCGACGACGGCCGCTTCGTGGCCAGCACGCCGCCGCTGACAGTCGGCGAACTGGTCGGAAAAAGCGTCTGGGAAGCCAACCCGCTGGTCCTCCAGCAGCTCGCCGCCAGCGGCCACCTGCTCTGTTCGGAGAAAATCCAGCACAGTTACCCGCACTGCTGGCGCCACAAGACGCCGATCATTTTCCGCGCCACGACGCAGTGGTTCGTCGGTATGGAACAGCGAGCGCGGACGGCAGGCGACGACTCGCCGGCGGCGGGCCAGCCACCGCTCGCCCACAACGACGAAGAAGCGAGCCTGCGTTGGTGCGCCGAACGCGCCGTCGACGAAACGCAGTTCTTCCCGAGTTGGGGTCGTGCCCGCCTCGAAGCAATGATCAAGACGCGCCCCGACTGGTGTGTTTCACGACAGCGCAACTGGGGCGTTCCGATCCCCTTCTTCCTGCATCGCGAGACCGGCGCACCGCATCCGCGCACCGCCGAACTGGTCGAAGCCGTCGCCCAGCGCGTCGAAGAAGCCGGCATCGAAGCCTGGTTCGCGCTCGAGGCGCAGGAACTGCTCGGCGCCGAAAGCGAGCAGTATCGCAAGATGAGCGACACCCTCGACGTTTGGTTCGACTCCGGCGCCACCCACTCGAGCGTCCTGCGCGGCTCCCATCGCGCCCAGCTGAGCTACCCCGCCGACCTCTATCTCGAAGGCTCCGATCAGCATCGTGGCTGGTTCCAGAGTTCGCTGCTCATCGGCTGCGCCATGGACGGCCGCGCGCCCTACAATGCCTTGTTGACGCACGGCTTCGTGGTCGACGGCAAGGGCCTGAAAATGTCCAAGTCGAAAGGCAACGTGATTGCCCCGCAGAAAATCGCCGACACTCTGGGCACCGAGATTCTCCGCCTGTGGGTCGCCGCCACCGACTACTCGGGCGAACTGTCGATCTCCGACGAGATTCTCAAGCGCGTCGTCGAATCCTACCGGCGCATCCGCAACACCCTGCGCTTCCTGCTCGCCAACACCGCCGACTTCAACCCCAGGCGCGACCTGCTGGAGGTCGAGCAGTGCCTGGAAATCGACCGCTACGCGCTGGCCCTGACGCGCGAAATGCAGGCGCAATGCGAAGCCGACTACGCGCGCTTCGAGTTCCATCACGTCGTCCAGTCGCTGCAGACTTTCTGCTCCGAAGATCTCGGCGGCTTCTACCTCGACATCCTCAAGGACCGTCTCTACACTACGGCCGCCGGATCGCCTGCGCGGCGCTCGGCGCAAAGCGCCCTGTGGCACATCCTGCAAAGCTTCGTCAAATTGATGGCCCCGATTCTCTCCTTCACCGCCGAAGAGATCTGGCAGCTGCAGACCGGCGACACGGAGCAGTCGGTGATGCTGCACACCTGGCAAGCGCTACCGGAACCGGCAGACGAGGCCGAATTGCTCGGCAAGTGGCGCAAAATCCGCACCTATCGCGCCGAGGTCATGCGCGCTCTCGAAGAACTGCGCATCGCCGGCAAAATCGGCTCCTCACTGCAGGCCGAGGTGCGCCTGCACTGCGCTGGCGAAAAGCACGCCATCCTCGCTTCGCTCGGCGACGACCTGCGCTTCGTATTGATCTGTTCGCAGGCGACGGTGATCGAGGTGCTCGACAGCGCTGCCGAGCAGTTGCTCTGCGCGCCCCTGGCGGCGGCCAAGTGCGAGCGCTGCTGGCACGTCCGCGACGACGTCGGCAGCCAGGCGACTCGGCCCGGCCTCTGCGGTCGTTGCGTCAGCAACCTCGACGGTGAGGGTGAAAGCCGTGCCTTCGCGTAATATCGAGCGCTGGCTGTGGTTCGCCGGGGTCATCGTCCTCCTCGATCAGATCAGCAAGTGGCTGGTCCTGGCCTGGCTACAACCCGGCGATTCGATCTACGTCGCCCCTTTCTTCAACTGGGTGCTGACTTTCAACCCTGGCGCCGCGTTCAGCTTCCTCTCCGATGCCGGCGGCTGGCAGCGCTGGTTCTTCACCGCGCTGGCGCTGGCCATCTCGGCCTGGATCGTCAGCCTCCTGCCGCGCCATAGCGGTGAATTCACGATCTCGCTGGCGCTTACCCTGATCCTCGGCGGTGCCCTCGGCAACGTCATCGATCGCCTGCGCTTCGGCGCGGTGGTCGACTTCATTCAATGGCACGCCGCCGGTTTCTACTGGCCGGCTTTCAACATCGCCGACGCGGCAATCAGCGTCGGCGCGGTGTTGATGATCATCGACCAGTTGTTCGGCACGCACAACAGCGACGACAATCATCGCCACGCCGCACGCTCGCGCCACGGCGAACGCAATTGAGCCACGACCCTGACCGCGGCGCCGCCGCCAGCAAGCGAGGAAGCGCATGAAGCCCACTCCAAGCACTCCAAGCACTCCAACCACGCCAAGCACTCCCGGCTCCCCCGCCGCTCCGGAAAGCGCTCCGACCGTCGGCCGCGACAGCTACCTGACGCTGCACTACAGTCTTTCCGACGTGGACAACACCGACTACGTGAGCACTTTCGATCTCTCGCCCGCGACCCTGCAGATGGGCAGCGGCCAGCTCGCCGAGACGCTCGAGGCTTGCCTGATCGGCATGGCCGCTGGCGAACGCCGGGTCTTCGAACTGGCCGCGGAAGACGCTTTCGGCCCCCACAATCCACGCCTGATCGAACGTATCGCACGCAGTGCGCTGCCGGCGGAGGTCGAACTCAAAGTCAACTCGCTGATCGAATTCAGCTCGCCCGACGGCGCCGGCGATTTTGCCGGCTTCCTGCGCGAATTGACCGAGAGCAGCGCGACTTTCGACTTCAACCATCCGCTGGCCGGCAAGCCGGTGCGCTTCGAAGTCCACATCATCGCCATCATGTGAGGCCCAGCATGCAGATCATTCTCGCCAATCCCCGCGGCTTCTGCGCCGGCGTAGACCGCGCCATCGCCATCGTCGAACGGGCGCTCGAAAAGTTCGGGGCGCCGATCTATGTTCGCCATGAAGTGGTCCATAACAAGTTCGTCTGCGACGATCTACGCAGCAAAGGCGCCGTTTTCATCGACGAGCTGGCCGACGTACCCAGCGGCGGCACGGTGATTTTCAGCGCTCATGGCGTCTCCAAAGCCGTTCGCGAGGAGGCGGCAGGGCGTGGCCTGAAAGTTTTCGACGCCACCTGTCCGCTGGTCACCAAGGTGCACCTGGAAGTTGCCCGGATGCGCAATGAAGGCCGCGAGATCATCATGATCGGCCACAGGGGACATCCCGAAGTCGAAGGCACGATGGGACAAAGCGGTGACGGCATGTACCTCGTCGAAACCGTCGCCGACGCCCGCCAACTGCAAGTGAAAACCCCTGCCCTGCTGGCCTACGTGACGCAGACCACGCTCTCGATCGACGACGCCGCACAGGTCATCGCCGCCCTCCGGGAGCGCTTCCCGGCGATCATCGGCCCGAAGAAGGACGACATCTGCTATGCCACGCAAAACCGCCAGGACGCCGTCAAGCAACTGGCCCGGGAAAGCGACGTGGTGCTCGTCGTCGGTAGTGAGTCGAGCTCCAACTCCAACCGCCTGCGCGAAGTGGCGGAACTGATCGGCAGCCGCGCCTACCTGGTAGACCAGGCCGATCAGATCGACCCCGCCTGGCTCAGCGGCGCCAGCCGCGTCGGCGTCACCGCCGGCGCCTCGGCACCCGAAGTGCTGGTGCAAAACGTCGTCGATCGACTCGCCGCGGGTGATCGCAGCAAGCTCGAACAACTCGACGGTGCCGAAGAAAACGTCACTTTTGCGCTGCCGCGCGAGTTGCAGGGCTGAGCCCATGGCGATCGCTGGCGTGACTGCTGCCAGGATCGCCAGCGTCGAAGCCGACCTCGAAACGGCTTTCGCTGCTTACCGCGACCCCCTGTATTTCACCGGGGCGAAAGCGCACGCGGGAAAAGGCGGCGACCGCCGCTTCGTCGTACGCGGGTGGCAGACTGCTGCTTGCCACTTCGACGCGGTCGACCGCGCCATCCGCCGCCAGGAAGACGCGTAGCACCACCTTGCCGCCGGGCAGCGCATGGCCTGTGCTGTCATCGGGTGGCTCGATCGCGGGCTCGTCCAGCGGCACGGCCGCGACGGTCAGTTCGGAGCGACGAAAATACCGCGGGCCCGCTGACAGCTCTGCTGGCAACGGCTGCACCGGGTAGGACGGCGCCGACGCGGCCAACAGGCGCTGCCCGCGCGCCGCGAGCCCATCGGCTGACACGCGCGGCGGCGACGGCGCCTTGCTCGCGCCGGCATTCGCTCCCGAGTCTCTGCCTACGCTGCGTGCGCTGCCTGCGCTGATTGCCTCACTTCCAGCCGCTGCGCCGGCTGTATGGACCTCCTCTGCTGCCCTGCTCGCAGGCGCCGCGCTTGCCGGCTGCGGTCCTTCCCGTCCCGGCTCTTGCAGTGGAGCACGAAGGACGGCGCTGATCGCCGTCGCTGCACGCCCCGCCGCCGGCAACGATGCCACGTCAGCCGCCGCGCCGAATACGCAGCGCAGGGCGGCCAGCCCGCCCAGATGCAAGGCCAGGGATAGGCCCAGCGCCAGGCCCAGCTGCTGCCATTTTGGCCACCCCGCCAGACTGCCTGAGAAGACCGAGATCAAAAAATCCACCGTCCGAAAGAGAATGCCGAAACTGGCAGCAGCCGGATTCTAGGCGCCCGAGGCAATACCCGCCCTGCCACTCGTCCGCCACCAGGCACCGTATATCACCCCGGATTGGCGCCTCAGCCAGCCTCGACTATCATGGCAGCTGTTGCCTATGCGCCGTGCCCGCCCAAGCTGGCCGCCCTTGAAGAAAGAAAACGCTGTGAAAAGACACGCTGGCTTCACCCTGATCGAGATCATGATAGTGGTGGTCATCATCGGCATCCTGGCGGCGATCGCCATTCCCAGTTACAGCGATTACCTGACCCGCTCCCGCATCACCCAGGCCACCTCCGGGCTTGCGGAGAAACGGGTACGCATGGAGCAGTTCTTTCAGGACAATCACCTCTACTTTCAGGCGGATCCGGCGATCAGTGCACCCGCCTGCGCCACCGACAACACCGCCAGTCAATACTTCAATTTCACCTGCCCGACCCTTACCGCCACCACCTACACCCTGACCGCCACTGGCAAGAGTTCGATGAGCGGCTTCACTTACACCCTCGACCAGGCCAACGTCAGAAGCAGCACCATTGCCAGCCCGGCACCATCCGGCTGGGTACATGCACTGGCTGCCTGCTGGATCACCAACAAGGGGGGTGGCTGTTGAACGGCATGCGTGGCTTCAGCCTGATCGAACTGATCGTCGCCATGGCCATCCTCGGCATCCTGATGAGCCTCGGCATTCCGGCGTTCAGCGACTGGATGCGCAACGCCAGAGTGCGCACGATGGCCGAATCGGTACTGAACGGCCTCCAGTTGGCCCGAGCCGAAGCCGTGCGACGCAACACCACGGTAGGCTTCTACCTGGTGGACACCACCACCAGCGCTTGCGCGCTGAGCACTGCGGGCCCCAGCTGGATCGTCAGTGTCGACTCACCTGTCGGCCAGTGCGACGTGGCCGCGTCCGACACGGTCGCACCACGTATCATTCAGTCGCGTGCCGGTAATGAAAGCGGCGGCGCGGCGACAACCGTGGCGGCCGGTCAATCTTCGGTAGTTTTCAATGGGCTTGGTCGACCCACGCCACTGCCGGGCGGCAACATCGCCATCAATTTCACCGACGCCGCCGGCGCGGCCTGTGTGGCCGCTAGCGGACCGGTACGCTGTCTGCGCGCCGAGATCTCGGTCGGCGGCCAGATACGCATGTGCGATCCGGCATTGCCCGCCGGCGACGCACAGGGGTGCATATGAACGAGCGCTCCAAACTCGCCCAGGGGCAAGCAGGCGTCATGCTGCTGGAAGCCCTGATCGCGATCCTGATCTTCTCGCTGGGCATCCTTTCGCTGGTCGCCCTGCAGGCCACCGCGATCCAGCTCACCGGCGACGCAAAATACCGTACCGACGCCACGCTGCTGGCCAACCGATTGATCGGGCAAATGTGGGTCAGCGGTCTGAACCCGGTCACCGACACCGACGCTTTCCGCGCGGAGTTTGCCACCGCGGGTGGCATCGAATACGACGCATGGTTGGCCGACGTATCCGGCCCTGAAGGACTTCCAGGCGTAGTCGCAGCATCGGATGGCGTCGACTCCACCTTGCCAATAGTGACCGTACGTAATGCCGGAGAGATCGAGATCACCCTCCGCTGGCGTACCCCAGAAATGCCTACTACCGGAGAAGACACGGACACTTCCTGCCGTCGTTCGCGGCACTGCCACATCATCGTCTCGCAAATCGCCAGAAATCCATGAACGCCATGAAATCACTTTCAACACGACCACCAACAACGCCAGTTCTTCACCGCGGCTTCACTCTGGTTGAGGTGATGGTCGCCATGGTCATCGGCATGCTCGGCTTGATCATCATGATGCAGGTCTTCTCCGCCGCCGAGGGCCAGCGGCGAGCCACGACCGGCAGCGGCGACGCGCAAAGCAATGGCGCCATGGCGCTCTATGCGCTGCAGCGCGATATCCGTCAGGGCGGTTACGGCTTCAACGCCGTCAACACCTTCGGCTGCCCCCTCGCCCTCCCGGCGCCGGCCAGTCGTACCTTGGCACAACTGGCGCCGGTGATCATCAATCCGCCGACCGCAGACGTTCCGGCCGGCGATGCCAACACGGACACTTTGCTGATCGCCTATGGCAACAACGAAGGCCCGCCTGAGGGCGATGTGATCACAGCGGTGAACGGCCTGCAGCTTGCGGTCCAGGCGGCGACAAATTACCGCCAGAATGACCGCGTGGTCGCTGCACCGTCGGCCCCCACCGCAGGCTGCGCCCTCACTTTGACAGACGTTAGCGCGCCACCTACGCCACCCAATGTGCCGGTCCGCGACGCGACCGGAGCAGTCGATGGCGGCACGCTGTTCAACCTCGGCGCCAACCCGCGATTCCTGGCCTACGCCATTCGTGGCGGCAACCTGACGGTCTGTGACTATCTCGCTTTCGACTGCAGCTCAGCCGCCAACTACATCGCCATTGCCAACAACATCGTCAGCCTGCGCGCGCAGTATGGACACGCCTCGACGGACGTCAGCGGGGTCGATGTCTGGGATCAACAAACGCCACCACTTACCACTGACCCTCCCATCGCAGCTCCAACCACTGCAACAGAGTTTGCCTGTCTCTGGGCGAGAACCTCGGCGCTACGGATCGCCATCGTCGCTCGCAACAGCCAGCTGGAACGTGACCAGATCACCGCCGTTGCACCGCTCTGGGCGGGTAGCGCGGGCGCAGCGCTCACTCTGAGCGGGCGCGCAAATTGGCAGAACTACCGCTACAAAGTCTTCGAAACCATCATCCCGATTCGCAACCTGCCCTGGATGGGAACATGTACCTAAGGCAAGCTCTCCACCGCCGCCAAGCCCTCGCCGCTCACCCGCGCAGCAACCAGCGCGGTGTCGTTCTGCTCGTGGCGCTGATCATCCTGGTCGCGCTGACCCTGTCCGGAGTGGCACTCATTCGCTCGGTCGATACTGCCAACCTGATTGCCGGCAACCAGTCTTTTCATCAGTCGGCAGTCCATGCCGGCGAGAGAAGCACGGAAAGCGCACTCACCAACTGGCTTGAAGCAAATAACGCGCTCGGTGACAAAGACCTTTTCGACAACGCCCCCGCCGACGGCACCACCGGCTACCTTGCCGCTCGCGATGACCGCGCCGTTGACGCTGACCCTCCGGAAACCTGGCAGGACTTCTGGAACAGGACAGTGGCTGTCACCCCAGCCGTGACCCTGGCTCCGGATGCCGCCGGCAACACCGTTTCCTATGTCATTCACCGGCTATGCCAGACGACGGGTGCGCCACACCTCGCCAACTGCGCCAAGCAACCCGCCTCGATCAGCAGCGGCGGCAGCTTCGGCGCTGGCGGTGTCCAGCCGCTGACCAACAATCAGGTGTATTACCGGATCACCACGCGCATCGCCGGACCACGCAATACCGTCGCCTACATCCAGACGATCGTTGCGCTATAGGTCCACAGAGGATTTGACCAGGAGTTCGCCATGGAAACCATCAAACACATGACCCGATCGAGCGCGTTGTTCGCCTCGCTCCTTGTCGCTACCAGCGTCCACGCTGGCATCACCCAACTCGCCACCCTGCCGCTTTCCGGAGCCTCGTCGGTCGAAATATTGCCGAATATCCTGTTCGTCCTCGATGACTCGAAGAGCATGGAGTTGGACTACCTGCCCGACTGGGCAGGCGGGACCAGTCAATTCCAGGGCAGGAACCCGGCGTTCAACGGCATCGCCTACAACCCGGCGATCAGCTACACGCCACCCAAATATTTCGGCGACGACGGCTTGCCCGACAGCACCACCTACCCCAGCCAGACGAGCACCGTCACCAGCGACTGGACGGTCGTCAAGAACGACGGCTACGGCGTGCAGGACGTCGATTCCAGCAATCTGATTGGCAACGCCTATTACTTCACCACTGTCCCCGGCGAATACTGTAGCAACCAGAGTCTGAAGAACTGCATCGAAGCCATCGAGCCTAGCGCCGACTATCCGTACCCCGCCTACCTGCGCTGGTGCAAATCGACTGCCACTGCCACCGCTGCCACCAATGAACTTACAGCCGGCGACTGCCAGGCGACCGAGATCGACCCCAGCCCACCGCCACCGGCCGAGCCTGCCAACATCCCCTTCGACGTCCCGCGCATGCCGGCGCCGCGTGCCAGCACACTGACGATCAGCGGTGCGGGTGCGACTTCGGTCAGCAACATCACGGTGGACGGCAAGGAGATCCTGTCAACGGCCATCGATGCGAGCAGCGATAGCGGCCAACTGGCGAGCGACATCGCCAAAAGCATCCGTGCCTGCAACTTCAGGCTGGCTGGCAGCTGCACAGTTGTAGGCTACAGCGCCGTCGCCGCGGGCAACGCCGTTGTGATCAGCGCGCCCGGCAGCACCGAGTTGTCACCGGATATTGCCAAGAGCGAGGGGATGTCGATTACGGCCACTGCTTTCGCGCGTCCGTCGACGAACCTGGCGCCGGGCGAAAATCTGCTGACCGTGATCACTCCCTCGACATTGACCTACGCCAAGGGGGCTGGTCGCACCGACTGCAAGGCCGACCTTTGTACCTATGAAGAGGAAATGACCAACTACGCGAACTGGTGGGCCTATTACCGCACGCGCATGCAGGCCATGAAGACGGCAACCAGCCTCGCCTTCGAGCCAATCACCAGCAGCTACCGCGTCGGCTACATGAGCATCAACAACAACACGGGTACCGATTTCCAGAATATCGATCCGTTCGCCAGCGCACACAAGAAGCTCTGGTACAGGAAGCTCTTCGACGCACGTCCTAGCAACAACACCCCCTTGCGCGTCGCCTTGGCCAACGCCGGCCGCCTGTACGCGGGCCAGCTGAACGACCTGACCTTCAACGGCGTCAAGGTCATCGACCCGGTACAGCATTACTGCCAGCAGAACGTCACCATCTTATCAACCGACGGTTACTGGAACGAGGGCGCCGGTTTCAAGTGGGACGGCATCACTGCCGTCGGCGACCAGGACGGCCCGAGTTACGAGGGTTTCGAGGGCGAAGTCCGGCCGCAGCTTGACGGCGGCGGTCCGCAAAACCAGGTATCGACGCTGCAGATCATCGAAAAGCGCAAGCCAACGCGGCCGGAAAAGCAGAAGAAAGAGGAGCAACTGCAGCAACAGACCGCGGTGGTGGAAACCAGCATCACGCAGCAGCAGAAGCTCACGGCGCAGTTGCAGTACAAGGACGCGATATGGGAAACGAGAAGCCAACCGCTTCAGACCAGGACATACACGCAGAGCCAGGTCAGTACAAAGACGCTCTGGCAGGAACAGACCTCGCAACTGCAAAAGCTCACCGGCGTTCAGAAACAACAGACCAAGACGCTACAAACCAAGGTAAAGACCTGGCAGTACCAACTCCGCAAGCTACAAAGCAATACGGCCAACGTTACCAGCAGGACCTACACGCTGCTAGCGCGTGTAAAGCAGGTCTGGGAACAAACCTCGAGCAATAATGGCACCGACTGGACCGACCCGAGAGCCGTCGACTCGTGCTCGCCGGTAAAAAGTGGCACCAACCGCGTGTCGTGCGATACCAAGCAAGCTGTCTCGGACTGGAAAGAGTCTCCTGAGGGCTGCAAGGAGGCCGACGGTGTTACGAGGGTGACCAATGAAGGGACTGACCTCGAAGCAACAACCTATTACACGAAGCGAGAATGCATGTACTCGGACCCCGTCACGGTGACGAAGTCAGGCGAAGCTTGCACGGTCGCGAAGAAATCAGAAAAACCTGCCAATTCAACAGATTCTTTCCATTACACCGTGGGAACGGCTGTGGAATGCGATGCGCCGGTATTTCCGGGCTGGGTCGACGTGCCGTCGAACGGTTCCTGCACGACTTCGTCCGTCCAGAGCTGCCGGTACCAAAATAACGGCGGTTTGACCGCGTGGACAGATACCGAGAAATCTTGCGAAGCCATCGCTGAGGACTACAAGAACGTTTCGGCCAGAACATGCAGCTTCAGTTGGCCAACTAACTGGAGCAACGTTGAAAAAGCAGTGGGAAGCTGCAACCCTGGCGACCCGAGTGTGCGGTGCCGGTACACTCCTGACTGGCTGAGCAGCGATGTCGCCGAATGTGAGACTCCCGTGGCAGCGCCAGCACTCGCAGACGACTTCAGCGTCTGGAAGCCAACGCTGCAATGCGAGGTCGCCTGGAACACGGACAGCAACAAAAATGAGGCCTGGACTAACGTAACGAGCGGCAACTGTACAGTAACGAACACCGGAACGAATCAGACAAAGTGCCGTTACACGGACTTTCCCCCGCCCGACCAGTGGACAACCCTCGCCGTAGGCGCGTCATGTACGGAAGTGGCCCAGGATACGGCTTCCCCCTACAACATATACGTGGCAAGGAAATGCCAGAAGATTTTTGGACAGCCCGTCAATGGTGCGTGCACAGAACCCAACCCCCCGGATCCCGACGCCCCGAAATGCTCGACGACCTGGACCGCTTGGAAAGCGAAGGCTTCTTGCACACCGACGCCGAACGCCGACCCTAACAACGCCATAAAGAACGACATCCAATGTCGCTATCAACCGTACCCGACGACCAAACCTTTCGGTTGGGCTCCGGCCACCAGTTCCTGCAGTGCTCTTCAGTGGAAGGGCGAGGGCAATCCCTATATTCCCAAGCAAGTCGAGTGCCGGCAGGAAACGTTTCTCCCCGAACCCACCGGCTGGTCAAACGTTGGAACAGGAGGAACGTGCACGACGTCGCCGACCCGTCGTTGCCAGTACACGGCTTGGGCTAAGCCCGCCGGGCCCGACCAGCTGTGTAGCGACAGCGACCCCACGCCGTTGCCGTATTTCAAGGTGGACACGAACGGCATTAATTCTGCCGAGCTTGACGAAATCGTGGCCTGTGAGACCACTTGGACCGAATTTTCTGCCGCCGTCCCCTGTGTACCCGGCAAACCGGATACCGAACAGCAATGCCGGATCACTTGGCCAAACGACTTCGCAGATGCCGCAAAGTGTAACGAAATAGATCCATTGACCAAGGTTAAAGATCCATTGATCAACTGCCAGACGATTACCAAGGACTGGACAAAAGACGACGGTGTGCCTGCGGATGACGCTTCGCACGTCGGATTGACAACCACGTATCGGGACTTTCTGGCGGAACCGACCATCATGCCGGTCGCGAAATGCGCAGTGGGTCCCGATGATGAGCAACCCGATGCTAACGGCGTGGTCACCACCTGCACAGAGGAAAGGACCGACCCGACCGACGCCACCTCGTGCAGCCCGGCTGCCGCCACCCTGAGCAACCTCTACGTCGAGACGATTTGCACCACACGGCAAAGCGGTCCGACCCCGGACACTCTGGCCGACGTCGCCGAGTACTACTGGAAGACCGACTTGCGCGACCCCTTGCACAATCCGGCACGCTGCACCGGTGGGCCGATCATCACCAACGGCGGTACCGACAAGCAGGATGTATGCACCAACACGCCGCTTTATCCGAAGCAGTACATGACCACCTATACGCTGGGGCTGGGTGCGTCCGGCCTGATGCAATACGACAATGACTACCTGAAGGAAGGCAGCGCCGATTTCCTGAGCATCAAGACCGAAACGATCGCCGACCCGAATACCGGCACCTGCTCGTGGCAGCCGAACGGCATCTGCAACTGGCCGAAACCGGTGAGCGACACGCAGAGCAACATCGACGACCTCTGGCACGCCGCGGTCAACGGCCGTGGCATCTACTTCAGCGCCTCGGACCCGTCCGCGGTGGCGACGAGTATCAGCGATGCCCTCACCGACGTTGGCGTCAAGGCCGGCGCTCTGGCAGCGGTTACCGTGACCAGCACGAATCTGGTGGCCGGCGGCAACAACAGCATCTTCGAGGTTTCGTTCAAGGCGGGAGAATGGTCGGGAGACGTCGTCAAACGGAGCATCGACGCAACGACCGGCGAGCTGTCGGCGCCGGTCTGGGCGGCACAGGCACTGCTCGACGCCAAGGTCGCGAACGGCACGCACAAGGCGCGCACGATCTACACCTACGATACGGAGCTCACCTCGACGGACAAGATCAAGCCTTTCCTGTATGACGAGCTGAGCGAGGCCGAGAAGGAATACTTCGCGCTGCAGGCGATCCAGGGGCTGTCGCAGATCTGCGAGGTCGGCACGACCTGTCTGGCGGCCAAAACGCAGGTAAGCGCCAGCGGTGAGCCGCTGCTCAACTTCATTCGCGGCGACTCAACGAACGAAGGTTCGCCAATCGACCGGGCCACATTCTACCGCCAGCGGGCGCATCTGCTCGGCGACATCGCCAGCTCGGAAGCGGTCTATGTCCAGGCCTCGCCCTGGAACTATGCCGACTTGCAATACGGCGCCTTCAAGACCGCCAATGCAGACAGAGCCGGCCAGGTCTACGTCGGCGCCAATGACGGCATGCTGCACGCCTTCGACGCGGCGACCGGGGAGGAAGCCTGGGCGTATGTGCCAAGGATAGTGATGCCCAGTCTCTACAAGCTGGCTGACAAGAACTACGCCGCCCCTGACCGGCACCAGTTCCTGGTCGATGCCACGCCCGTCGCTGGCGACATCTACGACAACCACAGCCAAGTAAAAGCCTGGAAGACCATCCTGGTCGGTGGCCTGAACCATGGCGGACGCGGCTACTACGCGCTGGACATCACCGATCCGGCTGCCCCCAAAGCCCTCTGGGAGTTCACTGACGACAATCTGGGCTACACCTACGGCAACCCGGTGATCACCAAGCTCAAGGATGGCACCTGGGTGGTGATTGTCGCATCGGGATATAACAACGTCTCGCCCGGTGACGGGCAAGGGTGGCTGTTCATCCTCGACGCCGTTTCCGGAGCCGTCATTCGTACGATCGGTACCGGCGTCGGTAATGTCGGGACACCGAGCGGCCTGGCGCGGATTGCCGGCTGGGCAAATTTCCCGGACAACAACAACACCACGCAGCGCGTCTACGGCGGCGACCTGCTCGGCAACCTGTGGCGTTTCGACATCAACGGCGACATTCCCGTCACCGTCGATCCGCCGGTCTACGACGCGCAGCGGCTGGCGAAGCTGGTCGATGCCGAAGGTGTCGCGCAACCGATCACCAGCAAACCCGAACTTGGCAAGATTGGCAGCCATCCGGTGGTCTTTGTCGGCACCGGCCAACTGCTCGGTTCGGATGACCTGGTGACCGATCAGCAGCAATCGCTCTATGCGATCAAGGACCGCCTCACCAACGACGACTATGGTAACCCCAGGGATCCGGCGCAACTCGACCCGGTCCCCGGCAGCTTCGTCGCACAAACGCTGAGCACCGGCGTCTGCCCCGCCAACAATGACTACTGTATCAAGGGCGAGGCAATCGTCAAAATCAGCGATCCGAAACCCGTTGATTTCAATACCAACGACGGCTGGTACATCGACTTCCCGGTAGCCGGCGAAAGGGTCAACACCGATCTACGCCTGCAGCTCAGTACCCTGGCGTTCAACACCAATACGCCAACCCTCGGCGCCTGCGTTCCGGTCGGCGTCAGCTTCGCCTACTTCCTCGACTACCAAACCGGCGGCGCTGTGGAAGGAGCGGACGGGCTGGTCGGAAGGAAACTGGGCGATTACCTGAGTACCTCGCCAAGCGTCATCCGCCTCGAGAACGGCAGGATCAGGGAATTGATCCGGACCGACACCCCCGATACGATCAGTACGCCGGTTCCGACCGCACCGACGCCGCTCGCTACACGCCGCGTTTCCTGGCGGGAACTGATTACCGAGTAGCCAGCCCGCGCAGCACCAGAAGGCCGCGAAAGCGGCCTTCTGCTTGATTTTAAACGCCAGCCCTAGCAGCCCGCCGAGCTGGGTATCGCGCCCTATAGAAGACCGCGCCGTGCGCCGATTCGCCTGCGCGTTCACTGTAAACTCCGCGGCACGCTTCCGGCCTGCCGTCAATGGACCGCCCCACGAAACGCCGACACCGAGGCCTGTCATTCGCTACAATCGCCGATTGTCAGAACGCACCCGTGGTGCTCAGCCGCATCACGCCGCGGCCTGGCCGTCTGACGCTGCTTCGCCAGGCGGACTCGACGGCGCTGCGATCGCTACCGCCGTCGCCCGCCACCCGCCGCTACCCGTTTCCCGGCCCGAACCATACGGGCCCGATTAAACGACGACCAAGGACTCTTGCCATGAAACGCCACCAGACGCTCCAGGACCTCTCGCGCGAGCACCATAGCGCGCTCAAGCTGGCGCTCGGCGCCCGCCGTGCGGCCACTTCGGGCGATGCCGGGAAAATCGCCGCGGCAATCGCGAGTTGCGCCGAAGTTTTTGCCGCGGAGCTCGAGCCGCATTTCATGATTGAAGAATCCAGCCTCCTGCCGGCCATGGCCCAGGCCGGTGAAGCGGCCCTGGTGGCGCGCACGCTGCGCGAGCATGCCGAGCTGCGTGCCCTCCTCGGCCGCGTGCTGGATCCCGATGCCGATGCCACCACCCTGCTCAGTTTCGCCGACCTGCTGTCGGCACACGTACGCTTCGAGGAGCGAGAACTGTTCGAAATCGCCCAGCAGCGTCTTGCGCCGCAAGCTTGACCCTGCGCCGACGGCCCAGGTTTTCGCCAAGCATCCGTTCCTCGCCGCGACTTTCTTCGCGGCCCAGCTTTGGCAAGACAGCCAGCATTCATTTTGGCTGCTTGCAACTTCCCCGGCAGGATCCTCATGGCCACAGTTCTGATCGTCGACGACACCCCCGCAAGCCTGTCGCTGCTGAGCGACCTGCTCAGCCCGCTGCATCGGGTGCGCACCGTCGACTCGGGGCCGCGCGCCTTGCAGGCCGTAGTCAGCCAGCCGCGGCCCGATCTGATCCTGCTCGACCTCGTGATGCCGGAGATGGACGGCTACCAGGTACTCAGCCACTTGTTGTCCGACCCGGCCAGCGCCGACATCCCGGTGATCTTCGTCAGCGCGCTCGATTGTAGCGATGACGAGGAGCGCGGCCTGGCACTGGGTGCGGCCGACTGCATCAGCAAACCGTTCCGGCCGGCGATCGTCCTGGCGCGGGTCAAAGCGCAGCTCGAACTGAAAGCAGCCCGTGACCTGCTGGTGCGCGATCACCGCCGCAAGCTGCAGCGTGAGATCGACCGGCGGATGGCGGAAAATCGCCAGATCCAGGATGTCAGCATCCGCGCACTGGGGCGACTGGCGGAAATTCGCGACCCTGAGACAGGGAATCATTTGCGCCGCACGCAAGCCTACGTTCATACGCTGGCCATGGAGCTGCGTTCGCACCCGCGCTTCGCCGCTTTCCTGACGGCGCACAACATCGAGGTGCTGGTCAAGTCGGCGCCGCTGCACGACATCGGCAAAGTCGGCATTGCGGACCACATCCTGCGCAAGCCCGGCAAGCTGACCGCGGAGGAATGGGTAGAAATGAAAAAGCATAGCCTCCTTGGCGCGCAGGCCATCGAACAGGCCGACAAGGACGCCGAACGACCTCTCGAATTCCTCAGCATGGCCAGGGAAATCGCCCACTATCACCACGAAAAATGGGATGGCTCGGGCTACCCGGAAGGCCTCGCTGGCGAGGCGATTCCGATTTCGGCACGGCTGATGGCCCTCGCCGACGTCTTTGATGCCTTGCTTGCGCAACGCGTCTACAAGGCAGGGCTACCGGTCGAAGAAGCGCTGCGGATCATTCGCGAAGGGCGCGGTAGCCACTTCGACCCGGATGTCGTCGACGCTTTTTTTTCCCGCCAGGACGAGTTCCTCGCCATCGCCGCCCGGCACGCCGACGGCGACACCCGCCGCACCGGTGCGCAAATGCCTTCGCCACTACAGACGGAAAGACCTGCAGAAAACAACAGCTGACCCTTCCCTAGAGGTCGCAAAGCACTATCCGTGCCGTGTATCTTCCCGGTTTCCATTAGAATCGAGCCTTTGCCGACTCAGGTCGCCCTCCGGAGAATGCCGCATGACCTTGCAGAGCAAGCCCAACACCGACGACGTTCGCATCCGGGAAATCAAGGAGCTGGTCCCGCCAGCGCACGTTTTTCGCGAATTTCCGGTCGGCGTTCGCGCTGCAACGACTACCTATGAAGCGCGCCAGAACATCCATCGCATCCTGCACGGCGCCGACAATCGCCTGCTGGTCGTGATCGGCCCCTGTTCGATTCACGATGTCGATTCGGCCATCGAATACGCCACGCGACTGCAGAAGGAAGCGCCGCGTTTCGAGGACGATCTGCTGATCATGATGCGCGTCTATTTCGAAAAGCCGCGCACGACCGTCGGCTGGAAAGGCTTGATCAACGATCCGCGCCTCGACAACAGCTTCCGGATCAACGAAGGCCTCCGCCTGGCACGCGGCTTGTTGTTGCAGATCAACGACATAGGCCTGCCCTGCGCGACCGAATTCCTGGATACCATCACCCCGCAATACACCGCCGACCTGATTGCCTGGGGAGCGATCGGGGCGCGCACCACCGAATCACAGGTGCATCGTGAACTGGCCTCCGGCTTGTCCTGTCCGGTCGGCTTCAAGAACGGCACTGACGGCAATATCCGCATCGCCATCGACGCCATTCGCGCCGCGCAGTCGCCGCACCACTTCCTCTCGGTGACCAAGGCCGGCCATTCGGCGATCGTATCGACCTCCGGCAACGAGGACTGTCACGTCATCCTGCGCGGCGGCAAGGAACCGAACCACGATGCCGCACACGTCGACGCCGCGTGCAGGGAAATTGCCGCCGCCGGACTCGCCGCGCGGCTGATGATCGACGCCTCGCACGCCAACAGCAAGAAGCGCTTCAAGCAACAGATCGAGGTCGCCAGGGATACCGCCAGGCAGGTGACGGCCGGCGACGAACGGATCATCGGCGTGATGATCGAATCACACCTGGTGGAAGGACGCCAGGATCTGGTGCCCGGCCAGCAGCTCGAATACGGCAAGAGCGTGACCGACGCCTGCCTGGGCTGGGAAGACTCGCTGTTGGTGCTGGAGTTTCTCGCCAAGAGCGTCCGTGAGCGCCGCCTGGTCGAAGCCGCCGCGTAAGGGCTGGCATTATCCGCAAGGCGGCAAGGCTGAACGACAAACGGCGGGGCGGCCGCTTTCGCGGCCGCCCCGCCGGTGGGAACAGCTTTCCGTGAGCAGCGCACGAGCGCGCGCGCGTCGCTCAGCGGAGCTTGATTTCCTTGTAGATCACGTGCTTGCGGACCTTGGGATCGTACTTCTTGATCTCCATCTTGCCCGGCATGGTGCGCTTGTTCTTGGTCGTGGTGTAGAAGTGGCCGGTTCCGGCGGTCGACTCGAGCTTGATCTTGTCACGCATAGCTGCTCTCCTGGTCAGATCTCGCCGCGCGCACGCAGGTCTGCGAGCACAACGTCGATACCGTTCTTGTCAATGGTGCGCAAACCGGCGTTCGATAAGCGCAAGCGCAGCCAACGGCTTTCGCTCTCGATCCAGAAGCGGCGATACTGCAAATTCGGAAGGAAGCGGCGCTTCGTTCTATTGTTGGCATGGGAAACATTGTTCCCCACCATCGGGCCTTTGCCCGTGACCTGGCAAACACGCGCCATGATTGTCGCTCCAATTGTCTGAGGGAAGAAAACCCGCGATTCTAGCGCAGGCCAAGGTCTACTTCAAGCGTTTTGGCCCAATCGTCCAGGCTGTCGTCGCCGCAAACTAACGGTCATGACCTGTCGAGACACCCCTGATGATGAAAGCCATGACCGTCCCCCTCTTCCCCTGGCCCTTCTCCCGCGAGGGGAGAAGGGAGTTTCGTGAGTCGCTTGCGCGACTTTCACATTACAACAAGCCGCGCTCGGCAAACGAGAGTGGCGGCGACTGCCCGGCAACGATGAAATGATCGAGCACCCGCACCTCGATCAGCGCCAACACCTGCTTCAGCTCGCTGGTCAGCAGTTCGTCAGCGCGCGAGGGTTCGGCCACCCCCGAGGGATGATTGTGCGCCAGCACCACCGCCGCCGCGTTATGCCGCAACGCGTGCTTGAGCACCTCGCGCGGATAGACGCTGGTTTGCGTCAGAGTGCCGCGAAATAGTTCTTCGGTGGCAATCAGGCGATTCTGGGCGTCCAGCCACAGGGCCAGAAAGACCTCATGCTGCAAGCTGGCCAGGTGCAGCCGCAGATAGTCGCGCACACCGCCGGGAGAAGCGAAAGTCAGCCCCTCCTCTTTCAGCTCTTCGCCGAGCGCCCGCCGCGCCATTTCCAGCACCGCCTGCAACTGCGCATACTTCGCCGGCCCCATCCCCGGCACCGCAGAAAAATCGGCCAGGCTGGTCGCAAACATGCGGTTCAGCCCGCCAAAACCGCCAATCAACTCGCGCGCCAGATCCACCGCGCTTTTTCCCTTGCTACCGACGCGCAAGAAAATCGCCAGCAATTCAGCATCCGATAGGGAAGCGGCACCGCGCGCCAGCAGGCGCTCACGTGGTCGCTCGTCTTCAGGCCAGTCGCGAATTGCCATGTCCACACCTCAAGGAAAAGCCTCAGTAAGGCAAATTACCCATGCCGCTCCAACTGGTACACCCGACGGCGCTGCCAGTGCATCGCCATGACATGCGCGGCGCATTAATCGCGGGGCAACAGCCAGACTGCAGCGCAGCGACGCGGCCACCGGGCAGCGTGGCTCGAAGTGATGAGACGTCAATTCTGAAGTCCGCTGCGCGCGATAAGGGGGACGCCAGCGCGATCAGAGCAAATGGCTGTTCGTCAGCCATTGCTGCCGGTGGCGATACCTTAGGCGACTTCTGTCAAACAACATACCATCTTGCTTGTCTTTTCGCCCGTCTTCTGTGTTGCCACAACAGTTCGGCCCTCAGATTCTGAACACAGCTTTCCTCAACCTTATTGGCCGGGCCTTCGACATACTGTAAAATGCATTACATTTGCAGTTGCTTCTGGAGAGGGTATGGCAAACAGCAAAACGGCCACGCTGACCTTTCGGATCGATCCGAGCCTGAAGGAAGCCTTGCGCATCGCAGCTCATGCGGAACACCGGTCCATCGCCAACATGATCGAGGTTTTGATCCGCGACTTTTGCGCGCAGCGAGACATTGCGATCCCGGCCTCCACGCCAACCGAGAACCGCAGTGGCGAGCGCTCATGAACAGGACGCTCAATGGGGCGTTCGGATTCAATCCCGTCATTCAAGAATTCCGGATGAGTCAGGGACCTACAAACCTGACCGCTCTCGTCAATAGCGCAGGTGATGACCGCAAGTTTCTTTCGCGCGCCTCCTCACCCACAGCATGGAGCAGCGTTTCGCTGAAGGTCAAGAAGAAGCTGCGGCTTGGGGCCAGATGAGATCATGACGATGACTGCCGATTTTCACGATGCTCACCAACGTCACTGGGACGATGCAGAGTTGCTGTACGAGAAGCAACGTTGGGCGAATGCCGATCACTTGTACGGCATGGCGGCCGAGTGTGGGTTGAAGCAACTGATGCTTGCCTTCGGCATGTCTTTCGATGCGGGGAAAAACATGCCTGTTGAGCCAAAGGACTCGGTTCATGCAAATGGCGTGTGGGCGCGTTACGAAAGCTACCGCGGCGGACATCGTCGCGGCGCAGCCTATGCCTTGACCGCCTCCAACCCGTTTGATGATTGGCACGTGGCCCAGCGGTACGCGCAGCAGACCCTGTTCGACTCCAACCGTGCCACCAAACATCGAGACGGCGCGGAGAATGTGCGTCAACTGGTAAGAAAAGCCGCTTTTGAGGGGTTGATATGACCACCTTCGACAAAATTCTTCCATGCGTGACCGAGCTGCTGCATGCCCATCGGGGAACGGTAGATTTGCTGGACTGGCTGCTCATCAACCGAGACCTCAATGGCCGGGTAAGGCTGATTGTGCCAGAGGCCATCGAGACAGAAGAGGCCATTCGGAGCCAGATGGGTGTCTTCGCCGAGAGCTTGGCCGAGCAACTCGGAGCCCACAGCCACCCGGCAAAAGCGGCCATTCTGTACGAGGCAAGCCGGGAGCTGGCTAGCCAGGGGGCAACAAGCCATTCGCTGGAAGGTTTTGGCCACGTATGGCTGGCCGACCGCCTGGCGACCGAAGGTAACTGGGCGCAGATCGCACCCGAAACCGAGGGGCGGCGACGCGTCGTGTTCTTTTCCATCAAGGGCGGTGTTGGGCGCTCCACCGCGCTGGCTGCGACAGCATGGACTTTGGCGCAAGCGGGAAAACGCGTCCTCGTGCTGGACCTTGATCTGGAGTCTCCCGGTCTGTCTTCCAGCCTACTCCCGCCTGAGCGGCAACCTGCTTTTGGTATTACCGATTGGCTGGTGGAGGACTTGGTAGACAACGCCGACGAGGTGTTTGAAAGCATGATCGCCACCAGTGACCTTTCCCATGATGGCGAAATCTACGTGGCTCCCGCTCATGGTGCCGACCCGGGTGAGTATGTCTCGAAGCTCGGTCGAGTATGGATGCCGAAAGCCGAAGCCAACGGTTCTCTTGAAAGCTGGTCTGCGCGATTACAGCGCCTGCTCACAAAGCTGGAAGCACGCGTCCAGCCCGACGTGGTGCTGATCGACTCGCGTGCTGGTATCGATGAGGTGGCTTCCACGTGCGTGACCGACTTGGGCGCGAACTTGGTGTTGTTATTTGCTCTGGAAGGCAGCCAGACCTGGAATGGTTACCAAGTCTTGTTTGAACACTGGCGACGCGCGCGCGTCGCCGAAGCCATGCGCGAGCGGTTGAAGGTCGTCGCCGCTTTAGTGCCTGAAATCGATCGGGTTGCCTACCTTGAAGGCCTCCGCGAACATGCTTATGAGATTTTCGTCGAGTCACTTTACGATGAAATCGCACCGCCATCAACCGATGCCATCGGGCCAGCGCCCAACGACAATCGAAGGTGGCAAGTCAGGCAAATCGTAGAAGGTTGGAATTTTGATGAAGCCGATGAGGGGGCGCCTCACAGCCCTTGGTCAGTCCACTGGCACCGAAGCTTTGCCGGACTTCGCTCCTTACAAGGCCGACTTGCCGTCATTGACGCACAAGAGGTGAAGGCCATTTTCGGCCCATTGATCGAGGGGATCAGCGGAATCCTTGACTCGGAGAATGTCGATGTCTGATGTACGGGCAATGCGCGAAGCCATCCTGGCTGCGCCTCTGGAAACCAGTAACTTTGGCGAGGAGCCTCAGCCGGGGACGCTTTACATTCCCTTATCCCACCTGAAGGCACTGCGGCTGGACGCACACGTGGTCGTGGGCGGGCGAGGGGTAGGAAAATCCTTCTGGACGGCTGCGCTCCAGTCCGATGCACTACGTAGCCTGCTCGGTTCATCCTCTCCCGAACTAGCGGGGGTCGAGGTTCGGGTGGGCTTCGCCAGCACAGAGCGGATTGACTGTTATCCGAATGCCGATGTGTTTGCTGCTTTCATCGATAAGGGTGGTGAACCCTACGACCTCTGGCGTGCCGTGGTTTTGCGCTGGGTCGCCGAGCGCGCACAAAAAAAAATACCCGTCGCCAGTTGGCCTGAAACCGTTGCCTGGCTGAAGTCTGAATCTGAAGCAGCGGCGCGCCTGATGCAGCAGCAACGTGACTGGCGTGGCCTCATCCTGTTCGATGCGCTAGACCGAACCAGCAACGACTGGCAGCGAATGGATAGCATTGTGCGCGGCCTTTTACGCACGGTGCTTTGGCTCAAGAGCATTCCCGGCCTCTACGCCAAGGTTTTTCTGCGAGAAGACCAGGCGGAGCGCACCGTTTTCAACTTTCCTGATGCCTCTAAGCTCACGGCCACGAAAGCCGAGTTGACTTGGGCTAGACACGATCTGCATGGCTTACTGTGGCAACGACTGATCAACGCGCCGCTTGCGCATGGAAAATGCTTACGGGTGATTCTTCAAGCCCACGAACATTCCGGCATCTGGCTGTTGCCAGATGAAATGAAACGGGAAACCGAAGTACAGCGCAGGTCATTTGAGCGGCTTGCCGGCCCGTGGATGGGCCGCGACAGGCGGCGCGGAGTTCCCTATACTTGGTCCGTTAGCCATCTGGCGGACGGGCGCGGCCAGACCTCGCCACGCTCATTTCTCGCCGCGATACGTCAGGCGGCAGAAGACACGAGCGAGCGCTACCCTCAGCACGAGGTCGCGCTGCATTATGAGAGTATCAAGCGCGGCATTCAGAAGGCGTCGGAGATTCGGGTGCAGGAGGTGGCCGAGGACTACCCTTGGGTGCCGGATGTTCTCTCGGAACTGAAGGGCATGAACGTGCCGTGCGACTACACGGAGGTGCAATCGCGCTGGCTGGCGCGGTTCCCCGAAGGACCACGGAGCATTTCTTCGGACCGGCTTCCGGCTCAGCACGTAGAGCGCGGTTGGGACGGCCTGCGTGACGACTTGCAGCGCTTGGGCCTTGTTGAAACCAAGAAGGACGGTCGTATCGACATGCCAGACCTCTACCGCGTCGGCTTTGGTCTAGGGCGTAAGGGTGGCGTCAGGCCGAGTAACTGACCCCAGTGACGATCTACCACGTCCCCACCGTTGTTGCGCTTGAACTCCCCACTTGCTTACGATCTGCCGCAGCTGCAGCGATGAGACATGGGTCAGACCGGCTCAACTCGACATCGCCCGATGAATCGTGCTCTACAGCGGTAGCGGCGTCTGCTGCATGGCGCGTGCCGTGCTTGCGGTGCGCTCGATTCATCGGCTGATCGCACGAAACAGGGACCGCAGGGACAAAACGCGGGGACCTCGCTGACGCCAAGATCTCCGCGCTGTTTGCCCATGCTCGTTCCGTACAAGAAGCGAGTCCTGACGCCAGCAGCGGTTTCAGGTCCCGTTCGACCCCTGGCGCTTGACTGCCCCCCTCCCTGCTTCAACCGGGCGGCATCACGGCGCGCACGCTGCTGCGCTCGTTCATGCGCCCCAACCAGCCCTCGATACTCGGTGCCGCGGCGAGCAGGGTCAGGCCTTCCGGGGTCGCGCGCAGATAGGTCACTACCGGCAGGACGTGCAAATCGGCGAGGCTCACGGTCGCGCCACCGAAGTAGTTTGCCTCGCCGAGCAGGCGCGCGATCTCTTTGAGGAACAACGCCGCCCGAGGCTTGGCTGCTTCGATTTCAGCTTCGTCGGTCTGCCCACCGAGTGCCGGCACGAGGACGCGGGGAATGAAAATATGAGTGATCGACGCCGGGTAGCCGTAGCTTTCAACGATGCCCATCACCTGATTGACCCGGCTGCGGTCAACGGGCGTCGCGGGCATCAGGGCCGGTCCCGGAAACACCTCGTCGATATAGCGCATGATCGCCGCTGCCTCGTAGATCGCATGGCCGTCGTGCTCGAAGGCGGGCATTTTTCCCCAGGGATGACGGGCCAGATGCGCCTCTTCCAGATGCTGACCCTTGACCAGATCCACGGCCACCAGCGTGTGCGCTACGCCCTTTTCCGCCAGGGCCAGGCGAACGGAACGAACGTAGGTGCTGATGGCATCACCGTAAACGAGAGCTTGGCTCATGATTTGTCTCCTTTGGGTTGTCCAGCGGGTTCGTACAGGACGGACCTCGGCTGAGGTCCGCCGTACGCGCACTATTCTGCCCGCTGATCGTCGTTTTTGCACTCGGGAAATAGCGCTGTGATCGGCGCCCATGCGCTGTGGTCGGCGGTCGGGATGAGCACAGCACCCCGCAGAAAGCCCGGCAAGTCCCTGCCAGGCCGCCACGGCGATTGACTGCGGTGCCCGGAAGCCGGGATACTCGTGTTGATGGTGTCAAATTCCGTGTTCTTCAGCGGCCGCCCGTCCGCCCGACAGCCACGGCAGAAAATCTCCGACAACACACGAGCGAGGCGGTGAATGGGACCGGCAGAACTTACCTTGGGCGATGCTTCGCTGATCACGGCCACTTTCCTGTTTACCGACATCGAAGGCTCGACCAACCTCTGGGAAACCGAATCGCAGGCCATGCGCATCGCCCTTCAGCGCCACAACGCGCTCCTGTCGGCGGCGGTCGAGCGCCACCACGGCTACGTCTTCAAGACCGTTGGCGACGCTTTCTGCGTCACTTTCGACGATGCCAGCGAGGCGCTGCACGCCGCCTGCCAGATCCAGGCCAGCCTCGCCGCCGCGCGCTGGCCGACGAAGTCACCGCTGCGCGTACGTGTTGCGCTGCACACCGGCCCGGCGTACCTGAGCGGCGGCGACTACTTCGGGACGACGGTCAATCGCTGCGCGCGCGTGCTGGCGGTCACGCTTGGCGGACAGACGCTGCTCACTTCGCCGACCGAAGCCCTGGTGCGCAAATCCTTGCCGGCGGACACCAGCCTGCGCGATACCGGCATGCTGCGCCTGCGCGACCTGCCGCACCCGATACACGTTTTCCAGCTGATTCATCCCGGGCTGTCGCCGAGTTTGTGCGAACTGGGCGGCAGCGCGGGCGGACACAAGCTGACCACGGAACCGATGGCCCGTTTCCGCCCCGTCGACCTCTACGAAGTCCCGACGCTGCCGGCGATCATCGTGCAGGCACTGAAAGTTCTGCAGAATCCGAACAGCGATGCCCGCGCCGTCGAGCGGGTGATCGTCAATGATCCGGCGATCTCGACCAAGATCCTGCGCGTCGCCAACTCCGCGTTCTTCGGTTTCTCGCGGCGGATCAGCACCATTTCCGAAGCGGTGCGGGTGCTCGGTTTCACCAACGTTCAGGGAATGATCTTCTCGGTCGGCGCCTTCGACGCCTTTCGCACCGAGCGCCTGAACCTGACCGACTTCTGGAAGCATTCGATCGCCACCGCCACCGCCGCACGCTTCCTGTCCCCGCACGTCCAGTGCTCGGCCGATGAAGCGTTCATGGCCGGCATCCTGCACGACATCGGCAAACTGATTTTCGCCATCCAGGCCGAACCTGCCTACCATCAAGTACTCGAGTTGCGGCGCGGCGCGGCGCCGATGAGCAGTCTCGAAGCCGAGCGCACGCTGTTCGAATTCACTCATCCCGAGGTCGGTGAGATGGTCGCCGAGCGCTGGGATCTGCCAGCGCGCTACGTCGCCGCCATCGCCCACCATCACGACCCGCAAGCGGCTGGCGAAGAGCGCGCGTTCTGCGCCCTGATCGGACTCGCCGACCAGGCCGCCTACGCCGCTCTGGGTGGCCAAACGCCGCCAGCGGAAAATGACGGCGAGCGGGCCGCCCTGCTCGCGATGCTGGCCTTGCGCCCGCAGCATTGGGACGAGTGCCTGCAACACCTGCACGACGCGCACACCGACATCAACGGCTTTGTCGGTGCGATCCGCTGATTTGACGAAAGGCAGCGAAATCTAGCGAAATCGAGCGAAAACATGTGCGCTGCTGCGAGCCGTTCTTTTCCCCTTGCTTGCCCGCCAAATTCCGCTATAATGCGCAGCTTCCCGCTTGCAAGGGCCTCGCCAGGCAGCCGCAGAGAGGCAGCGACAGGGAGCAGCAGGGCAACAAGGAGTGGTAGTTCAGTTGGTTAGAATACCGGCCTGTCACGCCGGGGGTCGCGGGTTCGAGTCCCGTCCACTCCGCCAGCACAAAAGAGCAAAAAGCCCAGCCAGCCTGGGCTTTTTCATTTTCAGGCTCAGCGCCTGAGAGCCGCCAAGAGCGCGCTCCCTTTCCGGGTGCCAGCAGCCCGCCCGTCGGCGCGGCGCGAGCGCATCTCTGCGCCGCAAATGATCACTACAGCAGCAAGATGGCTGTTCTATAATTACAAGCTTGTCGGGCAGAATTCCACCAGGTGAACCGGCTCAGGTGAACCGCACAGCTAAACCGATTTCGTCGGGACAACTGGCACCGCCCGAGAACGAAGACAGGACCACCGGATGACGCCACGAATCGCTTTCGCATTTGTTACCGCTTTTGCCTGCGCTACCGCCTGGTCGAACGAAGCGGGTGTAAACCCTCAGTCAGATATGCCAGCGCTGACCACCCCGGCACGCAGCGAGGCCGCTGCGAGCGCAATCCCGGCAGGAAGCGATGGCCCCTTGCCGGTGGTTGAAGTGGCCGCGCCGGCGCGACTCCCCGAGACCATCGACCTGACCTACGAGTCCGCGGAGATCTTCCAGCACCTGCGTCGCGGCTTCTCAATGCCGAACATCAACAGCGAGCTGGTTCTGCACCATCAGCAGTGGTATCTGAACCGCCCGGACTACTTGCGGCGGATGATCACGCGTAGCAGCCGTTACCTGCATTTCATCATCGTCGAACTCGACAAGCGCGGCATGCCGCTGGAAATTGCCCTGCTGCCGATGGTCGAGAGCGCCTACAACCCGACCGCCTACTCGCGCAGCCATGCGTCCGGCCTGTGGCAGTTCGTGCCGGCGACCGGCAAGCAATACAATCTGGAACAGAACTGGTGGGTCGACGAACGGCGCGATATCGTCCAGTCGACCGGCGCGGCGCTCGACTACCTGCAGTACATCTACGAACTGCACGGCGACTGGCACCTGGCGCTGGCCTCCTACAACTGGGGCGAAGGCGCGGTCGGTCGGGCGATCAAGAAAAACGCCGCGCAGGGTCTGCCGACCGATTACCTGAGCCTCAAGATGCCTGAGGAAACGCGTAACTACGTCCCCAAGCTGCAGGCCTTGAAGAACATTTTCAACAATCCCAATATCCTCGCCGACCTCGACATGCTCGGCGTCCCGATGCGTCCCTACTTCGCGACAGTTACCAACTCCGGCAATATCGACGTCAAGCTGGCAGCAAAACTGGCTGAAATGCCGGTCCAGGAGTTCGTTGCGCTGAACCCTTCGCACAATCGCGCGGTGATCAGATCCGAAACGCCCATGGTCATCCCGGCCGACAAGCTGGAAACCTTCGCCCACAACCTCGAAGCGCACGAGGAAAGCGACAAACCTCTCTCTTCCTGGCAAGCCTATACCCTGCGCCCGGGCGAGAAACTCGAAGAGGTCGCACCGCGCTTCGGCATGACGGTGGCCGGCCTCAAGGCCCTCAACGGCCTCCAGGGCCGCATGCGGGTTGCTTCGGGAGCGACACTGCTCGTCGCAGGAGAAGGAAACGAAGCGGAAGACATGGGCCTGAAGGCGTTGCCAGAGGAGCAGCCGCTGGTCTTTGCAGCCCCGGCCCTGCGAACGGAACAACCGGCTGCGGAAAAACCGGCTGCGGAGAAACCGGCTGCGGAAAAACCGGCACCAGGCGTGGGCACGCGAACCAGCACGCACGAGGTACGCAAGGGCGAGACGCTGAGCGCCATCGCCCGGCGCTACGGAATGAGCCTTGCCGAGCTGAAAAGCCTCAACAAGCTACGCTCCAATACCGCGAAATACGGCACTCGGCTAACGGTGACCAGCAGCACCCAGGCCAGCGCTCCCACCCGCGTCAAGACCGAGATTGCCAGCAAGGAAACGCCAGCGAAGAGCAAGGAAACTTCAGCAAAGAGCAAGCCAACGCGAGCGGCGAGCGGGCCCACGACGGCTGCCGCGGCCGCTCCGCGCACGCACACCGTGCGCCGGGGAGAAACCCTGTCCAGCATCGCCCAACGCTACGACATGAGCGTAGGCGAACTCAAAAAGCTCAACAAGCTGCGTTCGGATCAGGTGAACTCGGGCACGAAGTTGCGTGTTCAGTCCTGATCCTGAAGTAGCCGGCAAAGTCTCGTCAGCGAAGCGTCAACCAGACTTGCCGGCGTGGGCTTGCCGACGCCGCGCGCTGCCATGGCAAGAGCAGTGACTGGCACCTACCCATGTAGATGGCAACGCACCGTGTGCGTGCTCGACAGCGTCGTCGTTTCTGGATAGCGCTCACGGCAGGCGGCCGTGGCCTGCCGGCAGCGCGGATGGAAATGGCAGCCGCTCGGCGGATTGGCCGGTGACGGCGTTTCCCCGGGCAGCCGGATGAAGGCCGGCTGCGCGTCGAGGCGAGTACTGGGCACTGCCGACAACAAGGCGCGCGTATAGGGGTGCTGCGGCGAACGCAGAACTTCATCGACCGTCCCGCGTTCGACGATGCGGCCAAGGTACATCACCGCCACCTCGTGGGCGAGATGGTCGACTACGGCGAAGTTGTGGGTGATGAACAGATAGGCCAAGCCGAGATCGGCCTGCAGCGTCGCCAGCAGATTCAGGATCTGCGCCTGTACCGAGACGTCGAGCGCCGAAGTCGGCTCGTCGCAAATCACCAGATCCGGCTGCACGGCCAGCGCACGTGCAATGGCGATGCGCTGCCGCTGGCCGCCCGAGAATTCATGCGGATAGCGACTGGCGGCCGCCGCTTCGAGGCCGACCTGCTCGAGTACGGCAGCAATCGCCGCGCCCCGGCCCTGGCGCTGCATATCGATACGCAAAGCGCTCATGCCCTCGCCAATGATTTCGCCGACCGCCATGCGCGGGTTGAGCGAAGCGAAGGGATCCTGGAAGATCATCTGCATACGCCGCCGCAGCGGACGCCGTCCCTTGCGCGTCAGGCTGCCCAGTTCCTGCCCGAGCAGGTGCACGCTGCCGCCACTGGCGGCGATCAACTGCAGGATGGCCTTGCCGACCGTCGTCTTGCCGCAGCCCGACTCGCCGACCAGCGCCAGCGTCCTGCCGCGCGCCAGCTCCAGCGAGACGCCATCGACCGCCCGCACCTGCCCGACCGTGCGCTGCAGGATGCCGCGCCGGATCGCGAAGTGAACCCGTAGATCCTTGACGCTGAGCAGTGCCGGCGCCGCCAGCTGGTCGACGCCGCTGCGCAGCGCTGCGCTGCCAGCACCCACCGCGCTGATACCGGCCGCAGCCTCAGGCAAGACATCCAGATGGCAGCGCAGGCGATGGCCAGGCGCCACCTGCCGCCATTCCGGCGCCTGCTGCCGGCAGAGTTCCCAGGCGTACTGGCAACGGCTCGCGAAGCGGCAGCCGGCGGGCATTGCGGAGAGCGGCGGAACCTGACCGGGGATCGTCTCGAGCCGACCTCCGCGCCGTTCCAGATCGGGCAAGGCGGCGAACAGCTTCTGCGTGTAGGGATGGCGCGCTGCCGAAAAGAAGAGCGCGTGTGGCGCCTCTTCGACGATCTGGCCGGCGTACATCACCGCCACCCGCGTCGCCATCTGGGCAACGACGCCGAGGTCGTGGGTGATCAGCAGCATGCCCATCGCGCGCTCGGCCTGCAGGCGGCGCAGCAATTCGAGAATCTGCGCCTGAATGGTCACGTCCAGCGCCGTGGTCGGCTCGTCGGCGATGAGCAGGCGCGGATTGCCGGCCAGCGCGACGGCGATCATCACCCGCTGCTTCATGCCGCCGGAAAGCTGGAAGGGGTACTCGCCGAGACGACGTGGCGCATCGGCGATGCCGACCGCACTGAGCAGTTCGAGCGAACGTTCGCGCGCCGGCTGGCCAGACAGGCCAAGGTGACGTTCGAGTACTTCGCCGAGCTGATGACCGACGGTGAGCACCGGATTGAGGCTGGTTGCCGGCTCCTGAAAAATCATCGCCATGCCGCCGCCACGCACACCGCGCATTTCGGCCTCGGGCAAGGCGAGCAGATCGCGGCCTTCGAAACGCACCGCACCGCCGGGAATCCGCCCGGCAGCGGGCAGCAGGCGCAGCAGGCCGAGCGCCGTCGCCGACTTGCCACAACCCGATTCGCCAAGCAGGGCCAGGGTTTCGCCGGCGGCGACCTGGAAGTCGACGCCGTCGACGGCCGCCAGCAGGGACCGGCCGCTGACAAAAGCGATGCGCAGATCCGCCACTTCGAGCAGCCTTTGCTCGCTCAAGCTCGTTTCCTCGCTCATGCCGACCCCGCCATGCGCGGATCAAAAGCGTCGCGCACGGCGTCGGCGAGCAGGTTCGCCGCCAGTACCAGCGCAAACATGAACACAAAAGCGGCAGCCAGCGACCACCACACCATCGGTTCGCGCGCCAACTCCATGCGCGCGTTGTTGATCATCGTGCCGAAACTGATCATCGTCGGATCGACGCCGATACCGACGTAGGACAGCACCGCCTCGGCGAGCACCAGACTCGAGAAGTCCATCACCAGCGCGATGATCACGATGTGCATCAGGTTGGGCAGGATATGGCGGCCGATGATGCGCAGATCGGCCACTCCGAAAGCCTGGGCGGCCTGGATATACTCCAGTTCGCGCAGCTTCAGGGTCTCGCCGCGCAGCAAGCGGCAGAGGCCGGTCCAGCTGGTCACCCCGAGGATGAAGCACAGCGCCAGCAGGCGCAGGTCGGCACGTTCGGCGGCGGTGGTGAACCA
>QPGA01000011.1:95691-101660 GCA_003332265.1 Candidatus Accumulibacter meliphilus
CTGGCGCTGCCCGACGTCGGCGTCGCGACCCGCTTCGTCGGCACCAAGATGAGCACCGCCATGGCGCAGGCGCGGATAATCCCGCGTTTGCTGCAGCTCGCCAGCCGCGTCGCGCGACTCGATCGACTCCTTGGCGTAAGCACGCGTCGCCAGGGGTTCGGAATAGGTTTTCTCGTTTTGCGTGCGCAGCGGCGTCAGAATCGCGTCGAGCAGCGACAGCACTTCGACGGCGTAGGCTGCCGGCTGCTTGCTGGCGTCGCTGGCCGCTTCCTGGCTGGCTTCGCCACTGGGCGGCTGCCCGGCCGCATTTTCCAGGCGCGGCCGATAATGCAGCGAATCCAGCAGACCGACGGCAACGAAGACCAGCAACAGCGTCGCCGAGGCCATGCCCGCCCGGCTGCGACCGACGCGCTGCCAGGCGGTCCGCCACAACGGATTGCGCAAGGACAGCCAGCCGAAAAAACCGGCCGCGACGAAAAGCAGCCAGATCAGCACGTCCGACCACAGGATGACGGGGAGGAAGGGCATCAGTTGAAACGAATCCGCGGGTCGACGAAAGTGTAGGAGAGATCGGTAAGAATCAGGCCAAGGATGTACAACACCGAGCCGATGAAGACCATCGCCCGCACCACCGCAAAATCCTGCGCATTGATGGCGTCGATGGTGTAGCTGCCGAGACCGGGAATGCCGAAGAAGGACTCGGTGAGCAGCGAGCCCATGAACAGTAGCGGGATGACCACCACCACCCCGGTCAGGATCGGAATCATCGCGTTGCGCAGGACGTGGCGAAAAAGTACCGCCAGTTCGGAGAGCCCCTTGGCGCGCGCCGTGCGCACATAGTCGCGCGAAATTTCCTCCAGGAAGATGGTGCGATACCAGCGCGTCGACGAACCGATCCCCGAGATGACCCCGATCAGCACCGGCAGGATGACGAATTTCCAGGCGTCGAGGCCGCCACCGTAGCCCGAGATGGGAACCAGCTTCCACATCTTGCTGATCAGGAACTGGCCACCAATGATGTAGAACAGGCCGGAGATCGACATCAGCGCCACGCACAGCACGACGCCCCAGAAATCGAGGTAGCTGGCGCGAAAAAAAGTCAGCATCAGCGCAAAGGAAACGGTCACCAGCAGGCCGAGAATGAAAGTCGGCAGCGCAATCGCCAGCGACGGCCCCATCCGCGAGCTGATTTCGCGGGCGATGTCGCGGCCGTCCTCGGCGCGCCCGAAATCGCCGGCAAACATGCGCGCCGACTTGCTGAAGAAAATGGTATCGGTGAACACCGCGCTGCCACTCGCCGCCGCGTTGATGAACAGCGGCTTGTCGTAGCCGCGCTGGGCCTTCCATTTGTCGATCGCTTCCGGCGTCACGCGCTTGACGCCAAGCTGCATGCGCGCCATGTCGTCGGGAGTATTGACGATGAAGAAAAGCGCGAACGTGATCACGTTCACGCCGATCAGGATCGGCAAGGCATAGAGCAGACGGCGAACGAGGTAAGCGAGCATGGGGGGCGACTATACCTCAAGCCGCCGCGCAAAGCGGCTGGCCCGGAGCACGGCGCGCATCAGCGCGCGGTCCCGCGCTCGCGGCGCCGATAGCCGATCGCCGCCGGCAAGACGACCGCCACCAACAGCAGCAGCGCGACAAGCAGCGGCCAGAGGACCGGCTCATTCCATTGCTGCCGCAAGCGCTCGCGCTCGGCGACGTCGATGCGCTGATATTTGAGAATGTTGTTGCCGACGTCAGTCGACTTGCGGTTGTGCAGCCAGTCATGGCCGAGGGTATAGCTCTTCGGATGAAAGCCGAAGATCCACGGCGCGTCGTGCTGCAGCAAGGCGATCGCCTGGCGGATGATGGCCAGGCGTTCGGCGCCGCGTGGCCCGTCGCTTTCCATGTTCTTCATGCGCTCGAAGAGGCGGTCGTACTCGGCATTGGCGTAGTTCGAGGCATTTTCACCGCCGACCGCGACCTTGCCGTCGGTGCCATCGAGCAGGAACAGGAAGTTCTCCGGATCCGGGTAGTCGGCGTTCCAGCCGAGGTAGTAGAGCTGCACCGCCCCCTTGCGAATCTTCTCCTGAAAGCGGTTGAAGTCGGTCGAGCGCACGAGCAGCTGGATATCGAGCTTGGCGAACTGCCGGGTCAGCCAGTCGAGCCGCGATTTCTCGCCCATGCCACCGCTGGTGGTATCGAGACTGAGGACCAGCGGCTCGCCGGTTTTGGCATTGCGACCATTCGGCCAGCCGGCTTCGGCGAGCAGCTTCTTCGCCACCTCGATGGACTTGCGCCGCGGCCGCCCGTCGACCCAGTCGTACACCACCGGGTTATTACCCTCTTCCCCTTCGAGATAGCCGAAAATCCCGGGCGGCAAGGGGCTGGTTGCCGCGATGCCACGACCGTTCATGAAAATCGAGATGAACTCCTCCTGGTCGATGGCGATGGACAGCGCCTGGCGCAGCCTGGTCGCCTGCTCCGAGAGACCGCCGACGACCGGATCGAGCATGTTGAAACCCATGTAGAAAACCGAAGGACGCACGCTGGTCAGCAGGCGGATCCCCTTCTCGCGCATCTCGTCGGTCAGGCTGACGTCACCCCCGCCGCCGAGACGCACCGCCTGGTCGAAGCTGTCCGAAGAAATCCCGGACGCGTCGTAATAACCCTGCAGGAACTTGTTCCAGTAGGGAATCGCCTCTTTCTCACGCGAAAAAACGGCCTTGTCGATGAACGGCAAGGCCTTGCCACAGTCCGCCAGCAGCCCGGCCGCCTCGTCGCCGGCCTCGCCGACACAGGGATAGCTCTCGCCATGGAAGTTCGGGTTGCGCTCGAGCACCATGCGGCTGTTGGGATCGTTGCGAGTGAGCATGAAGGGCCCGGTGCCGACCGGATACCAGTCCAGCGTCAGGTTCTTGTCGGCCATCCCCGGCATGCTGTAGAAACGGTCGACCTCGCGCGGCACCGGCGCGAAAAAAGGCATCGCCAGCCAGTAGGGAAACTGCGGATACTTGCCGCGCAACTCGATGCGATAGCTGTAGCGATCGAGGCGAGTGACGCCGGTCAGCGGAAAACGATCGAGATCCAGCCAGGCCTCTGACGGCAGCTTTTTCGCTTCCTCGTGCAGCGCCGCACCCAGTTCCGGCAGGCCGATGATGCGCTCGCTCATCATGCTGAAGATCGGCGAATGCAGGCGCGGGTGCGCCAGGCGCTTGATCTGGTAGATATAGTCGTCGGCGACCAGTTCGCGGCTGCCGGTCTCGGCGAAATCGGCAATCACCTCGATGCCGCGCAGTTTCTCGGCGTCCAGTTCGCCATAGACCGACTGCCCGGCGGCGTCGGTGGCGAAAGCCGGATGTGGCTGGTAGCGGATGCCCGGGCGAATGCGAATGTCGTAAACGCTGCGCGCGATCTCGGCGGCCGGCGCGTCGGCCGGCAACTCGCGGCCCTCGGCGTCGTAATAGCGCGGTACCGGCACGCTCTCACTGGTCGCCGGAATCAGCGTGTACGGCCGCTTCAGATAGTGGTACTGCAGCGGCGGCTCGTAGATCTGCGCGGTGAAAGTGATCTCGTCCTCGCTGTACGACTGCACCGGATCGAGGTGCTTCGGGCGCTCGGTGAAAGCTGCATAGAGGATGTTCTCGCCGCGCTCGGCTTGCGGATAGGGGTCGTTCTGCTCGCTGCTGCAGGCCGCCAGCAGGAATAGCAGCGACAGCAGTGAAAGGAGAAGAAGCAGCGGGCGGAGGGCAAGGCGAAAGGCGGGCATGGGCGGCAGTCTACCGCGAAGTCCGCCACTTTGGCTGCACGGCGCAGGATTCAGCACTCGCCATCGGCAAACGCCCGACGCCTGACAGACGGCGTGCTTTTGGCGAGCGAGTGAGGCAATTCCTTTATAATGCGTCGGTTATGCTGATTCGCAGCCAAGCTGCCAACGCAACCCCTTCTAGTTACGGGAGAAGTCATGGGATTCCTCGCCGACAAGCGAATTCTGATCACCGGCGTACTATCGAAGCATTCGATCGCCTACGGCATCGCCAAAGCCTGCCACCGCGAAGGCGCGCAACTGGCGTTCACCTATCAGAACGAACGCTTCGAAACGCGCGTCGCCAAATTCGCCGCGGAGTTCGACAGCAGCCTGATCTATCGCTGCGACGTTGCCGAGGATGCCGATATCGACGCCCTCTTCGCCGCCCTCGCCGAGCACTGGGACGGCCTCGAAGGCCTGGTACATTCGATTGCCTACGCACCCGGCGAAGCCATCGAGGGAGATTTCCTCGACGGCATCTCGCGCGACGCCTTCCGCATCGCCCACGACGTCTCTTCCTACAGCTACGCGGCACTGGCCAAGGCCGCCCGCCCGCTGCTCCTGAAAGGCCGCAACCCCGCCCTGCTGGCGCTCTCCTACCTCGGTGCCGAACGCACCCTGCCCAACTACAACACCATGGGCCTGGCCAAAGCCAGTCTCGAAGCGGCCACCCGCTACCTCGCTTTCTGCCTCGGCCCGCAGGGCATCCGCGCCAACGCCATCTCCGCCGGCCCGATCAAGACCCTGGCCGCGTCCGGCATCGGCAATTTCTCGCGCCTGCTCGCCTACAACGCCCACAACGCCCCCCTGCGCCGCAACATCACCATCGACGAAGTCGGCAACGCCGCCGCCTTCATGCTTTCCGACCTGGCCAGCGCGATTACCGGCGAGATCATGTACGTCGATGGCGGGCTGAATACGACGGCGCTGGGTAATGCGGATCCGATGCCGGGCTAACGTAAGGACTCCGGCACGACGGTGCCGGCGACTCGCCGCCGTAGAACATGCCGATGATGGAAACCTGCTTGCCGTCGGCGTCGAGGGCGATCACGGCGCGCTTCTTGTGGTGAGCAGAAGACAGGCGGTTGGCCAAGCGATGCTTCGTGGTTCGGGGGGCGGCCACAGCATTCGGAAGCAATCCGAAGCGAGGCTTTTGTCATTTTTCGTGGCGGTTTCTTGACGACCCCTTGCTGACATTCACGCTGTCGCTGCCTCAACGGGGGCAACTGTGTACAGGAGCCGTTGGTGGCGACAGGTAGCCGGCAAGTCGTCGAAACAGTCGTTCAACTTCGGCAGCGCCGCGCGCACATCAAGCGCCAGTTGTTGTAGGCGGTGGCGGATGGATGTTGGGCTTCCTGCGTCAGCCCAACCTACGCTTGCCGGACGGCAAGGTACTTTCGCTGCGCAGCAACTTGCAGCCAGTATGAATGCGTTGCAAGTCCGTGGCGACGCGCAGCTCCTTGGTTCAGTTCGTGCTCAAGGTTTACTTCCGCGTACCCCAACAAGGTATTCGCCTCTCTTTCGGTAGCCCAACAAAGCATCGGAACAATACCTCCAAGAACTGCGTTTGGTTCGAGGTCGGACAGGATGTTTGCCGCTAGCTCGGAGAGGAATGGGATTGCGCCCGGACCTGAACGTTGTTCCAGCTCATAGGCTAGGACCAACGCGCTTCCATAGACACGCGAGCAGACAAAATTCCTGCACGTGCTGAATACCTCATCGGCCGGCTTGTAGTCGACCCAACGGATGTCCCCAGTAGCGATGCCGCCGCGAACAAGGACGAAATCCGCATTCCACTGACCGTACATCAGAGCGACGGCGCCCAGGAAACTGCGTTCGTCGCTGTCTTCAGCGGATACAACAACAGAGTCAGAGAAAACGGCTACGCGAATCGACGGGAAGACCGTGGCGGCCAGCCCGGGAGGGCCAGAAAAGTCGAGTGCAGTGAGGTCTGAGAAGCGTCCTCCGATCACCGCTTCGCGGGTACCGAGGATGTCAAAGAAGCCGACGAGTGGCATGTTGGTTTGGCGAGTTCTAACGAATAAGGATAGATCGTGCGCAGCCACGATCTGATCCGTTTGTTGGACGAGCCCGGGCCGGAGGGCTGAGCGCCCCTTCTGCAAATATCTTTTTTGGATTTACCACGCAGGCATAAACGCCGGAGGGCCGGGAGCGA
>QPGA01000101.1 GCA_003332265.1 Candidatus Accumulibacter meliphilus
TGGTTATGGCCGCCGGAAGGCGCTGCTGCTCAATGGCCTTTCATCAGCCACCACGTTGCCCGGCGCTGTCCTGGCCTATTTCTGGCTCGGTGAAATGGGCGCCGCGGTGCCCTATATTCTGGCGCTTTCAGCCGCGAGCTTCATCTACATCGCCACGGCCGACCTCATTCCGGGCCTACACCGACAGGTAAGCCCCACCGCTTCAGTGCGTCAGCTGGTGCTGCTGCTCGCGGGCATCGCTACCATCGCCATTTTTCACCACGGAGGATGACTCGTGAACGATCTGTCCGAAGCAGAAATCCATGCCTTGAACGAGGCACTCGACGATGAATACCGCGCTTGGGCAACATACGACCAAGTGATTGCCGACTTCGGCAACGGAGAAATGTATGATCGACTGCTGAAGGTGATCCAGCACCAGAACATTGTTGCCGTATTGTGCAATCTCCAGGAAGCTTCGCAGCAGCGCCACCTGGCTGCGTTTCGACGTTGTGCGCAACGTTCGGCGGGTTACGGACGTCGGGGACCTCGACCCAGCCGATAGCAGGGCCTGACGCGGCACGCTTGCAGCGCGACGACGATCACCGGATCACCGCCAGGCGACACCCGAGAGTGCCGTTGCGCGCTTGATCACATACTCTCGGGGTGCGACCACGGCTACCAGAAAGTCCTGCTGCCGACAACGACGGTTGAACGGCGATGGCTGGTTACGGCTACTTGTGCGCGATCGGCTTGTCGGTGAAGACGTAATCCTTCAGCTCCTTCGAAAACGCTTGATCCTTGCGACGGATCCACTCCAACACCATCGCGGCATGCTCTTTTTCCTCGTCTCTATTGTGTTCGAAAATCGCCTTCAGGTCTTGATCCTTGCAGGCATCTGCACGTTGGTTGTACCAATCGACTGCCTCAAGCTCCTCCATTAGAGACACGATTGCTCGATGCATGTCGCGCGTTTCATCGGATAGTTCTTCAACGGGTTCGTGGTAGCCAACACTTGACATGGACGTTTCCTCTCCGGTTGAGGTGCCCTTGGTTTTTCGTCTTCCAAAGGGTGGTGGGTCATGCTACCTGTCTTTCCTGGTGCTGGGTACCTGACGCGCAGCGCATGAATCAATGTGTTCGCCTGCCTTGGCGTGTCGGGAACAGCCTGCACTGGTGCATGGATGTGGTCTTTGGCGACGATCAGATGCGGGCTTGCACCGATTATGCCGCGCACAACTTGGCTGTCCTGCGCCAGTTCGTCTTTAATCTCCTCCGCCTTCCCCCGGTGAAGCGCAAGGGTGGCCTCAAGACTCAGCGCCTGATCGCCGCTACTTCGGATTCCTTCCGTGCCGAGCTGCTGGGTCTTGTATAAGATTCATGCGATTGTCCTGTCCTACCTGTAGGCGGTTTGTTGAGCTGAGGGATCTCGCCAGCGGAGTCCGAGGCCATTTCTCTCGTCGTCAAGCGCAGGCCCGCCTGAAGGTCGGGGCCACTCTTGCTGAACTGAGATGCGACAAGATGCCACACGACGATTGGTCGCCGGCCGGGCATACTTGGGATAGCCGATAGTCGTGATTGCCGACGATCGAATGTTTCACCCGCTTTCCACGGAGGTAGGTATGCAGTTCTTCAAGACTGTCTTGATGGCCCTGGCGCTGATCGTTTCCGGTTTTTCGAACCCAGTCTTCGCCGGCGATAAGGATCCCTTGTTCATCGCTTTATCGAGCGATGCGACACGGCGGGTTGGCCACGTTCTGCATTTTGCCGAGCTTCAACGCGCCAGAGGACACTCGTTGACGATTTGGCTGAACGAGAGCGGCATCCTTCTCGCGTCCAGGAAGTACACGGAGAAACATGCCGATCATCAAAAGGCGCTCGCCGAACTGATGAGCAAGGGTGCGACGGTATTGATATGCCACTATTGCATGCAGCAATTCGACGTCGCAGCATCGGACTTGTTGCCGGGCTTCAAGATCGGCAGCCCGGAGCTGATTGGTAACGCCTTATTCGAGGACGACACCAAGACCTTGTCCTGGTGAGCACCTGACCACGAGGCGTTGATTTTGGCGCTGCGTCAACCGGCACCGGTGAAGAAGGAGCGAAGAAAGGGGCAGGGCCGGGTGCAAATGACAGGCGCGGTCTGAAAGCTTCCGCCGTGCCTGTCGAAGCTGTCGAAGCTCCAACTACGACAAGGCGGCATTCAGCCAGCAACGCCGGCTGACTATCGGCAAGGTACGCGATGACAACACGACTCACCGGCTTGCTTCGGGTCTTGCGCCTGACCTTCCTGTTCACTGTCGCCGCCGCTTATTGCTCGCCAGCCGCTGCCGACGCGCCGCTGTGGATCGACCACGACGCCGCCGGCGAACGGCGAGTGCATTTGTACTTCTTCTGGACCCGCAGCTGTCCGCATTGCCAGGCGGCGATTCCGTTTGTCGAGGCGCTGTCAGCCCGCTATCCATGGTTGCTGGTGCACAGTAGCGACGTCAGCAGCGACGCGGAAGCGGCCAAGGGGTATGTCGCCATGGCGGAGGCTCTGAGTCAAGAAGCGAGTAGCGTTCCAGCCTTTATCTTCTGTGGCCGCATGACCGTCGGTTTCGATCGGCCGGAAGGAACCGGGCACGCGCTGGAGGAAGGACTGCGCTTGTGTCGCGAAACGGGCATGCCGGCAACGTTTGAGCCCGCTGCGGCAATGGCGCGGGTGCCGAGTGTCGATCTCCCGTTGCTCGGCAGGGTGACGGCCGAGCAGCTGTCGTTGCCAGTTTTCACCCTGATCATCGCCGGACTCGATGCTTTTAATCCCTGCGCCTTCTTTGTGCTCCTATTCCTGCTTTCGCTGCTCGTCCATGCGGGCAGCCGCCGACGCATGCTGTTTATCGGCGCCGTCTTCCTCTCCTTCTCGGGCCTGATCTACTTCGTGTTCATGGCCGCCTGGCTGAACGCTTTCCGCTGGCTGGGCGAGATCGCGATGGTTACGACGGTGGCAGGGATGCTGGCGATAATCATCGCGCTGATCAACATCAAGGACTATTTCTGGTTCAAGAAGGGGATCTCGCTGAGCATCTCCGACACGGCCAAGCCCAGGCTCTACCGGCACGTGCGCGGGCTGCTGCGGGCGGACAGCATGCCGGCGCTGACGCTCGGTACGGTTGCCCTGGCGGTGGCGGCAAATTCCTATGAGCTGCTGTGTACCGCCGGATTCCCGATGGTCTATACGCGGCTGCTGACCTTGTCTGACTTGTCCCCCTGGCAGCACTACGCCTATCTGGGA
>QPGA01000102.1 GCA_003332265.1 Candidatus Accumulibacter meliphilus
GTCGGCACCTTCGCAAACCGCTCCAGGCGCCCCAGGGTCACGAGCAGGTCGGCAAGGTAATGCGCCTGACGACGATACTCGCTGGCCTCGCTCTCTACGGCAGTGACCAGGTCATCGTCCCACCCCGAGGTGTGTCGAAGCAGGTCCTCCAGGCGGTAGCCGAATACTTGTGCATCCCGGCGCCGACTGCTGTTGCGCTTCGGAATGTACGTTCGGCGTGCCTCGCGACCTTGCGCCTTCCTGCCGTACCAATTGACCAGGTACCACTCGATGGAGAGCGCATTGCCCCGCTGCCGAACCCGGAACTGCAACGTGTTCTTCTGACTCCAGTCCTTGCCGGTGTTCGCCTCCATGACTTCCTGCAGGTAGCGATTACCCAGGTCTCTGGCCTGCTCGAACACGTCCTTCAGCTGAGCTTGCAGCAGTGCTCGTACGTCCCTGATCCGGTCTTCCATCGGTAGTCCGTGCCCCCTCTTAAAGATAAGGATTCGTCACCCCACCAATCCTTATGAGAAATCGGCCAAAACGCCGACACCCGGATAGCGCAAAACCCTCGTTGTGACCGAAGCCAAGCGCCCTTCCCGGTCAGCAAGGACGGCCATTTCGCCTATTTGGCCGGCTTCCAGGCCTCNGGGGGTAATTCCAGGCCAATGAGCAGGCTTTTTCTTCCATAAGGCTGCAGCCCAACCAATCCTTATGTAATAGGGCATGGTGGGTGCAATCGTAGGCACCAGCCGCCTCCCCTTGCGGCCGAGATGCGTCCTTCCCGGTCGCATTTCGAACCTGACAGTGAATACGTTCGGTTGGCATGCGCTCAGGTGCTCTGGCGGTGCACAGAGCGTGATCAATGATGCTCAAAACCCCCGAGGTATCGCTGCAGGGCTCCTGCGGTACCACTGCCCCGTTTCGCTGCCCCATCCCGAACGCGCTGATCAACGATAGGGGCCCTCTGCCGGTCAGAGACTCGGTAACGGCCGGCATTGCCGGGATGTAAAGCGGGATAAAGACGAGATTCCTCAGGCGATCCGACATGGTGGCTCCCTTCCCTGTCATGCGTTTCCGGGGCGTGGGTTCTTGACCCCCTTACGGCGGCATGATCCAGATGCCCGCCGTTTGCTCATGGCCCCCATGGTGCCGGACATGCGGTGGAGGATTCCATGCCGCCACCGGGCGACTTCGGTCGTCAGCCCAACCCGTTTCTTCCGCAACATTCGCGCTTCTTCCGACGCGTGAACAAACCGTCACACGTGTGAAGAAACCTTCACACGACGGCGGTGCTTTCTCCGTCAAAAATAGCGATACTTCTGGAAAACAGGATCGGAGCGCCCCATGTTCAAAGTGGCCGTCATCGAAGACGACATTCCCACCAGCAATCAACTCAAGGAATGGATTCTTTCCGCGCACCCGGGCATCACCGTGGAGCAGTGGTTCACCCGCGACGATGCGGAAGCCGCCCTGGCTCGCGTGCAGTACGACCTGGTGGTGCTGGATATCGAACTGGGGCGGGAGCGTCACGCGGGTGTTGCGATCATCAACGCCATCAACAAGCGCACCAGCGGCACACCCGTGCTGGTGGTTTCGGCGATGCCCGCCACCATTTACCGCGGCATCATGAAGGCGCTGGATGCCTGGGATTACTTGCAGAAGGCCACCTTCGAGGAAGCCGAGTTTATCGATACCTTCCTGGAAATCCTGCGCGCCGTCCGACAGCGTGAAAGCGTCAAGCCGCCTTTGGCTGCCAGCGACGAACTCTCCATGGATCCCTTGCGGCAGAGCACGCCCCTGTGGCGGGGACAACGAATCAACCTGCCACTGACCGCCCAGCGCATCCTCGCTGCGCTCTACGAGAAACGGGGCGAGGTAGTCTCTTACGAAGAACTGTCCCGGGTGGTCAAGAGCGGCCGGAGTCGGGACAATATCCGTAAACACATCAGCAGCATCCGCGAGGCTTTCCGCGAACTGGACGAGGACTTTGACCGCATCGAGAATATCCCCATGCGCGGCTTCCGATGGTCTGACCCGATCTCCACCGGCTCAAGCGATCGGTAAGGCGGCGGTGGACAGCAGCGGCGGCTTCCGCGGCGCTCCGGCGAGTCGCTACGCCTCTTCAGTGAGATTGGCGGAATGAAACCGCTGGCCTGGTTGGCGTCGTTTCGGCTGCGCATCGTCTTTCGCAGTTCCTTCCTGCTGCTGGCCCTGGCCGTGGTGGCCATGGCGGTCGCGGTCTTGCAGGAGGAAAAGCAGCGCAGTTACGACAATTATCAGGCGAGCCTGGCGAAGACCAAGGAACAGATCGTCGCCCGGCTGCGCCACCCGGCTGGCCAGCTGGCTCTTCTCAACCCGCCGCGCGGCGAGGGTCCCGTGACACCGCTGCGCCCGGTGATGCTGCCCTTCTCGGCCATCGACTTCGATGATCAGGGCAAGGTCCGCCATGCTGTAGAAATGGCCGGTTGCCTGGTCCAGTACAAGAACTACGGCAGCCTGTGCGTGGCGATTGCCAACAACCCCTGGGCCGGCGGCTTCATCTATGCGGCAGGCACTTTCGTCAGCAGCACGCTGCTGCCTCACCGAATTGGCAACGAGTTCCTCGATGGCGCTCACCGCCTACGGGTGGTGGTCAGCCTGCGCGGAGAGACCTACCGCTGGGTCGCGCCCTTCGAAGTCCCGAGCCGCGACGAGCGTCGACGAGCCTCGGGGATGCGGGGTCGTTTCACGGGTTACGTGGAACTGGACGACCGGGACTACACCGGCGAGATGCCGGTGAAGGAATTCCGCGGCTGGGTTTGGCAGAGCGGCCGGTGCCTCGACGCCACCCGGGAGAGCGACGAGAACTGCGAGAAGAAATCGTTCTTCTCGCTACGCTTGCCGATCGAGGCGCTGCGCGACGCGCTCTTCCAGCCCGAAAAGCCCCAGTGGCCGCCGCCGGACCTTGACCAGTTCGAGGTCCAGGTCGAAGTACTGCCGCCCGGCGACGGCCCCGCGCTTTTCGACAGCAACGCCGACGGTGCCGTCCCGCCCTTTTCTCTCAACGACCTGACAAGCCTTCTTCTGCCCGGCGAAACCCTGACGATTCAGAAGACCGACCGCGGTGAGCCTACTAATCTGGTCCAACTGCATGGCAAGGATGAGGTCCTGGAGGAGCCTTCGCCACTACTCACCCGCCTGATTCGCAAATTGCCGGTGGAACGTTACGACGCCCCGGTCGAACTCGCCGACGAGGTGGTGACGCCCATGGGCAGCTATCGAATTCTGTTCCACGG
>QPGA01000103.1 GCA_003332265.1 Candidatus Accumulibacter meliphilus
GTCTCGCAGCCGGCCATCAACCGGATTCTCAGGGAGCGCTCGAAGGCCAAGCATCCGCGGCAGGACACGCTCGAAAAGCTCGCCGCCGAACTCGGGGTCACGCCGGATCAGTTGGCTGGCCGGGAGCCGATCTCCGCCCACATACTCAGCCGGGGTGTGGTGCCGGTGCTGAATTGGGAACAGCTCTTGCCCACCGACTCGCCGGGAGACGGCGGTCAGAGTGCGTGGCTGGCTTGCCCGGTCGAACACAGCGACGAGACCTTCGCCCTTCCCGTGCTCGGCGAGGCGATGAACGGAAATGACGGCTACCGCGAAGGCGAGATCCTTTTCGTCGACCCGCGCGTCACCCCGGAGCACGGTAAGGATGTCGTGGTGCTCGATGGGGAAACCGCTCTCTTCCGGCGGCTGGTGGTCACGCCGGAAGGCCGCTTTCTCACGACGCTCAATCCCAACTGGCCGACACCGATCATGCGTCTGCCAGACGACGCCGTCGTTCGCGGCACGGTGGTCTTTTCCGGTCGACTTCGCTGATCATTACGTTCGTCGAGCCGTCTTATAATTAGCAATTACATTCGGCCGTTCATCACCGGCCTGCTGCCGACAAAAAATACCCGCCAGGTCGGCGGGTATTTTTTTTGGTCAGATCAGCCCCCGCTCTGCGAAGGACATGACGGCGGTGTCGCCCACGATGAAGTGGTCGAGCACCCGGATGTCGACGAGCGCCAAGGCGTTCTTGAGCTCGCTGGTCAGCAACTCGTCGGCACGTGACGGTTCGGGATGCCCCGAGGGGTGGTTGTGCGCCAGAATGACGGCACAGGCGTTGTGTTTCAGGCCGGCCTTGACCACTTCCCTGGGGTAGACCGACGTCTGCGTTGTCGTTCCACGAAAGAGCTCCATCCCGGCGATCAGCCGGTTCTGTCCATCGAGCCACAGCGTGACGAAACTTTCGTACTCCTGCCCACCGAGAAACAGCCGCAGGTAATCGCGAACTGCCGCCGGTGAAGTCATGCCGATAGACGATTCCGAAAGCTCTTCTTCCAAAGCGCGCCGGAGGAGTTCCCGTGCCGCCAGCAGTTGGTCAGGCATGGCATAGATGTGAACCTCCTGTTCAGCGCCAAGGGTCGTGCTGTGCCGAAGTGCGCGCAGCCCAAAAAGCTCGGCCAGCGAGCGCGTGGCGAGCGATGTTGCCTCGTCACCAAGCACGATCGCAAGAAGTTCGCGGTTGCTTGAATGAATCATCTGGGGTGCCTCCAATAGAAAAACGGGGCGGCACCCTCCCCTTGCGGGACGATGCACGCCCCGCGGGGTTCAAAGATTGCGACTTAATGCGTTACGGATGACTGGCCAACGGATCTGCCGGCTTCGAGAATCTTCTGACTGGCGCTGAAGATTCGTTGCACCGATCGTTCCGGCAGCTGACCGCCTTTGAGCCACGACTGGATATAGCCTCGCGACTCGTCCCGGCCTGGCAACTCGAGGAGCGAACAGAGCAGAAAGGCCACGCTTTCGGCCTCGGCTTCGCGAAGACTTCTTGGCATCGACGACGTGTCATGGCAGTCGGCTTCGAGCGTGTGCCCGAGAACGACGTGAGCCATCTCGTGAAAGCGCACCGAGTGGGGATTCTCGGCCAACTGACTGACCGCGATGCGGCGCTGAACCGCATAGCCCTCGACGTTGCCGTCCAGGTAATCGAAGTGCTCCTGCGTGATGTCCAGCGCGGCCAAAGCCGCTTCGGCATCCCAATGGGGCGATTCGACAGGCTCGGCGTAGGCCTCACCTTCGGTCTGCTCCAGGCTGAACCAGCGCGGCGCCAGTTTGAAGCGCGTAAATACCTCTTCTCTGCTGGCGGGATCGCCGTGATCGTCAGAAACCGCCTGCTGGTTCCGACGTTTGACGGTGATCGGCATCCACAGCGAGAGCGCTTTCTGTCCCTTGCAGACGGACCGACCCAGGGTTTTCCAGCGACTGAAGCTCGCGATGGGCGACAGGGGCAGGCACTTTTGACGGAGCTGGACGGCCGCCAGGATCTGGTTGCCGACGCTGAAGCGGTGAAACCGGCGGAAAGCCTGACTGACGATCCCGGGCTCGGTGAGGGCCTGTTCGAGAAGGGGTGCGAATTTGTCGTACATGCTGCCTCCAGTGAAAAACGGGAAGGCACCGTCCCCGTCGGGGAGCGGTACACTCCCCGTGGGATGGAAAAACCGGCCAAGGCCGCGAAAGTCTGCTGCGTTAGCAGCGGCTGATTGATGAGCCTGCGGAAAGGGCAAATTTCCGTGCCTCGACGGCATGCGGGCCGAGAAACCTGGCGCGTGTACCGTCCGGTTGACGAACGAGGATTCGGCCGACGACGAGGATCTGTTGTCGCACACCGATGTCCCCATCGAAGCGGGTTTGCAGGTATTGCCGGTAGTCGCCCTGCCATCCGACTGGCGGTGCGAAAGGCCCGAAACCGCCTGGCCGGGTAGTGATCCGGCTGAAGTCGATGACGCCGTACATGGTCACCTCCTCGTCAGGCGGCCCGGGTCAGCGCCTTGTCGACGCTGCCGAGCGTGGGAAAACCTGCTTTCCCTGCGAGATTGAACACGTCGAGCCAATCGACCCCTTTTTGGCCGTCGGGAATCGTAAGCGCTGGCGCAATCGCACCGGCTTGAATCCCCATGGCCCAGAGCCGAGTCACCAATGCCCTCGCCGCTTCCTGTCCGTGTCCGGACGGGTGCTGTCGCGACGGCCGGTCCTTGTCGGCGAAGACCAGGACCTGGCGCACTCCTGGAGGAGGAACAAAGGTTTCCAGAAGATGGGCATTTCCGGTCGCCCAGGCGGGCAGACCGGTGGCTTCGATGACGGCAAGCGCGGTTTCGATGCCCTCGGTCACCGCCAGACGACTCCCGGGGGCAATCAGCCGAATGGCGCCGCCGGTCAGCTGTCGCGCCGAGGGATGGCGCATCAGCTTCTTGGGCGCGTCAACCGACGCCTTGTGGCCATCGACCGTCAGATAGGTGCGATGGAGAGTCACTGAATCGCCCCCCTGCCCGGTGACTTGGGCAAGGATGGCTGGATGGCGCCCCACGAGACACCGATCGGCGTAGTAACCCAGCGCGGGATGAAAGCGCAGGGTTTGGGGTGCCGTTGCCGACAGACCGCGCCGCGCCAG
>QPGA01000104.1 GCA_003332265.1 Candidatus Accumulibacter meliphilus
CTGAATCTGCTGGTCAATCTTCACGCCAAGCGTGCCTTGGAGCGCCTGGCGGCTTGTTACGCAGTAACGCAACGCGAGGTACTTGAAGGGCTACTTCGTGAGGCGGACCGCGCTGCTTTGGAGCGCGCGGCGCGGGTGCAAAATGGCGAGAATGACTACTACGAAAAGCGCCTTCGATTGGACAAAGAGTCCGTTACGCAGTAACGCCAAACGGCTGCCTTTTCAGACCAAAAACTTGACCTCAGGACGAGGCTCAGAGTAAAACCTTTTAACCCCGCGTCGCTACGCTCCGACTGTCCAGATTCACGTGGAATGAGTGTCCAGTTTGCCGTGGAATCGGTGTCCAGTTTGCGTGGAATACACAAGTTCCTCGGGCAGGCTGACTCCCGTCGGGATATCGGCTTGATCCGCCTGTTCTGCCAGCGCCAGTAATTCCTGAACCTCGGCCTTGAGTTGGACTTCCAGCTTTTCGATGTGCCCGTGCGATAGCGCACTGTGCCGCGAGGCGTTGGCTTCGAACTTCGAGCCATCAAGACTGATGTTACCCACCTTGAGCACTTTCATTTCCGTGGCCATTTTCAGGACCTGCAGAAACAGGTCGCTCAGTTCGTCAAGGAACCCTCGGCGGAAAGTGGCCAAGCTGTCGTGATCGGGATGAAGGTTGGCGGCGATGAAGCGGAAGGCTATCGAGTCGTAGCTTGCCTGCTCCAGCCTGCGGCTGGAAAAGATACCCGTGGCGTAGCCATAGACCAGAATCCCCAGTAGGGTGGCCGGATGGTAGGCTTTCGATCCGCGCCCCGCGTACTCGCGCGTCAGCTTGGACAGATCGAGCTGGTCGATCACTTCAACAATGAATCGCGCCAGGTGATCCTGGTTCAGCCAGTCGTCTACCGACGGCGGTAGCAGATAGTCGGTCTGGCGGTCAGCGACGATAAACTTGGACATGCGACGACCCGGTTGCTCGAAAATGTATGATTATATCATAACTGGATCTGGCGCAGGGAAAGTCCGACAGGCTGCTAGGGGCGGCAGCGATGTCGCAATGATCGGCGCGGCCTGGCCGCCGCGGTGGAGGACTTCCAGCTCGCGTAGCCGACTTTCCAGCTTCTCGCGTCGGCGGCGAAGAGATTGGTAGATGGCTTCGGGTGAGGAAGCCAGGCGCCTTTGCAGGATGGTCAGCGCAAAGCCGACGGTGCCGGCGCGCTTGTCGTTTTCCAGGGCCTCGGCGCGATTGAATTCCTCGCGCACGTAGTCGGTGACGGTCTTGTAGAGGTGGGTTTCGGCATCCGACAGCTTGTAGGGGACGGTGTGCGCGATTCGTTCGGGGAACAGCGGCGTGCCGTCGAACTTGAGCAGGTTCTCCTTGACCATTCGGCGCATCAGGTCGGAAACGTCGGCGCTGTGCACGCCATCGCGATAGCGGCCCTCGAAGCGGTCGCCGTCGAGAAGCGCCATGAACAACTGGAAATCGGCTTCCTTGCCGTTGTGCGGGGTCGCCGACATCAGCAGGAAGTGCCGGGTGAGCGTCGACAGCAGCTGGCCAAGGCGATAGCGCTTGGTGTACTTGGTCTCGCCGCCGAACACCGTGGCGGACATCTTGTGCGCTTCGTCGCAGACCACCAGGTCCCAACGGCAGTCGGGGGCCTGCAGCTTCTGCTGGACGTCTTCGTTGCGCGAAAGCTTGTCGAGGCGGGCAATCACCAGGTTGGTTTCGAGAAACCAGTTGCCGGTAAGCGCCGCTTGAAGTTTGTCGTTGGTGAGGATGTCGAAGGGCAGGTGAAAACGCCGGTACAACTCGTCCTGCCACTGTTCGGCCAGGCTGCCCGGGCAGACGATCAGGCAACGCTGCAGGTCGCCACGGACGATCAGTTCCTTGATCAGCAAGCCGGCCATGATCGTCTTGCCAGCACCAGGGTCGTCGGCCAGAAGAAAACGCAGCGGCTGGCGAGGGAGCATGGTTTCGTAGACGGCGGTGATCTGGTGCGGCAGCGGATCGACGACCGAGGTATGGACGGCGAGCACCGGGTCGAACAGGTGCGCCAGGCGGATCCGCTGCGCTTCGGAAACCAGGCGAAAAAGAGCGCCGTCGCCATCGAAGCTCCAGGGTCGGCCCTGCTCGACGAGTTCCAGACGGGGCTCGTCATGGCGGTAGAGAAGTTCGTTGGCGACTTTGCCGGCGGCGGTCTTGTAGGTCAGCTCGAGCGCTGCATCGCCAAACCACTGAACGCTGACCACGGTCACCAGGGAGTCAGGAACAATGCCGCGGACGGTGGCGTTGGTCTGGAGTTGTTCGAGTTTCATCGCCGATCGGAATTGCTCGTTATTGTTCGCTTCCGTGCAGCTGGCCATTGTGTATCAAGAGCAGACTGGGGGCAATGCAATTTGGATGATTCACGGCTGGCGCGCACGCGCTATGCAAGGACGCTGAAGCGTCGCGCCTCATCAACCAGCGCCAGTGCCTTGACGCTTCGGCGACTTTGCTCATCTGCACCACTCCGTGCTTTCAAGATGCGCGCAACGCAACACGGCCCTGACTGAATCTCCACTGGGTGCTACCATTTTCGGTTAATGTGAAAGTCGCGCAAGCGACTCACAAACCTCCCTTCTCCCCTCGCGGGAGAAGGGTCGGCGAAGAGGGGGGTAGAGTAGAGGACAGGCTTTCGCCTGCCCTCTCTCATCAAACCGTGCATGCAGTTTTCCCGCACACGGCTTTCCGGTGTTCTTCACGCCAAAGCATGCGCATGACGCCGTTTCATGTTTTCTGACGCGACTGAGGCGGTCGCGCCTGCGCACTCAAACTTTGAGCATGCAACATTGGCGGTGTTGGGCTTGGCCTTGGCATA
>QPGA01000105.1 GCA_003332265.1 Candidatus Accumulibacter meliphilus
GCTCGGGCACCGACACCCTGACGGCGATCGAGCACCTGCGCGGCAGCAACAATGCCGACCAGCTCACCGGCAACAGCGGCGCCAACCGCCTCGAAGGCTACGCCGGCAACGACACCCTCAACGGCGGCCTGGGCAACGACACCCTGACTGGTGGCGCGGGCAGCGACAGCATCCGCTTCGACACCCTGCTTAACGCGCTGAGCAACCGCGACACGATCAGCGACTTCGACGTCGCCGCCGACAGCATCGAACTCGAGAACGCCATCTTCACGTCGCTGAGCAGCACCGGCACCCTGGCCGCCGGGTCGTTCCGTTCGGCCGCAGGCGTCAGTGCCGTTGACGCCAACGACTTCATCCTCTACGACAGCGCCTCGGGAGCGCTGCGCTACGATGCCGACGGCAACGGTGCCGGATTGGCGGTGCAGTTCGCCAGCCTGAGCAGCGGCCTGGCATTGAGCAATGCGGATTTTCTGGTGACTTGATTGGCGGTCGCACCTGCCGGACCTGTCGGCCCGGCAGGCAAGCCAACTTGAAAAGCCGGTGCATGGAGCGCGACGATCGCGAACAACAACCTCGCGCCGCGCTCACAGCCTGGGCCAGTTGTCAGCTTTCGGTTAACATTTTCGTTGGCAAGCGTTTCCATCGTCTACAGCACGGCAATAGCGAGTGATTCACACACTCTTGCAAGGAGAAAGCAATGAGCATCCTCTTTTTGGACGATTTCAACACGCCAGGCCCCGACGTCAATCGAGCTATCTGGACGACACCGACAGGTGATGCCGCGTTTTTCGGGCGGACAGCGATCCGAAACCCCGATTCGACGACTAGTGGCAGCGGTCGGATCGCGGTTTCCGATGGCGTTGCGCACCTGCTGCTGTCGACCCATAACCCGACTGCATGGACAGCCGGTGACAGTTTCTGGGGGGCCGAAATCGCTTCGATCCAGCCCTTTGGATTTGCTAAAGGTATCGTCGGGCTTGAGTTTTCCGCGCGCGTACGGTCTCCTGAGCAGCAACCTCCCGGGCTTGTGACGTCGCTATTTGCTTACAAGTTGTTGTCAGGGTCACCTGTGCTGCAGAACGAAGTCGATTGGGAGTTTCTCTCCAATCTCTACCAGCCGGCGATTGATCCGCCGCGCGCTTTGCTCAATCACTACGCCACCGAGCCGATTGGACCAGGGCATCCCCATGAGCTTGCCGTCCCTTCCGGATTCGATTTCAGCGACTTCCACGTTTATGGCATCCGCTATTACGAGGCGTCTGGTGGAAGTGACGAGGGACGGATCGAGTGGCTGGTAGACGGCGTACTGGTGCACGTTGAAGAAAGCAAGGTTCCGACCGGCGAGCTGAGCGTGAATCTCAATATCTGGGCACCGGCTGCGGATTTCCCTTTGGCGTACAGCCCCGCGCTGCAGCCAACACCCAAGCCGTTAGACAAGGTCGACTACGATTATCAGGTCGATTGGGTCAGCGTCGCGTCGACGACGACACCCTTCTTTGATGACCATGATTTCGCGGCGCAGGCGAAACTCCTCCCGGGGGTGATCGAGCCTGCCGTTCCGATCTACTACAACGGAATGCTTGTCGGCGGCCAAAATCATCACGCCGTGGAGTTGTTCGACAAGACCCCCAACGCGTCCGGCTTCCCAAGCACTTTCGTCGATCTGGTTGCCAACACCTATGTGCGTGACACCTACCAGAAGCCGGACGGAAGCTCGGGCCACTACGGTACGTCGTTCGCCGCGACGTTTTCTTACCGGACAGCGGGCGGTGCTCAAGACCTGGTTTATCTTCCGACCGTTGACCGTGGAGATATCAGCACCGGTGGTAGCGCCAAGTACACGGATGTCGTCAGCGGTCATTTCGGATCGGTCGCCACCACGACAAGCACCCGGACCTTTAGCGACCCGACCTTCGACTTCACCGGCGTTGGGGTCGCTATCGCGCTGGAGGTGCAGCAAGATGTCACACTGGCAACCGGTTCTGAGCGCCTCGTCGGCGACGTGCTGCGTGCGGGCACGCTGGCCAGCATGTTCTCGACGCAGCAGGAGTTTGATGCGTCGCTACTCCTCTGGGAAGACGCCGAAGGCAAGGTCCATAGCCTTCAACTTGACGATACGACGGCTCGTGACACTCATCTTTTCGGCACCGCGCAGGAACTCGGTACGTGGATTGAGCTGGTCAAGGGCGCTGGCTCAAGCTGGTATCCGGATAGCCCGACGGTCCGTCTGGTGATTAGCAATCCGCACGGTCTTCGGCTCGGTGTACAGGGTTTTCTGGCAAGCACCCTGGATCCAAATGATGATTCGCTAAGCGTATGGCCCGAGCTACTCGATCCGCCGAGTTCACTCGTGCCCGGGGCCAGTTACGCCGTAGATCTCGAAGTTGTGGCAGTCGCTCCCCTCACTGATAACACGACCTACGTGACCCCATTCTCGGCCAAGCTCGAAGGGATGCCGTTCAGCAATGTCGCGCTTAGCGGAACGGCAAACATAGATGCCATGGGCGACGACGGGGACAACGTGCTGGAAGGCAATAGCGGTAACAACCGGCTCGACGGCGGTTCAGGTAACGACACCATGCTCGGCGGCGACGGCAACGACTACTACTACGTCCGCGATAGCGGCGACAGCGTCAGCGAGACCAACGCCACCGCCAGCACCGGCGGCACGGACACTGTTTTAAGCTATCTCTCAAGCTACACCCTCGGCGCCAACGTCGAGAACGGCCGGATCGTCACCAGCGCCGCCGCCAAGCTCAGCGGCAACAG
>QPGA01000106.1 GCA_003332265.1 Candidatus Accumulibacter meliphilus
CGCGGCAAGCTCGATGTCCACCACCAAGCCTTGCTGCCCATCAAAACCGTCTGGGTCTATCCCCTCGACCGAAACTTCAGGCGCGTGCTCTGCGAGTGACCGCAGCCTTCCGGCTCCGACCCAAGCGCATGCACGAATGCCCGGGGTTATTGAGGAGTTACTGCGTCTGAGTCGAAGTTCCGGGAGGTCTTGAACTACGCCAACAGCGCAAAGGACAAGTTGCGCGGCAAGAACCGCGCGATCCTCAACGACAACCTGGGCGATGGCTTCGGTCCCTTCCTGCAAGCGGCCCTCACCCCGGCGCTGGCGCGCTGCGATGGCGCGGTCTACATCGCGATATCCTCCAGCGAGCTAGACGTGCTGCAGTCTGCGTTTCGCACCGCCGGCGGCCACTGGTCGACGTTCATCATCTGGGCGAAGAACACCTTCACCCTGGGTCGCGCCGACTACCAGCGCCAGTACGAGCCGATGCTCTACGGTTGGCCCGAGGGCGGCAAGCGCCACTGGTGCGGCGACCGTGACCAGGGCGACGTCTGGCAGATCAAGAAGCCGGTCAAAAACGATCTCCATCCGACGATGAAGCCAGTGGAACTGGTCGAGCGGGCGATCCGCAATTCGAGTCGGCCGGGTGACTTGGTGCTGGACGCCTTCGGGGGTTCCGGAACGACCCTGATCGCCGCGGAAAAGTCGGGCCGGTGCGCGCGACTGATGGAGTTGGACCCGAAGTACTGCGACGTAATCGTTCACCGCTGGCAGGACTATGCCGGCCAGAAAGCCACCCGAGAGTCTGATCGGATGGATTTCGCTGATCTGAGCAGTGAGGTAATAGGCACCTGCGGCGAATAAGGAAACATTCTCCGCGCCACTTGCGGTGAATATCTTGCCGCTTCGCGCAATGCTCGCCATAATCTCCGCATGACCAATGGAGATCACACCTACATCTGGCAGGCTCCCGACTGGCCGGCTTGGCGCTACGACCTGACCGCTTTGGCCGGGCCGTTGGCCGACGTCAGCCGTGCCCAGGGTCTGCTCCTCGGTCGGCTGGCCGATGTGGGGATCGCACTGCGCGATCAGGCCAGCCTGACGACGCTGACCGAGGATGTCCTCAAGACCAGCGAAATAGAGGGCGAGCGCCTCGACGCCGAGTCTGTGCGCTCGTCGATCGCGCGCCGGTTAGGTGTGGACATCGGGGCGCTGGCGCCAGTCGATCGCCACGTCGAGGGCGTGGTCGACATGGTGCTCGATGCAACAGCACGATGCGAGGTCGCACTGACACGAGAACGCCTGCTGGGCTGGCACGCGGCCCTGTTTCCGACCGGCTATAGCGGACTCTCAGCCATTCGCGTGGGAATGCTCCGGGACGACGGGAACGGACCGATGCAGGTCGTCTCCGGCGCCATCGGTCGGCAGCGTGTTCACTTCGAAGCGCCTCCAGCAGAGAAACTCGAGGCCGAATTGGCGCGCCTCATCGACTGGGTGAACACCGGCACCGACGATCATCCGATCCTGAAAGCGGGTCTGGGGCACCTGTGGTTCGTCACGCTACACCCCTTCGAAGACGGCAACGGGCGCATTGCCCGGGCGCTCGGCGACCTGCTGCTGGCCCGTGCCGATCGAAGCCCGCAACGGTTCTACAGTCTGTCAGCGCAGATCCAGCGCGAGCGGCGGGACTACTACGAAATCCTGGAGCGCACGCAAAAGGGTTCGCTGGAGGTGACCGACTGGCTAAGGTGGTTTCTCGAAACCTTGCGGGGCGCGGTCAGCACCGCACAAGAGACCCTGGACGCCGTACTGGCCAAGACGCGCTTCTGGCAGCGCTGGGCAACGACACCGCTGAACGCGCGGCAGGTGAAACTCATCAACCGCCTGCTCGACGGATTCGAGGGCAGACTGACCAGCAGCAAGTGGGCCGCCATCGGCAAGTGCTCGCCGGATACCGCGCTGCGCGAGATCAACGAACTGCTTGTCCTGGGCGTACTGCGCAAGACACCTGGCGGCGGGCGAAGCACGGCATACGAACTCAACAGACAGGGATGACTGGCTGATCAGTCTGCGAGAGACTCTTCGGTCACCTCGCAGTGAATCACGAAGCCCGTCAGGTGGGGCAAGCCCCGCGGGATGCCGTACTGTTTGCTAGTCTGGAGATTAATCGTCCCCCCCATCCATTGCGTGATGGCGGCGTGAATCGCCTGCTCGACGTGCTTGCCAACCAGCAACTGGTTGCGGACGTCATCAGAGCAGTGCCGCCCGTGACGGCTGTCGAGGAAGAGCCTGACCGATTCGAGCGGCTCGCCGGTGGCGTTGGAGATTGCGGTCATCGCCAAAAGCCATGCGACTTCGGCCTTGTCCTGCATGCCGCCGTAAAAGCCCCAGTCTTCGTTCTCGGTGGCGGGGATCGGGTTGGCGATGGTGTTGGCGGTGGTCATGGCGTCTCTCCTGGTTTTGTCTGGCTGTCTACTTGCGACCCGTAACGGCGGTGAGTTTGCTGCGCGCGGGCCCCGTCCAGAAGCAGGGTCCTTTGCCGCTTTTGGCTTCGGTGTCCCAACGCTCAAGGATCTCGGCGTCGGTCCAGCCTTTGGCGGCGAGGTAGGCGTAGTCGTCGCTGTTGAAGTTGCTGTGCTTGCGGAGGGTCTCGTTGGTGGTCATGGTGTTTCTCCCGT
>QPGA01000107.1 GCA_003332265.1 Candidatus Accumulibacter meliphilus
CGCGGCTTACAGCGAACCGGCCTGGATACGGGCCAAGGGGAGGGCTGACCGATGCTCGGCTTTTTCAGGAAAGCGATGCAGCCGGATAAACAAGGCCCACAACCGGGCGCAGGCCTTCCCTCGACCCGTCCAACGGAGCTGGCCAGGGAAGACGACGAGATTCCCCGCTACCCGCCGTTCATGAAGGGTCTGCCGGCAACCCACCCGGACAAACTCATCGAGACGCAACGGGAGTTGATCGGCCAAATCCGTGAAGCCGGACTCGCGCCGCCAGAGATCTTCGAGCAGTTCTATCGACAGTCGCTTTGCCGCTTCGCCTCCTATGCGCATCTCCTGCCGGCCAGCCAGACCCATCATCACCGAGGTGCCGGCGGACTCCTGCGTCACGCGGCCGAAGTCGCCCTGTGGTCGCTCCAGTCCGGTGATCGCGTGCTGCTGCCCGGCGAGCAGGCGCCGCGACGTCGACGCGAGCTCCAGCCGCGGTGGCATCTGGCCGTATTCCTCGCCGCCCTCTGTCACGACGTCGGCAAGCCGGTCACCGACCTGGTGGTCACCAGTCGTGATGGCGCGCAGGTCTGGAACCCCTTCGTCGAAGACCTCTACAGCTGGGCCGGCCGTCATCAGGTCGATCGCTACTTCCTGCACTGGCGTGAGAATCGTGGCAAGAAGCACCAGGCGATTTCCGCCTTGATTGCCGAACGCATCATCAGTCCGCAGGGGCTGGCCTGGATCGCCGCGGGCGATACCGAGTTGGTGCTCTGGATGATGGAGACGATCAACGGCTCGCCCAGCGCCGAGAACCCGATTCACGATCTCGTCATTCGCGCCGATCAGGCTAGCGTCGAGCGCGACCTGCGCAGTCTTGGCGTCGCGTTCACCGGCTACGAGATCGGCCTGCCGGTCGAACGGTTTCTGGTGGACATCATGCGTCGGCTGGTCCGGGATGGAACATGGGGCGTCAATCAACCGGGCTCACGGCTCTGGCACATCGACGGGCATCTCTACCTGGTCTGGCCGGCGGCCGGTGAGGAAATCGCCGCCCTCATTCATCAGGAGAAGATTCCGGGCTTGCCGAGAACGCCGAACAGCCTTCTCGATATGCTTGTGGAACGGCAGTTGGCGAGTGTCCGCGAGGATAGTCTCGACGGCCATCGTTACTGGGTGATCGCCCCCGCGGTGCTGGCCGAGAAGATCCCGAACATCCGACTGACGGCGATCAGGCTTCGTGAGGTGGCACTGCTCATCGAGCCCGCACCACCCTCCGTGCCGGGCAGGCTTCTCGACCAGGACGAAACCGTAACCGAGCCGGCCGACCTACCGGCGCTCAAGTTGTCTCCCGCGCTGAAACCACGCGCTTCACCTGAACAGGGTCGGTTGCCAGAGACGCCTGCCCAGCCCGAGCCCCCGCCTAACCCGCCAGCGGCACCCACCGATCAGCTCAATGGTACTGTGGGTGAAGCGCTGCAGGCGCTTGCCCGGGACATTCAGACGGGCAAGAAGCCTGCCGAGACCCTGATCCACATCGACCCCTCCGGTGTGCTTTGTCTCAGGTGGCCGGATGCACTCAGCGGCTGTGCTCTGGACAGCAAGGCGATTCTCGACGAGTTGTCGCACCGAAACTGGCTGGCTGTTGACCCGCTGTCGCCTTTTCGGAAGGTGACCGAGATCGAGGTTGAGCACGGCCAATTGTGGAAAGTGATTCGCCTGCAGCCGGCGATCAAGCAGCTCATGGCCATCGGAAAGCCTCAGCAACAACCTCCCTCCGCGGAACCTCCCGTTGCAGCGTCGGTTCAGAAATCCACGCCGATCCCGGGCAAGACCGAGACCCCCGCTGAAGACGAGCGGCTGACCCTGATCCAGGGTATTGTCGCCACCTTGCGGGAAGGCGTGAGCGCAGGTGTCCTGACGTCAGAGCGTGAGGGTGCCTTCACCTGGATTCCCTCCCGCCAGGCCGAGCCCCTGCTGGTCGAGCGACTGCAGTTGGCGCGGATGCAGATTCTTCGCCTGGGGAGCGTCGTCCCGGACGTGTTTCTGTGCCAGACGCGAAATCGGGCGCATTGCTACCGAATCCCGGTCCCGCCCGCTGGCGACGGTAGCCAGAAGCGGAGCGCGTAGCGCCGCTGACACGCCGGCAAGGTCGCTGGATGCACCGAGGCGAAATGCGCCCGGGAAAGCCGCATTTCGAAACCCACAGCCGCAGGCGCCAGACCAGAATCGACTCCATGTCGACTCGCGCCCCACTGCCGTTCTTCGCACTGCTACTCGCCGCGTCACTGCCGATCGTACAAGCGGAGGATCTCGGTGTCGTCGGGCCGACCTACGACATTGCCGAGCCGGATCTGCTGGAAGCCATCGAATCGCGTCTCAAACACATGGAGAAGACCGGCGAACTCGCCAGGAAACAGAACGAGCACCGCGATCGTGTCGTCGCGGCCGTCGAGA
>QPGA01000108.1 GCA_003332265.1 Candidatus Accumulibacter meliphilus
GTCTTGTCCGAGAGCCGGATGCGGGAAATCCGCCTGTCCGGTTCGATGAGCGGGATGTGGAAACGGGGCTATGGCCTGACTACTTGGGCACCGCCAGACGAAAGAGGCGGCAACAGACAAGTCGGGCCTACGGCAACCGCGTCACATCTCGACTCTACCTACCCCAAAAAACCTCTTGCATAATCAATTGCTTGCAGGGCAAATGAATTTCTAATGGCACAACAAGCGCGTAATGTGCTGTCAGGCGATCAGTTTTCGGAGTCCTCCGGGTTGTGAGTGGATGCCCAAGGCGCGATAGATCGTCATTTGCTCTGGCTCGGCGTTGGTGGCCTTGCGGACATGGAGCGTGCGGCCATCGCGCTGGCGGAAAGTCGTCGTCGTCCGGCACTGCATCGAGAGGGTCTCGCGCAAAGTCGTCCAACTGTCGTGAATGCCAGCCGCCTTCAGCTTGACGCGAAGGAACTGCACGCACTGGTAAGCCAACACGGTAATGAACAGATGGCCGTCGGCGCGATCTTCCTTGTGATGGTAGATCGGCCGCAAGCCCAGCTCGCTCTTCAGGCTGCGAAACACACTTTCCAGGTCAGTCAGCAGAGTATAGGTGCGCCAGAGCCGCTCTTCATCCCAGTCGAGTTGATTGGTACGCAAGCAATAAACGCCTGGGTGTGTCGCCTGGCTCCCCTCGCGGGGCACCTTCTGCCAGGTGATCCCGGTGACGCGCTTGCCCGACTCGTCCGTCACCAGGTTTACCGTGTAATGCTGGCTGGTGCCGCGACTCTTCTGCTTCAGTCGACCGAGTCGTTCGAGCAATTTGTCTGGGCGTTTCTCGGCACGCGGTTTGGCCAGGCCATCGAGCATTTGCTGCAATCCGGCTTCGAAGCGCTGGCTGAAGGATTCGAGCATTGCCTCCTCCTTGAGTTGGCGACCCGGTGAATGGCAATTCAACTGAAGCTCTTGACCGTCTTCACTGAGCGTCTTCTGCAAGTGCAACGGTTGCTCGTCGGCGGTCTCGATCGTGATCGCCTGTGTTTCATCGAACTGCCGGGTTCCCCCGCGACGAACGACCAGGTAGCGATAACCGTGTTCGACCAGCCAGGCGACGTTGGCTTCGCTGGCGATGCCCGCGTCCATGATCACCAGCGCCCCTGCCGGGGCGGCCAAGCCGGTCAGCATGCCGGCAAGCGTGCCGGCTTCGCTGACATTCCCTTCGAAGGTCTGAGAGCGGCGCACAAAACCACTGCCGTCGAGCACCAGGCCAAGCGTCACCAAGGGGCAATCGCTACGCTTCTCCTTGGAACGGCCACGCTTGGCCTTGCGATTGCTCGGGACTTCGCCTTCGAAGTAGGTGTTGGTCAGGTCGTAGAGCGTAATCGTCTCTTCCAGACCAAAGAGCGTGCGAACGCTGCCAAACAAACGTGCTTCAATCACCTCCCGATGCTTCATCAGGATGTCCGAACCCCGGTAAAGACCCATGTGTGACATCGACAGGAAGTCGACGTCGATCAGTTCGCCCAAAGCGCTGTGCTTCTGCAGCCAGTTCCAGGTTGCCCGCTCGGAGCCCGGATGGGCCATTCTGCCGATCAAATTGCCGATAATCGACGCCCGCAGAACGCCATTAACGCCCAACTCCCGCAACTGGTCGATGATGCCCAGTTCGGCCAGCGCATGCAGGCCGACGTGCTCGACGCCGACCGAACGCGGCTGCATCGTTTGCAGCGAGTCAACATCGACTTCGACGAATGTCGCCGGCGGACGCGGGTTTTCGGCAGGGTCGCTGGCCTCTGTCGCCGACGCGTCGCTCATCGGTGCCCGCACGATCAGCTGCCCGGCGTAGCGCTGGGCCGCACTTTCGATATGACCTGTGCATGGCAACGGCAGCAGCGCTTCCTGGGGGTGCAGCAACTGTTCGATACGACGACACAGTATCGGCCAGTCTTCCTGCTTGATCGCGAAATTGCGCCCGAGATTCAGCAGGGTGATCTGACGGACCTTGCCTGCGATGCGTTCGCCACGCACCAGCCGGTAGGTGAAGTAGCCCTCGCCGGTGACCTTGTTGTTCGTTCGTGTCTGTCGGATATACATGCCCACGATCGTACAAGAAATGCAAGGGGAAAAACCAGAATGGCGAAACTATTATGGCACAACATTACACCTCCAGAAACCCGCCTCTTTCAAATCAACGACTTAAAATCGGCGCGGGCTAGAAAAACCCGAAATATGACAACGAGGTGTAGAGTCGAGATGTGACGCGGTTGCCGTAGGCCCGACTTGTCTGTTGCCGCCTCTTTCGTCTGGCGGTGCCCAAGTAGTCAGGCCATAGCCCCGTTTCCACATCCCGCTCATCGAACCGGACAGGCGGATTTCCCGCATCCGGCTCTCGGACAAGACATCACGCTTTCGCCCACGGAAGGTCATGGGTTCTT
>QPGA01000109.1 GCA_003332265.1 Candidatus Accumulibacter meliphilus
AAGAACATCAAGAAACCCAAGAAAATCCAGTTTCACGTCCGCCGGTGGCGACCAGTTTCAGGTTGGCCGCGACACTCTTCCCCCGGCCCTTCTCCCGCGAGGGGAGAAAGGAGGTTCGTGAGTCGCGTACGCGACTTTCACATTAAGGTAAAGGCCTGACCCAAGTGACTTTTCGCAAATGTGGCGATTTTCGGGGAAAACGGTCGAACTCGGGAAGACAAGGCGTCGCTCGTCATGGGCTGACTCGTGCCTGATGCCCAGCGTGTAACCGCCCGAGGCCACGCGCCGGGCATCAGGCAGTGCATCGGCGCTATTCGGGAGGGCATGCTGCGCATCGTGACGCATGGCAGCCGAAAATCGACGATTGACCGCGGTGCCCGGCGTCAGCAATACTTGCCGAAGGCCCATTGGATTTCCTGTCCTTCCATCCACAGCAGTAGATCCTGCAATGTCAAGCAATCCTTTTCGCCAGGACGACGTCCCGAATGCGACAGCAGCGAATCAGCAGGCGCAGGTGGGTCCGCTGGTCTGGCGCCCGTGGATTCGTGCCCTGGGATGGTTGTCGAGCTTCTTTTACGTCGCGATTTGTGCCGCGGTGGTCTGGGAAGTCATCGACAGGGCCGAACTGCACTTGGGCCTCGTGTTCGTTCGAGCTGCCTGGATCTGGCTGGCCGCTCTGCTGTGCGCAGGACTGCTGCTGGTCTTCGATCTGTGGGTTCAGGTGCTGGGTCACACCTACGCCAACTACAGCGGACGTTTGGTGGCGGCCATCTGTGCGTTGGCGACCCTCGTCTTCCTCGTCGTCACGGCCGCCTACCTCTGGACGGTGAGGTGGCCTCTGCAACTGGCATGGACATTCTTCGAGCCAATCGGGCTTGCGATAGTCCAATCCGGCTCGGGCAGTTCCTTCGAGTGGCCGCCGTGGCTGTCCTGGTTGGTGCTTCCGCCCTTGCTGGCATTCGCTGTCAGGACCGTGATGTTCGAGACGCGCTACGTGGTTCGGCAGATTGCCGATGGGATTGGCCTGCTCGGATTCTGGCGCGCCGTTCGGGGCGCTCTGCTCATGTTCGTCCTGCGACACCGTTTGCCGCGTCGCGACCTGTTCATGCTGTCGCCGATCTTTTCGCCCATGCCGTTCGTGGCGCTGGCGGCCTTTCTCTTCACGGTGATCGAGATCACGATCATCAAGTGGACGCTGCCGCCACTGGTGCTCCTATGGGCCGTTTTGCACGGCATTGGCCTGCTCGCGCCGCCACTGTGGCTGTACCTGGGCCAGAGCGACTTTGATTCCTTTGCGTCGTTCTACAGTCTGCGAGCGGCGTGGCGGAAGAACGGCCTGACCCTGCTCAACCGCCTGGGCTGTGACGGCGCCAGGTTCTATGCCGCATGGCGAAAGACTCTCAGACTCGGCTCGCTGTTCTACGATCCATCAGTTCCGCGCGCGTGGAGCCTGCGCACGCGCGACGACATGTGGGAAAGCACGGTGCTGCTGCTGATGGACTTCGTCCCCGTTGTCATCGTCGACGTCCGCGGTGAGAGCGACATCGTCAGAGAAGAACTGGAGTGGCTGCAAGACCGCGGACGCAAGGCCAAGGCCTGGTACATCGCCGCGGGGGACGACGAGGTCGCGCCGGCAGAGCGAGTTGCCGTGTCGCGCCGCTACCCGCTCGTCGAAGACACGCGCCTGGTCACGGTGACGATGCTGGCGTCCGGAGGCTGGGCGCGCACCGGCATAAGCGTCCCACCGGCACGCCCGCCCGCCGAGGTTCCATTGACAAACAGCTTTGACCGCAAATGACATTGGCGAAATCTGCTGCCCAATAGGTACCAGGTCCTGAATTCAAACATTTTGGAGTGCTCGGCGGCACATGTGGCAGTTGTTCGAGGCAGACCAGCTGTTCAACTTAACGGAAGTGAACGGCCGTTCCGACCGAGTTGGGTGCATTGGCCCTCTGGCAGCTTGCGAAGTACAGCACCCGTGCAGAGGCTTGCTTGCCGGAGTCATCGAACGACAGCAATTGGCCTGCTGCCGACCGCGGCCATCCGACGCCTACTGGCCGCTCCCCCTTAATGTGAAAGTCGCGCAAGCGACTCACGAAACTCCCTTTTCCCCCTGCGGGAGAAGGGTCTGGGGAAGAGGGGTAGAGTAGAGGACAGGCTTTCGCCTGCCCTCTCTCATCAAACCGTGCATGCAGTTTTCCCGCACACGGCTTTCCGGTGTTCTTCACGCCAAAGCATGCGCATGACGCCGTTTCATGTTTTCTGACGCGACTGAGGCGGTCGC
>QPGA01000110.1 GCA_003332265.1 Candidatus Accumulibacter meliphilus
TTCCTCGCGTGGCGGGTCGATCATTCCCTGCAGGCCGACGAAGGTCATTTCCTCGGCCAGGTCCTGATGGTCGAGCGTCTCCTGATCCTTGCTCGCCGGCCGCTGGGCGAAAGCGAGCACGCGCAGCCCGGCCGCGGCCATTGCCTCCACCTGTGCGAGCACCACCTCGGGCTCGAGCGGCACCGTCTGTGCCCCGCCGTCCAGCGCACCGCTACAGCGCGCCAGCACGCTCTCCACCGAGCCCTTCATGTAAATCATTCGCGACCCGGCGGCGTGCAGGCTCGCCATGTACTGATGCTGCGATTCGAACGGCACCGCATCGAGGCGAGGCGCGCTGGCCAACGCCTCCTGGGTATCCAGACCGGCCTTGCGCGCCGCTACCAGCAGCGCACCCTCGGTGGGGTCGCCCTCGACCTGCCAGTGGCCCTCTTTTTCACGTAGCAGTGAATCGTTGCAGAGCAGGCCGGCGCGTAGCAGCGCCAGCAGGGCGGGATGATTGCCGGGTTCGACGGGCAGCCCTTGCTGCTGCAGGCTACCTTCAGGGCCGTAACCCACGCCGCTCAGGTCGAATTGAGCGCCCCCCGCAAACAGCTTCTGTACGGTCATCTCGTTGCGTGTCAGGGTGCCGGTCTTGTCCGAACAGATCACGGTCGTGCTGCCCAGTGTCTCGACCGCCGGCAGCCGGCGGATAATCGCGTGCCGTTGCGCCATGCGCCCGACGCCGATGGCCAGGGTGATGGTGAGCACCGCCGGCAGGCCCTCCGGGATCATTGCCACCGCCAGTGCGACGGTCGCCATGAACATCGCTACCCAGGATTCCCCATGCATGAGTCCGACCACGAAGGTCAAGGCTGCCAGGGCGAGGATGACGTAGAGCAGGTAGTGGCTGAAGCGCCCGACCTGTCGCGTCAGCGGCGTATCGAGCTGCTGCGTGCCGGCGATCAGACCCGAGATGTTGCCGATCTCGGTGCCGTCGCCAATGGCGGTGACCACGCCGGTCGCCGTGCCATAGGTCACCAATGTCGAGGTGTAGGCCATATTGCGGCGATCGGCGAGCGCCGCGTCGGGCGCCAGTTCGCCGGCCTGTTTGGCGACCGGCACCGATTCGCCGGTCAGAGCGGACTCGTCGACCTGCAGGTCGCGGACCTGCAACAGGCGCAGGTCTGCCGGAACCTTGTCGCCAGACACCAGCATGACCAGATCGCCCGGGACAAGGTCGCGAGCGTTGATCCGCTGTTTGTTCCCGGCTCGCACTACCGTTGCCTCGGTGGTCAGCGCGCGCGAAAGCGCTGCAAGGGCGTTCAAGGCCTTGTTTTCCTGAGCGAAGCCAAGAACTGCGTTGAGCAGGACCACGGCGAAGATCACAGCCGCATCGACATAGCCGCCCAGAGCCAGCTTGACCACGATCGCAGCCACCAGGATGTACACCAGCGCCTGGTTGAACTGTTGGAGAAAGCGCTGCAGAGGGCTCTTGCCCTTGGCTGGGGTCAGTGCGTTGGCACCGAATCGTTCTTGGCGCCCGGCAACTTCGAGCTGATCGAGCCCGCCTCCAGCCTTGGCATCAAGCAGTTCGATCACCTCGCTGGCAGGCAGATGGTGCCAGTGATTTTCCAAGCGGTCTTGCACGGTCTTTACTCCTATACGATTGGTCTTGCACTCGCGTGCACGAGCTGAGCTCCTGGAACCACAGCCACGTACATCGACGCGCCATGATTCGAAGTCTAAAGCCGCACTCTTAGTGTCTAAGACAAAGGATAGACAAAAAGTTCGGAAGTCGCAAGCGAGGGCGGCTTTTTGTGCTGGTCGAGCGCTTGAAGGCTCGACAGACATCGGAATGGAACTTCAGGACGGATGCTCGCTTTGCTTCACCAGATCAAGCAGGCACGAACGATGCTTTGTGCGCCGCTTCGCGCTCGGCGCTATCAAATGCCAGGCTGCTGGCGTGCAGACGACAAGCGAAAACTGGAGTAACCGGGAGTAACCGGGGACCAGAGGGTAACCGGGGACAGACCACGGTTGTTCCTGGATATGGCTCAAAACAGATCCTCGACGATTGGGTCGGCGCGCTTGCGCGGGCGGCCAGACGCTCCCGGCGTTGCCCGTCGGCCAAGTGCGCGAGAAATCTGCTCTGTAAATTGCGAGTCACCTAGCGCAAAATTTCCGTTGGTTGCACGGCGAAGCCCGTCTATCAGTTGTGGATCCAGTTGATCTCGGAAGAGGTCGCGATAGGCTGCTTGCCG
>QPGA01000012.1 GCA_003332265.1 Candidatus Accumulibacter meliphilus
GATTCGGTGCGCGTCTTCGAGCGTCGAATGTAAAGCTTGTCGTTATGCCAATCGAAATCCTCCAGTCGCAGATGAATGACTTCTTCATCCCGTAGTCCGTACGTATCGAGTAACATTAGGACGGCGTAATCGCGCAAGCCCTTTGCTGAATGATCCTGGCGGACAGTGTCGACAACGGCGCGCCCTTCTTCATCGCGCAACGCCGACGGGATGGTCTCAAATGCATACAGTTTGGGCGCGATAACGAACGCCGTAAGATCACTACTAATGCGCCCCGCGCAATGAAGATAGCGCATGAAGCAACGCAAGTCGGAAGCCATCGATTTCCGGCTCTGTCGACCTAACGACGGCGCGCGAAAAAGCAGATAGGCGTCGATGCGATCGCCAGCGAGTTCCCGCATCCGGTCGGGATCGCTCCGCTCGCCGAGCCAAGCCAGAAATCGGCCCGCTTCGCCACAAAGTCCGGAAATGGTATTCGTAGCCAGGCCTCGGTAGGTGGTCAGCCATTGCGCATAATCGTGGCAGATCTCTTGTTGGAACACTTCGAGTGGTGTTGTCGGAATCGCAATCGGTGGCCACTCACCGCGGACAATCCGCAATAGCAGATGAACTCCACTCGCCTGCACCCCGCGCCAGCTTTCAGGCGACGTTGGCGCATCACCGTGACGGCAAGAAAAGCGCTCTAGTTCGCTACTCAAATGCCGATCGACGTCATCCACTGTCACCGATTCGACGGCAATATGACGTGTTGCGAGATAGTCGAGGAAACGCTGTGCAGCGCGGGCGTAGTTGCCGATGGTGCGCGCTGCGTAACTTTCCGCTCTCATATGAGCCTCGAGTCGTGCGAGCAGCGGCTGAATGTTTGTTCGGTCAGATGTCATGGTGAACCTCCTTGGTGTAGGTATCTCAAGGATGACATCACCAGAAATAATCACGAGGAAACCCGGCTATGGGGCTTGTCCCGCCTGGGTTTCCCGGGTTTCCTTGACATTATTTCTTCCTGCTGATTAACCTACGAAATGGCGGGCGAAGCGCAGCAGTGGGTGGAGAAGTCCCTGCTCCAGAGCCTGATTCGCGCGACTTGGCTGCGCGTGGTCGTCGCCGGACAACAGGTGCCGGACGCCACCGGAGCAGTCTGGGCCGCGGTGGCATGCCCTGTCGTCCAGGTGGAGCCTCCACCGCCCGCCGACTGGTATGACTACGGGAAGCGGCACCGCGCGAACCTGAAATTGACGGATGTGGAGACCGCGTGCGATCTGGCCAGAGGGAAGGCCAGTTTGTTGGCGCAACTGCTCGGGCCTGCTGCCTGATATGGAATTCACCGAGCAACTTGCTTTACTCCAGGCGGCCGCGGGCGATCCGGCGAAGCTCGCGCTGGCCACGGCGGATCTCGCCTTTCCCGCCCTGCCGCCTGGAGAGCGGTTGGCGTTGCGGGAAGCCCTGGCGGCAGCGGCGATAGCGCATTGGTTTGATGCCAACATCCTCGCAGATTTGCTGGAAATCACGGCCGAGGAAAGCCGCGTCCTGCACGGGCGGCTGTGCCAGCTGACCGTGGTGGAACCGTTTCCGGCACGCGGCGAGACGGCGGTGAACGTCCACGAGGCCGCTCGGCTGGCACTGCGCAAGTCTCTGGCGGCCGAGCGGACGGACTGGTTCCGGACCTTGAGCGAGCGGACCGCCACGCATTTCGCGAAGGAGCCCACGCCTGCCGCACGCATCGAGTGGATTTACCACCGCCTTTGCTCTGCGCCGGATGAAGCCGCTAGCGAGCTTGAGCGACTCGATCGTGATTGGTCTGGCACCGCACACCCCGAAGACCGCGAGGCACTGGCGGTGGCATTGCGGGAGTTGGTTGGGACAGGCCTGATCCACGCTCGCGCCCTCGTATGGGCCTCGCTCTGCATCGCATGGGTACGCGAGGATCGGCGTGAAACAGCGCAACTCGGTGACGACGCGCTCAGCATTCGGGACCTCGCGCGCGACGTGCGCGATGCACGGGCGGAGTCAGACGCTGAAAGCCTCCTCGGCGAAGTGCTGCAGGCGCAGGGCAAGCTGGGCGAGGCGCAGGTGGCCTTTGCCGAAAACCTCGCGATCAGCCGACGGCTGGCGGAGCAGGACCCGAGCAACGCCGGCTGGCAGCGGGACCTGGCGGTGGCGCACAGCCGGGTGGGCGGGGTGCTGCAGGCGCAGGGCAAGCTGGGCGAAGCGCAGGCGGCCTTTGCCGAAGATCTCGCGATCATGCGCCGGCTGGCGGAGCAGGACCCGAGCAACGCCGGCTGGCAGCGGGAGCTGGCGGGGGCGCACAGCTGGGTGGGCGATGTGCTGCAGGCGCAGGACAAGCTAGGCGAGGCGCAGGCGGCCTTTGCCGAAGATCTCGCGATCATGCGCCGGCTGGCGGAGCAGGACCCGAGCAACGCCCGCTGGCAGCGGGACCTGGCGGTGGCGCACAACCGGATGGGCGGAGTGCTGCAGGCGCAGGGCAAGCTGGACGAGGCGCGGGCGGCCTTTGCCGAATACCTCGCGATCAGCCGACGGCTGGCGGAGCACGACCCAAGCAACGCCGGCTGGCAGCGGGAGCTGGCGGTCGCGCACATCTGCGAGGGCGCAGTGCTGGAGGCGCAGGGCGAGCTGGGCGAGGCGCAGGCTGCCTTTGCCGAAGGTCTCGCGATCAGCCGCCGGCTGGCGGAACAGGACCCGAGCAACGCCGGCTGGCAGCGGGACCTGGCGGTGGCGCACAACTGCGTGGGCGGCGTGCTGCAGGCGCAGGGCAAGCTGGACGAGGCGCAGGCGGCCTTTGCCGAAGCGCTCGCGATCAGCCGCCGGCTGGCGGAGCAGGACCCGCGCAACGCCGGCTGGCAGCGGGACCTGGCAGCGGCACACAACTGCGTGGGCGGCGTGCTGCAGGCGCAGGGCAAGCTGGACGAGGCGCAGGCGGCCTTTGCCGAAGCGCTCGCGATCAGCCGCCAGCTGGCGGAGCAGGACCCGAGCAACGCCGACTGAGAGCGTTGAGGTTCATTGCCCGTCTGGCGAGAGCTGGTGAAAGCGAAGCTGTTGCAGACTCTTTAGCGGATTGTCGCGCATGCCGCGCAAGGCATCGAAGTCCTTGCGCGCCATGAGCAGCAAGTCCTGCGCGTGATCAGGCGCGCGCATGCGAACCAAACAGGATCACGGTGTCAGGGTTGGCTTCGCGAATGAAAACGTCCCGTGTATCTTCCCTCAGCGGGAGGACGTACTCCGGCCCTGATCCGCCGCCAAGCAGCGGTAGCGGCCCGTGCAGAAGCGCTCAAATGATCTTTGGATAGGCAACAATCCTCGATCGGGTGTCGCAGCTGATCATGTGATTGGCACAGTCGGTCATGCATTTGGCCGTCAAGCGCCATAAAATGGCCGCACGGCTTACGTCGCCCTGTGCCTCACGGTTCTGCATCGCCGGAATGGCGTAGTTACCGCGGGGAGCAAGCGTAGCGTGGCATCAGGTGCCGACTGACTGCAACAAACTGCCCGTGTAAGAACCTGTCCGACCATTGCCGTAGAATCCCAGGCGAAAGCCCGGACACTTGATGACCACAAAACTCTCGCAACACGCCATTCGGATTGGTTTCAGCAATGGCGGCGCGCTCAGCTCGAGAACCGCGATGACCGGCGAACTGCGAACACTTCTGGCGGCTGTCCCCATCGACGCCGATGCCGAGGCGTATCGAAAAGCGGTTCTGGAAGAAAACCTCCTCCGGAAATCCACCGCATCCAATCGTGAGAAGACGCTCAAGTTCTTGCGCCGTCTTTACGCGATCGACCCAACTGTCTGCCTCTTCCGGGAAATGCGGCGCCTCTCGCCCTATTCCAGCGACGATGCGCCGCTCATGTCCGGGCTCTTGGCTATGGCCCGGGAACCCCTTCTGCACGCGTGCCTGGAGATGGTGTTGAGGATTCCGGTGGCCGAGAGCCTGGACCGCAAGGCCTTCGAAGACTGGATACGCACTCACGCGCCGGGACGATATTCCGAAGCGATGTATGTCAGCTTCAGCCACAACCTCTACGCCTCCTTCTTTCAATTCGGCTATCTTGGGCCATCGCTGGGCAAGGCACGCAGCAGGCTCCGGCCCTGCTCCGGGATCGCGACCGCGACCTACGCCGCCTTTCTTGACTGGCTGGGTGGCATGAACGGTATCGCCCTTCTGCAAAGCCCCTACTCGCGGGCGCTTGATCTTCCTGCCGAGGAACACCTTGCCCTGCTTCTGGCTGCCGGGCGCCAGGGGCTAATGAAAGTCGCCTACTCGGGCGGAGTCCTCGAACTGGGATTCCCCGATTTCCTCGGCGACGATGAAAAGAGACTCAGCGCATGACCATTGCCCAAGTGATCGTCGATCGACTCAAGGAACACCTCGCCCTGCCCTGGCCGGAAAACGTATCCCCACGCGAGCGTGTTGTCATGGTCGTCTATCAGCCGGGCGACGAGCGAAAGCTGCGCCGCCTGATGCAATCCGGAGAACTCGCAAAGGAAATCAGAACCACCGGCCACGGCTGGAAGGAATATGACCTGGCAAGCGAGTTTTCGCGCTGGTTCGCGCAGTACGAGTACCGCGACCGCTATCTCAGCCGTCCCGAACGACTCTGGGACGATGCTGGCAATGTGCGCGGCCTCGACGAGTATCTGGTGGCCCGCATCGGCGCGATTACCGCCGAGCTGACCAGTAACGATGCCCTGGCTCTCGTCGGTGGCGGTGGTCTGTTCGGCCTGCATAGCGTCTCATCCTTGATCGAGCGCATCGAGAGTCACATCCCCGGCCGCCTGGTGATCTTCTTCCCCGGTGAGCACGACGCCAAGAACAACAGTTATCGCCTGCTCGGTGCCAAGGACGGCTGGGGCTACCTGGCGGTGCCGATAAGCTGCTGAATCCTGCTCACCTTAGCCCACAGAGGCCACTGCGGCCGCCGAGACCAACATGATCAATCGCGAAGTATTCGAAAGAGACATCGACAGCTTCTCCCTCGAAAATCAGGGCGTCGCCAAAGTTGATGAGGCGCTCGACGACCAGCAGCGGCGAACGCTGCGCTTCGAGCTGGAGACTTTCGTCTGCAAGGGCCATTACGAGGAGGGCCTGCGTCGGATCTTCGAGTCTTTCACCGAATCGCTACGCCGCGATCACGAATCGCCGCCCGCCTGGGTATCGGGCTTCTTCGGCAGCGGCAAGTCGCACCTGGTGAAAATGGCCCGCGCCTTGTGGACCAACGAAGCCTTCCCGGGCGGACGCCTGCCACGCGACATCGCTCGACTGCCACCCTCGGTGTCCGATAGCCTCGCAGAAATTGACACGCTCGCGCGGCAGCGCAAGGTAGAGCTGCGTGCAGCTTCCGGCACGCTCAGCCAGGGCGAGGGTGACAGTATCCGCAAGGCGGTTCTCAGCATCGTCTTCAAAGCCCTGGGGCTACCCGCAAAGTACGATGAAGCGCGCGCCCTGCTCTGGCTACGCAACGAAGGCATCGAGGACACGGTACGTACCAAGCTGCACGCAAAGGATCGCCAGCTGGAGCGCGAGTTGCGCGATCTTGCCGTTTCCTCGCATCTCCACGACGCCATCCTCGCTGCCAAACCCGGTCTCGCGCGCGACGCATTTGAGCTCGGCGATAAACTCGAGAAATTCTCCACGACCGGAGATGTCGGCCAGGCTGATTTCCTCAACTTCTTTGCCGAGGCCGTAAGCAGTGGCGGCGAAATGCCGATCTTCCTGCTGGTGCTGGACGAACTGCAGCAATACATCGCCGACAGTGCCGACCGCGCGATGCGCGTGCAGGAAGTCATCGAGAGTCTCAGTGCCGGTTTCCATGGTCGCGTCCTGGTCATCGCGACCGGCCAAAGCGCCCTGAACAGCACGCCGGTGCTTTCCAAGCTTCTGGGACGCTTTCCGGTGCAGGTCCAGCTTTCCGATTCAGACGTCGAGGAAGTCCTGCGCGAGACGGTGCTCAAGAAGAAAGCTTCCGCCGGCAAGGCCCTCGGCAACTTGTTCAGCCCCGCTGGCTGCCTTGGCGAAATTGCTGGCCACCTGCACGGCAGCGCTTTCGCGCACCGTCGCGAGGACGAAGACAACCTCGGGTCGAGCTATCCCTTGTTGCCGACCCGGCAACGGCTGTGGGAACGCGTACTGGCGACCACCGACGCCACCGGAACCGGGGTCCAGTTGCGTTCCCAACTGCGTCTCGCCTTCGATGCCGTGCGCAAGAGCAAGGATGCCGCCCTTGGTCATATTGTCGGTGGCGATTTCATCTACGACGAAATCCGTATGCGTCTGCGTCAATCGAGCCAGATCAGCACGGAAACCGCCAATGCCATCGACCGTCTCGACGCCGCCGCTGACGACCGCTCGCGGCTGAAGGCACGTGCCTTGAAGGTCGTCTTCCTGCTCACCCGCATCACCGGTAATTCAGCCCAGGACACGGGTCTGCATACCGACCCGCAAAGCATCGCCGATGTCCTGATCGACGATCTCATGGCACCGAGCGCAGCACTGCGTGGGCAGGTCGCCGCCGTACTCGACGAGTTGGTCACCCGGGACCGCCTGCTAATGCGCGTCTCCGCCGGCGGCCTGGACGAATACCGCTTGCAGACCAGGGAAAGCGCCGACTGGTTCGCTTACCAGCGTGGCGAGGAGGACGCGTTGCGCAGCAATCCCTCCGCCTACGAGAGCAAGATCCGCGAGCAACTGCTGCAAATGGCCGGCGAAAAGATCCGCCGCCTGACGATTCCGCAAGGTGCCAGCCGCGAAATCCGCCGCCTCAAGCTCCATACCGACGCCAACGCCTCGCCGAAGATCGAGGCCGAAATCCCGGTGTGGCTGCGCTCCGATGTCGACGGCACACAGGCCAAGGAAGTGCTGGGCGATGCTGCCCGCGCCGGAATCAACTCGGCCATCCTTTTTGCCCATGTCGCCCTGCCGCGCAAGGACGAACTGGTACGCGCCATCATTACCCGCGAAGCCGCCGACCGTACTCTCGGACATTTCGGCGAAGCGCAGACCGCTGAAGGCCAGGAGGCCCGCAATGCGCTCGCCAAGCAGAAGCGTGATGCCGAAACGCGCGTCAACGACTTGATTCGCCAGGCGCTCGAGCAAGCGCAGATCATCCAGGGCGGTGGCCAGGTGGTCGAAGACGGCGCCACGCTCGATGACCGGCTCAAGCAGGCAGCGACTGACGCTGCCGCCCGCCTCTTCCGCAAGTTCGGACTCGCCGATGCCAACGGCTGGGACAAGGCCTTCAATGATGCCGAGCGCGGTTTGGTCAACGCGCTTGAAAAAATCGGGCATCAGGAAACGGCGGAAGCCCACCCTGCCGCCCAGGAGATCCTGCAGCGCCTCGGTTCCTCCGCCTGGAGAGGCAGCAAGCTGCGCGAGGAGTTTATGGGCGAACCCTACGGATGGTCGCAGGATGCCGTCGACGCGCTGCTCGCGGTGCTTTTCGCCGCCAGCCAACTGCGCATCGTCAATGCCGCCGGCAGCGCCTGGCCGGCCGGCCGGTTCAACCGCCGCGATGTCGCTGCGAGCAGCTTCTCTCGCGAGACGGCACCGCTCTCGAATGAAGAGAAGCGTGCCATTGCTCGCCTCGTCCGCTGTCGGCCCGACGAAGCCGAGGCCAGGGCACCCGAGTTTGTCGCCAAGCTGCGCGACGCTCAAGGGCGAGCGACCGGCGCAGCCCCACGCCCGGAAGCCATAGCCAATGCCCTTATCGACGAGCTCGCTGCCACTTCCGGGCGCGACCTGGTCAAACGCCTGGCCAAAGTGGAGAAGGCGGCAGGCCAGCTGCTGGGCGATCTGGAAGCCAAAGCCGCCAGGATCGCCCAGCGTGAGCCGCTATGGCGGCAGCTCGCCACGCTCCTGGAGTACACGCGTGATCTGCCTGAAAGCGAGCCGATCACCGCCGAGCGTGACGCCATCCTGCGCGGCCGCCTGCTGATCGATGAGCCTGACAAGGTCGACCCACTCGTCAATCGCGCCGCCGACGCCCTGCGTGCCGCGCTCAACCATGCCGCCGAGACTTACCGGCGGGAATACGGGCAATGCATCAAGGAGCTCGAGGCGTCGGTCGAATGGGGCAAACTCCCCCCGGAAGACCGCGCCGCCATCCTGCGCGAAGTGCAGCTCTCCTCGCCGGAGGGCGTACCCAGGGTGGGCACGCTGAGCGAGCTGATCGCTTCGCTGGCCGCCTGCTCGCCACAGCGCTGGTCCGAAAAGCGGCACGCGCTGCGCAGCCAGCTCGCGCGGGCGCTCACCGCCGCCGCCAGAAAGCTGGAACCAACCGTTCAGCCAGTCACACCACCTCGCCGCCTGGTACGCAGCGAAGCCGATCTTGACGCCTGGCTGGCCGAAGTTCGCGCGGCCGTTCTGTCGAAGCTTCCTGCTGGCCCCGTTCAGCTATGAACAAGCCACAGAATTGCGCCCTGACGCAATATTGCATATATTACGTTTGCTCTTTAGTGCAAAATTCCAATTACAAATAGCGCATTGTGGTGCAATTTCATGAAGACAAGCTTTCCACAACTTCGGCTTCGCCAACTCGATGCCGCGCTGGAACGCTGGCGCAGCGCCGACCTGCCGCCGCGTCCGCCGTCCGGCTGGATCAGGGCCATTCGCGACGGGCTGGGAATGTCCGCAACCTACCTCGCGAGCAGATTGGGCGTCGCGACCTCGACGGTCACCCGACTGGAGAGTTCGGAGGCTGACGAAACCATCAGCCTGAACACCCTGCGCCGGGCAGCCGAAGCCCTGGACTGCGAACTGTGCTACGCCCTGGTGCCCAGGCAATCACTCGATGCGACACTGGAAGCGCGGGCGGCCGCACTGGCACTCGAACAGATGTCGGCGATCAGCCACAGCATGGCGCTGGAAGCGCAGGCAACCTCACCGGAGGCGCGCGACGCGCAGACCCGCGCCCTCATCGACGCCCTGCGCTCGGGTTCCCGGCGCGTACTCTGGAAACCCGCCGGACGGAATCGTTGAACAGAATGGCGTTCGATCTCGACACCCCCCGGGCGCCACCCCGCTTCACCTGGGGCAGCGCCAATCTCGTCGATGCGAATGCAACCCGGCAACGCTATATCGCCGCCCTGCAGGCCGCCGACGCGCGTGACATCGTTCCGTTGCTCGCCTTTGCCCGCAGTTGACCACCCGAAACAGGAAAATGAAAACCCATCTCTCCCGCGAACACCGCCGCGCCCTCGAAGCCACTGCCGCCCAGGCGCGATCCGCTGCCGAAACCGGCGCCGCCCGAGCGCTGCAAGCCCTGGCCGTCGGCGCCAGTACAGCGCCGGCGCATCTGACGGATGGCCAGAAGAAGCTGCGTGTCCGCCTCCGTGCCCACGGCCGGGCACTGGGCGATGACTTGCGCCAGGACGATACGCAGAGCATCGACCACCTGGTCACCGAGATCGCCTACGAGCACTGGCACCGCATGCTCTTCGCCCGCTTCCTGGCCGAAAGCGATCTGCTGATGCACCCGGACGGCTATCCGGTGAGCCTCAGCGATTGCAAGGCCGACGCCGAGGACGGGCCAGGCCGCTTCGATCCCCCGGCACGCAGCGAATGGGAAGTCGCCGGGCATTACGCCTCGCGCATGCTGCCCAACGTCTTCCGCCCCGACAGTCCGGCGCTGGCCCTGCAACTGCCGCTGGAAACCGAGCAGGCGCTCGAAGCCCTGCTCGCCCGGCTGCCCACCACCGTCTTCCAGGCCGACGACAGCCTCGGCTGGAGCTACCAGTTCTGGCAGGCGCCGAAGAAGCAGGAAGTGCAGCGACAGATGAAGCAGGCCGGCACCAAGGTCGGCGCCGACGAACTGCCTGCCGTCACGCAGCTATTCACCGAGCAGTACATGGTCGCCTTCCTGCTCGAAAACGCCCTCGGCGGCTGGTGGCAGGGCCGCCACCCCGAGCAGCCGCTGCCGGTGGCCATGCCCTACTTCCGCAAGGTCAACGATGGCACGCCCGCCGCCGGCACCTTCCCGGCCTGGCCCGCCAGCCTCGCCGACTTCAGGCTGCTCGACCCCTGCCTCGGCTCCGGGCATTTCCTCGTCTCGGCCCTGCACTACCTGGTACCGATCCGCTGCGCCACCGAACATCTGTCGGTGGCTGCTGCCGTCGACTGCGTCTTGGCCGAAAACCTGCACGGCCTCGAACTCGATGCCCGCTGTGTCGAAATCGCCGCTTTCGCCTTGGCGCTCGCCGCCTGGCGCTATCCCGACGAGCAAGGCCAGCCGCTTGGCCATCGCCCACTGCCACGCCTCAACATCGCCTGCGTCGGCGTCGCGCCGCGCAGCAAGAAAGCCGACTGGCTCAAGCTCGCCGATGGCGACAGGCTGCTCGAAGCCGGCATGGCCGCGCTTTACGCCCTCTTTCAGAAAGCCCCGGAACTCGGCAGCCTGATCGACCCGATGGCCACCATCCGGGGCGATCTGCTCGATGCGCAGTGGGAAGAACTGGCCTCCCGGCTGGAGCAGGCGCTGGCCGGTCATGACGACGATGCCGACAGCGAAGCCCGTGTCGCTGCGCTGGGCATGGTGCACGCGTCACGCATCCTGACGCGGCGCTATCACCTGGTCATCACCAATCCCCCCTATCTCGGCGCAGGGCAGCATGGCCCGGTGCTCAAGGATTTCTGCGAAGAACACTACAAGGCAGCCAAGGGCGATCTCGCCAATGTGTTTCTGGAACGTAGCCTCAAGCTTTGTGCGCCCGGCGGCTCGGTGTCGTTTGTGATGCCGCAGAACTGGTTGTTCCTTGGAAGCTACAAGAATCAGCGCGCGCATCTGCTCAAGTACGCGGCCTGGAACCTGCTGGCGCGCTTAGGTGAGCATGGCTTCGGCAGTGCCGACGCAGCAGGGGCCTTTACCATCCTGCTGAACCTGACGAACGCCAGGCCGTCCGACGATCAGATGCTGCGCGGACTGGATGCGAGCGCGCCGAAGGCGCCGGAGGAGAAGGCGGCGGTGCTTGCCGGTGGAACGGTGGTCGAGGTGAGCCAGGCGGGGCAGTTGGGGAATCCGGATGGGAGGATAGTTCTGGCGAAACTTGCAACCGGACCACTTCTCGAAAGCTATGCAGAAAGTTATTGGGGTCAAGGCACAGGCGATTTTCCACGTTTTGGTGCTTTGTTTTGGGAACTCAGTGAATTTGGTGATGTATGGTCACCAATGCAGGGCACCGTGGATGAAGCAATAGACTTTGGTGGCCGCAGTAGCGTGGTGAAGTGGGAGCGTGGGGCCGGACAGCTAGTCAGTCTTGCTGCAGGCTTACGACGGCTGCCCGATCATCAAGGTATACGGCCATTTCGAGGAAAGGAAGCTTGGCAACGCCAAGGATTGGCCGTAACTCTCATGCGTTCGCTCTTAATGACGCGCTACGGAGGTCAACTCTTTGACGGGAACTGCGCCGCAGTAGTACCTAAGACCCCATACGATCTCCCCGCCATCTGGTGCTACTGCTCTTCAACCCAATTTAGCGAAGCTGTCCGTCGCATTGACCAGAAACTCAACGTCACGAATGCCACGCTCCTTAAGGTTCCCTTCGATTTAGCTTACTGGCAGCAAGTCGCCACCGAACGCTACCCCAACGGCCTTCCCAAACCCTATTCCGACGACCCGACCCAGTGGATTTTCCACGGCCACCCGAAACCGGCCAGGGATCCGCTGCAAGTTGCCGTTGCCCGCCTGCTCGGCTATCGCTGGCCGGCTGAATCGGACGCGGAGATGGAACTCTCCGACGAGTCGCATGCCTGGATCGCTCGCTGCCAGGACCTCGCCGGCCTGATCGACGACGACGGCATCGTCTGCCTGCCGGCCGTGCGCGGCGAAGCGGCGGCGGTGGATCGCCTGCGTGCGCTGCTCGCCAGAGCCTTCGGCACCGACTGGTCGGCGGCACGCGAAAGTCAGTTGCTGCGCGACGCGGGTTGCGACGGCCTGCCGCTGGCGCAATGGCTGCGTGACAAGTTCTTCGAGCAGCATGTCGCCCGTTTCCAGAAGCGCCCCTTCATTTGGCACGTCTGGGACGGCCACAAGGAAGGCTTCTCGGCGCTGGTCAATTACCACCTGCTGACGCGCGAAAAACTCAACACCCTGATCAACCTCTACCTGGGCGACTGGATCACCCAGCAGCGGCGCGCCGTCGACGCCGGCAATGCGGACGCCACGCTCAAGCTCGCCAAGGCCGAGGCACTGAAGGCCAGGCTCGAAGCGATCCTCGAAGGCGAACCGCCCCACGACATCTTCGTGCGCTGGAAGCCGCTGCACCAGCAGCCGTTCGGCTGGAACCCGGACCTCAACGACGGCGTGCGCATGAACATCCGCCCCTTCGTCGAGGCCGGCGTGCTGCGCATCAACCGCGCCAAAGTCGGCATCAAATGGGGCGTCGACCGCGGCAAGGACGTCGCCTCCGCGCCCTGGTTCAAGCTCGGCCCGACCTACGGCGAACCCGAAGGCACGCGCATCAACGACCACCACAGCACGCTCGCCGAGAAAAAGGCAGCGCGTGAGAAAGCGAAATGAACTTCGACGCCGCCCGCGCCCTGCAACTGCTGCGCATCGCTAGCGGCCAGCCCGAAGCGGTCTTCCGCGATGGCCAGGAAGAAGCGATTCGCCATGTCGTGGAAGGGCGAGGTCGTCTGCTGGTGGTGCAGAAAACCGGCTGGGGAAAAAGCTTCGTCTACTTCATTGCGACCAAAATGTTGCGTGAGGCCGACCATGGCCCTGCCTTGCTGGTGTCACCCTTGCTGGCGCTGATGCGCAACCAGATTGCTGCCGCCGAACGCATGGGCGTTCGAGCGGCCAGGATCACTTCGGACAACAAGGGCGAATGGGACGAGGTCATTGCCGCCATTGCACGAAACGACGTTGATATCCTGCTGATTGCTCCCGAAAGATTGGCCAACGACAGGTTTCGCGATGAGGTTTTGGCGCGCATCGCCGACCGTGTGACGCTGCTGGTCATTGACGAGGCGCACTGCATTTCGGACTGGGGTCACGACTTCCGTCCGCACTATCGATTGCTTGAACGTATCGTCCGCAGCTTGCCGCGAAACCTGCGTTTGCTGGCGACGACGGCGACTGCCAACAACCGGGTCATGGACGATCTGAAGCAGGTCCTTGGTCCCGATCTGAATGTCTCGCGGGGTGATCTGAATCGACCCACTCTCGCCCTGCAAACGATTCGCTTGCCGAGCCAGGCCGAACGACTGGCCTGGCTGGCCGAACACGTAGCCGCACTGCCTGGGCACGGCATCATCTACACCTTGACGGTACGCGATTCGATCCAGGTCGCCGAATGGCTTGGATCGCGCGGTCTGGCCGTGGAAAGCTACACCGGCCATTCCGGCGATCGACGCCCGGCGCTGGAACAGGCGCTCCTTGATAACCAGGTCAAGGCGCTGGTGGCGACGACTGCCCTGGGTATGGGCTTCGACAAGCCGGACCTGGCCTTTGTCATTCACTACCAAATGCCGGGATCGGTCGTTGCCTATTACCAGCAGGTCGGCCGTGCCGGCCGCGCACTGGATGCAGCCCATGGCATCCTGCTTAGTGGCGCGGAAGAAACCGAGATTACGGACTACTTCATCGACAGCGCCTTCCCGAGCGAAGCGGAGGTCGAGGCCGTGCTCGGGGCGCTGGAGGCGGCCCCCAGGGGGCTCTCGATTCCAGAACTGCTCGGCAGCCTGAACATCAGCAACAAGCGCGTCAAGAAGGCAATCGACCTGCTTTCCCTGGAATCGCCTGCGCCAATCGCCAAACAGGGAAGCAAGTGGCAATTGACCGTGGCGAAGCTGGGCCGGGGGTTCTGGGACCGAGCGGCGCGTCTCACGCAACTCCGCCGTGACGAACAGGCGCAGATGCAGGCCTATGTCCGCCTGACCGGTGAGCACATGGCCTTCCTGATCAGCGCCCTGGATGGCGATCCGACCGCTATCACCGGGCCCGCTTTGGGGCCCTTGCGCGCCGAGCCGGATGCGGCCCTGGTCCGCGAAGCCATTCGCTTCCTGCGTCGCACGAGTTTGCCGATTGAGCCGCGGCAAGTCTGGCCCGCCGGTGGCATGCCGCGCTATGGCGTCAAGGGCAACATACCAGAGCTGTGCAAAGCCCGAGCTGGCAAGGCACTATGTGTCTGGGGCGACGCCGGATGGGGCGGCCTGGTTCGCAAGGGCAAGTACCACGATGGCGTCTTTTCCGACGACTTGGTCGCTGCCTGCGTGAGCTTGCTTGGCGAATGGAATCCTCGCCCGTTTCCCAAATGGGTTACGGCTATTCCTTCGTTGCGGCACCCGCATCTGGTTCCTGATTTCGCGCGCCGACTGGCGGACGCTTTGGGCTTGCCGTTCGAGTTGGTGCTGGCCAAGACCGACGCCCGTCCGGAGCAAAAAACGATGGCCAACAGCATTCAGCAAGCGCGGAACATCGACGGCTCGCTGGCCGCTTTGCGCCCGGAAATTCCTGCCGGACCGGTCCTGCTTGTTGATGACATGGTCGACTCGCGCTGGACCCTCACTGTCGCGGCATGGCTTCTCGGCACGCACGGATGTACAACTGTTTGGCCACTCGCTCTAGCACAAACGGGACAAGAGTCAGATGAATCCTAATCTCTCCGCCAACACACAGGCCATTCTGCTGCTGACCGCCCCGCTGATTGCCGGGCCGCGCAGCGCCCCCCCTAACGACCTGCTTACGCCAGGCGAGTACAAGCGCCTGGCACGCCACCTGCACCAGTTGTCAAGGGAGCCGGCGGACCTTCTCTCGTCGCATGCCGACGAAGCGCTTCGCGACGCACAGGCCGTCGTCGATGCGGAGCGCCTGAAGCGATTGCTCGCACGCGGCTTCGCCTTGAGCCAAGCGATAGAACGTTGGCAAACAAGGGCGATTTGGGTGGTCAGCCGCGCCGATCCAGATTATCCGCAGCGCCTGAGAGATCGCCTGAAGGATGACCGGCCTGCCGTTCTTTATGGCTGCGGCGAGCGGTCGATTCTCGATAGCGGCGGCCTCGCCGTGGTCGGCTCGCGCGCGGTCGACGAGGCGCTTGTCGAATACACCGAATCCGTCGGCGCTCTAACTGCAAGGGCGCGAAAGACATTGGTTTCAGGCGGTGCACGCGGCATCGACCAGGCAGCGATGCGCGGCGCTCTGGCGGCCGGTGGCCGCGCCACGGGCGTTCTCGCCGACAGTCTCGAAAAAACCGCAATGAACCGCGAGCAGCGGACGATGCTGATGGACGGGCAACTCGTGCTGATCTCGCCCTACGATCCGGGCGCCGGCTTCAACGTCGGCCATGCGATGCAAAGAAACAAGCTGATCTATGCGTTTGCCGACGCCGCGTTGGTGGTGAGTTCGGACTACGAAAAGGGCGGAACCTGGGCTGGAGCAATCGAACAACTGCACAAGTTGCGGCTGGTGCCGGTGTTTGTCCGTTCAACCGATCCATCGAGCAAAGGCCTCGAGGCTCTGGCCAGGAAAGGCGCCCTGCCCTGGCCCAATCCGGAAGACCGTGAGGCGCTGGAAGATCTCTTGAGCTCGGCAAGCGCACCCCGGCCAACGGCAATCCAGAGCCCGCTTTTTGCTCAAACCGCCACTAGCGATGCATCAGCCCGCGCAAGCAGAGAAGAAGGCACTCTGGCAGCGGAGCAGTTGCAGCCGCCACACCCTGGCGAGCTGGCCGCCTCTGCGACCGACGATACCGGCGAATCGCCTGAGCAAGCCGCAGCGCTCGACGACGAGCGCCTGGAAATCCCGTCCTTGGCATCGCTTGATCCCCTATCGCCACCCTTGCCCCAACCGGAGGAAACCACACCCAGCCCGGCGGAAACACTTTTCGCTGCCGTGCGCGTTGCCCTGCCTCGCGTCTTGACGATCCCGAAAAAAGAGTCGGAGATTGCCAGCGAACTCCAGCTGACAACAACGCAAGCCCGCGAGTGGCTGCAACGACTGGCAGACGAGGGCGCCGTGGAAAAGGGACCGAAAAAATCGTTCTACCAGTTACCCGGCAGACTTCTCCAAACGCCGCCGAGGGCATAGCGAACATGAAAGCATCAGGAAAATGAAGCACGCCGCAGAAACCGTTTCTGCCAAGATCGCCTCCTGCGTCCGCGAACAGGCAAGGCGCTACAACCCCGCTCTGGAAGCCAAACCCATCGCCATCCTATGGACGGACGAAAAGCGCGAATGGGAAGCTGTCCTGCCAAGCTTGAAGGAAGCGCTACCGGAACTCCATTCGCTGGGTGCGCACGCGCCGGATGATCGCAGCGGGCCAGGGATCTGGCTGCGCATGGTGGCCGATGGCCAGGCTGGCCAGGCGAGCGAAGGCGAGACGCCAATCCTCTACCTGCCGGGGGTCGGCAACGGCCAGTTGCGCACCGATCTGCGCGGCCTCAAGAACGACCCACAGCTCGCGCCACTTGCCGAATTGCAGTATCGCGGCTGCTTCTGGCGCCAGGAGAACGGCAAGGACTGGACCCTGCGTGCGTTCCTGGAGAGCAAACGCGGCGGCTTGGGGTTCAGGGTTGCCGGCAATCAAGAGACTGCGCAAGCGCTGAAAGCGACCATCGGCAAATTGCTGATGCAGAACGTGCGTGCGCTGGAAGCGCAAGTCATCGACGAGCGCTATCTCAATGATTTGCTCAACCCAGCGCCCGATGAGACCGTGCTGCGCTGGCTCACTTCCCCCGAGGCGATACGGCAGGAAAAAGGTAATGCCTGGGACAGCTTCGTGGCCACGATGCGCAGCCGCTTCGGCGTCGACCTGAGCCGTGGGCCGATGGAGGCTGCGCAGCGGATCCTCGGCAGCTCGAGGGGCGAGCCGGCCTATCTGCTGTGGGAACAATACGCCGCTCACTGGCAAAGCTATCCCGATGCCTACGAACTGCTCCGGAGCGTCGCGCCCCCAGACATGATCCAGGGCCCGGAGAGGTATCCACGGGAAAACGACGCCGACGAGAAGCGCCTGGCCGACGAACTCCTCAAGACTGCCAGCCTGCATCCTGCCGCGGCCGCCCAGGGTGTTCTGGAACTGGAGAAGAAGCATGCTGCCCGACGCGGAATGCTCTGGGCAAGGCAAGGCCATGCGCCGCTCGCCACCGCCCTGGAGCACCTCGCAGCCATCGCCACCGCGTTCCTTCAGCCAGGCGCGGGTGGCGACGTTTCCGAGGCCGCTCGACACTATGCCGAAAGCGGCTGGCGCGTTGACGCTGCCGCGCGCGCGGCGATGGCGCTTGCCCAACAAGCAGAGCTGGAGCAACCGGTCTATGCCGTGCTTGAGGCGCTCTACCGGCGCTGGCTGGAGAGACAGGCCGATGGCTTTCAGTCCCTGGTCAAGCGCGACGGTTATCCGCAGTGGGGACTGCCGGCGGTTGCCGATGGCACTCTTGTCCTGTTCGTCGATGGCCTTCGCTTTGATCTGGCGCGCGAGCTTGAAGCCAACATGGCCGCTGGCGGAGACCTCGATATCACTTTGGAACCGGGCTTCACCAGCATTCCTTCGGTGACCAGCAGCGGCAAGGTCTGGATTTCACCCGCCTGCAAACTTGCCGTGCGGGGCAGCGGCAGCAATTTCGAGCCGGTGCTGCCCAGAGGCGCTTACACGGCCGACAAGCTGCGCAAGGCGATGGAAAGCGAGGTCTTCGCGATTGTCGACACGGAAAGCCCGAGCCTGGCCTATGGGAAGGGCTGGGCCGAGTTCCCCGGCGACATCGACAGCGATGGCCACAACAAGGGGCTGCGGCTGGCGCGCGCCGTGACGGGTCACCTCGTCGACCTCGCACGTGCCATCCGTCGCCTGCTGAATGTCGGCTGGAAGGAAGTCTGGGTGGTGACCGACCACGGCTGGCTGCTCCTGCCAGGCGGCCTGCCCAAGGCGGAACTGCCGGCCAGGCTGACCGAAACGCGCTGGGGTCGCTGCGCGATTCTGCGCGAAGCGGCTGCCGGCCAGGAGACTCTGGTGCTGCCCTGGAGCTTCGACGCTTCGGTAAGCATCGCCCTCGCTCCCGGCATCTCCGCATTTACCAGGGGCCGCGAGTACGACCACGGCGGCTTGAGCCCGCAGGAATCCGTGGTGCCCTTCCTGCGCGTCAAGCGCAATGGCCCGGTGACGGGTCAAGCCAGACTGGCTTCGGTGCGCTGGAACATGCGCAAGACGATCTGCTCGGTCACGACGACCGATGCCGCTGGCCTGAGCGTCAGCGTGGAAAGGCTGGGCAATGCGATCGGCGAAGCCGAAAGCATCGACAGCGATGGCAAGGGCCGTGTGGTCTTCGAGGAAGTCGATGAATTGATCGATGAGGAGATCTCGGTGCTGCTCCGTCGCGATGGCCAGAAAGTGGCCGAGGAACGCATGAATTTTGGAGCAGCGTGGCATGGAGCTTGATTCACTGGATCGCAAGGCTGCAGACGCCTTCGACGGGTATATCGTGCGCAAGGATTTGGTGCGCCAGTTCTCGCGCCAGTTTCCGGTGCCCACCTACGTCGTCGAGTTCATGCTGGGACGCTACTGTGCGACCACCGATGAAGCGGAGATTCAGGAAGGCCTGGCGATCGTCCAGCGCCAGCTTTCCGAACGGGCGGTACGCGCCGGTAACGAGAACCTGATCCAGTCGATTGCGCGTGAAAAAGGCCAGGCACGCATCATCGACATCATTTCGGCGCGACTGGATTCCCGGACCGATTCCTACGTCGCCGAACTGCCGTCGCTGAAGCTGCGCGATGTCCGTATTTCGGCCGAGTTGGTCACCGCACACCAGCGCATGCTGACAGGCGGCTTCTATGCGGAGGTGACGCTGGGCTACGACCCGACCATCGCCCAGGAGAAAAGCGGCCGGCCTTTCGGCGTCGATGGTCTGCGCGCGATTCAGCTCTCACAGCGTGACGTCCTGGAGAAGATGGCGCAAGCGCGCGGCAAGCTGTCGACGCCCGAATGGAAGGATTTTCTGCTGCGCTCCATCGGCCTCGAGCCGGTGCAGCTCAGCGAACGCAACAAGGACGCCGTTTTGCTGCGCATGGTCCCTTTCGTCGAACGCAACTACAACCTGGTCGAGATCGGCCCACGCGGCACCGGCAAGTCACATCTCTTCCAGCAGGTATCGCCCTACGCCCATCTGGTTTCCGGCGGCAAGGCCACCGTTGCGCGCATGTTCGTCAATAACGCCAATGGCCAGCGCGGCCTGGTTTGCCAATACGACGTGGTGTGCTTCGATGAGGTTTCCGGCATCTCCTTCGACCAGAAGGATGGGGTCAACATCATGAAGGGCTACATGGAATCGGGAGAATTCTCGCGTGGCAAGGAGAGCATCCGCGCCGACGGCTCGATCGTGATGGTCGGCAACTTCGATGTCGACGTCGAGCACCAGCAGCGCATTGGCCACCTCTTCCAGCCGCTGCCGCCCGAGATGCGCGACGACACGGCGTTCATGGATCGTATTCATTGTTACCTGCCCGGTTGGGACGTGCCCAAACTGAAACCGGAAATCTTCACCGATCACTTCGGGCTGGTCAGTGATTTCCTCTCCGAATGCTTCACACAACTGCGCAACCAAAGCCGCCTGGCGACCCTGCAAAACCGCGTCTTCTTTGGCGGTGCGCTATCGGGCCGCGACATCAACGGCGTCAACAAGACCATCAGTGGCCTGCTGAAGCTGATTCATCCCGCTCAGGATGCCGAGGTCAGCGATGCAGACCTCGAATGGGCTGTACGGCTGGCATTGGAAGTTCGCCGCCGCGTCAAGGAACAGCAAAAGCGCATCGGCGCTGCCGAATTCCGCAATACCCATTTCAGCTATACGCTGGGCGCCGATGGTGTCGAAAAATTTGTCTCGACGCCGGAACTGCAAAGTCAGGGCGGCATCGGTGACGAGCCATTGGAGGCCGGGCAGATCTGGACGCTCTCACCCGGCGGCCAGGATGAGCATCCCGGCCTCTTCCGCATCGAAGTCGCCGAAGGACCCGGCGGCGGCGTGCGCGTGCTCAACAAGCCCGTGCAACAAGCGTTCCAGGAATCGATCCGTTGCGCCGAGCAGAACCTCTATGCGCGGGCAATGCAGCTGGTCGGCGATCGCGACCCGCGTGCCCATGAATTCTCGGTGCAGCTGCGCGGCTTCGATGCGGCAAGGAGCGGTGCAAAAACCGGCGTTGCTTCGCTGATCGCGCTATGCGGGGCCTTGCTGCGCAAATCCGTGCGCGGGGGCTTGATCGTCGTCGGCGAAGTGACGCTCGGCGGAACCATCGAGCCAGTTCACAACGCGGTCAGTCTTGCGGAGATTGCCAGCGAAAAAGGGGCGAAATCCCTGCTCTTGCCGGTATCGTGCCGGCGTCAGTTGTTTGATCTCTCCGACGACATGGCCACGCGGCTGGACATCGAGTTCTATCAGGACGCCAAGGACGCGCTGCTAAAGGCATTGGCTGATTGACAAGCGGCCCAGCAAGCGCGACAACCCGGCCGAGGAAGTACAGCGCCACATCCGTATCCAGACGGTCGGTGCCCGCGAATTCCACCTCGACCATTTCCGGGCCGTCGGCTCCGCCATGCTGCGGCCAAAGCGCCTGGTCATCGCCACCACGCACGCGGCACCGACGATCTCGCCGGCGAGCAACGAAGGCAACATGGGGGGCTATCTCGTGCTGGCGGAAAGCGTGACTTCAAGATGGCAGATCAGTTCATCCAGCAGTTCCGCTTTATGGACATTCCGGCAGCGGTTGCAGTGGTAGGACAGCTCACCAATGAGCTCGGAAACAACATCCGCTCTAAATCTGATCCATTTCTTCCGACCATTCCTGAGGTCCGCCTGTGTCGTTTCATCCATTACCCAGAAACCGCCAAGCTCCAGGATGAGCTTCTTTTCACCGGCTTCGAGATCCACTTCAATGAACTCAACTGAGCTATTCATGCGCATCATTCCGCCCGAGCGGTAACGACGAGGCCGCCGCAGGCAGCAATTCGGCGAACAGCGGATTGTCGAGCATGCCGCGTAAGGCATCGAAATCCTTGCGCGCCATGAGCAGCAAGGCCTGCGCGTGATCAGGCGCGCGCATGCAAAACCTTTCCCTCGCGCTGGGCGCGACCGACGATATGGTGCTCAGAATCCCTGAGTTGCTCGAATTCATCGCGACCATAGAGCAGCAAATCCTTGGGCAGCGCCAGCTTGCGCAGAGCCAGGTACAATCGCGCCGTTTCGTAGAGAATCATCGGCGACCCGGCAGGAAACGATCAGGCTTTGAGTCATCAGCCGGTATTCTGCTCGAAAAACGCCCACTCGATGCGCTAATCCGCTTCACGGCTGGCGAGTGCGAAGCGGGCGGCATGGCCGCGCTTGGGTCGTCTGCCGGCCTGGGTGTCGTCGATGACGGAGGTGGTGACGTCGGCGATGGTGTGAGCGGCAGCGCCCGACGAAAAAATCACGCGCGAACCAACCCGGTTTTCTGATCTCGCCCGTTTCACTCTTACGCCCCCGCATTTAGCGCCACAGCGCGAATGCGGGAAGGCGTCAAGAGATCGCGCCTCGATGCGCACCGAAACTTGGACCCGGAAACAGGAGCCTGACCATGAAACATCGCACCCCATCCCGCCTGCTCGCCATCCTGCTGGCCGGCCTGCTCGCCGCCTGCGCACCGACGCAACAGGACAATACAGCCGTCAAGACAGCGCCACGCAGCGATCAAACAGCCCCCGGACGCGCCGCCGAGAACGAAACTCGCCCGAGCGCGCAAGGCGCCGTCGCAGCCACGGCAACCGTCGCAGTCACCCCGAGCGCCCCAACCATCCCAACCACCCCAACCGCCGCACTCGCTTCAGCCGCCCAGACAGCACCCCAGGCGCAGCCCCAGCCGGCGCCAAAGCTCGCCGAGACGATGGCGGCCAACGCCCCGTCGGGCAAAGCGCTGGCAAAGAAGGAGGCGAGGCAGGAAGCCGATGCCAGGATGGCCGCCGACAGGATGTCCGTCGCCGTGCAGCCACAGCCGCAGCCACCAAGCTATGCGCTTGCCCCCATGCCGCCCGAGGCGCGCGAGCGCTACAGCCAGCTCACCGACAATCCGGTCAGGCAGGTCGCCGAAGCGCCGGTGTCCACCTTCAGCATCGATGTCGATACCGGCAGCTACAGCAATGTGCGCCGCATGCTCAATGCCGGCCAATTGCCGCCCGCCGATGCGGTGCGCGTCGAGGAATTGATCAACTACTTCCCGTACGACTACGCGCTGCCGAAAGATGATCGTCCGTTTGCCGTGCATAGCGAAATGGCCCCCGCCCCGTGGAACGCCGAGCGCGTGCTGCTGCGCGTCGGCATCAAGGGGCAGGATGTCGCCAAGCAGGCCCTGCCGCCGGCGAACGTGGTTTTTCTGGTCGACGTCTCGGGCTCGATGAACAGTGCGGACAAGCTGCCGCTGCTCAAGTCCGCGCTCAAGTTGCTGGTTGCCCAGATGCGTGCTCAGGATCGCATCTCGCTGGTGACTTACGCCTCGGGAACACGGGTGATCCTGCCACCGACGCCAGGCACTGAAAAAGCCACCATCAGCGCGGCGATCGATGCCCTGCAGGCTGGCGGCAGCACGGCCGGCGCTTCCGGCATTCAACTGGCCTACGCCGCTGCCCAGCAAAGCTTCGTCAAAGGGGGCATCAACCGCATCCTGCTGGCCACCGATGGCGATTTCAATGTCGGCATCGCCGACACGCGGCAGCTGAAAAGCATGATCGAAGAGAAGCGCAAATCCGGCATTTCGCTGTCGACCCTCGGCTTTGGCACCGGCAACTACAACGAAGCGATGATGGAGCAGANTCGAAGAAAAGCGCAAATCCGGCATCTCGTTGTCGACCCTCGGCTTTGGCACCGGCAACTACAACGAAGCGATGATGGAGCAGATCGCCGATGTCGGCGACGGCGCTTATTCCTACATCGACAACCTGATGGAAGGCCACAAGGTACTGGTCAATGAGCTGACTTCCACCCTGGCCACCATCGCCCGCGACGTGAAAGTGCAGATCGAATTCAATCCCGCCGTGGTCAAGGAGTATCGCCTGATCGGCTACGAGAACCGCCAGCTGGCGCGCGAGGATTTCAACAACGACCAGGTCGATGCCGGCGACATTGGCGCAGGCCACACCGTCACCGCACTCTACGAGCTGACCCTGGCCGGCAGCAAGGCCAGCGTGGACCCGCTGCGCTATGCCCGGCAAGCCAGTGTCGAAAGCCCCTTGGGCAACGAACTCGGCCACCTCAAGCTGCGCTACAAGCAGCCCGGAAGCAGCACCAGCGAGCTCATCGACTTCCCTCTGCAACGTAGCGCGATCAAAGCGCTCGACGCCGCCAGCAGCGAATTTCGCTTCGCCAGCGCCGTGGCGGCCTACGGGCAGCTGCTGCGGGGAGGCAAATACACCGGCGACTGGCGCTATGCCGACGTCCGCAAGCTGGCGCTGGCCAACACCGGCAGCGACCCCTACGGCTACCGCGGCGAGTTCCTGCGCCTGCTCGATCTGGCGGCAGCCCTGGGGAGCAAGCCCGCGAGCTGATCCGCCGCCCGTTCTCGTTCCCGGCGCCTCGCCGCCGCCTCTCCTGCAGGCGAGAGTGGGGGCAGGTGGCGGCAAACACCCCCGGCAAGGCGGCCAAGTCTATACTGCGCGCCATGAAGACCGCCGCCGAACTTGCCACGCTGCCCGACGAAGACCTGATGCTGCTGGTTGCCAACGGCCTGGTCGAGAAGCCCGCCACCGAGCTCTTCCGCCGCCACAACCGGGCGCTCTTCAACTTCATCGCCTGGCAGTGCCAGGGCAATGTCGCCCAGGCCGAAGACATCACCCAGCGCAGCTGGGAGAAGCTGATGACGCGCTGCGCGGATTACAAACCGCAAGCGGCTTTCCGGACTTTCCTGTTCCAGATTGCCCGCAACCTGTGGCTCGACCTGCGCCGCTCTGCGGCCGAAAGCCAGCGCGCAGAACTCGACGACAGCCGCCCCGAAGCGCCCACCGAGGATCTGGCGCCGGAAGCCGAACTGATACTGCGCCAGAATCTCGACCGGGTGCACCAGGCCTTGCTCGCCCTTCCCGCCAATCAGCGCGAAGTGGTGGTCCTGCGCTTTTTCAGCGAAATGACTCTGGAGGAAATCGCGCACACCGTCGGCGAAGGTTTCGAAACCGTCAAGAGCCGCCTGCGCTACGCTTTCACCCGCCTGCGCCGCGAACTGGAGGCACAGGCATGAACCAGGTGAGCCAGGTGAACCAGATGAGCCGGGCTTTCGAAAAATTCCTTCAGGGCGAGGACCGCCTGGCCCGCCTGCTCTGCGAGCTGCCCGCCTACACCCCGTCGGACGAAGCTGAATTCGAAGCGGCTTTTGCGCGGGCGGCACAGGCCGCACAGGCTGCACAGGCCGCGGCAATTGCCACACCGCCCGAGGCGGCCGCCACGCCAACCACCTCACCCAGCCCTGCGCCAGCAACAGCCGCGCGTCTCGAGACCATTCCTTCGGCTTTCGAACCACCCGCCAGCCTGGAAGCCAACTTCCTGAAGATGGCCGCCAGCATTGAATCTGCGCAAGCTCCCCGCCGCGAGGCCGTCCTGACGGGCATCGCCAAAGGCGATAGCCCACAAGCGATGCTTGGCGCCGCACTTGCGCCGGCCAGCGAAGAATGGCTGCGTGCGCAAGCAGTTGCCGCGCCAGCCACCGAAGCTGCCCCGCCAGCCACCCCGGTCAAGAAACGCGCCTTCCTCGGCTTTCGCTGCTTCGACCTGCGTTTGGCGGCACTGGCTGGCCTGCTGGCAGCAATCGGCACGCAACTCGTGCTCACCCTCACCCCCGACGCGCAGCAAGTCGCGGTGCAAGACGCTTTCCAGACAGCAATGCTGGCCAAGGACGCGGCGAAGAAAGAGGCGCCCGGCCAAAACGCCGAGCCCGCACTTGCCGAAGCGCAAGTCGCGCTGGAGCAGACGCCTGGCGCCATGCGGCAAGGCCCGCAAGACAAGGGCAAACTCGGCGCACGAGAACGCCATGCCGCGCCGGGCAGCGGCATGGCACAAGACGCGCGCGCCGACGCACGCGCCGCGCAGCCTGCACCTCCAGCCGCAGCCCGGATGACGGAACAGACAAGCCGCCCGGGGAAAATGGCGGCAAGCGGCATTACAAACACCCCGAAAGAAGAAGGCCCGGCAACTCTGGCGGCTGCGCCGATGACCCGCCAGAAGAGCGTCGACACCGGCATCAGCGCCACGCTCGCCGACGACCCGGCCGACATCGCTGCCCGGCTGCCGGCCCGCCCGGCAGGCGCGGTATGGACGGTATGGGCGGTCTATAGCCGCCACATCGGCCAGCCTGAACTCGATCGCTGGCTTGAAACCCTGCGCCAGCACATACCGGAAAGCAGCCGCCCGGCGCGTTTCGAGCTGATCAGGGACGACGCTAGCGGCGGCCCAAGCCATCTGCGCATCGTGCCGCCGACCCTGCCCGCGGTCCGATAAGTTTTCGCCAACTGCGAGATTGTTTGTCTGGGACTTTGTCTGGGACTGCAAGGCGACGGTGAATATTGGCGACGCTGCATGCGGGTTTCGGTCTGTGGCTGCGCAACCGACGCCAAAGATGTCGCGCGGGCCATTGCCGCCATCGCCAAAGCACTCTGAGCGCGCTTGGCCAGCAATGATTCTCGGCGTACAGCCCGTCCCTTGCCCCCTGGCGTCAGTCTGCTGTAATGCGCGTAGGCAACAATGCCGGGCCACTCGCCTTCATTGGCCAGGTAAGCTAATATGCATACTCCTTTTTTGACGGAGAAAAACGTGGACAAAACTCAACGCGTGGCCGGGATATTCGCCTGCGTGGTGAGCCTGGCTACCATAAGCGGCGCCGCACTAGCCCAGCAGGTCACCGGCACGCTCGGCTCACCCAGTGCCACCACCACCCTCAGCGGCAAGCAACTTCCACCGCCGGCCCCGAAATTCGGCGGCGTCATCAAGGACGACGCCTTGCAATCCAAACCCTGGTGGCCACCGCGCGTCGTGCCGCCCAAAGGCGCGCCCAACGTCCTGCTGATCATGACCGACGACGCCGGATTCGCCGTGCCGAGCACTTTCGGCGGCGTCATCCCGACACCGACCATGGACCGCATCGCGGCCAGCGGGCTGCGCTACAACAGGATGTTCTCCACCGCGCTGTGCTCGCCGACACGGGCCGCGATGATCACCGGGCGCAACCACCACTCGGTCGGCTTCGGCGTCATTGCCGAGCAGGCCACCGGCTTCCCCGGCTACGATAGCGTCATCGGCGTGGACAACGCTACGATCGGCCGCATCCTGCGCGACAACGGCTATGCGACGAGCTGGTTCGGCAAGGATCACAACACGCCGACCTACCAGGCCAGCCAGGTCGGACCCTTCACCCAGTGGCCGACGGGCATGGGCTTCGACTACTTCTACGGTTTCGTTGGCGGCGACGCCAACCAGTGGGGACCGAACCTCTTCCGCAACACCACGCAGATCTACCCGTGGATTGGCCATGAGGGCACCCTGAAGATGGATCGATCGGATCCAAAAGCGGAGATCTGGCCAGTCACCGGCAAGGAGCCCTCATGGAACCTGATCACCGCAATGGCCGACGACGCCCTTGACTGGATGTATCGGATTCACCAGACCGATCCCAGGCAGCCGATCTTTATCTGGTATGTGCCCGGCGCCTCACACGCGCCACATCACCCGACCCGAGAGTGGGTGGACAAGATCCACGCCATGCATCTCTTCGATGACGGTTACGAGAAGGTGCGCGAGCGCATTTTTGCGAACCAGAAGAAGCTCGGTGTGATTCCGCAGGACGAAGAGTTGACGCCCTGGCCCAACGACCTGCTTACGCCGTGGGACAAGCTCACGCCGGAAGCAAAGAAGCTCTACATCCGGCAGGTTGAGGTGTTCGCCGCCTACGTGGCTTACAACGACCACGAGATCGGCCGGGTGATCAAGGGGTTCGAGGATTTGGGCAAGCTCGACAACACCCTGATCATCTATCAGAACGGCGACAACGGCACCAGCGCCGAGGGCGGGCCGGAAGGCACGTTCAGCGAAGTCGCATTTTTCAACGGCGTTCGTCCGCCCGTGGACGTGCAGATGAAGTTCTACGAAGCATGGGGAACCGAATTCGCCTACAACCACATGTCGGCGGGCTGGTCCTGGGCATTTGACACGCCCTTCGACTGGTTCAAGCAGAACGCCTCCCGGCTCGGCGGCATCAACCAGAACATGGTCATCTCGTGGCCGGCGCGCATCAAGGACAAGGGCGGCCTGCGCGAGCAGTTCATGCACGTCATCGATGTGGTCCCCACGCTGCTGGAAGTCACCGGCATCGCCGCGCCCGAAACCGTGGACGGCATCAAGCAGAAGCCGATCGAGGGCACCAGCTTTGCCTACACTTTCGATGCCGCCAACGCCAAGGAGCCGTCCCGCCACAAGATCCAGTACTTCGAGATGATGGGCCAGTGGGCTCTTTACAGCGAAGGCTGGCTCCTGAGCACCAAGGTCGACCGTGCCCCGTGGGACGCATTCAGTGCTGCCAACGAGGATCCGCTCAACAACCAGGTGTTCCAGCTCTACGATCTGACCAAGAACTTCAACCAGTCCGAAGATATCGCCGCGCAGCATCCGGAGAAGGTCAGCGAGATGCGCAAGCTGTTCGTCGAGGAAGCGAAGAAGTATCAGGTCTTCCCGCTGGATGCGTCGGTGGGCGCCCGGGTCGCGGCTCCGCGTCCGAGCCTCACCGCCGGCCTCAGCGAACTGGTCTATACGCGGCCGATGACCGGCCTGCCGCAGGGCGACGCGCCCTACCTGCTCGACACCTCCTACAGCTTGACGGCGGACATTACCGTGCCGGAAAGCGGCGCGGAGGGCATGATCGCGACTTCCGGCGGACGTTTCGCGGGCTGGGGCTTCTACCTGCTCAAGGGCAAGCCGGTGTTTTGCTGGAATCTGCTCGATCTCGAGCGAATCAAGTGGGAGGCGCCGGAGGCGCTGACGCCCGGCGAGCATACGCTGGTGTTCGACTTCAAGTATGACGGCCTCGGCGTTGGCACCATGGCGTACAACAACTTCTCCGGCATCGGCAAGGGTGGCACCGGTACGCTCAAGGTGGACGGCAAGGTGGTCGCGACGAAGAGGATGGAGAAGACGCTCCCCATCATCCTGCAGTGGGACGAGAGCTTCGACATCGGTTCGGACACCATTACCGGCATCAACGACGCCGACTACAAACCGCCCTTCCCGCTGACCGCCAAGTTCAACAAACTGACGATCAAAATCGACCGGCCGCAATTGTCGCCGGAAGACATCAAGAAGTTGGAAACGGCGATGAAGACCAAGGCCGTCGCCGACTGAGCGCCGTTCGTCGACACGGCGCACGCGCCGTGTCGACTCAATTTGACGAACTGTCTGAAATACGCGGGGTGTTTCCTGATCGAACGCCCCGCGCTTTTTTTGGAACCTCATAAATGAAATGGCACATGCCACATCAAGACAAGACAGCCATGAAAATGATTGACGCCTCCTTGCTTCGCGCAGCGTGCAAGACTGCCGTGCGCCTGCTGCTCTGTTCGAGCCTGGCACTGACCATGCAGCCGGCGCAGGCCGGCTTCGACGAAGCCGCCGCGGCTTTCGCCGCGGGCGATTACGCCAAGGCGCTGCAGGAAACCCGCCCGCTGGCCGAAAGCGGCGATGCGCGTGGCGAATACGCCATGGGCGTACTCTATGAAAACGGCTACGGAGTGACGAAAGACCTGAAACTGGCGGCAGCCTGGTACCTGAAAGCCGCGCAACAGGGCAACGCCGATGCCCAGTACAACCTCGGCGCGATGTACGAGCACGGCGTCGGCATGGCGGTGAACTATCCCGAGGCAGCGCGCTGGTATCGTCCGGCCGCCGAGATGGGTGACATCGATGCGCTGAGCAACCTGGGCGTGCTCTACCAGGGCGGCAAGGGCGTGCCGCAGGACAAGATTCTGGCCATGGCGCTGTACAACGTCTCGGTGGCCTATGCCGGCAAGGGCAAGACCCAGGCGGCGCAGAACCGTCAGGTGCTGGCCAACCAGATGTCGCTGGACGATGTGAAGAAAGCGCTGGCGCTCACCGAGGAGTTGCTCAAGCCGGGCCAGCTGAAACCTGCGCTGGCAGCCTATTTGCAAGAACGGCCGCGCTGATTGTCGGCTGATTGTCGGCTGCCGAGCGCCGTCATCCGGCGGCCAGCAAAGCAATTTCTGTCAATGAACACAGCACCTGTCCAATGACTATCCGGAATCTGGAATTTCTCTTTCGTCCCCAGTCGGTGGCCGTTGTTGCCGAACCCGACGAGCCGAGCCGCTACGCCGAGGTGGTGCTACGCAATCTCGGCGCCGGTGGATTTTCCGGGCCGCTCATTTCGGTCACCGCCAGGAAAGCCTGGCGCTTCGCGATCGGCGCCCATGTGCGTCTTGACGGGCTGGATGTGGTGCCTGATCTGGCGGTCGTCTGCGCAGCGCCGGACCACGTCCCGCAAATCATCAGCCAACTCGGGGCACGCGGCACGCGGGCGGTGATCGTTGGCATGTCGCTGCGCGACAGGATGAACAGCCGCCAGATCGCGGCGGCTCACAAGGCCATTCTCGAGGCGGCGCAACCGTACCTGATACGCGTCCTCGGACCGGGGAGCGGCGGTCTCGTCGTGCCACCGAAGGGTCTCAACGCCAGCGTCGCCCCGATCGTCGCCCGGCCCGGAAAGATCGCCCTGCTCACCCAGTCGGCTTCAATCACCGCCGCCGTTCTTGATCGCGCCGACAGCAAGGGCATCGGCTTCTCATTGGTGTTGCACCTGGGTGCCAGCATCGACATCGATCTCGCCGACGCTCTCGACTGGCTGGCGGCAGATCCGGATACCGGATCGATCCTGGTGCAGTTCGATGCCGTCACCGGCGGACGAAAATTCATGTCCGCAGCGCGCGCGGCGGCGCGCAATAAGCCGGTCGTCTACTTACGCAGCGGACGGATGGCGAGCCGGCAGCCGGCAAGCGAGCCGTTTGCCGCCAGCGCGGTCTACGAAGCCGCCCTGCGCCGCGCCGGCTGGGTGCGCATCGACACTCTGGGAGACTTGTTCGAAGCCGCCGAGGCGATGGCGCGGGTGCGTTCGCTGCGCGTCGAACGGCTGACCATTCTGGCCAACGGTCACGGTCTCGGGCGGATTGCCGCTGACACGCTGCTGGCTTCCGGCGGCCAGCTGGCAACACTTTCAAAGGACACCCTGAAGCGCCTCGGCCAACGCCTGCAGATGCGCCTGACGCCGAGCAATCCGCTCGCCTTGCCGGCGAACATTTCCGCGGAAAACTGGGCGGCGGCGCTGGCTGCAGTACTCGACGACCGGGACACCGACAGCGTGCTCACCGTCTGTTCGCCGTCGCCCTTTGCGCAAAGCACGGCGATCGCCACGGCCCTGTGTAAAGTGATCGAGGACAGCGGGCGCAACGTGTTCACCTGCTGGGTCGGCGGTACGGCAATGCTCGAGGCGCAGCGCATCGCGGCGGCGCACGGGGTCTTGAGCCATGACTCACCGGGCAAGGCGATCGCCGTTTTTCTGGGCATCGTCGATTACCAGCGCAATCGCCGCTTGCTGATGCAGATGCCGCCGTCGCAGACGGATGGCTTCTCCCCCGACATCACTGCCGCCCGTACAGTGGTCGCGGAAGCGATCGCGGCCGGCATGGAGACGCTGACGCCGGTCCAGGCGCGCCGCCTGTTGCACGCCTACGGCATCGACTCTGCCGAGTATCAGCTGGCGCGCAACATCGATGCGGCGATCCGCAGCGCTGACGATATCGGCTATCCGGTCGATCTCGGCCTGGTGCTGGCCAACGCCCTGCCCTTTGCAGCGCTCGCCTCTGGACTGCGTTCGCCGGCCGACATCCATGCCGCCGTTCGCCACCTGCGCCGCATTGCCAAGACTCAGCACCCGGGGCACCGCGTCAGCAACTATCTCTTGCGACCCAGCGCCGCACGCAGTGGCGCCCCTGCCCTGCGTCTCGGCGTTGCCGACGATCCGGTGTTCGGTCCGGTGATTTTCCTCGCTCCCGCCGGCGCAAAGAGATCCGGTGAAGGCGCTTTCGTTGTCGCCCTGCCGCCGCTCAACCCGACCCTGGCCCAGGACCTGCTTGCGCGCAGCCGTTTTGCCGAGGAGCTTGGCGATGACGAGCGTGCCGCGCTGGAAGCAGCGCTGCGCACGGCGCTGCTCCGCTTGTCACAACTGCTCAGCGATATCGACGAGCTGCTTGGCGTCGAACTCGATCCGCTGCATGTCGAGACCTCCGGCGTGCTTGCCTTGAACACCCGCATCCGCATCGCAAAAAGCGGCGGCAAGCGCGGCCTGCGACGCTTTGCGATCCGCCCCTATCCGCAAGAACTGGAACAGCAAGTCGACTGGAACGGTAGGCAGCTCTTGATCCGCCCCATCCGCCCGGAGGACGAGATCGCGCTCGGCGATCTCATTCGCTCGCTCGATGCAGAGGATGCACGCATGCGCTTCTTTGCCGCGATGCGCAATCTGCCCCGCTCCCAACTCGCTCGCTTCACCCAGATTGACTACGATCGCGAGATGGCGCTGGTAGCCATCGAGCGCAGCAGCGACGGTGTCGAGCGTTCGCTCGGAGAGGTCCGTGCCGTGTCCCATCCCGACCACGCCATCGCGGATTTTGCCATCGTGGTCAGTTCGGGATGCAAGGGCAAGGGGCTCGGACGCCTGCTATTGCAGAGCCTCATCAACTACGCGCGCAGCCGCGGCATCGGCGAACTGCGCGGCGAAACCCTGGAGGGCAACCTGCGCATGCAGCACCTGGCCCAGGATCTTGGCTTCAAGCTGACGGCCGGCGCCGACCGCGGCACGGTGGATCTTCGTCTTGTGCTGTGCGCGCCCTGAGGAGCTCGAGAGCATCATCATGGTCATGTTCGTCACCCGTGATCGATTCGCCAGACGGGAGCTTGAGTTTGCATGATATCGTTTTGAGATGCGCAGCAAGGCGAAAGGTGGCATTCGTCTTGACCGTCAAGCAGCGTCCGAGACGCACGGATACGCTCCCATCTTTCCGGCGGTACAACCGTATGGAAGTGTCCGCGAGCCGAATCATTGATGCGCTCTAAGTGTGTTTTGGGGCGACAGTTTTTTGCGTAGCATCGGAGCTTTTTTCCGGGATTGAGCTCGCTCGGAGTGCTGGAAGCCGTGTGGCAGACTTCGCCACTGTCTCTCTGTGGTCCTAACCCGCCCGGCGGCAAATGCTCAGGCTGCCGTCGCCATGTGCATATCGACATGGATGTCACAAAACGGACAGCGCAAGGCGCCGGCCTCGGTGCGCTCGAGCAGCCCCAATGTGACGAGTTCTGCTGCATCCTCGTGCACACGTTTCACGTCACGTCCAAGACGGCGTGCAAGTTCGCGAACCCCGACCGTGCCGCCATCGTGCTGCAAGGCCTGGACGATGGCCCAGCGCCGTTCGGTCAAGCTTCCAAGGAAGGCTGCCGGCGTCTCGAAGTTCAGGGTCTCTCCCTCGTAGGTCGAGGCTGTCGCGGCCTTTCCAGCCTGGCGCAGGGCCGCTCGCCAGTCTGAGCCCAAGGTGATTGTCAGTCTGCGTTTGGTCATCGCGTCCTCCGTTTATCCACTTCCTTGATGAAGTCCTCGATCAGCTGATCGATCGTAGCGAAGCGATAGGGAAACTCCTTGCCGTCAAGATGGCAGTGATCGCCCTTGCCTCTCTCGTTATCAAAGCCGACGACGCGGGCTCCATCGACGACATCTACGAGCCGGTACTTGAAGCCATGCGTCGTTGGCGGCACCGGTACAGGCAGGCGCCAAACAATTCCCCGTGCATTGGGGAAAAGTAAAGACCTGGGCTCGCGAGTTATCGAGTTGTGCTGTCGACGCGCCCCCGAGAGTTTGACTCCAACAAGCCGGCCTCGATGACCGGAATCAGGGCTGCGGCGGCTCTTCGACAATTGATTTCCGGCGTAGAAGGCGGCATCTGCTTCGACATGCCACCATTCTAGCCACAGCTGAGTAAAATATAGGGGATTTAGCCAACACTTCTGGCTTGCCCAGACCATGAAATGAACAAGCTTCTAGCAGCCATCGCCCTCGGGGTGTTTGCCACAACCGCGCATGCCCAATACCGATGTGTAGAGAACGGGCACACGCTCCTCACCGACCGCCCCTGCACGTCTGAAGAGGGCCAAAGCGACCAGCAGCCCCAGGGCAAACCGAACAAGGTCTTTGGTGACGCTGCCAATTCGGCCTACACGACAAGCACTGGAGGTTGGCGAGGCCAAACACAGTATCAAGCAACTGTCTCTGGCGCAGTTTCTCCGGAGGCACATGCCGTCGTTCAGATGACCATCGAAATTGATCCGCAGGGCAAGGTGATTGGGGCAAGCCCCGAAAACGGCTGCAAGTTGAAGGGACTTGCTACGCCGGGGGTGACGGCAGCTATTGCAAACCTTGACGTTACGTTCTCTGAATGTAGTTACAACGGCTTCAATCGCCGTATGTCAGGAAGGCTGGCAGTCTATTCCGCCAAGAAGTATGCGCAGCTCAGCCTCTCTGGTGTTTCCATCGGTGTGGGTAAAATTACAGCATCGTTTGACATTCGCGCAACGATGCGCCGATAGCCGACGATGCTTCATGGACCGTAACGCTGAAAGGACTCAGTGATGGCAAGAAGAAAGAATAGTAGCGCCTTTGAAGACCTTTTTGGAATCGCTGCGATGCTTCCGTGGTGGGTCGGGAGCATCTTGGCTGTCGTCGCCTATGCGATCCTGCACAGGTATGCGTCTGCGGACCTGCCGACCAACGCGCCCCCTGGTCAGATTGGGCAGATAGTCGTCGGTCAGATGACGAAGGCGCTGGCCTACTACGGTCAGTTCATCGTCCCGCTGCTTTTCTTGGCCGGCGCAGCCACATCCTTCTTCGGACGGCGCAAACGTAAAGACCTCGTCCGCGACACTGCCGGCGACAAGTCCGGAGCTACCCTGCGCGCGTTGAATTGGAGCGACTTCGAGCTGCTCGTAGGCGAAGCCTTCCGGATGCGTGGTTTTTCAGTGGTTGAAACCGGCGGCGGTGGTCCCGACGGCGGCATTGATTTGGAATTGAGGAAAGGTAGCGAGGTTTTTCTCGTGCAGTGCAAGCAGTGGCGCGCGTACAAGGTTTCGGTCAATGTTGTGCGTGAATTGTTCGGTGTGATGGCATCGCTGGGAGCAACCGGAGGATTCGTTGTCACCTCGGGCACCTTCAGTGCAGACGCGCGCGCTTTCGTGGATGGGAGGAATATCGAGCTGATTGATGGGTCGGCGCTCAAAACCATGATTGACAGGGTGCGCACCGCCCGACCCGAGATGGCATCGCCCAGAACAATGCCAGCCAGCGCACAGACATCCGCACCAACTCCCACGCCTTCAGCCGAGCCAAGCTGTCCCCGTTGTGGCGGCCCGATGCTAAAGCGGATTGCGAAACAGGGATCGAACGCCGGAAACGCGTTCTGGGGATGTACGGCGTTTCCGAAGTGCCGCGGTATCAAGACAATCGAGTAACGCGTTTCCGGAACCCGCGGATACACATCGCCACAGGAACGCCCAATACCACACAGTGACTTGTGGCCCGACCACTACTATAAAATCATCCCATACACTTATGGGATCACGTCTTTCCCCGTGCCTCGGGCAAAGGTAAAGACCAGACCCCGAAGACCCGATTTGGTTGATTTGCTTGGTTGCTTGGTTGCTTGGTTTTGAACTAGAGTAACAGCCCTCACTACTGACCGGAAGCGCGCCACGAATGCTTCAATGCGTTATTCGGTAGAGTAGAGGTCAGGCTTTCGCCTTCCCTCTACTCTACCCGTGACGCCGTGACCCGGACCAAGTGGCAGACAACGGACAGCGAAGCCGGCTGTTCACTGGCCGGTTGAACGAAGCGTTTAGCGTCAGCTTCACAGGCTACGCAGATGATTGAAATTGAGTGCCTTATTACCGTTCCGAACCGCGGCCAGGAACAACTTGATATCGACGGTGATCAGTGGCGTGCCTGCTGCACAGACTTCGAGTAGAGCGCAATCAGTTAAACCCAATCGCGGTAGCTCGGTTCGGCCTGATGCCGCTCTGCTGTCAACATAGATTTCTCGTGTCTCGGGCAGGTCCACGAGTTCGCGAAGCTTCGAATAGATTCGCGATCTCGCAGGATCCCCTATGTGATCGATTAGGTTTGAAGTCTCAGTCAATGTGTTCGGCGTGACAACAATTTCTGTAGCAACGGTCAGTTGTTCCTGCAGAAGGTCATAGTCGCTCAGCGTGAACTCCTTTAACCGCTTGTGTTTGGAAACGTAATCCTTCTCGGTCATTCCGACCACCAGTAGCAAAAGCAAGTTGCTGTCAATGGCCACCGGGAGTCGAGTCACGCCTTCACGTCCAGTGTCTTAACGGAGATAACATTCGACGTGTCCTCGTCAATCGTGACGACTTTGTAGGTGCGCCGCGAGTACATATTCTGGCCGGCTATGGCCGCGAGTGCGTTTTTTGGTTCGTCCCAAGGTCTCGAAAATCCGATAGTGACTCTCCATACGGCCTGCGCGTCGTCGTAAGCAACCTCCTCGAGCCCAAGATTCCTTATTTCTTCGTCCCCAAAGAGAAGCTGAATCTGATTTTTCGCACGATCAACTGCCGCTTTTACATCCATGGCCATCGCGAACTCTCCTTGTACGTAGACAGGATGATGCTATTCAAACAAGACGCAGATAACAGACTGCTGAGGCCCGACTTTATTATATGGCGACAGCTTCGCTGCACAACATCGGAGTTGGTGCCTGAATCGGCGTCCCCCGGTACGCTGGAAGCCTTTCTGCAGGAACCTTTGCGTCTGATGTGTGCCGATTCTATACAGTATCAAGAAATCGTGGAAAGCGGTATTTTGCAGGCTGGGTCGATAGCCTACACCTTCGTCGCTCCAGTGACTCGTTTGGATAGACCTCTCCAGCGTCCGTTGCTAGCCGAAAGACGCCGCCGGATGATCGTCTTACACAGCGGCCATCGACCAGCAATCGAGCGTGACGGTCGACCGTCCGGCCCGGTCAATTAGGAGTCGTGGGAGCGAGAAGATGGCACTTGGCGTCTTCATTCGCCGTGGCGGTTGGCCAAATGGGGATCGCCCGATTCATCGGGCGATGGCGAGGCGCCGGCGTGGCGATGGCTTTTGTTGAGCCGCCCTAAAGGCGGTCGTGCGGCGCTTGTCCTTGACCCTGGACGATTCCACGAAGTGAAAAAGCACCCTTGCCGGTCGCCGCCTGCTTGGCGGCCGGCCTTCCCGGTGAGTTCGTCAGACGCTCGCCGACCGAGTGCGCGGCTTATTGTCCAGGCACGACGCGGCACTTTGCCGCACTGCACAGGACGCCCGCAGGACTGCGGGCGGCGATTGCCGCCGCGAGCACTACCCCGCAGGAGAAACTCGGGGGCCTGATCGAACTCTTGGTCGATCAGCGGCGCAGCCTGACCAAAATAGGCGACACGTCGGAAGCCTGTTGCCGACAGACGCTGATCGTCCAGGCGCAGAACAGGCAGATCACCCCGCCGGAGCTCGATCTCGCCGAAGCCGAGCGTGATCTCCACAAGCTCGATCTTTTGCGCCCGCAGCTGGCCAACCTGCGGCAGCTCGTGGTCAGGGCCGACGACACCTGTTGACCTGGGTCGAAGCGCAAGCCGATGCCCTCGCGGCGGCCGGCCGCTCCATAGCGCAGCGTGGTCGCTGGCGCTGTCTCGCCTTATTCCTGGCCGGTCTACTGCGGCGTCGAAGAAACGGGGTGTGTGCACACCGCTACCGAGAGACCCTTACTGGTCCTCTCCCGACCGTTCAGACCAGGCAGTACGTAACCAATCTACCAGCGATTCTGGCAACTCGGCGAGTGCCGCCTCATCGAGCACGCCTGTCGCCTTGGCTTCTTCCAGGATGGCGAGAATCTTCGGCATGAACGCCTCGATCGCAGGGTCGTCGGCGGCCGATTCGCCACCACCGAGCGCCCGCGCAACGCGCTCGAGCAGTGCGCGGTCCGGCGCTTGTTGCGCGGCGTCGCTGTATTGCCGCAGATTAGCGCTGATTGCGCGTGCCAGATCCGCAAAGGTCTCGGGATAACGCTCGACAAAGGGCGCGAGAATTGCAAGTGCCTCATGTGCTGCCTGCGCTGCTTCCGTTTGCCGATCAAGCGCCGTCAAAGCGTGCGATGTGACGCCGAGGCTCCTCGCGAGGTCGGGCAGGAAGGCGTCGGGGCGGTCTTGCACCAGGCGCCGATAGAGGTCCACCGCCTCCTGGCTGGCGGCGAGCGCCTTCTTGCGCCGGCCGAGGTCGGAGAGGAGGATGCCGAGGTTATTCAGGCTCCGCGCGAGGTCGGGCAGGAAGGCGTCGGGGCGGTCTTCCGCCAGGCGCCGTCGGATGTCGACCGCCTCCCGGCTAACGGCGAGCGCCTCTTCGCGCCGGCTGAGGTTGGAGAGGTCCCCGCTTAGGTCACTCAGGCTCCTCGCGAGGTCAGGCAGAAAGGCGTCGGGACGGGCTTGCGCCAAGTGCCGACAGAGGCCCACCGCCTCCTGGCTGGCGGCGAGCGCCTCTTCGCGCCGGCCGAGGTCGGAGAGGTGGATGCCGACTCTACTCAGGCTCCGCGCGAGGGCGGGCAGGAACGCGTCGGGGCGGTCTTCCGCCAGGCGCCGTCCGATGTCGACCGCCTCCTGGCTGGCGGCGAGCGCTTCCTCGCGCCGGCCGAGGCTGGAGAGGGGGATGCCGAGGTTATTCAGGCTCCCCGCGAGGTTGGGCAGGAAGGCGTCGGGGCGGGCTTGCGCCAGGCGCCGATAGAGATCCACCGCCTCCTGGCTGGTGGCGAGCGCCTCCTCGCGCCGGCCGAGGTCGGAGAGGCCGGGGCCGAGGTTATTCAGGCTCATCGCGAGGTTGGGCAGGAACGCGTCGGGGCGGGCTTCCGCCAGGCGCCGTTGGATCTCCACCGCCTCCTGGCTGGCGGCGAGCGCTTCCTCGCGCCGGCCGAGGTCGGAGAGGCGGTTGCCGAGGTTATTCAGGCTCATCGCGAGGTTGGGCAGGAAGGCGTCGGGGCGGGCTTGCGCCAGGCGCCGATAGAGATCCACCGCCTCCTGGCTGGCGGCGAGCGCCTCGTCGCGCCGGCCGAGGCTGGAGAGGTGGTTGCCGAGGTTACTCAGGCTCATCGCGAGGTTGGGCAGGAACGCGTCGGGGCGCGCTTGCGCTAGGCGCCGTCGGAGGCCCACCGCCTCCTCACTGGCGGCGAGCGCCTCCTCGCGCCGGCCGAGGTCGGAGAGGTGGATGCCAAGGCAAGTCAGGCTCGTCGCGAGGTTGGGCAGGAACGCGTCGGGGCGCGCTTGCGCTAGGCGCCGTCGGAGGCCCACCGCCTCCTCACTGGCGGCGAGCGCCTCCTCGCGCCGGCCGAGCTCGGAGAGGCCGTTGCCGAGGTTATTCAGGCTCATCGCGAGGTCGGGCAGGAAGGCGTCGGGGCAGGCTTGCGCCAGGCGCCGATAGAGATCCACCGCCTCTTGGCTGGCGGCGAGCGCCTCCTCGCACCGGCCGAGGGCGGAGAGGCCGGGGCCGAGGTTATTCAAGCTTATCGCGAGGTCGGGCAGGAAGGCGTCGGGGTAGGCTTGCGCCAGACGCCGATAGAGATCCACCGCCTCCTGGCTGGCGGCGAGCGCCTCCTCGCGCTGGCCGAGCTCGGAGAGGCGGTTGCCGAGGTTATTCAGGCTCTTAGCGAGGTGGGGCAAGAAGGCGTCGGGGCGATCTTGCGCCCGGCGCCGAAGGAGGTCCACGGCCTCCCGACTGGCGGCGAGCGCCTCCTCGCGCCGGCCGAGGTCGGAGAGGCGGTTGCCGAGGTTACTCAGACTCATCGCGGGGTCGGGCAGGAAGGCGTCGGGGCGGGCTTGCGCCAGGCGCCGTCGGATGTCCACCGCCTCCTGGCTGGCGGCGAGCGCCTCCTCGCGCCGACCGAGGTCGGAGAGGCCTTCACCGAGGTCACTCAGGCTCATCGCGAGGGCGGGCAGGAAGGCGTCGGGGCGGGCTTGCGCCAGGCGCCGTTGGATCTCTACCGCCTCCTGGCTGGCGGCGAGCGCCTCCTCGCGCCGGCCGAGGTTGTGGAAGCGGAGGCCGAGCGTGGCCGCGCTCGCGGCCAGCCGGCGCAGTATCGTTTCGCGCTGATCGGCCGCAGCGTCTTCCAGTGAGTCAACTGCAGCGAGCCGTTCTCGCGCCAAGCCGGCGCGCCGCACAGCCACATGGAGCGACAAGTCCATCAGCGACACCGACTGGATCGGCAACTCGGTATTGATGGCGTCCAGAGACTCTTCATCGAGCGCGTCAATTTGTCGATCGACCCGCTCGGCCAGGGCCCCCTGCGTGTCCATCATGACCGCGACCAGGTCCGCAGCGAGCGCCTTCGCGTGCTTGCCGACAAGATGGTCCAGCAGCTCGACGGCTTGATCATTGGCCCGGGTTCCGTGTTCCGGCTGGGTGGCACGCTGCAGCACCGTGAGGAGACTACGGCGCCGCTTTGCCTGGATCTCCGTCGGCTCTGCCGCGATCCAGCGCAGGCAGCCGTCGATGAGCTCGACGTCGGCGACCGTGGCGACGTGGTGCTCGCCGATCAAGTCGGGCTCCAGCGGACCGACACCGCCGTCAGGCTGGCCATAGACACGGCAAAGCTGGCGCAGCACGGGATCGACGGCGACGCGCGCCGTGCGCTGACCCTGGTAGAAGTCATCGGCCATCAACAGGTCTGCGGTGGACCGCCGCGCGGCGACGCCCTGCACGGCGGTGACCTGCGCGACGCCGCGAGCCATGTCGCGCGTGCGCTCCTCATCCAGCGCGCCTATGAGCTTCTTCCAGTGATTGCGCTCCAGCCCGAGCACGCGGCGCAGGAGTTCATCGACGCCGCTGGCGCCCGCTTCCGGCGTGGCCGCAGCAAGCCAGAGCAGCGCTTCCATCTGGATGGCAAGCGGCCGGGCGTAGCCGGCTCCGGACTCGATGCGCCAACGCCGTTGCTGCGGAAAGTCGCCGCTGGGCAGAACGTAGCCCTGGGCGCTGAGCAGCGGTGCGAACACCGCGCAGCTGGCGTCGAAGAGAGCGAGCCGTTGTTGACCCGTAGAAAGATCCGGGAGGGCGGCGACATTGGCAGCCCCGGCGGTGCCGCGGAACACGCGTTGCAGTTCGGGGCTGTCATCGTGCAGCGTGCTCCACCATTCACCTGCGCTGCGGGCGAGCAGCACCAGGCGGAGCGGTCGCGTGGCGTTCCCGGGTCGGGCGCTCAAGCGCTCGGCGAGGCGCTTCACCTCGTCCTGACGGCCCTCGGCATAGTCCAGGACGATGAGCAGGCCGCGGTCCTCGCCGTGGGCAAGCAGCTGCTCGAGCGCCTGCCAGCGCTGCCTGAGCGTCGCGTCGAATGTTGCATCGAGCGGCTCATGTGGCGGGTCGAGGAAGCCGGCCGTCCAAGCCTGCTGCCGCAGACTCGCCGCGACCTCGATCATCAAGCGCGTCTTGCCAAGCCCGCCCGGGCCGTGGATCAGGCGCCCAGCGGTGGGCCGCTCCTCGCTGCACCAGGCGAGGAGCTGCGCCCGAAGGCCCGTCGCATCGAGATAGCCGAGCACCTCGAATTTGGCCTGCAGCAGCTCGGCGGGAGCGATCTCGCGTGGATCGCGCGCGAGCTGGCGCTGCTTGGGGTCGATCAGGCGCTGGCCATGCTGGCGGAAATAGATTTCGTGCAGTGGCACGCGGGTCGGAATCGGCACACCCGCCATCACCTGGGCGATGGTGGCCAGGATGCCCGCGTGATCCTCGGCGTCGTCGATGTGATGGATGTTGAAAGGCTCGGGGATGTCGCTAAAGCGCATGTCCGCGGGCCGCACATTGACCAGCTTGCCTTGCGCTTGTGCGCGCACTGCCTCGGCATAGACATAATCGGAGATCATCGCGCCCGCCGTCCAGAGCACCACGACGACCCGCGCCTCTTCAAGAGCGGCCCTGATTTGCTCCGAATACGAGGCACGACTCTCCAGCTCCTCGTCCCACCACACCGACCCGGCACCGTACTGCGCCTCGATCACGCCCGCGAGCGCGCGGGTCAGATCACGATGCTGCGAAGAGTAGCTGATGAAAATCGGTTTCATGGCTATCCAGGATTTTCTTGGTTTGCTTTATTTTGAACCCTTGCTGGCGCTGCCGGGAAGGTCAAGGCACAATTGAAGGCCGAGGGGCGGGAACTTGAACCCGGTTTTGCTTCGCACGATGGCGAAGCTCATACTGCCGCAGCTGGCCTCATCCAAAAAAGGCAATCAGGACCTGCAGATGGAAGTTTTCAAGTGGTTGAACGATCAAGTGCTACGCATGGACTGGCTGGCCTGGCTGGTCGGCCGGCTGGTCGAGGACGGCTTCGGCATGGACATGGCCGGCCGCACCGGGGCCAGCGTGCATTTCTTCATCTATGACGTAATCAAGATCTTCATTCTGCTCGCGGTGCTGATCTTCTCCATTTCCTGGGTGCAGAGCCATTTCCCGCCCGAGCGCACGCGGCGTATTCTCGGCGGCATGCAGGGCGTCAGCGCCAAACTTGCCGGCGCACTGCTGGGCACGATCACGCCGTTCTGTTCGTGCTCGTCGATTCCGATCTTTATCGGTTTCACCAGCTCGGGATTGCCACTGGGAGTGACTTTCGCGTTCCTGATCTCTTCGCCACTCGTGGATCTGGCTTCGGTGATCCTGCTGGCCAGCATCTTCAACTGGACGATTGCCATTGCCTACGTGCTGGTGGGCCTGGTGCTGGCAGTTATCGGCGGCATGCTGATCGGCAGGGCGAAGATGGAAGCTTATGTGGAATCCTTTGTCATGCACAACCCGGTGCTCGACACGCCGCAAGAGGAGTTGAGCAGCCGCGATCGCCTGCAATTTTCCTGCGCGCAAGTCAGCGACATCTTCGGACGTGTCTGGGTCTACGTGCTGATTGGGGTGGGCATCGGCGCCGCCATCCACAACTGGATTCCGGCTGAATGGACCGAATCATTGCTCGGCCAGAACAACTGGTGGTCGGTGCCCCTGGCCACCCTGATTGGTGTGCCGATGTACGCTGACATTTTTGGCACTTTGCCGATCGCCGAGGCCCTGGTCGACAAAGGTGTTGGTCTCGGTACCGCGCTGGCGTTCATGATGGCCGTCACGGCGCTGTCGCTACCTTCCCTGATCATGCTCAAGAAAGTCGTCAAGGCGCCGCTGCTGGCCCTGTTCTTCGGCATCGTCACGTTTGGCATCGTACTCATCGGCTATCTGTTCAACGCCTATGCGGATCTCTTCATCTAACGGTCATGACACGTGGCGACACCCCAAGTCATGAAAGTCATGACCGTTTCCCTCTTCCCCTGACCCTTCTCCCGCGAGGGGAGACGGGAGTTTCGTGAGTCGCGTGCGCGACTTTCACATTAAGCTACGGAGCGCAAAATGATCATCAAGATTCTCGGACCAGGGTGCAAGAAATGCAGCACCCTCACGGAAAACACCGAAAAGGCCCTCGCCAGTCTGGGCCTGACGGCGGAATTGATAAAAGTGACCGACTTCGCGCAGATCGCTGCGCATGGGGTGATGTCGACGCCGGCCCTGGCGATTGACGACAAAGTGGTCTCGGTCGGCAAGGTGCTGACTACCGCGGAAGTGGAGAAGATGCTGCAGTCGTGATTGCGTGATTGCATGACTCCATGATTCGGCGGGCGCCGCAAGAACGTCTTGCCGGGCGCGATTTGTCGTGCGCTGCTGCTGGCCGGCGCCTACACTCTCGCAGGTGAGCGAGAAGAATAGATCGGAAGAGCGTCGACAGGAAAATGCCACAGGACACGCCTCTCGTCGGCCGGATCGAGGCGGCACAAGGACCGGTCATCGACGTTCGCTGCAAGTACCTGCCGCCGATTGGACAGGCGCTCGACGTGAGCAATGGCGGCGGGCGTTACGTGCTCGTCGTCTACCAGCATCTGGCGCCGACGCTGATACGGGCAATCGCCCTGCACGCGGTGGGCGGACTGTACCGCGGCATGCCCGTCTTCGACCGCGGCGCGCCGCTGCATGTACCCGTCGATCCCGGCTGCCTGGGCCGCATTCTCAATGTCTTTGGCGAACCGCTCGATGGCGGCGCGGCGCTGCCCGAGCATGACTTCCGCAACGTGCTCGCGGCGCCACCAGCACTGGCCGATACCCTGCCGCCGACGCAAATCCTTGCAACCGGCATCAAGGTCATCGACCTGCTGTGCCCTTTTGTGCGCGGCGGCAAGACCGGCCTGTTCGGCGGCGCCGGAGTCGGCAAGACCGTGCTGATGATGGAATTCATGCACGCGGTCAGCGCCGAAATGCACGGCGCCTCGGTGTTCGCCGGCGTCGGCGAGCGCATGCGCGAAGGCCACGAGATGTGGCACGAAATGCAGGATGCCGGCGTCCTCGAACGAGCGCTGCTGGTCTATGGACAGATGGACGAATCCCCGGGGGTGCGTTTCCATGTCGGCTACACGGCGCTGACCTACGCCGAATACCTGCGCGACACATTGGCCAGCGAGGTGCTGTTCCTGATGGACAACATTTTCCGCTTCGTCCAGGCAGGCAGCGAGATCTCCGGCCTGCTCGGGCGCATGCCGGCGACGGTCGGCTACCAGCCGACGCTGCTCACCGAGGTGGCATCGCTGGAAGAACGCATCGTGTCGACCCGCAAGGGCTCGATCACTGCCGTGCAGGCGGTCTATGTGCCGGCCGACGACATGTCCGACCCGGCCGTGGCCACCGTGCTTGGCCATCTCGACAGCACCGTGATCCTGTCACGGCAACAGGCCGCCAAGGGCATTTACCCGGCAGTCGATCCCTTGCGTTCGGGCAGCCGCATGATGGACCACCGCGTGCTTGGCGAGCAGCACTACCAGACGGCGCGTGCGGTGCGCGAGCATCTGGCGCGCTACCACGAACTGGAGGACATCATCGCCATGCTCGGGATCGAAGAACTCTCTCGGGAGGATCGCCGCATCGTCGAACGCGCGCGCCGGCTGCAGCGCTATCTGACACAGCCCTTCAGCGTCGTCGCCGACCACACCGGCATTGCCGGCGCGCGCGTCCCCCTGAAACAGACCATCGCCGATTGCCAGGCGATCATCGCCGGCCGCTACGACAGCCTCGCCGAAAGTGATTGCTACATGCGCGGAGCCATGCCGACATGAACTGCTTCGCCCTGCACCTGCACGACAGCCACGGCGGCGACCGCTTCGACGACGTCGTGCAGTTCATTGCCGCCGACGGCAGCGGCAGCTTCGGCATCCTGGCCGGGCACGCGCGCATGCTGGCCGTGCTGCGCTACGGCCTGGCGCGCTTCGTCGACAGTGCCGGTCGCTGGCATTTTCTTTCCCTGCCGGGTGGCGTCATGTCCTTTGCCGACAACCGCCTGACCCTGGCGACGGTCCGTTATTTTCTTGGCGATGAGCGCGCCGGCATCTGCCGCCAGCTGGAGGACGAAATGGCGCGCCTGGATTCCGACGTGCATAGCTCGCGGGCGACGCTGACCGAGATCGAACACGCACTGCTGCGCCGTCTTGGCGAAATGTCCGGGCGCATGCAAGAGAAGGCCGGGAAATGAGCGACCGCGACAAGCTGCTCGAAGACACCGCCAAGGATGTGCGGCGGCTGAACCAACGCGAGCGGGCACCGGCGACCTGGGCCGGCATCGCCTTCTATGGCGGTACGGTCGGACTGCTGTTCGTGGTGCCCGTCGTCGGCGGCGCCTACCTCGGTCGCTGGCTCGACTCCCTGGCATCCGGCTACTCGGTGCGCTGGACGGTGAGCCTGATCGTTCTCGGCATCGCACTGGGCGCCTACAACGCCTACCGCTTCATGAAGGGACGCCAATGAATACTGGCGAACTGGGCGGCAGCGTCGTCTTCCATCTCGGGCCACTGGCGATCACCGACACCGTGCTCACCACCTGGGGCGTCATGCTCTGTCTGGCAATCGCGGCACTGCTGCTGCGCTACCGGCTGGCGCTGCTGCCGTCGCGCCGGCAGACGATTGCCGAGGGCATTGTCGCAGTGATCGAGCGCGCCATCGGCGAAGTGCTGCCGGCCGACGCGGTGCGCCGCGTGCTGCCTTTCGTGGCCACTTTGTGGATCTTCGTCCTGACCGCCAATCTCGCCGGCCTGGTCCCCGGCCTGCACGCGCCGACCCGCGACCTCTCGGCGACCGCCGCCCTGGCGGCGCTGGTCTTCGCCTCCACGCACTGGTACGGTATCCGCAGCAAGGGCCTGCGCGCCTACCTCCGCCACTATGCCGAACCCAGCCTGATCCTGCTGCCCTTCCATGTCATCAGCGAACTGACGCGCACTCTGGCGCTGGCCATCCGCCTCTTCGGCAACATCATGAGCCTGGAGATGGCGGCGCTGCTGGTGCTGCTGATTGCCGGCTTCCTGGTGCCGGTACCGTTGTTGATGCTGCATGTGATCGAAGCAGTGGTGCAGGCCTATATCTTCGGCATCCTGGCCCTGATCTATATCGCCGGCGCCATCGAACCCATAGCCACGCAGGAAAGGCCTGGCGAAGCGCCGTCGCCGACGTTTGCGAAATCGAAAAACAAGGAGGAATCATGAACGAACTGCAGCAGTTCAGCATGTTGTCGACCATCGTCGCCGGGGTGGTGATCGCGCTCGGCACGATGCTGCCGGCAATTGCCATGGGTCGCGCCATCGCCAGCGCCCTGGAGGCACTAGCGCGCCAACCGGAAGCCGAAAAGACCATCACCCGCACACTGTTCATCGGCCTGGCGATGATCGAGTCGCTGGCCATCTACTGCCTGGTGATCGCGCTCATCGTGCTGTTCCGCAACCCATTGCTGGAATACTTCCTGAAATAGGTAACTGCCATGCAATTCGACTGGACGACCTTTGTTCTCGAAGTCCTCAATTTCCTGGTACTGCTGTGGATCCTCAAGCGCTTCCTTTACCAGCCGGTGCTCGATGTACTCGATGCGCGCCAGGCGCGCATAAAGGCCGAGATGGCGCAGGCCGAAAAATTGCAGGACGACGCGGCGGCGCTGGGAAAACAGTACGCGGAGCGCCTGGCGCAGTGGGCGCAGGAACGCGAGCAACTGCGTCAGCAACTGCAGCAGGACCTCGCACAACAGCGTGCCAGCGGCATGGAGAAGATTCGCCAGTCGCTGAGCGACGAAGAGGCCAAGGCGCGCGTGCGCAACGCCGCCACGACGGCCAGCCACGAAGCCGAACTGATCCGGCAAGCGGCCGACCAGGCCTACGCAGACGTCGCGGCAATGCTCGCGCGCCTGGCCTCGCCGATGCTGACGGCAAGCATCGTGCGCGTGCTGCTCGAAGATCTGGCGGCGCTACCGAAAGAACAGCGCGAGTCACTGCGTTCCGCCGCCGAAAAAGTCGCCGCGGCAACGGCAGAAGTCGCCTCGGCGCACCCGCTGGACGATGCTGCGCAGCAGGAAATCGCCCGCGGCCTGGCAGCAGTCGCCGGGCGCAAGCTGCCGCTCGCGGTCAGCTCGGACCCGGCACTGATCGCTGGCGTACGCATTGCCGTCGGTGAATGCCTGCTGCATGCCAATCTGCTCGACGAACTGGCCTTCTTCAGGCGCCCGGATGGCCAGAGCTGAGGACCGCATGCGCCTGCCGAGCGGTCGTCACATGTTGAGCTTCCCGAGATCATGAAAGCGACGACCGTCCCCCTCTTCTCCGACCCTTCTCCCGCAAGGGGGGAAGGGAGCTTCGTGAGTCGCGTACGCGACTTTGACAATAAGGATGCCTACCGTTTTGCCCTGCGCCTGTCCGAACGCGGCGAGGTGGTCGGCATTGGCGACGGTATCGCCTGGATTCGCGGGCTGCCCTCGGTGCGGCTCGACGAGCTGATCGGCTTCGCCGACGGCAGCACCGGCCTGGTCTTCCAGCTCGGCCGCGACCTCCTTGGTGCCATCCTGCTGACCGAGAAGCACGGCATCACCGCCGGCATGGCAGTCACCCACGTCGGTCGCACGCTGGCGATCGCCGCCGGCGACGCCCTGCTCGGGCGGGTCATCGATCCACTCGCCAACCCGCTGGACGGCCTGCCGCCGCATACGGCCCGCGAGTTTCGCTGCCTCGAAGCGGCTGCGCCGCAGATCATCGAGCGCGACTTCGTCAGCGAACCGCTGTACACCGGTAGCAAGATCGTCGACACACTGATCCCGATCGGCAAAGGCCAGCGCCAACTGATCATCGGCGACGATGGTCTGGGCAAATCGTCGCTGGCGCTCGATGCGGTGATCAACCAGGCCGGTCGCAATATCCTGTGTGTGGTGGTGCTCATCGGCCAACCGCGCTCGGCGGTTGCGGCGACCGTCGAGGCACTGCACAAGGCGGGCGCGCTCGATTACACGGTGGTGGTGGTCGCCGAGGCCAATGCCCTGCCCGGTTTTCGCTACCTCGCACCCTTCGCTGGTTGTGCCCTTGCCGAGTACTGGATGCGTTCCGGGCGCGACGTGCTGGTGGTCTACGACGACCTCACCCGCCACGCCCAGTCGTATCGCGAACTCTCGCTGTTGCTGCGGCGGCCCCCAGGGCGGGAGGCCTACCCCGGCGACATCTTCTACCTGCATTCGCGGCTGCTCGAACGGTCGACGGTGCTGCTGCCCAGCTTCGGCGGCGGCAGCATGACCGCGCTGCCGATCATCGAAACCCGGCAGGGGGAATTGTCGGCCTACATCCCGACCAACCTGATATCGATCACCGACGGCCAGATCTATTTCGACGCCAGGCTCTTCGCCGCAGGCACGCTGCCGGCCATCGACATTGGCCGTTCGGTATCGCGCATCGGCGGCAAAGCCCAGCATCCGGCGATCAAGGCCGCGTCGGCGCGTATTCGCCTCGACTACCTGCAGTTCCTGGATCTCGAACTTTTCGCCCGCTTCGGCACCCGCCTTGACCCGGCCGTCGAGGACAAGCTGCGCCGCGGACGCCTGCTGCGCGCGCTCCTCAAGCAGGACCGCCTGTCACCATTGCCGGAACTGGCGCATCAGGCCTGGCTGCTGGCCTACGGCGAAGGACTGCTCGACGAGTACGCGCCGCAGGCCGCCGCAGCCCTGTTGCCGACGCTCTTCGCCGCAGTCGCCGCCGCCGGCTTGACGCTGGAGGACGACAGGGAACGCTGGCTGGCGACCATCGCCTCGCAGCTGGCAAGGCTGAAATGAGTCAGCGACGTGAGATCGAAGCGCGACTTGCGCTCTACGACGATCTGGGCGGGATTCTCGGCGCCATGCGCAGCTTCGCGCTCGCCGAACTGCAGCGCCTCAGCCGCCGTGAAGAAGCGCAGCAGGAGGTGGTGCAAGTTCTCCGGGAAGCACTGCAGGAGACCGCGCCCTTTCAGCCAGCACGCGAAGAAGCGCTTGCCGACGTCTGGCTGCTGCTCGGTTCGGTACGTGGCTTTTGCGGCAGCTTCAACGAAGACGTCGTGCGCGCGTGGCAGGCAAAGGCCGACGCACGCCAGCCGCTGATCGTCGTCGGCGAGCGCCTGGCGGCGACGATGCCCGAGAGCGCAAGCCTATTCCCGGTGGCCGGCGCAGACGGCGGACTCGATGCCGTCGCCGCCATCGACCGCATTCTTGCTGCTTTCGCCACCGCCCGCCGCAGCCTTGGCAAGACCTGTGGTCTACTCGCCTGCCTGCGCGACGAAGACGGCGTGCGCTGGCAGCGGCTGCTACCACTGCCGCTGGCGATCGCCGGCGCCAGTCTGCCGCCGCTGATCAACGAAGCGCCGGCAACCGTCGCCGCGGGCGTCGCCGAACATTTCCTCTTCCATCAACTGCTGGCCCTGCTGCTGCGCTCGATTCGCGTCGAAAACCGGCAGCGCCTGATGCAGATGGAAAACGCCTTGCGCCACCTCGAACAAGGCAGCGACGAACTCGCCCGCCAGCGCAACCGGCTGCGTCAGGAAGAAATCGTCGAGGAAATCGAAGTCATTACCGGCATGCGTGGCGGCATGCACTGAAGTATTCGGACAAGACGGGTTGGCCACCGGCAAGCAGTTGCACAAACGGGCGCGAAGGCAGCATCGTGCCGTACCGATGCGGCGCATCCCGCGGCTGGAGAAACTGACATCCTTGGGCTTGCCCGGAGTGCCAATTACACCGGTCGTGCTGGCGAGCCATTGCCTACTACCTACGGCGCGAGAAGCCGAGGCCGGCGAGACCGAGACCGAAAAGCGCCAGCGTGGCCGGTTCCGGAACCACGGCTCCCGTCGCGGTGTGCGTCGCCAACACGTCTTCCTCGGTAACGACACCTCCTCCCTGGAGGTAGAAATCGGCACACTGGAAATCTACATTTGACGGGCAGACGAACGAGAAGGCGTGGCGGTTGGCGTCCTGATCGCCGACAGGGCCATTAACGAACAGGAAGTCCGTAGACGGCAACGGCTCGATCGTCGTCCAGCTGGCGCCCGTTTGTACCAGGTGCAGCGGATCGATGGTCGCCCCATTACCTGGGTTCCAGTCAAATTGGACAAAGTTCACACCGTCCAGGCTGACATCGACGAAGATGTCGAAGAAGGAATCAAAAGTTCCGCCGAAGCCCGAGCCGTCGCTCACCATGGTCATCATGCCGCTACTACGGCTGCTTCCCGGGACGCTTCCAGGCGACTCACGAACCTGCAGCGTCGGGAAATTCGGGTCGTCGCTGATCAGCGACAGCGCCACCATCTCGATCGGAATGGTACAACTCGTCCCCGCTGTGCTCAGGTCCAGAAAGCAGTTGTCTTGGCGCTGCACGATGGTGTCACTATTCCCGGGGCCGATGGGCAGCCCTTTCATCGGGATCATCGTGCCGGCAAAGATGGAACCTGGGGGTCCTATGAAGAACGTCGGCTGGACGGTCTGAAAGTAGTCCGAACCCAATAGCACCACCGTGCTCGCACGGGCTGGGCTGGCGACCACTGCAGCGGTTAGGGCCAGCGCGAGGCCGACCCGTGAGACAAAAATCGAGGATTTCATGACGGGCTCTCCATTGAAATCAGGCAGCTGACAAACCTCGCAACGGCGCCAGCGATGATGGCGCGAGTCATTCCGCTGCGCCCGTCAAACGAAAGCATATTGCGTACCACAAAATAAACGCGCATATAAACAATGCGTTGAAGAGGCGTGAACATCACAACTGTAAAATTTCCCGACAGCGACTCCCCGCTGGGACGGACTTTCATTGGCTCTGTATAGCGCGTCAATCGCTACGGGCAATGGTACGGTTAACGAAAAAGCGGGCCGCGGCCCGCTTTATTTTCAGGAAGCCGTACGGCTATTTCTTCTCTTCCTTCATGTCTTTCTTGTCGTCCATCTTCTTGTCGTCCACCTTCATGTCTTTGCTGTCGGGCTTCTTCTCTTCCATCTTCTTCTCGTCCTTGGGGGCGCCGCCATGCGACATGGCGAAGGAGCTAGCCGAAACAGTGGCGAAGGTCGCTGCAATCAGAAGGGAAAGTAGCTTGCTCATATGAAACTCCTCTCGATTTGTTGGAGAATGTGACGGCCGATTTGGCACGCACAAAAATAGTAACGCGAATGACCTGTCTCAAGTTGACCTCTTTCATCCACTTTCGCTTTCTGCCCTTGTTGCTGGCGGCCGGGGTAGCGCTGCTGGCGCTGACCGCGCCTGCCGCGCCACGCAAGCCGAGCGACGATTCCGAAGTGCTGGAACGTCTGCCGACGCGGGCCGGCGACGCCAGCGCCCGCGAACTGCTCGCCTTGCGTGCGGCGATGGCTGCCGCAGCAAACGATCCACTGCCGGCAGCGCGGCTCGCCCAGCGCTATTTCGAGCTGGCCATGGCGCGTGGCGATCCGCGCTATGTCGGCTATGCCGAAGCGGTGATCGCTGGTTTCCCGGAGCCACTGCCGCCCGAGTTGCTGTCCATTCGGGGGATGCTGCGCCAGTATCGGCATGGCTTTCAAGCGGCGCTGGACGATTTTGCGGCGGCCCTGGCGCGCAATCCGCAACTCGCGCAGGCGCACGCCTGGCGCGCCGCCATTTTTCTGGTCCAGGCCAACTACGCCGCCGCGCAACAGGAATGCGCTGCCCTGCAGGCGCTGGGAAAGACGATTCTGCAGGCCAGCTGCCGCGGTCTTGCCCTGGCCTACGGCGGTCAACTCGCAGCCGGCTACGGCGCCTTGCAGCAGGCGCTGGCGAGCAGCCGCGACCCCGACAATCGCCTCTGGCTGCTGACGCGTCTGGGCGAAGTGGCGGCCTGGCGTGGCCAGTCGAAACGCGCGGAAGAGCACTACCGGGAGGCCTTGAGCATCGGTCGCGACGACGGCTATCTGCTCGCCGCCTGGAGCGATTTTCTCCTCGACAGCGGCCGGCCCGCCGAAGTGCTTCGCGAACTGGCGGATTGGGAATCATCCGACACGCTGCTGCTGCGCCTCGCCGAGGCGGCCGCCCTGGAGAACGCGCCCGACGCCGCACGCCTGGCGCAAACGCTCGACGATCGCTTTGCGGCGGCCCGCCAACGTGGCGACACGACCCATCGCGCCGAGGAGGCGCGCTACGCCCTGCATCTGCGCAAGGACCCGGCAAGCGCCGTGCGCCTGGCCGCGGAAAACTACGCCGTCCAGCGCGAACCGCGCGACGCGCGCATCCTGCTCGAAGCGGCGATCGCCGCCGGTGACCCGGCAGCGGCACAGCCGGCGCGCGACTGGTTGCGCGACAGCGGCTTCGAGGATCAGCGGCTGCGCGAGCTGGGTCAGAAGTCGGCGCCGGGCCCGGCACAAGCAGCGTCCAGGGCGGGAGCTCCGCGATGAGTCTCCGCCATGTCCCGTTTCGCCTGCCGGCCTTGCTGCTGTTCTTCGTGCTGCTCGTCCTCGCGCCGCTGGCATCGGCGCACAAGGCCAGCGACAGCTACCTGATCCTCGAGGTCAATGGCCGCGAAGTCAGTGGGCAATGGGACATCGCGCTGCGCGACATCGATTTCGCACTCGGGCTCGATGTCGACGGTAACGGCGAGATCACCTGGGGCGAACTGCGCGCGCGCCAGCCCGATATCGATGCCTGGGCGCTCGGCCGCCTCGGCCTGCAGCGCGGCGGTGCCTGCCGGATACGGGTCGCCGACCACCTGGTCGACACGCACACCGACGGCGCCTACGCCGTGCTGCAACTAAGCGGCGAGTGCCCGCGCGCCGATGCCGAGCTGAGCATCAGCTACCGGCTTCTGTTCGAGCTCGATGCCTTACACCGCGGCCTGCTGCGCCTGACGCTGGACGGCAGCTCGCATTCCGCAGTCCTCGCCCCGGATCGTGCCGAACAGCGCTTTGTCGCCGGCGAGAGCTCGCGCCTGGCACAGTTCGGCCAGTATCTCGTCGAAGGTATCTGGCACATCTGGATTGGCTTCGATCACATCCTCTTTCTGCTCGCTTTGTTGCTGCCCGCGGTGCTGGTGCACGAAAACGGCGGCTGGCGCGGGGTGGCGCGCTTCCGGGACGCGCTGCACGAGGTGCTGTGGGTGGTCACGGCCTTTACCGTCGCCCATTCGATCACTCTCTCGCTGGCCGCACTGGGCCTGATCCAGCTACCGTCGCGGCTGGTCGAGTCCGCGATCGCCGCGTCGGTAGTGCTGGCGGCGGCCAACAATCTCAAACCGCTGGTCGAAGGCCGGCGCTGGCTGGTGGCCTTCGCCTTCGGCCTGATCCACGGTTTCGGCTTCGCCAGCGTGCTCGCCGAACTCGGCCTGCCACAGCAGGCGCTGGTGCTCTCCCTGCTCGGCTTCAACCTCGGCGTCGAAGTGGGCCAGCTGGCAATTGTCGCCGTCTTCCTGCCGCTGGCCTACGCGCTGCGCAACACCGGCTTCTATCGCCGCGGCGTGTTCATCGGCGGTTCCCTGGCCACGCTGACGATCGCCCTGGTCTGGCTGCTCGAGCGCGCTTTCGATCTGAAGCTGACCGGCGGCTGAGCGCAGCCATGGCGCGTCGCGCCGGACGACTCAGTTATACTGTCGATAAGCACAGTAATCAAGGAGCCGCCGGTGCGCGCCCCGCAAGCCGTTGAACATGCCCCGTCCGAAAGCGCAGCCGCACAAAAAGCGGCAACTCCGCGCGCGACCGACCCGCTGTCCCAGCTCAATGCAGCACAGCGCCAGGCGGCAACTTTCGGCATCGGCGACGCGGGCCGGGCCGCTGGCGACGCTGCGCATCCGCCGCTGCTGGTCATCGCCGGCGCCGGATCGGGCAAGACCGCGACGCTGGCGCAGCGCGTCGCGCAGCTGCTCGCCCACGGCGCCGACCCGGGGCGAATCCTGCTGCTCACTTTTTCGCGACGGGCGGCGAGCGAGATGAGCCGCCGCGTCGAACGCCTTCTGACGCGCCGCGCCGCGGGTCAGGCGCGCACTGCCGCGCCGTCGCTCAACTGGTCGGGGACTTTTCACGGCGTCGGCGCACGCCTGCTGCGCGAGTACGCGGGCCGCATCGGCCTCGACCCAAATTTCACCATTCACGACCGGCAGGACTCGGGCGACCTGATCAACCTGGTGCGCCACGAGCTCGGCTTTTCGGTCAAGAGCAAACGCTTCCCCCTGAAAGGGACCTGCCTGGCAATCTACTCGGCGACGGTCAACACCCAGTCGCCGCTGCGCGAAGTATTGCAGACGAGCTTTCCCTGGTGCGCCGAATGGGAGAGCGATCTGCAGCGACTGTTTCTCGCCTACGTCGAAGCCAAACAGGCGCAGCAGGTGCTCGACTACGACGATCTGCTGCTCTACTGGGCGCAGATGGTCAGCGATCCGGCGCTCGGTGGGGAACTCGGCGCGCGCTTCCGGCACGTGCTGGTGGACGAGTATCAGGACACCAATCGCCTGCAGGCAGCGATTCTGCTGGCCATGAAACCCGATGGCAGCGGCCTCACGGTGGTCGGCGACGACGCGCAGTCGATCTACGCTTTCCGCGGCGCAACGGTGCGCAACATCCTCGATTTCCCGGCGCACTTCGAACCGCCCGCGCAATTGGTGACGCTAGAGCGCAACTACCGCTCGACGCAGCCGATCCTGGCCGCCGCCAACCAGGTCATTGCGCTCGCCGCCGAGCGCTTCAGCAAGGATCTGTGGAGCGAGCGTCAGTCATCGCAAAAACCGACTCTGGTCTCGGTTCGCGACGACGCCGATCAGGCGAACTATGTCGTCGGGCAGGTGCTCGCCCGGCGCGAAGCCGGCGTCAAGCTCAAGGCACAGGCGGTCCTTTTCCGAACCGCACAACATAGCGTGCGCCTGGAACTCGAACTCACTCGCCGCAACATCCCTTTCGTCAAATTCGGCGGCCTCAAGTTTCTCGAAGCCGCACACGTCAAGGACCTCCTGGCGGTGCTGCGCTGGGCCCGGAACCCGCGCGACCAGATCGCCGGCTTCCGGGCCATGCAACTGGTCGCCGGCATCGGCCCGAAGACGGCCAGCCGGGTGCTGCGCAATGTCACCGAAACCGCGCCCGCGCCCGCCCTCGCCCTGCTCGGCGAGCAGCCGGTCCCTGAAGGCGCGCGCGCCGCCTGGCTGGAATTCGCCACGCTGGTCGACTGCTGCGGCGCGGCTGGCGCGGCCTGGCCGACCGCCTTCGAGCAGATCTGCCGCTGGTACGAGATGCAGATCGACCGCCTGCATGAGGATGCGGAAATCCGCCAGGCCGATGTCGAGCAGCTCGGCCGCATCGCCAGCACCTACGCCAGCGCCGAGAGCTTTCTCACCGAACTGACCCTCGACCCGCCGGACGCCAGCAGCGACCAGGCCGGAGCACCGCTGCTCGATGAGGACTACCTGATCCTGTCGACGATTCACTCGGCAAAGGGGCAGGAATGGACGGCGGTCAGCATTCTCAACGCCGTCGATGGCTGCATCCCGTCCGACATGGCCACCGGCTCGGCGGCCGCAATCGAGGAGGAGCGGCGCCTGCTCTACGTGGCCATGACCCGCGCCAGGGAGCACCTGGAAATCATCGTCCCGCAGCGCTTCTACGTCACCCATCAGCCAGGCTTCGGCGACCGGCATCTCTACGCCAGCCGCAGCCGCTTCATCAGCAACGCGCTGCTGCCCCATTTCGAGCAAAGCTCGTGGCCACCGGCGCCAGAAGCTCCGGCCGCCAATCCCGAAGCCAAACAACAGGCGCTCGACCTGGCGGCGCGGATGCGGGCGATGTGGAAATGACCGCCGCCGCCCGCTACCCTCATCACTCCTTGCGCAATTTCTCGGCGACGACCGGCAGCAGCACCGACACCGCTCGAAACGCCGCTTCGCCCAGTTCGCGTTCGGCGGCCAACTGGTTCGGGAGCGGATAGCGGGCCACCGAAACCACCTCGATCCCGCCAGCGCGCAAAGCCTCGGCAACCCGTTCGGCACGCACGCCAGCGAGCCGCGGCGACCCGCCACGGTCACTACTCGCGTGCCCGACGACTTCGACGCGATCGATGTTCCAGCGTTGCAGGGCCCAGACGATGGTCGCGATGCGCAGCTCTGCGGCCTCGTCGAGGCCCTTGCTGCCGGGTTCGAAATAGATCGGCGGCAGCGCCTGCGGCGGCGGCAGCAAGCGGATCTGCCACTGCGGATGACGCTTTCCCAGGTCGCTCTCCATTGCCCGCCAGGCGGCGAGATCGATTCCCGCTTGCGCTTCGGGAACCAGCGTCGCGCGTCGCTGCGCAGAATCGGCATCAAAAGCGGCCAGCGGCAGGGGAAAAGCGCTGCGCAGGCTGTCGGCGACGCTGCTGTCGAGCTTGGGCGCACTCTCGCCAAGCCCGAGGGCAAGGACTTGTGGTGACACTTTTTCAGACGTGCGTAGCTGTGTCAGCTGCAAATCGACCGCCTGACGCAACTGCCGTGCGATCTCCTCGCCCAGGCGCAGCTCCAGCTCGGCCTCAGGTTCGACGCTCAAGACCATGGCGCGCACCCGCGGTGGCTTGCTGTCGATGAACAGCACCTCTACGGCGCCCAGCTGGCCGCCCGGCAACGAGGCCGCGCCGGCCTCGAGCACATTGCGAATACGAATCTGCGCAAAGCTCTCGAAAGCGATCGCTTTCAGCGAAATGAACAGCGGTATGCCGAGGGGAACGAGCACCAGAAAGGAGATCGCCGCCTGGCGGGCAAAGCGCTTGCGCAAACCACCGCGGCCGAAACCGTACCATTCGGCAACGGCGGCGACCGCAAGGCTGATCGCCGCCATGTTGGTGAAGAACAGCAGCAGCGCGCCGCGCGCCACCGACCAGCGCTCGGTGACCAGGCCATAGCCAATGGTGGCCAGCGGCGGCATCAAGGCCGTGGCAATGGCCACTCCGACGATCGCGCCACCGCGGCCGCGGATCAGGGCATAGCCGCCGGCGGCACCCGAGAGGATGGCGACCACCAGGTCGAAAAGATTCGGGCGGGTACGCGCCAGCAGTTCTGGCGTCAGTTCCTTGACCGGCGAAAGCAGCACGATCAGCGAAGTGAACGCCACCGCTGCGGCGGTACCCAAAGCCAGCGCGCGCAAACTTTTTCGCGCCAGATCGAAGTCGAGGGTGGCGATGGCCATGCCGCTGCCGACAATCGGCCCCATCAGCGGCGAGATCAGCATCGCGCCGATGATCACCGCCGGCGAATTGAGCAGCAGGCCGATGGTCGCTATGCCACCGGCGACGACGATCATGAAGCAGAAATTGAACGAGAAATTAGCGTCCTGTTCAACCTGATCGAGAATCCCCCGGTGATCGATCTCGCGCACCAGAGCTCGCCACCAGCGCCCCCAGGCCCGCGGCCCCAGCCACAGCGCGCGGAAGAAGCTGCCCGTGCTGAGCAGATCCTCGCCGAGGCCGGCAGTCTCGGCGACCTCGGCGACATTGGCAGGCGCGGCAGCCCCGGCTGCTGTCGCGCTTGCTGGTGGTGGCGCAGTGGATTCTTGGCTGGCTGGTGATGCAGGTACGGGCGTGGGCATATTCGGGCTTTGTTTGCGACGGGGAGAGTTTCACGCTCTGACTCGCTGGAGCGCTTGCGACGGGCGTCGAGGAGGAACCGCGGCGCTGCCGGTGCGGCGCCGACCGTCGCCGTTCTGGAAGGCATGTCCACGGATTTCGACATCCGCAGCGATGCAGGCAGCGATTCTACCAAGGGATGGCACGGCAAGGGGCCGCATTGAACCGTGCGACGAACACAGGCATCGCGATCGGGCGCGGTCCGGCTGCGGTAAAGTTGGGGTAAAGTGGCGCCTCAAGAAATCGGCACCAGGAGACCATGAGCGACCCCCTTGCCAGCGCAGCGTTCGTCGCCCTCGCCTTCATGGCCGCCGGCTTTATCAAGGGCGTCGTCGGCATGGGCCTGGCGGCCGTCGCCATGGGCTTGCTCAGTCTGCTCATGGCGCCCGCTGCCGCAGCCGCGCTGTTGATCGTTCCGTCGCTATTTACCAATATCTGGCAACTCGTCGCCGGCCCGCAGTTCATGGTGCTCGTGCAGCGACTGGCCACGATGATGTTGGCGATAGTGATCGGCACCGCGCTGACGATCAGCGTCCTGACAGGAAGCACGTCGTCTCTTGCCAGTGGCGCGCTTGGCGCGATCCTGGCAGTGTACGGCGCCGTTGGCCTTGCCGCACATCGATTTGCCGTGCCGGCCCACGCCGAACCCTGGTTATCACCGCTGGTCGGCCTGAGCACCGGTCTGATTACCGGGGCGACAGGCGTCTTTGTCATTCCTGCCGTGCCCTATCTGAGCTCCCTTGGTCTCGGCAAGGAAGAACTGATTCAGGCCCTCGCGCTATCCTTCACGATCTCCACGCTGGCTCTGGGCGCCGCGCTCGCCGTGTCCGGCGAATATCGCTGGGTCGCTGCCGGCAACTCACTGCTGGCCATTGTGCCGGCGCTGCTCGGCATGTTCATCGGCCAACGTGTGCGCGGCAAGCTCGCACCCGAAGCGTTTCGCCGCTGGTTCCTGTTCGGCCTGGTGGCCCTGGGCCTTTACATGCTCGGCAGAGCGCTGCTACACAGCTGAGGCCGGAACCTTGCGGCTTGACATGAGGTCTGCAAGGCAGGTGCCAGGCGCTACCAGCACTGGCAAGACAAGGGACAAGGAGAAGGAGAAACGATGATGGCCGAGAATACGAATACCCAGCACGCTGACCATGGCGCTGCCGGCACGGCAGAGCAGGGTCAGGTGCTGCTGCTGGTGGCCACGCGCAAGGGCGCGTGGCTTTATCACGGCGATGCGGCACGCGAAAACTGGCGGATCGATGGCCCGCACTTTCTCGGCCACATCATCAGTCATCTGGTGCTCGACCCGCGTGATGGCCAAACCCTGCTCGCCGCCGCCAAGACGGGACACCTCGGTCCGACGATCTTCCGCTCGACCGATCTTGGACGCAGCTGGAGCGAAGCAAAGCGCCCACCCGCTTTTGCTGCGCGCAGCGAGGGGGCGACCGCTGGCAGCGCCCTGCCCGGCCGCACGGTCGATCACACTTTCTGGCTAACGCCGGGGAATGCCCGGCAGCCGGACGTCTGGTACGCCGGCACCTCGCCGCAGGGACTGTTCCGTTCCGACGACGGTGGCGTCAGCTGGGCGCCGTTCTCGTGCATCAACGACGATCCGCAATACCGGCAGTGGATGGGAAGCGTACAGGACGGCACACCGGACGGGCCGAAGCTGCACTCGATCATCGTCGATCCCCGCAACGCCGATCACCTCTACCTGGCGATGTCGGGAGGTGGCGTGCACGAGAGTAGCGATGGCGGCGAGAGTTTCAAGCCCCTGCTCGACCAGCTCGACGTCGTCGGCGGTTTCGATCGCGCCGATCCCACTTTCCACGACCCGCATTGCGTCCGCCTGTGCCCGAGCAACCCGGATCGTCTCTATCAGCAGAACCACTGCGGCATCTATCGCCTCGACCGGCCCTCCGAGCAGTGGCTGAACATCGGCAAGAGCCTGCCCGCAGAGGTCGGCGACGTCGGCTTTCCGATGGTGGTTCACCCGCGCAACGCAGAAACCGCCTGGGTCTTCCCGATGGACGGCACTTCCGTCTGGCCACGTACCAGTCCCGATGGCAAGCCGGCGGTGTATGCGACCGGCGACGGCGGCCAGAGCTGGCAACGTCGCGACGCCGGCCTGCCGACCAGCCAGGCGTGGTGGACGGTCAAGCGCCAGGCGATGAGCGCCGACCCGCTGCAGCCGGTAGGCCTCTACTTCGGGACCACCAGCGGCGAGTTGTGGATGAGTCGCGACGAAGGCCTGCACTGGCAATGCATCGCCCGCCACCTGCCGGAAATCTACGCCGTCGAAGCCGCACTCCTGGCGTAGCGCTGGCCGCCAATGAAAGTCCTCATCCCGAGCGCCTTGCGCTCCTACACCACACAGGGCGAAGTCGAGGCCAGCGGCGCGACCCTCGCCAGCGTGCTGGCCGACCTCGACCGCCGCTACCCGGGAATTCGCTTCCGCATGATCGACGAGCAGCAGCAGATACGAGCACACATCCGCTTCTTCTACGCCAGCAAGCAGCTCCGCGACCTCGCGCAGCCGCTGGACGCGAACGGCGAACTGATCATCGTACAGGCACTGAGCGGCGGCTGAGAGGCGGCAGCGCGTCGGCGAAGTCGGCTGCGGCGTCGCGTGCAGTGTCGTCTGCAGTATCGCGAGCCGCCTGCCAGCGGCCGTAGCGACGAACTACTTGCCAGCCGCTTCGCGCTTTTTGCGCGAGGTGGGCATCAACATCGCTTCGCCATCGATGACCACGGTGTCACCCACGGTGCACACGGTGTCGAGCGCCACTCGGCCCTTTTCGGCGAACACTTCCTTGACCGTCACCTTGGCATGCACCGTGTCGCCGGGACGCACCGGCGCGCGGAAACGCAAGGACTGGTTCATGTAAATACAGCCGGGCCCGGGCAAGCGATTGCCGAGCACCGCCGAGATCAGGCTGGCGGATAGCATGCCGTGCGCGATACGGCCGCCAAACATCGTCGTGCGCGCAAAATCCTCGTCCATATGCACCGCATTGACGTCGGTGGACACGCCAGCAAACAGGACCAGATCTGCGTCAGTAATGGTCTTGGCAATTTCCGCGCTCATACCGACCGACAAGTCTTCAATATCGTAACCGTTCTGGGGATTCATGATAGGCCTTTCATAATGATTATCAGCACGGACATGTCCGTGCCCAGGGAAAACGGCAGCAGCGATCGCTGGCACCGGTGCATTTTTTTCAAAAATAGAAAAGAGCTTGAATCTAAAATGTCGCGAGGAGGATAATGTTTAATAAACGACAAGGAGTATCTCTGATATTGGTACAGTGGTCAATCCAAACGGCACCGGGGTGGTTCAATCCATAGTAATCACCACCTTGCCGGTCGATTTTCTGCTCACCACCTGCTCAAGCGCTTCACACGCCTGCTCCAGTGGATAGGTCGCCGAGACATGCGGCTTGATCGCGCCGTCGAGATACCAGCGAATCAGCGTCTGAAAACTCTCGGTCATCACCGCGGGGTTCAAGTCCACGTACGCCGGCCAGTTGACACCGATGACGTCCACGTTCTTGACCAGCAAGTGATTGGCCGGAATCTGCGGCACGCCGCCAGCGGCGAAGCCGATGATCAGGATGCGCCCTTCGAAAGCGATACTGCGTAGCGAAGCGGTAAACAAGTCGCCGCCAACCGGATCGTAGACCACATCGGCACCGCGACCGGCGGTCAATTCCTTGATCCGTTCACGAACGTCATCACGGCTGGAATCAATCAGATGATCGGCGCCGTGCGCGCGGGCGACTTCGAGTTTTGCCGGGCTGCTGGCAGTGGCAATCACCGTCGCCCCCAGTTGTTTGCCAATCGCGACAGCGGTCAAGCCGACGCCGCCGGAGGAGCCATGGACGACCAGAGTTTCGCCGGCACGCAAGCGGGCCCGGTGCCACAAGGCGATATGCGATGTGCCAAACACCACAGGAAAGGCAGCAGCGTGCTGCCAGGACATTTCCGCCGGAATCCGCAGGCAGCGCTGCACATCGGCGATGGCCTGCTCGGCATAACCGCCACAGGGCAGCATGGCCAGCACCCGATCGCCACGGGCAAACCCTTTTACGCCTGTCCCCAACTCCAGCACCTCGCCGGAAATTTCAAAGCCCGGACTGAAGGGAAGCGCTGGCTGTTTTTGATATTGGCCGCGGGTGATCAGGCTGTCGGCGAAATTGACGCCGCAGGCGCGGACCCGGATGTGCAGCTGGCCAGGACCAGGGCAAGCTTCGGCAAGTTCCTCCAGCTGCAAGGATGATGGACCGCTCAGTTCACGGCAGACGATGGCTCGCATGCTGGGAAATTCTCCATGGTTGCGGAGAAAAGCTCCTCCCCGTCGCGAAAGACGGGAAGGGTCTTTGTGGACTCGCCTGCCTGGCCAGGCAGAGATTAGGCCAGAGGCCAGGCAGCGGCGTCGATTGAAACGGCTGCGACTAGTCGCCGATGATCTTGCGCACCACGTCGGTCATCGAAATAACCCCGACCGGCTGACCCTGCTCGGTGACGACCAGGCGATGCATGCGCCGTCCGGTCATCAGGCTGACCGCGTCGCTCAACAGCATTTCCGCATCGCAGGTCGCGCAACCCGGGGTCATGACTTCGCTGGCCAGCATCGAGCGTGCCTGATCCGGAGTGCGGCCCTGCCGCGCCAGCACCATATCGGTCTGCGACACGACGCCGACTGCCGCGCCCTGCGCATCCATGACTACCACCGCATGGATTTCGTTGCCGACCATGATCTTGGCCACGGCGCCGACGGTATCATCCGGCGCGCAGGAAATGATGCCACGATGCATCAAATCGCGAACCTTGCTGCCGTCGTCGGCAATGGTGATCGGCTCGCCCTCGGCAATGTCCGGCAAGGGCGTGGACATCGGGTACGGCGCCGGCGTGGTATGCACGTCGCCCTTGGGCAGCGTCGGTTGTACCATTGCCACCGCCGGCTTGCCACTGGCACCGAGACCGAACTCGGTGGCGCCGATGAGCACCGACATGTTGCCGTGCGGGTGTTTGTTGTCGGCCATCAACTGATGGGCAATCGGTAGTTCTTCATAGGTAAACGCCCGCGACATACAGGGATCAAGCTGGCCGCTCTGCGCCAACTCGTTCATCTCGTTGCACTGCTTGGTATTGGCGAAATGCGAGCCTTGCAGACGCTTTTGCCGCATCCACAGGTAGCGCAAATCGACCGTCGCATTGTAGCCGCTGGTACCGGCGCAGACCACCACCATGCCGCCGGTTTCGCAAACAAAAATCGAACTCGGAATAGTCGTTTCGCCGGGATGCTCGAAGACAATGTTCGGCGCCCGCTTTTCACCCAGCACTTCCCAGATTTTTGCACCGAAGCCGCGCACACCCTTCAACCACTTGGCGTAGCCGGCATTGTCCTTCCAGTGCGGCAACATGCCCCAATGATCGAAGTCATTGCGGTTGATGCAGCCCTTGGCGCCCAACTTCATGCAGTAGTCGTATTTGTCCTCGCCCGAAACGATGGCCACGGAGGTTGCACCCACCGCTTTGGCGATTTGAATCGCCATCGAGCCGAGACCGCCCGCGCCACCCCAGATCAAGGCCACGTCGCCCTTCTTGACCGAACTGCTTTCCCAGCCGTGCAGCATCCGCCAGGCGGTCGCTGCAACCAGGACATAGGCAGCGGCCTGTTCCCAGTTCATGTGCTTGGGCTTGGGCATGCACTGTTGCGCCTGCACTCTGGTGAATTGGGCAAAACTGCCGTAATTGGTCTCGTAACCCCAGATCTTGAACGACGGCGAGTACATCGGATCGCCACCTTTTTTGACCCACGCACAATTGCGATCATAGGTCCCGCAATGCATGACCACTTCGTCGCCCACCTTGACGTTGGTGACGTCTTTGCCCACCGCGTAGACGATGCCGGAGGCATCGCTACCGCCGATATGGAAGTCTTCGGGCTCGCCGGCCTTGTTGCGCGCGCCGATCACATTGACGGGAACACCCATCCCCGCCCACACGTTGTTGTAGTTGATTCCCGCCGCCATCACGTAGACGAGAACCTCGTCGTCAGCAATTGACGGCGTATTCACCACTTCCTTCTGGAACGCTGCTGTCGGCTGGCCAAAGCGCTCGGCACGAATCAGCCAGGCGTGCATCTGTTCCGGAACTTCGCCCAGGGGAGGCTTGTTACCCACTTCGTAAAGCTGCTTGCTCATCAGGATGCTCCTTCGTTGGTTGAACTACTCGATCAATCTGACGACTTGAATCTGGAAATAATCTGCTGCCGCATACGCTGACATTCTTCGAATTGATTGCCAGGTGTTTCCTTGAGGCGCCTGCCGATTTCAGCATAGCCACCGACCAGCTCGATGCCAAAAGTTCCGAACTCCTCTTTCAATACCCGCACTACCCAGGCACTCTGGTGACGGGTGCGCAGTTTGTCCAGCAAGCCAGCGTCAGCGAGAAAGCTGCGATGCCTGGCGAAATGCCCATGCAGCGCTTTTATCCCGCTATTCATCGTCGCGCTCACCAGGCACACCGGATAATCCCAACCGTCCCGGCGATCCTGCCGGGGAGCGCTACGGCCGATTTCGCTGGCTGTCTTGTGCGCCGGAGCGCCAAGGTCAGACTTATTGACTGCGAAAACATCCGGAATCTCGATGATTCCCGACTTCAAATACTGGATCGTGTCGCCCGAGGCCGGCTGCGCCACATAACAGACTGTGTCGCCGATCTCGGCAATATCGATTTCCGTTTGCCCGACGCCAACGGTCTCGATCAGCACGATATCGAAACAGGCCAGCAGCAGCCAGCTCATTGGCCAGACCTCGCTCGCCACGCCGCCCAACTGGTTGCGGTTGGCCAGTGAGCGAATGAACAGGCCTTCGTCGTAGGACGCGTTCTTGATACGAATGCGATCACCCAGCAAAGCGCCACCGCCCAATTCGGGGCGACTGGATGGATCGACAGCCAGCACTCCGACGGTCCTGCCGGCCAGGCGCCACTCGCGAATCAGCGCCGCAACGAGTGACGATTTCCCGGCGCCGGGAGGGCCCGTTACGCCAATGAGGTGGCCGTCATTGAGCGCCCGCTCGCCGGACAGCGCCGCCAGCAAACGTGCCGAGCGCTGACGCGCGGCCGCCAGCTTGTTGTCCAGCAGATTCAGACCACTGGCCACCGCCGCACGCTCCCGGCGCAGTATCCGCACGGCCAACTGCTCGGGATCGGGAAGCGGCACCTGGGTCATGCGCGGGTCAGGGCAGCGGTCCAAGGCGTCCCAGCCCGTTGGCGGCACGGATTACGTCCACCATATCCGCCATGATGGTATTGAAACTGAAATCCTTGGGCGTATAGACCGCACTGACGCCCAGCGCCGCCAGTTTCGTCGCATCCTCCTGTGGGATGATCCCACCGGCGATCACCGGCACGCTTGCCAGATCGCGTACGCGCAGTTCGTCGAGGACCGACTCCACCAGTTCCATATGGCTTCCCGACAGTATCGACAGGCCAACCATGTGCACGCCCTCTTCCTCGGCGGCCTGGGCAATCTGTTGCGGCGTCAGCCGGATACCGTCGTAGACCACCTCGAAGCCAACGTCCCTGGCCTTGACGGCAACCTGTTCCGCGCCGTTCGAGTGTCCGTCCAGGCCCGGTTTGCCGACCAATAACTTCAGGGGACGGCCCAAAGCCTCGCCCGTACTGGCGACGCGGGCCCTGAGCTCGGTGACCTGATCCTTCTTGCCAAGCACGGCGCGGCTGTCGATGGCGATGTCGATTCCCGTCGGTGGCCTGAACTCGCCGAACACTGCGCGCAGCGAATCGCCCCATTCGCCGGTACTGACTCCCGCCAGGGCGCAGCGAATCGAACTGGGCATGATGTTTTCACCGCTCCTGGCGGCATCCCCAAGCCCCTGCAAGGCAGCCTGCACGTCGGCGTCGTTGCGGTTTTTTCGATGCGCCTGCAGGCGTTCGATCTGCTCGCGTTCGGCGGCCGGATCGGTTTTCATGATGCCGCCATCGCTGCCCAGGGTCAGTGGCGATTCGGCGCTTTCCTGGAAACAGTTGACGCCGATGATTTTCAGCTCGCCCGACTCGATGGCACGCAGGCGCTTCATATGACTGGCGACCAGTTCACGCTTGACGTAGCCGGATTCGATGGCGGCGATGATGCCGCCCTGCGCTTCGACATTGGCGATCTCTTTTCTGGCGCCTTCGACCAGTTGCCTGACCTTGGCAGCAATGACCGGCGAGCCATCGAAGATATCTTCGTACTCCAGCAGATCGGTTTCGAATGCCAGTACCTGCTGCATGCGCAGCGCCCATTGTTGATCCCAGGGGCGCGGCAAACCCATGGCCTCGTTCCAGGCGGGAAGCTGGATGGCGCGCGCCCGCGCACCTTTCGACAGCGCCACCGCGAGCATCTCCAGAACGATTCGCTGGACGTTGTTTTCCGGCTGCGGCTCGGTGAGGCCGAGCGAGTTCACCTGTACGCCATAACGGAAGCGCCGCAGCTTCGGGTCTTCAACCTTGTAGCGGGTGAGGGTCAGCTCATCCCACATTTCGCCGAAGGCGCGCAGCTTGCAGCACTCCTCGACGAAGCGGATGCCGGCGTTGACGAAGAAGGAGATACGCTCGACGACCTGTGAAAACTCGTCCGGCCTGATCTCGCCAGAGGCCTGCACCCGGTCCAGAACCGCCATCGCTGCGCACAGTGCATAGGCCAGTTCCTGAACCGGTGTCGCCCCCGCCTCCTGCAGATGGTAACTGCAGATGTTGGTCGGATTCCACTTCGGCACGTGCTTGATGGTGTAGTTGATGGTGTCGGCGATCAAGCGCATCGACGGGCCCGGCGGATAGATGTAGGTGCCGCGCGACAGGTATTCCTTGATGATGTCGTTCTGGGTCGTGCCGCTCAATTTTTTCGGATCGATTCCCCGCCGTTGTGCCAGGCCGATGTACAAGGACAGCAACCATGGTGCGGTGGCATTGATGGTCATCGCCGTATTCATCTGATCGAGCGGGATCTGGTCGAACAACTGGTCCATATCCTCGATATGCGATATCGGCACGCCGACCTTGCCGACTTCGCCCCGCGCCAGGGGACTGTCGGCGTCGTAACCGGTCTGCGTCGGCAAATCGAAGGCCACCGACAATCCCGTCTGACCTTTGGCCAGATTGGTTCGATAAAGCGTGTTCGACGCCTTCGCCGAGCTGTGACCACTATAGGTGCGCATCAACCATGGTCGATCGCGTTTCGTTTGCAGAACATCCATGGCTAGCCCCTTTTCCTGATCAAGAGACGTCTCTCGATCTCAAAAATCTTCGCATCGATCTTCTCCCTGGCCAGCGCTTTCTTGTCGCCTTCCTTGACGAACAAATCCGCGCCGTATTCGGCAAGGGCCCTGGCCGCACTGATGTTCTTGACGCCGATCAGCTGGAAACTCACGATGCCGAACTTCGCGCTCAAGTCGCCCGGCGCATCTTCGGCAGCCAGTACCCGCGACAGGGCGGCAACGGTATCGCCACTGACCGACGGCTGCGTGTGATAGCCCTCGGTAAAACCCAGTTCCCAAACGCTGTTCTCGCTGACATCGCGACTGGCCAGACCTTCCAGCCAGGCGAAGACCAGGCCGCCATAAACGATGGGATCACCGCTCATCTTGCCGGACAGGCCGGAACTGAAGACGCGATCGAAATGCAGCGGATGCGTATTGCCCACCGCGTAGGTCAGTGGCAAGTGCTCGTCAGTGATTGTTCGGCCATTGGCATGGACAATGATTTCGCCGACGGAGAAGTCCTCGAAATAGGAGTTTGGACCAGTCAGGCCGGAAGGGAGCGACTCGGGAAACTCCGGCAGGGCGACCTCGGCATCCGCGACCCAGGGGAAGGCCGGCATCACGGACGACGGCGGCAAGGGCGTCGTTGGCGGACCATCGCCCTGCCCGCCGACCATGATTTTCCGCTCGTATTGCAGCACCACTTCGTCATTCTGGTTGAGGCCCAGGGTACGGATGGTGACAATGCCCGGCTTGCCGGCACCGCGCTCCTTGCGGTCCATGACCTTGGTCAGCGAGCGAATCGTATCCAGCGGATAGACGGGCCGCAGGAACTGGGCATCGTAATAGCCGAGATTGGCCATCGCCTTTTCAGAATCGTTCTGCACGCCCAGCGAGAGAACGACATTGAAGACCATTTGCGGCGAAGCGACCAGACCGGCAAAGCCGCTGGCCCGCGCGTACTGGTCATTGACATAGAGCGGATTGCACTGCATGTAGGTACGCGCAAAAGCCTCCATCTGGGCAGGAAAGAAAGTGAAACCACGCGGGTGAACAAACACCTGCCCCGGTACAAACTCCTCCAGATAGCGGCCATAGTGGGGATAGCGGACTTGCTGCACGTTCAGCTTCACTTTTTCAGCCAGTTCCACCTGCGCTCGGAAACGAATCGCTTGCGACATGAAATCTTCCTCGTACGGTAAGAGTCGCATTCAACCTTCAGCCTTCACCAATCGCGACTCACGAATCTCCTTTCTCCCGCGGGCGGGAGAAAGCTTGGGCGAACGGTCATGACAGTCGAGATACCCCGGATGATGGAAGTCATGACCGTCTCCCTCTTCCCCCGGCCCTTCTCCCGCAGGGGGAGAAGGGAGGTTCGTGAGTCGCATACGCGACTTTCACATTAACGGTCATGACAGTCGAGATACCCCGGATGATGGAAGTCATGACCGTCTCCCTCTTCCCCCGGCCCTTCTCCCGCAGGGGGAGAAGGGAGGTTCGTGAGTCGCATACGCGACTTTCAGATCAAATGCAGACTGAAGCCGGACCTACGCGGCGTCGATCAGGGAGCGGGCGATGACTTTCAGCGCCAGCGTTTCTTCGGCCCCTTCAAAAATCGACAGCACGCGCGCATCCAGGAAATAGCGACTGACCGGCGACTCCTCGGCGTAGCCCATGCCGCCATGAATCTGCAGCGCTTCACGGGTTAGCCATTCGGCCGTCCGACAGGTAAACAGCTTCACCATGCTGGCTTCCATCTGCCCGGAACCCTCATCCATCAAACGCCCGACGGCGTAGGTGAATTGGCGGGAAACGGTCAGCAGGGTCGCCATGCGCGCCAACTTGACGAGCGTCAGCTGATACTCGCCGATGGGTTTGCCGAATGCCTTGCGCTCGCCGGCATAGGAAACCGCACGTTCGAAGGCGGCCTGCATGACACCGATGGCACGTGCGGCCGTCTGAATGCGCCCGCCGGCAAAGCCGGCCATCGTGAAGTAGAAGCCCTTTCCTTCGCCTTCCGGCCCACCAACCAGGTTTTCGTCGGGGACGAAAACATTGTCGAAGAAGACTTCATAGGAATGCATTCCACGATAACCGATGGTCGAAATCGCCCGACCGCTGAGCACGCCGCCCTGGGCCTGCCGATATTCGAAATCGTGGCCGTCATAGGAGTCCTTTTCGACCAGGAACATGCTCAAGCCCTTGTGGCCAAGCGCGCGGTCGGGGTTGGAACGTGCGAGAACCAGGAGAACACCCGCTTTGCCGGCCATGGTGCACCAGGTCTTGACGCCGTCGAGCAGCCAGCCGCCATCGCACTTGCTCGCCTTGAGGCGCATGGCAGCAACGTCGGAGCCGGTATCCGGTTCGGTGACGGCAATGGCACACAGCGGGTCGCCCATCGCCACCAAGGGCAACCACTTCTGTCGCTGCTCTTCCGTGCCCCCTTTTTGCAGGGCGCGACTGAGAATTTCCGGACGGGTAATCAGGCTGCCTGCGGCACCGAGCGAGCCACGCGAAAGCTCTTCGGTGACCACGATCATGCCCATGTTGTCTTCATGATCGTCGCTCTGGATGCCGCCGTAGCGTTCCGGAATCGACAGGCCGAAGCAGCCCATTTCGGTCAGCGGATCGAGAATTTCCTGCGGGATGATGCGGTCCTCGCGATGAATCTCCTCCGCCAGGGGCATCACCACATTGGTCGCCAGCCGGCGAAATGCGTCCTGCATCATCAGGGCGTCGTCGCCGAGCATGTAGGCGCCGCTATCACCCTCCAGGGCCACGACCTCGCGGCCCAGAGCCGCCAGATTGTCGGCATCCAGTTGCGCCTGGCAGAAGGTGGCAAGTGCGCTTGACGCGAAAGCCGCCAGGTCGGCGGCGTGCAGACCGAAACTCTGCGGCCGTGCCCAGAAACGATTATGGATGTTCTGCAAAGCCTCGGCACAAAAGGCCTGCGCCATCCGCTCTTCCAGACACATACCGTCGCTGTCCGCCGCAGCAGCGGCAAGCTTGTCGGCATACTCCACCGCAAAACGCGCGGCGGTCGCTTCAGCGGCACACCAGGCCAGATCGAAGCTGGCCATCTGATGTGCGTCCAGTTTCTCGTTCGAGACGCCCTTCTCGCCGGCGCACTGCTGCTTCACCCAGCTTAGCGATTTCTTGATCAGTGCATCGGCTGCCTGGAGATACTGTCGTGCTTCCTGCGTCCCGTTCTTGACCTCAGTCATGGCTCATCCCTTTCTTGCTTGCTTGGTACCCGATCGGCTGTTACGTCCCTTACTTGCTGGTTCTATTATTGACAATCTGCACAAACGAGCGCGAGCGCAATTCGTCGAGGGTGATTCCCGTCGCCAGCACTTCCTGCTCGGTGATCGCTCCGCACGCCATTCCGCGCAGGAAAAAATTCAGCAAGCCCTGCCCTGTCGCCGCATCGTCGAAAGTATTGCCGACCAGGGTCGCCTGAGCAGCCTTGTTCAGGAAAGCGTTCAGTCGCGCCGAGGCATCCTGCAGACTGCTCAGGAAGAAGGTATCGATGGCGGCATAGCGCACCGGTAATTGCCCCGGATTCAAATCCCATCCCTGGTAGTAGCCGTGCCGCAGAGAGTGCATGATATTGTCGTAATGAAGCTTCCAGGCGCCGTGTACCACGGTGCGGTTCTCGTCCATCTGCTGCGCCGTCAGCGGCGCGTCCTTGGCTGCCTTGTGGGGTCCAATCGGCATACTGGTGGTCGCGCCGTCGCTGATCGTGATGCCGGTACCGGCGAGGCTGACCTGCATCACGTGGCGGGCAAAATCGCAGGCCGGATGGGTGTGATTCTGATGCGCGGCGGTGATGTTGCACGAGGCCGTGTAATCGTAAGTCCCGAAAATCGCCGAGCGGCAGCGGCTACCCGCAGCGGCGACCAGTAAGGGCACCGTATTCTCGCCCTGGTAGTTGATGATCGACTGCGTCGTTTCGATCATGATTTCCATCTTCAGCGAATCTTTCGGGAAACCAAGTCTGGCTTCAAGATTTTCGAGGATCTTCGCGCAGGTCGACACCTGGCCTGGCGTCGTCACCTTGGGCAGAGTAACGATGAAGTTCTCGGGCAGCTTGCCGCCGGTCTGTTCGGCCAGCCGGGTCAGGAAAATATCGAGGGTGCGAATCGAGCGCTGCTTGCACTCGTCCGAAAAGGTCTTCACGCGGATACCGATGAACGGCGGCAGCAGGCCTTCGCGCATACCTTTGGCGACTTCGTCTGCCGCCGCAGCGGCATGGCCATCTTCCTCAGCGTCCGGGCGATTACCGTAGCCATCCTCGAAATCGATGCGGTTGTCCTCAACCGGCTCGGTTTTCAGCTTCTTCACGACCCGGTTATAAACCGTAAAAGCCAGCCAGGCCGCCTGCTTGGTCTCGCGCACCTGCTCGGGATTCGCTTCCAGCGCACGCGTCAGACTCGCCAGTTCCATGGCGTTGGTCGGCAAGGTATCGGCGCGCGGCAAACCAAGAGCACGGGCAAAAACACTGTAGCTGGGCGCATAGGTTTCCAGCGTCTTGAGCGCCACCTCACCCAACTTGGCGGCAAAACCGGCCTTGAGCAGATTGGCCCCCCCGTAAACCGTGTGCACCGGCTGCCGGTCAAAAGAATCTGCCGGATAATGGGACTTGAACGCTTCGTTGGAAGCGTGCAACTCGCCACAATAGGCAGCTACTTCGTCATGGGTCAGTGTGAGTTTCATGTCCAGCCTCCATAATTGCGCACAATAGATATCCGCCACTATTATGCGGTTGTCTTGATCAATTATTCCCCGTCGCTGAGAATGATTCTATCGACGATCGTGGTGCAAGGCAACACGCTCACGGCTCTCGAAAAGCAATCTCTTACGTCTTATACAAAACGCAAGACAGAAGACTTACGCGCGCCAGGCCTTGCCGAAGGCCTTGAAGGTCAGCGCCTCGACCGAGCGCCTGCCTCGCCATCGTTCGCCCGCGGACAAACTGCCTGTGCTGGCCAGGTTTTTTGGGATGATCGCCATTTTCCGGATCGCCCCATTACTCGCCGCGAACAGAATGTGCTTACGATAAAAGATAAGCAGCCGCATTCATCAATGTAATCGTCCGCGAGAGGAAGACGGGTAATTCGCCCCTCGTCGGACTCAAGACGGTCCATTCCCGGGCCCCTCTGGCCGACAAAGCAGCTCTTCAGCGACGCCTGCACTGCATTGAGCGATGCTCCGAAGCTTATTGCCGATGACCCCTTGCCGGTCAGTTTCTAATGGCCCATTGGGCGAACGACCGCTACTCTATAATGCAATCGCTTTGATGACTTCGGGGTATTCAGGAAATTCACCTGTGCTAGCTCAGACGTAGCAGCAGCGCCAGCGGCATCACCGTCTAGCGGCGACCATGCACCCCAGGCCCGACCGCAATACAACTACGATGGCATGAGCTCGGCGTTGGCGCTCATGGCCACCACGCCGTCGGGCGCCTGCGCCTCGAGAGACATCTGGCCGTCCTTGCCGGCGCACACGAGGCGAAACGGGGCCAGGTCAAAAAGCGGCGCCAGTCCGCGGAAGCTGAAGCTGGCTACTGGGCGCAGCGAATTCTTTCGCAGCAGCTCGATCAGCAAGATGGCGGTCAAGGGGCCATGCACCACCAGCCCCGGATAGCCTTCTTCCTCGACCGCATACGGCCGGTCGTAGTGAATGCGATGGGCATTGAAAGTCAGTGCTGAGAAGCGAAACAGGAGCTTCGGGTCCGGCGTCACAATGTGCGACCACGCTCCATCCTCGACGGGCGGCCACTCGATCACCGGCGGGCGAGCAAGCACCGGGCCCGGTTCGCGATAGACGATGTCCTGCTCTTCCTCGATGCACAACACATCCTCCTGATAGAAGCGGCAAAGCACGGAAACAAAGGCCAGCGACCCGGATCGCCCCGATTTCTGCCGGACATCGCGAATCACGGCCTCGCGCCGCGCCGGCTGACCGATCAGTAGCGGCCGGTGGAAGCGCATGCGAGCACCGGCAAACATCCGGCGCGGATAGGGAATCGGCGGCATGAAGCCGCCACGCTGTGGGTGCCCGTCGACATCGAGCTGCGCCTGCGCTGCCCGAGGAAGAAAGTAAAACCAGTGCCACAGCGGCGGCAGCGGGCTACCCTTGGCGAAGCGCGTCGTCGTGTCGTCCAGCGTCGCGGCCGCCGCCAAGGCCGGCGCCAGAGCCAGTTCATCGTCGGTGATCTCACTGCAGCCAATCCATGCTGCATAGTCTGCTATCGCGTCCGTCATCAGGTCCATCCAATAATGTGAAAGTCGCGCCCGCGACTCACGAATCTCCTTTCTCCCCTGGCGGGAGAAAGGCCGGAAAAGAGGGGGCGGTCATGCCTTTCGTGATCAGGGGGTCTCCACATATCATGAATCATGACCGCCTGAGAGTTCGCCCCACCGGCATTCGGCAAGTACAGCACAGCCTTCCGTCAAACTCAAGCCGTCGCACGACCATCGCGCGCCGCTACCCAAAAACTCGGAGCGCGTGCGCCTGGCCCCCCCTTTTCCCATATACTGTGCGCTCCGCGTCCGGACAGGAGCCAGCCTTGAGCAAGGTGGCGCTTCGCTCACCTGGCGAATCGATGGGCGCCCTACGGCAGGCAGGCAGGATTGGTGAAACTCATGGACGGAATTCTAAAGGGCTTGCGCGTCGTCGAAGGATCGGCTTTCGTCGCCGCACCGCTTGGCGGCATGACGCTGGCCCAGCTCGGCGCCGACGTCATTCGCTTCGACCCGATAGGTGGCGGCCTCGATTATGGTCGCTGGCCAGTGACCCTTGATGGCCAGCACAGCCTGTTCTGGGCCGGCATGAACAAGGGCAAGCGTTCAATCGCCGTCAATCTCCGCAATCCCCGCGGTCAGGCATTGCTGACCCAGCTGATCTGTGCGCCCGGCGACAACGCCGGCCTGTTCAGCACCAACTTCCCGGCCGAGGGCTGGCTGAGCTACGAAGCACTGAAAGCCCATCGTCAGGACCTGATCATGGTCAACCTCACCGGTCGCCGCGACGGCAGTTCCGAAGTCGATTACACGGTGAACCCGCAGGTCGGCCTGCCCTACATGACCGGGCCGAGCAATTCCCCGGAAGTGGTCAACCATGTCTTTCCTGCCTGGGACTTCATCAGCGGCCAGATGATTGCCATCGGCATGCTCGCCGCCGAAAGGCAGCGGCGCCTGACCGGTGAAGGACAGTTGGTGCGCCTAGCGCTGAAGGACGTGGCACTGGCGATGCTCGGCAACGTCGGCATGATCGCCGAGGTGATGGTCAACGACGCCGACCGACCGAAGCAGGGAAACTACCTGTACGGCGCCTTCGGGCGCGATTTTCAGACTCTCGACGGCAAGCGCCTGATGATCGTCGGACTGACCCGCAGGCAGTGGCGCAGCCTGATCAAGGCAACCGGATTAAAAGAGTCGATCGACGCCCTCGGGGTCCGCCTCGGCCTCGATCTTGACGACGAAGGCAATCGCTTTCGCGCCCGCCAGCAGATCGCTGCCCTGATCGAAGCCTGGTGCCAGGCGCGGACGCTGGCCGAAGCCGCAGCCATCCTCGATGAGCACCGCGTCACCTGGGGCCCTTATCGCAGCGTTCGCGAGGCGCTGGCCAACGATCCCGATTGCTCAATTGACAATCCGCTGTTCACCATGACCGAGCAGCCTGGCGTCGGCAGCTACCTGATGCCCACAACGCCGCTCGACTTCAGCGGCTCGCCACGCCTGCCGGCGCTGCCGGCGCCGGCACTGGGTGAGCACACCGACCAGATTCTGCTCGAAGTTCTCGGCATGAGCGAAGCGGAAGTTGGCCGCCTGCATGACGCCGGTGTCGTCGCCGGGCCGGCCTGAAATCTTCGCCGACGAGACTTTGGCCTCTTGTGGCCACCTCGTGCCACCTTTGCCAACCAGACCGTTTCTTTCACCAGGGGAAAACGCCATGAAGCTACCCGTCCATTTCTACAAGCCGCTCGCCATTGGCGCGCCACCACCCCTGCGCGAATTACCGGTGCGACCGGAGCGAATGATCCATTTCTTCCCACCGCACATCGAAAAAATCCGTGCCAAAGTGCCGGAGACGGCCAGGAGATGCGATGTGATGTGCGGCAACCTCGAGGACGCGATCCCGATCGAGTCGAAAGAGGCCGCCCGTGCCGGCTTCATCGAAGTTCTCGAGAACAACGACTTCGGCGACACGGGCATGTGGGTGCGCATCAATGCGCTGAACAGCCCCTGGGTTCTCGACGACCTCAGCGAAATCATCAAACATGTCGGCAACAAGCTCGACGTAATCATGATTCCCAAAGTCGAGGGGCCATGGGATATTCACTTCGTCGATCAGTACGTCGCTCTGCTCGAGGCGAGGTACGCGATCCGCAAGCCGATTCTGCTGCACGCCCTGCTCGAAACCGCGCAGGGGGTGACCAACGTCGAGGCGATCTGTGGCGCCAGTCCTCGCATGCACGGCCTGAGCCTCGGCCCGGCCGACCTGGCCGCGTCGCGCGGCATGAAAACCACCCGCGTCGGTGGCGGCCACCCCGGTTACGGCGTTCTCGCCGACGTGCAGGAAGGCCAGGAACAGCGCGCTTTCTTTCAGCAGGATCTGTGGCATTACACGGTGGCGCGCATGGTCGATGCGGCCGTGGCCCACGGCCTGCACTCGTTCTACGGCCCGTTCGGCGATCTCAAGGACGAAGCGGCCTGCGAAGCGCAATTCCGCAATGCTTTCCTGATGGGCTGCTCCGGCGCCTGGTCGCTGGCACCGAACCAGATTGCCATTGCCAAGCGCGTCTTCAGCCCCGACGTCAAGGAAGTCCTGTTCGCCAAACGCATCCTGGAAGCGATGCCCGATGGCAGCGGGGTAGCGACCATCGACGGCAAGATGCAGGACGACGCGACCTGGAAACAGGCACGGGTGATCGTCGATCTGGCCAGCCTGGTGGCCAGGCGAGATCCGGATCTGGCGGCAGCCTATGGCCTTTAATGTGAAAGTCGCGTATGCGACTCACGAACCTCCCGTCTCCCCTCGCGGGAGAAGGGCCGGGGGAAGAGGGGACGGTCATGACTTTCATCATCCGGGGTATCTCGACTGTCATGACCGTTAATGTGAAAGTCGCGTATGCGACTCACGAACCTCCCTTCTCCACCTGCGGGAGAAGGGCCGGGAGAAGAGGGGGACGGTCATGACTTTCATCATCCGGGGTATCTCGACAAGTCATGACCGTTAGCGCGGCAATCGACAACAGCAGGGAGAAAAGAAAATGAGCGAGAAAACCAGATGGGGCAATTTCTTCGAGGACTTTAGCGTCGGCCAGACCATCGTCCATGCGACGCCGCGGACAATCACCGAAGGTGACGTGGCCCTATACACAGCGCTGACCGGCTCGCGCTTTGCCCTGACCTCGGCCGACACCTTCGCGCACAGCCTGTCCTTCCTACGTTCCCCGGTGGACAATCTCTTGGCCTTCAACGTGGTATTCGGCAAGACCGTGCCCGATATCTCGCTCAATGCCATTGCCAACCTCGGCTACGCCGCTGGGCGCTTTGGCCACCGCGTCTACCCAGGAGACACGCTCACCGCCGATTCGACGGTGATCGGGCTCAAGGAGAACCGCGACGGCAAGACAGGCATCGTCTACGTGCGCTCATGCGGCGTCAATCAGCGTGGCCAAATTGCTCTCGACTACTGCCGTTGGGTCATGGTTCGCAAGCGCGACCCGGCGTCACCGGCGCCCGAAACGGTCATTCCCGAGCTACACGATGCCGTGCCGGCGAGCGACCTGGTCATCCCGCCCGGAATCAGGGTGGAAGGCTACGACACCGCCCTCTCCGGCAGTACCGATCTATGGGACGACTATCGGGTCGGGGAAAGAATCGATCATCTCGACGGGATGACCATCGAAGAAAGCGAGCACATGATGGCCACCCGCCTGTACCAGAACACGGCGCGGGTACACTTCAACCAGCACGCGGAACAGAGCGGACGCTTCGGACGCCGCATCGTCTATGGTGGCTACATCATCAGCTTGGCGCGCTCGCTGTCGTTCAACGGCCTGGCCAATGCCTTCAGCATCGTGGCGATCAATGCCGGCAGGCATGTTGCGCCAGCATTCGCCGGCGATACGGTCTACGCCTGGTCGGAAATCATCGAACAGATGTCCTTGCCTGGCCGCCATGACCTGGGGGCACTGCGCGTGCGTACGGTGGCGACCAAGGACCGCAGCTGCGCCGACTTCCCATACAAGCAGGCCGACGGTTCCTACGATCCAAGCGTCCTCCTCGACTTCGACTATACGGTCCTGATGCCGAAAAGACCGGGGAGTAGCCCACCGCCGGCATGAGCACTGACCAGCAAGCGGGTGGCATCGCCGCCCGCATCGGCAGCACGAGCACCGGCACCGGACCAAGCTGCTGCAAAAAGGCGGCGAGCGAACAAATGCTGCCTAACGGTCATGACATGTCGAGATACCCCGAATCATGAAAGTCATGACCGTTTCCCTCTTCCCCAGACCCTTCTCCCGCGAGGGGAGAAGGGCGCGTCGTGAGTCGCTTGCGCGACTTTCACATTAGCGGAGGCCGATTCTGACGGCTTTCCGGAAAAGCACGGCAGCCGGCGATCCAGATCGAGGTCGATGTTTTCAATGAACTCGAACTGAGCTATGCTGCGCAAACTTCAAAACGACACCGATGTACAACCGAAGTTCAACACTGGAGGAAACATGTTCCAAGTCCGAATACATGGTCGCGGTGGCCAGGGCGTGGTTACCGCTGCCGAGATGTTGTCGATTGCCGCATTCGAGGAAGGCCGCCATGCACAGGCTTTTCCGAGCTTCGGATCGGAGCGCACCGGCGCCCCGGTAGTCGCTTTTTGCCGTATCGCTGACCAGGAGATCCGGCTGCGTGAGCCAATCATGGAGCCCGATGCCCTGATCATTCAGGATCCGACCCTGCTCTTCCAGGTGGATGTCTTCTCCGGCTTGAAGAAAGGCGGCTATATCCTGATCAATACCAGTCGCAGCTTTACCGAGTTGGGCCTTGCCGATTTTGTCCGTGACTGGCCGGCAGACCGGCTGCTCACCGTCCCGGCCACCGATCTCAGTCGCAAGCACGTCGGCCGGCCAATGCCCAATGTTCCCTTGCTGGCCGGATTCGCCGCCGCCTCCGGAATCATCCGCCTGGAGTCGGTGATCAAGGCCATCAATACCAAGTTCTCGGAGAAGATCGCCAGCAACAACATCGCCGCCGCCAGCGAGGCTTATCAGTTCGTCCTTGACGAAGTTGCCGGGGCAAGTCACGAGGAGGCCGCACATGCTTAAACAGACTGAAGGTTCACACGCGGTTGCCGAAGCGGTCGGCCTTTGCCGGCCCGAAGTCATTTGCGCCTACCCGATTTCACCCCAGACACACATCGTCGAAGGCCTTGGTGAAATGGTCAAAGCTGGTGAAGTCACCGACTGCGAGTTCATCAACGTCGAATCGGAGTTTGCGGCCATGAGCGTCGCCATCGGTTCGTCGGCGACCGGTGCGCGCACCTATACCGCCACCGCTTCACAGGGCATTCTGTTCATGTGCGAGGCGGTGTATAACGCTTCCGGCCTCGGCCTGCCGATCGTCATGACCGTCGCCAACCGGGCCATCGGAGCACCGATCAATATCTGGAACGACCATACCGATGCGCTTTCGCAACGCGACAGCGGCTGGATCCAGCTCTTTGCCGAGACCAACCAGGAAGCGCTCGATCTGCACATCCTGGCTTTCAAACTCGCTGAGGAAGTCAGCCTGCCGGTAATGGTCTGCATGGACGGCTTCATTCTCACGCACGCTTACGAACGCGTGGACGTACCGACTCAAGAGCAGGTCGATGCCTTCCTGCCGCCTTACGAGCCGCGCCAGGTTCTTGACCCGACCGATCCGGTGTCGATCGGTGCGATGGTCGGTCCGGAAGCTTTCTCCGAAGTGCGCTACCTCGCGCACGCCAAGCAGATGCAGGCCCTGGAACTGATCCCGAAGTTGGCCGCGCAGTTCAAGACCATTTTCGGTCGCGATTCCGGTGGTCTGACCCATTCCTATCTCACCGACGACGCGGAAACCATCGTCGTCGCGATGGGTTCGATCCTGGGCACCATCAAGGATGTCGTCGACGAGATGCGCCAGGCGGGCGAGAAAATCGGCGTCCTGGGAATCATTTCCTACCGTCCTTTCCCGCTCGAAGAGGTACGTAATGCGCTGCAGAACGCAAAACGCGTCGTCGTGCTCGAAAAAAGCCTCGCCGTAGGCATCGGCGGCGTCGTGTCTACCGATGTGCGCATGGCGATGTCCGGGCTGCAACTCGAAGGACATACCGTCGTCGCCGGACTCGGCGGACGGGCGATCACCATGAAGTCGCTGCACGCGCTGTTTGCCAAAGCCGTCGCCGGCGAACTTGAGCGCCTGACCTTCCTCGATCTCGACTGGGACGTGGTCAACAAGCAACTCGAACGCGAGCGTACGACGCGCCGTTCGGGTCCGGCAGCAGAAAGCATGCTGCGCGACGTCGGCGTCGTTGCCGCCCGTATTGGCTGAGGAGACCCACGATGAGCTTTCAACCCGTCCATTTCTATCAGACCGGCACCTTCACCGTCGGCAATCGCCTCCTGGAAGCATCAGAACGCAGCGTCCAGGCCAATATTGAACGCACCAATTCGCTGAACTCCGGACACCGTGCGTGTCAGGGTTGTGGTGAAGCACTCGGCGCTCGTTACGCCATCGACGCGGCGATGAATGCCGCCCGCGGCCGCCTGATTGCCGCCAATGCCACCGGCTGTCTGGAAGTCTTCTCGACCCCCTACCCCGAAACCTCGTGGCAAATCCCGTGGATTCACTCGCTCTTCGGTAATACCGCGGCCGTCGCCACCGGCATTGCCGCCGCGATCAAGGTGAAAAAACAGAAAGGCCAGATGGGTGACGTCCGCGTCGTCGCCCAGGGTGGCGATGGCGGCACCACCGACATCGGTTTCGGCTGCCTGTCGGGCATGTTCGAGCGCAATGACGATGTTCTGTACATCTGCTACGACAACGGCGGCTACATGAACACCGGCGTGCAGCGCAGTTCGGCAACGCCACCGGCAGCGCGCACGGCGACGACCATGCCGGTCGGCCCAGAACCGGGCAACCAGTTCGGCCAGGGCAAGTTCCTCCCGGCGATCGCCATGGCCCACGAAATTCCTTACGTCGCGACGGCCACCGTCGCCGACCTGCGTGATCTGGAATACAAGGTCACCAAGGCCATGGGCATGCGTGGCGCGCGCTACATCCACATTCTCGTCCCCTGTCCGCTGGGCTGGGGCGCGGCCTCGGAAGACACCATTCTGCTGGCGCGCCTGGCCAAGGAAACCGGCATTTTCCCGGTCTTCGAAGCGGAGAACGGCGAGATCACCGGCAACCTGAAGATCCGCAGAAAGCAGCCGGTCGAGGAATACCTCAAGCGGCAGAAGCGCTATGCGCACCTCTTCGGCAAGAAGCCGGCAGTGGCAACGATCGCCCGCCTGCAAGCGGCGGCAGACAAGAATATTCGCAAATACGGACTGCTCGACCAGGAGGCGAACTGATGGAAAAACCCTTTGCCATTACCCTAGACCCCGGCTCCTCGCTGGCCAACCACACCGGCTCGTGGCGTACTTCGCGGCCGGTCTATATCGACCGCTTGCCCCCCTGCAACAAGCAATGTCCCGCTGGTGAGGACATCCAGGGCTGGCTGTTTCATGCCGAATCCGGCGACTATGAAAGCGCCTGGCGGCACCTGACCAAAGACAACCCTTTCCCGGCGATCATGGGACGTGTTTGTTACCACAGCTGCGAAAGTGTCTGCAACCGTGGCCAGATCGACGAGCCGGTGGGCATCAATTCGGTCGAGCGCTTTCTCGGCGACGAGGCGCTCAAGCTCGGCTGGAAACTCACCCCACCGAGCAGCGAGTCGGGCAAGAATGTGTTGGTCGTCGGTGCCGGTCCGTCCGGCATGTCGGCGGCCTACCACCTGCGCCGCCTCGGCCACAGCGTCACGGTGTACGAGGCGGGACCGCTGCTCGGCGGCATGATGCGCTTCGGGATCCCGAAATACCGCCTGCCGCGCGACATTCTCGAGGCAGAAATGCAGCGCGTCGTGGAACTCGGCGTCAAGGTGAATCTGAACACCAAAGTCGATAACATTCTCAACACCATGGCCGACGGCAAGTTCGACGCCGCCTTCCTGGCCGTTGGTGCGCACATCGGCAAACGCGCCCGCATCCCGGCTGGCGACGCGGCGAAAATCGTCGACGCCATCTCGCTGCTACGCAGCATGGAGGGCGAAGAGAAGCCGATGCTCGGTCGCCGCGTCGTCGTCTATGGCGGTGGCAATACCGCTATCGACGTGGCGCGTACCGCGAAGCGCATGGGCGCCGAACCCTTGATCGTCTACCGCCGCACACGCGCGGCAATGCCGGCCCATGACTTCGAGATGGAAGAAGCCCTTCAGGAAGGGATCATGGTCAAGTGGCTGTCGACCATCACCCAGGCCGACGAGTCATCCCTGACCATCGAGAAGATGGCCCTGGACGAGACCGGCTTCCCGCAGCCGACCGGCGAGTTCGAGACCATCGAGGCCGATTCACTGGTCCTGGCGCTGGGACAGGATGTCGATCTCGGACTCCTTGAAGGCGTTCCCGGCCTGGAGGTCAAAGACGGCGTGGTCAAAGTCGCACCGAACATGATGACCGGTCATCCGGGAATTTTCGCGGGTGGCGACATGGTTCCCGCGGAGCGCAACGTCACCGTCGGCATCGGTCACGGCAAGCAGGCGGCGCGGCATATCGACGCCTGGCTGCGCGGCGAGGAACACGTTCCGGCAGTGCAGCACGAAGTGGCCAACTTCGAGAAACTCAACACCTGGTATTACGCCGACGCACCGAAAACCGTGCGCCCGATGCTGGACATCATTCGTCGCCAGTCGACTTTCGATGAAGTCCAGGGCGGCCTGGACGAGAGCACGGCGCTGTTCGAAGCCCGCCGCTGTCTGTCCTGCGGCAACTGCTTCGAGTGCGACAACTGCTACGGCGTCTGCCCGGACAATGCAGTCATCAAGCTCGGCCCCGGCAAGCGCTTTCAATTCAACTATGACTACTGCAAGGGCTGCGGCATGTGTGTTGCCGAATGCCCCTGCGGCGCGATCAAGATGGAGGCAGAAGAAATCTGATCGCTTGCGCTGTGCCCGTTTTCCGCTCCACATCCGCTTGCGGATCGGGAGCGCTGCAATTCAGTGACCCGGCGTAACTTGCCCGGGTCACTCACTCTAGGGCCTCTTCGAGCGTGCTGCTCGAAGCTCCTTTCCTTCTTTCCTCATACGCGAGGTATTTATGTCAACTGAAACAAAGAACGTGTACGTATTTGGTGCCAGCCGCACTGACGGTGATGCCACGATGAAGAATCTTCTCGGCGGCAAGGGCGCCAACCTGGCCGAGATGTGCCGCCTGGGAATCGTCGTTCCGCCCGGTTTGACCATCAGTACCGAAGTGTGCACCGTCTACACCGAGCAGGGTCAGGATGCTGTCGCCAAGTTGATCGATGCGGAAGTCCGTGCCAGTGTTGCCTTCATCGAAAAAGAAATGGGCAAGAAGTTCGGCGACTCCTCCGATCCGCTGCTGCTCTCCGTACGCTCGGGCTCGCGCGCCTCGATGCCGGGGATGATGGACACCATTCTGAATCTCGGCCTCAACGACGATGCCGTCGCCGGCCTGGCCAGCAAGGCTGGCAACGAACGTTTCGCCTGGGACTCGTACCGCCGTTTCATCCAGATGTACGGCGACGTGGTGATGGGCCTCAAACCGGTATCGAAGGAAGAGCACGACCCCTTCGAAGTGGTCATCGACGCGCTCAAGGAACAAAAGGGCGTCGAACTCGATACCGATCTGAACACCAACGACCTGAAAGAGCTGGTGCTGCGCTTCAAGGGACTGATTCGTGCCCGCATCGGCCGCGAGTTCCCGACCGATCCGTGGGAACAGCTGTGGGGTTCGGTGATGGCCGTCTTCCAGAGCTGGAACAATGACCGCGCCGTGGTATACCGCGAACTGAACGACATCCCTGACGCCTGGGGAACGGCCGTCAATGTGCAGGCCATGGTCTTCGGCAACCTTGGCGACAACAGCGGTACCGGCGTGGCCTTCACGCGTGATGCAGGGACCGGCGAAGACCTCTTCAACGGCGAGTTCCTGATCAATGCGCAGGGTGAAGATGTCGTCGCCGGCACCCGTACGCCGCAACAGATCACCCTCGAGGGCTCGCAGCGTTGGGCACAGCTGGCGATGGTCAGCGAAGAAGATCGCCGCAGCCGCTTCCCATCGCTCGAAGAGCTGATGCCGGATATTTACAAGCAGCTGCTGGCCGCCGAAACCAAGCTCGAGGAACACTACAAGGACATGCAGGACGTCGAGTTCACCATTCAGGAAGGCCGCCTGTGGATGCTCCAGACGCGTGGCGGCAAGCGTACCGGCGCGGCCATGGTGCGCATCGCCATGGAAATGCTGCGTCAGGGCATGATCGATGAGAAGGAAGCCCTGCGCCGCGTCGGTCCGGATCGCCTCAACGAACTGCTGCACCCGGTCTTCGACCCGGCAGCGATCAAGAAGGCCCGTTCCATTGCCCACGGCCTGCCGGCTTCGCCGGGCGCCGCCACCGGCCAGATCGTGTTCTTCGCCGACGAGGCCGAAGAATGGGTCCGCAAGGGCAAGGCCGTGATCCTGGTGCGCCAGGAGACTTCGCCCGAAGACCTGCGCGGAATGAGCGTCGCCACTGGCATCCTGACCGCGCGTGGCGGCATGACCTCGCACGCGGCAGTCGTCGCACGCGGCATGGGCAAGTGCTGTATCTCGGGTGCCGGCGCGGTGCGTGTCGATTACCACGCGCGGACCATGTCCGTCGGTGGTGAGACCTACAAGGAAGGCGACTGGATTTCGCTCGACGGCTCGACCGGCAATGTCTTCGAAGGCCAGGTGCCGACCAAGGAAGCCGAACTGACCGGCGACTTTGGCGCCCTGATGGACCTGACCGACAAGTACAAGCGGCTGGGCATTCGTGCCAATGCCGACACCCCGGACGACGCCAAGGCCGCGCGCAATTTCGGCGCCAAGGGCATCGGCCTCTGCCGTACCGAGCACATGTTCTTTGAAGGCGACCGCATCAAGGCCGTCCGCGAAATGATCCTCGCCGAGGACGAAGCCGGCCGCCGCAGGGCACTGGCCAAGCTGCTGCCGATGCAGCGCGGTGACTTTGAAGGCCTGTTCCGTGAAATGAGCGGGCTGGCGGTCACCATTCGCCTGCTCGACCCGCCGCTGCACGAATTCGTCCCGCACGACGAAGCCAACCAGAAGATCATGGCCCACGAAATGAATGTGCCGCTGGGAGTGATCAAGATGAGGGTCGATGACCTGCACGAGTTCAACCCGATGATGGGTCACCGCGGCTGCCGCCTCGGCATTACCTATCCGGAAATCACCGAAATGCAGACCCGCGCGATCATCGAGGCGGCGCTCAACATGAAAGCCAAGGGGTTCGACGTCAAGGCCGAGATCATGGTGCCACTGGTCGGGACGGTACGTGAATTCAACGCCCAGGCCAAGATCATCCGCAAGACCGCCGACGCCGTCTTCGCCGAGCGTGGCGAAAAGATCGACTACATGGTCGGCACGATGATCGAGACGCCACGTGCGGCCCTGATCGCCGACAGCATTGGTCAGCAAGCGGAGTTCTTCTCGTTCGGGACCAACGACCTGACGCAGATGGCGATGGGTTTCTCGCGCGACGACGCCGGCAAGTTTCTGCCGAGCTATCTGAAAGACGGCATGTACGAGCGCGACCCCTTCGAGTCGATCGACCAGAAAGGTGTTGGCCTGCTGGTCGAAATGGCCGTCGAGAAAGGACGCAAGGCGCGTCCGGGGATCAAGCTGGGCGTCTGTGGTGAGCACGGTGGCGACCCGGATTCGATCACCTTCTTCCATCGTACCGGCCTCGACTACGTCAGTTGCTCGCCTTTCCGCGTGCCGATTGCCCGCCTGGCAGCGGCGCGAGCGGCCATCGACGACGCCAGCTGAGCTTAATGTGAAAGTCGCGCAAGCGGCTCACGAAGCTCCCTTCTCCCCTTGCGGGAGAAGGGTCTGGGGAAGAGGGGGAAACGGTCATGACGTTCATGATCCGGGGTATCCCGACATGTCATGACCGTTAGCAGCCACTCCTCCGACAGTCTCCGTTCCCGGTTCCCCTGCGCAGCGACATCGCCAGGTTCCGGGCACGCAGGAAGTCGGAGCTGTCAGTTCTTGCGCCCGCCAGGGCCCCCCGGCCCTGGCGGACCGCAATCGCCGACGCAACGCACCGCCTGGCTCCCAGGCGGTGTTTTTTTGTCGGGAAAGTACTTGCCCGCATTTTCACGCCGTGCTGCGCAGTGGCTTGCCACTTTCGGCGCCATAATGGTCTTCAATAGATGAACTTCGAACTTCTCGCCGCCGACGGCGCAGCCCGTCGAGGCCGCATCAGCCTCGCCCATGGCAGCGTCGAAACCCCCACCTTCATGCCGGTTGGCACTTACGGGACGGTCAAGGCGATGACCCCGCGCGACCTGATCGAAAGCGGCGCGCAGATCTGTCTCGGCAACACCTTCCACCTTTGGTTACGACCGGGTCTGGAGGCCATTGCCGCACATCGTGGACTGCACCGCTTCATGTCCTGGGATGGACCGATTCTCACGGATTCGGGCGGTTTTCAGGTTTTTTCGCTCGGCGCACTGCGCAAGATCACGGAAGAAGGAGTCACCTTCCAGTCGCCGATCAACGGCGACCGGCTTTTTCTGACGCCTGAGGAGTCGATGCGCATCCAGCATGTGCTCGATTCGGACATCGTCATGATTCTCGACGAATGCACGCCCTATCCAGCGACCCACGGCGAAGCCGCTACCTCGATGCAGCTTTCGCTACGCTGGGCGCAGCGCTCGCGTGCCGCGCACGAGCGGCTCGCCAATCACAACGCCCTGTTCGGGATCGTTCAGGGCGGCATGTACGAGGACCTCCGCGACGAGTCGCTGGCAGGGCTCGCCGAAATCGGCTTCGATGGTTACGCCATCGGTGGCCTGTCGGTCGGTGAGCCAAAAGACGACATGGCGAGAATCCTCGCCCACACCGCGCCACGCCTGCCAGGCGACAAACCGCGCTACCTGATGGGTGTCGGAACGCCCGAGGATCTGGTGGCCGCGGTGCAGGTGGGCATCGACATGTTTGACTGCGTGCTGCCGACGCGCAACGCACGCAACGGTCATTTCTTTACCCGACACGGTGACGTCCGGATCAGAAACGCCAAGCACAAGACAGACCCTCAGCCGCTCGACGACAGCTGCGACTGTTATACCTGTCAGAACTTTTCGCGCGCCTACCTGCATCACCTGCACCGCGTTGGCGAAATCCTCGGCGCGCAACTCGGCACCCTGCACAACCTGCACTACTATCACCAGCTGATGCATGAGTTGCGCACGGCGATTGCTGCCGGCACGCTCGCCGAAACGGTGAGCGGCTTCCACAGCCGCCGCCGTCGGCAGCCGGAATGATAGTGCTATAATTACGGGTTCAATTTAAACCTTCCATTCCAGGAGACTGATGTGCTAATCAGTACCGCCCACGCCCAAACCGCTGCCGCCGCCGACCCAACGGGTGGCTTCATGCAGCTCCTGCCGATCATTTTGATGTTCATCGTCCTCTACTTCCTGATGATCCGGCCACAGATGAAGCGCACCAAGGATCACAAGGCGCTGGTCGAAGCCCTTGCCAAAGGCGATGAAGTAGTCACCGGTGGCGGCATTGCCGGCCGCATTACCAAGGTCAGCGAGAACTTTATCGCCATCGAAGTTGCCACCGCCGTCGAAATCCAGGTCCAGAAACAGGCGGTCACGCTGCTTCTGCCAAAAGGCACGCTGAAGGCACTCTAACCACCAGCCGGGCGCCTGCCTCCGGGCGGCGCTCGCGTCCTCTGACGGCACAAAAAGTATTCATGAATCGCTATCCGCTCTGGAAGTACATTCTCGTCGGCCTGGCACTGCTGTTCGGCCTGATCTACACCTTGCCCAACTTCTTTGGCGAATCGCCTGCGGTGCAGGTTTCAAGCGCCAAGGCGACGCTGAAGATCGACACCAGCACCCGAGAACGGGTCGCCAGCACTCTGCAGGCAGCCGGGATAGCGAACAGTGGCCTCTTTCTCGACAGCAATGGCGTCAAGGTTCGCCTGTTGAGCAACGATACGCAGCTGCAGGCAAAAGATGCCCTGGAGAAGCAATTCAACCCGGACAGTAGCAACCCGCAATACGTCATCGCCCTGAATCTGCTGTCGAGTTCGCCGCAATGGCTGACCAGGCTGCACGCGCTACCGATGTACCTCGGCCTCGACCTGCGTGGCGGCGTACATTTCCTGCTGCAGGTGGACATGCCGGGCGCGCTGACCAAACGCCTGGACTCGATCGGCGCTGACCTGCGCACCCTGCTGCGCGACAAGAATGTCCGCCACGCCGGCATCGACCGCCAGGGCGAGCGCATCGTGATCCGCTTTCGTGACCAGGAGAAGCGCAACCAGGGACGCTTGACGCTCGAGGAGAACCAGCCCGATCTGCTCCTCCTTGATCAGGGCGAAGACAGCGACCTCAAGCTGGTCGCCAGCCTGCGCCCGGAAGCCATCAAGCGCCTACAGGATTTCGCGCTCAAGCAGAACATCACCACCCTGAACAACCGCATCAACGAACTCGGTGTTGCCGAGCCGGTGATTGCCCAGCAAGGCGCTGATCGCATCGTCGTGCAGTTGCCCGGCGTACAGGACACCGCCAAGGCCAAGGACATCCTCGGGCGCACCGCGACGCTGGAAATTCGCATGGTCGAGGAAACGCCAGGCGCCGTCGAAGCGGCGCTGGCTGGCCAGGTACCTTTCGGCAGCGAGCTCTATGTCGAGCGCGGCGGCGCACCGCTGCTGGTCAAGAAGCAGGTGGTCCTCACCGGCGACCGCCTGACCGACGCCCAACCCGGTTTCGACGGCCAGACCAACGAAGCGGCGGTGCACCTGACGCTCGACTCGCCGGGTGCGCGCATTTTCAAGGACATCACCCGCGACAACGTCGGCAAGAGAATGGCCATCCTGCTGATCGAGAAAGGCAAGGGTGAAGTGGTCACTGCACCGGTTATTCGGGCCGAGATCGGTGGTGGTCGGGTGCAGATTTCAGGCCGCATGACGACCACCGAAGCCAACGACACAGCGTTGCTGCTGCGCGCCGGTTCGCTGGCCGCGCCCATGGAAATCATCGAAGAGCGCACCATTGGTCCAAGCCTTGGTGCCGAAAACATCGCCAAGGGCTTCCAGTCAACGATGTGGGGCTTTGCCGCCATCGCCGTCTTCATGATCGCCTACTACCGCTTGTTCGGACTCGTGTCGGTCATCGCCCTGGCCGCCAACCTGCTGTTGCTGGTCGCCCTGCTCTCATTGCTGCAGGCAACCCTCACCTTGCCGGGTATCGCGGCCATCGCGCTGACCCTGGGCATGGCCATCGACGCCAACGTGCTGATCAACGAACGCATCCGCGAAGAACTGCGCAATGGCTCATCGCCGCAAGCAGCGATCCACACCGGTTATGAACGCGCCTTCGGCACCATTCTTGATTCCAACGTCACGACCCTCATTGCCGGCCTGGCGTTACTGATGTTTGGCTCCGGCCCGGTACGCGGCTTCGCGGTGGTGCACTGCCTTGGCATCATGACTTCGCTGTTCTCGGCAGTGGTCGTCTCGCGCGCAATGGTCAACCTGATCTATGGCCGCCGCCGCAAGGTCGAAACATTGGCCATCGGCCAGGTGGACTGGAAACCGGCCAACGCCGGCTCGGTCGCCGTCAAATAGGGAGGCACCAGCATGGAATTCTTCCGGATCAGCAAAGACATCCCGTTCATGCGCCATGCGCTGGTGTTCAACGTCATTTCGTTGCTCACTTTCCTGCTGGCGGTGACCTTTCTTTTCACCCGCGGTCTGCATCTCTCGGTCGAGTTCACCGGCGGAACGCTGATCGAGCTCCACTACACGCAGACGGCGGACCTCGAAAAAATCCGCGACGGGCTTGGCAAAGCGGGCTATACCGACCTCTCGGTACAGCACTTCGGGTCCAGCCAGGACGTCTTGGTCCGCCTGCCTCTGAAGGCCGATCAGAACACGGCCAGCATCGGTCAGTCGGTCATCGAAGCGCTCGCCGTTGAAGCGCCAGGCGCCACCCTGCGCCGCGTCGAATTCGTCGGCCCGCAGGTCGGTAGAGAACTGGCCGAGAACGGCGCCCTGGCGCTGCTGGTGGTGATCATCGGCATCGTCCTCTACCTGTCGTTTCGTTTCGAGTGGCGATTCTCGATATCGGCGATCATCGCCAACCTGCACGATGTGATCATCATTCTTGGCTTCTTCGCTTTCTTCCAGTGGGAATTCTCACTTTCCGTGCTGGCGGCAGTCCTCGCCGTGCTCGGCTACTCGGTCAACGAGTCAGTGGTCGTTTTCGACCGTGTCCGCGAGACTTTCAAGAAAGTGCGTGGCCTGAGCACGCCGCAAGTCCTCGACCACGCAATCACCAGCACCATCTCGCGCACCGTGATCACCCACGGATCAACGCAGGTCATGGTTCTGTCGATGTTGATCTTCGGTGGCGAGACCCTCTATTACTTCTCGCTGGCGCTGACCATCGGCATCTGTTTCGGGATCTACTCCTCGGTTCTCGTCGCCAGCCCGCTGGTGATGTGGCTCGGCGTCTCACGCGAGCAGTTCGTCAAACCGAAGCGGAAAATCGAAGGCGCCAACGAGGACGGCGCCGTCGTCTGAAGTGTGGCGTGTAAAGTCCGAACTCAGACCGCGAAAACGTGTTTAGTGCGCAGCGTCTTGCCCTCCTCCACTAACATCAGCAGACGATCAATATTGCCATGCTTGCCGGGGTTGGCCCGCGCGTCCTCAGTGTGCTCGGCAAACATCTCCAGGCCTTTCCTGGCCGCCTCCGGAGTAATCGCCCCGTAGGTCTGTGCGAGGTGGTTGTACACCGCCACCGAGCCCTGGCTGCCTGCCTTGTTCTCGATCACGGCCTGCACGTCGCCGGCAGTGTCGAGCAGATTGATCGCCGCGATGTGCGACACCCCCGGCAGCTTCTTCAGATTCTCGGCAAACTGGGCCATCGTCAGCCCTTCCGGCGCGTGCGAAGGGTGCGGAAAATACCGATCGCCACGCCGATGGTGATGCAGGTCGCCAGCGTCGCCAGGACATCGCTCCAGCGTGTTTGCTCGACACCAACGGCAGACGACCAGACGGCGGCGATCAGACCGCCGGCGAGGACACCGAGCACGGCACCAAGAAAGATGGCCCCTAGCAGCGCACCACGCCGACCGTCCTCGCCACAGCAGCTGGGGCAATAGCGGGCGTCACCGGGCAAGATCCGCTGGCAACTGCCGCAAACGATCGGCTCGAGCAGCTCGCCGTCGCTCGTCGACACAGGCGTCGCATGGGTATCGGGGCGATCGGGACGCAGGGGAGCAGCGGAGCCCATCAAATCCTCCTCGCCAGTTCAGCGGCCTTGCCGGTGTAGTCCCAAGGCGTCAGCGCCAGCAGTTCGGCCTTGGCTACCGCTGGAATCTCCAGCGTCGCGACGAAGTCCTGCATCGCCTGCCGTGAAACCCGTTTGCCACGAGTCAGCTCCTTGAGCTTCTCGTACGGATTGGCGACCGCATAGCGCCGCATCACCGTCTGCACTGGCTCGGCAAGCAGTTCCCAGTTGGCGTCGAGATCTGCATGCAGGCGCGCTGCATCGGCTTCGAGCTTGTTCAGACCACGCAGCAGCGAGTCGTAAGCGAGCAAGGTGTAACCCAAGGCCACTCCCATGTTGCGCAACACCGTCGAATCGGTCAGGTCGCGCTGCCAGCGCGAGATTGGCAGCTTCTCGGCTAGGTGACGTAACAGCGCATTGGCCAAGCCGAGGTTTCCTTCCGAGTTCTCGAAATCGATCGGATTGACCTTGTGCGGCATGGTCGACGAGCCAATCTCGCCAGCCTTGAGCTTCTGCCTGAAGAAACCGAGCGAGATATAACCCCACAGGTCACGGTTCAGGTCGACCAGAATCAGGTTGGTGCGGGCAAAAGCATCAAACAGTTCCGACATGGCGTCGTGCGGCTCGATCTGAATGGTATAGGGATTGAACTCCAGGCCCAGCGCTTCGACGAAGCGACGCGCCAGACTCTCCCAGTCAAAATCCGGGTAAGCGGCGAGATGGGCATTGTAGTTACCCACTGCACCATTGATTTTGCCGAGCAGCGCCACCCGGGCGATACCCGCGCGTGCGCGGCTCAGGCGATGGGTGACGTTGGCCATTTCCTTGCCGAGCGTCGTCGGCGTCGCCGGCTGGCCGTGCGTACGCGACATCATCGGCAGTTCGGCAAATTCGTGCGCCAGATGGCGAAGGCGCGCCAGCACGCGGTCCAGCATCGGCAACATCGTTTCGTCCCGCGCCGTCTGCAGCATCAGGGCGTGTGCCAGGTTGTTGATGTCCTCCGAGGTGCACGCGAAATGGATGAACTCGGCGACGGCCATCACTTCCGCATTGCCTGCCAGGCGCTGCTTCATCCAGTACTCGAGCGCCTTGACATCATGGTTGGTGACCGCCTCGATCGCTTTCACCTCGCCCGCCTGCTGTGGACCGAAATCGCTGACCAGAGCGTCAAGCTCGGCCAGGGTTGGCGCAGAAAAGGCCGGGATTTCGACGAAATGCGGCTCGGCAGCCAGCGTCTTCAGCCACTCGATCTCGACCTGCAAACGACGACGGATGAGTCCGTATTCCGAAAACTGGGGGCGCAACGGGTCAAGCCTGCCCGCGTAACGGCCGTCCAGCGGGGAAAGGGAAACAAGTGCGGAATCGGGCATGGCGGGCGTCCTTGAGGCGTGTGCAGGGTAGCCCGCTATTTTACCCGCCCACGGCATGCGCTCATAATTGAGATACGGCTGCGATGGTATAATTCTGCGTAAATATTTACCGTCAGGAAACAAATGAAGCTCATCGGATCACTGACCAGCCCCTACGTCCGCAAGGCACGCGTCGTTCTGGCAGAAAAGAAAATCGACTATGAGTTTGAGCTGGATTCGCCATGGACTCCGGCAACGCAGGTGGCCAACGTCAATCCGCTGGGAAAAATACCGGTCCTTCTCCTGGATGACAGCACCAGCCTGTTCGACTCACGAGTGATTGTCGAGTATCTGGACAATGTCGCTCCGAACAACAAATTGATGCCCAACCAGAATCGCGAGCGCATTGAAGTCAAGCGCTGGGAGGCGCTGGCTGACGGCGTCTGTGATGCGGCTGCGCTGACCTTCCTCGAAAAAAAGCGCCCGGCCGCTCAGCAAGCTGCGGACTGGATCAAGCGCCAGGAAGACAAGATCGGCCGCAGCCTGGAGTTCATGGCCGAAGAACTGGGTGACAAAAGCTTCTGCATGGGCATGCATTTCTCGCTCGCCGACGTCGCCGTGGGCTGCGCGCTTGGCTATCTGATCCTGCGTTTCCCCGAGATCCACTGGCAGGAACAGCACGCCAACCTTGCCCGCCTCTATGGCAAACTGATGACCCGCTCCGCCTTCGCCGAGACCGTGCCGCACGACTGATCAGGATTGCCAGCGCGCGCCCCCGGTCCGCCCAGCGCTTCGGCAAACAGCAGTAGCCATCACACCGCGCACGGCAGTTCAGCCCTAGCGGCCGCTGCTCCCTGGCGGTGAGGCGATGGCGTCGGCATCGATTCCCTGCCCGCCGCCAACCTCGACCGCATCCGCCTTACCGTCTTCCTGTAGCAATGCCTCTTCCGCACGTCGATTGAGAACGATGATACTGATCCGGCGATTGATCGAGCTGAGCGGATCGTTCTTGTCGAAGAGTACGGTGGATGACAGACCGACCACGCGCAATACCTTGTGCTCATCCATGCCGCCGGCAATCAACTCGCGCCGCGACGCGTTGGCACGATTGGCCGACAACTCCCAGTTCGAGAAACCCTTGGCGCCACCACCGAACTGAGCGGCGTCGGTATGCCCCGAGAGACTGAGCTTGTTCGGTACGGCATTCAGCGCTTTGCCAATTTCATGCAGAATGGTGCGCGTATAGCTCTTCAAGTCCGCGCTACTGGTATCGAACATCGGGCGATTCTGCTCATCGACGATCTGGATGCGCAAACCCTCGCTGGTGATGTCGATCAACAACTGGTTCTTGAACTGCCTGAGCGCCGGATTGCTTTCAATCAGCTTTTCGATATTCTCCTTGAGTTGCCCCAGCATTTGCGTCTCGCGCTCTTCGAAAGCCTTGCGTGCATGATCGGCGTTGGTTTCCTTGAGGTTGATGGTCTTGCTCTTGGCGTCGATGTCGCCCTTCTTGACCTGGCCGGAAGTGCGCGTCAGATCCTTGCCACCACCCTTGAGAACACTCGAACTGTCGCCGCTCCCCGAGCCTCCCTGCGAAGCGATCTTCAGTGGGTTCTGGAAGTAGTCGGCGATCCCCTGCAGATCACCGCTGGCAGTCGAGCCGAGCAGCCACATGAGCAGGAAGAAAGCCATCATCGCCGTCACGAAGTCGGCGTAGGCAATCTTCCAGGCGCCCCCGTGGTGCGCCGCTGCCACCTTCTTGATTCGCTTGATGACGATCGGGCGTACGTCTTCGCTCATTCAGCGCCTCCCCTGAGTCGCATCCGCATCGCCTATTTGCCTTTGCGATTCTTGAGTTCTTCTTCGAGTTCGCCAAACGTCGGACGCACCCCGGAGGCCAGGGTCTTGCGACCGAATTCGACGGCCACCTGTGGTGCGTAGCCGGACATCGACGCCAGCAGGACGACCTTGATCACCTGATAGATCTTCGCACCGTCCTGCGCCTTCTGTTCGAGCAGGCTGGCCACCGGCGAGACAAAGCCGTAAGCAATGAGAATACCGAGGAAGGTACCAACCAGCGCACCACCGATCATTTTTCCCAGCACCGCCGGCGGCTCGCCGACCGAGCCCATGACGTTCACCACGCCCATCACGGCGACGATGATACCGAAGGCCGGTACCGCGTCGCCGACCTTGGAAACGACATGCGCCGGTATCTCGGCCTCGTGATGGTGGGTGTCGATTTCGATATCCATCAGATTCTCGATCTCGATGGCATTAAGATTGCCGCCGACCATCATGCGCAAATAATCGGTGATGAACTCCATCACATGATGATCGTTGGCAAGCACCGGGTACTTGCTGAATATCGGGCTGTCGTGAGGATTCTCAACGTCGTTCTCGATCGACATCAGCCCTTCCTTGCGCACCTTCGCCAAGACCTCGAAGAGCATCGCCAGCAGGTCGACGTACAGCACCTTGGTGAACTTCGAGCCTTTGAAGATTCCCGGCAAGGCAGCAATCGTCGACTTGATGATTTTCAATTCGTTGCTGGCGACGAAGCCACCAATGGTCAAACCAACGATGGCAATGTATTCCATCGGCACCCACAGCGCCGCCAGGCTGCCGTGAACGGCGTAGGTGCCCAGTGCTGCCGCCAGAATGATTACGTAGCCAACAATCAGAAACATCCGCTCCCCCTTGTCATCGCGCCGAAGGCGCGTGTCGCTGACTTAACACAGCATTGTCGCGCATTGTATAGCCAGATGACACACTGCAGGCACAGGCCAAACGGCAAGGCAGCGCCTTTTCGGGAAAAGATTGTGCTCTTTCGAGCCCCCCTTGCCGGGCCGCCTCCCCCGGCAAACGACCCGCGACCGCCACTCGCCCTGCGGCAGAGGCCAGTGCCATCGCCACAGGCGATGCCCTGCCGGCCGGAATCATATAGACTTGCGGCGTCATCGAACGCAGTGCGGGGACTCCGAGAAATGTATTTCTGCAGCGAATGCGGCGAAGCGGTCAGCCTGTCGATTCCGGAGGGTGACAACCTACCCCGGCACGTATGCCAAAGCTGCGGCGCGATCCATTACCAGAACCCGAAGCTGGTGATCGGTTGCATCGCCGAATGGCAGGAAAAAATCCTCCTCTGCCGACGTTCGATCGCCCCACGCTACGGCTTGTGGACCCTGCCTGCCGGTTTCATGGAGAACGGTGAAACGACCCGCCAGGGCGCGCTGCGCGAAACACTCGAAGAAGCCTGCGCACGCATCGAGCTTGGCGAACTGTTCTCGCTGGTCAACATCCCGCACATCAACCAGGTGCACCTCTTCTACCGTGCCCGCCTGCTCGATACCGGCTTCGCAGCCGGATTGGAAACCCTGGAAACAGCGCTCTTCGCCGAAGCAGAGATCCCGTGGCAGGAACTCGCTTTCCAGAGCGTCACGCTCTGCTTGCGGGCCTATTTTGCCGACCGCAAGGCGGGTCACTTCGTGCTCCACGAAGAAGAGTTGCGGCCAGCGGCGGCACACGCCTGATCCCGTCCGCGCGCCGATGAGTCACGGCGGCAGCGGCGTCCTTGTTGCGGCCTAAGTCTTGTTCCGCTGTTCGTCCTGACGCATTTTTTTGTGGAAGTAATACGGGAACCAGACCGACATGCCGAGGAGGAAGACAATCACGAAAACGCTGAACAGACCGTAATCACTAGAAAACAACAGATCCCAAGCCATTTCTCACCTTTCTTTATCAACTGAAATTTTTTCTTTGGGAGGCAGTGCTCGGGCCGAGGGTAGCAGCCGCAGCGCAGGCTGTTTGTCACTCTCCCAGTCGCCCGCCAACAGCCACTCCTGCTGTTCATCTTCAAGAACAAGATGCCAGCGGCCATGGATCGGCAGCAGCTTGGCGCCATAGACACCGCCCCCTTCGGAGCGCATTGAAACGCTCTGATCGAAACCCGGCCGCGTCGGGTGCGTAATGCGCAAAGTGAGCGTCGCCGGCAACGGCGTCCCCTCCCTGGCACGCAGCAGAACGCGAATACGATCGCGATCCCCGCCGAGAATCAGCTCCGCCTCGAGCCCCAACTCGGCCGCACGCTGGTGACGCTCGCTGCGTTGATTGATCGCCAGTCCCTGCTTGTAGTAATCGTCGGCCACCAGGCCATCATTGCTGATCACTGCCAGATAGGCTGTCGCCACACCAGCGACAATGACCACCGCCGGCCCGAGCATGATCAGCCAGGGCCAGGGCTCGCGGTACCATGGGCCGCTATCGGTCGCGCGCCTACTCGTCATGGCATGAAAAAGCTTGCTTTTTCGCGAACCGAGAGCTTGTCGTCGGTCTCGGAACGGACCTCGAAAAAGATTTCATTGGAGCCTTTTTTCCCAACCCCTGGCTCGACTCGCGCCGAGAGGGAAACGGTCTGCGACGAAGCGGCCGGAAGATCAACAAAGCGCTCGCCAAGGATATCGATACCGTCCATGCCGCTGACCGTGATCGCATAGCGGTGCGGCACTTCGGCGGTATTCGAAATACGCAGCGTGAACACGTTCTCGATACGCCCGTCGGTAGCCTCGCGTGACAGGCTCGAACGATCACGCAACACGTCGAGCTTCAGCGGCACGCGCTGGCTGAGGCTCCACACGGCAGCGAGGATGATGGCCAGCAGGATGCTGCTATAGAGCAGCGTTCTGAAACGCCACAGGTGCCCGATGATCTCGCGCGCCGTGTAGTGTTTGGCCAGGGCGTTCTCGGTCGAGTAGCGAATCAGGCCGCGTGGCGAACCGACTTTGTCCATTACCTGATCGCAGGCATCGATACAGGCCGCACAGGCAATGCACTCGAGCTGTAGACCATTGCGAATATCGATACCGGTCGGGCAAACCTGAACGCAGATGCTGCAGTCCACACAGTCCCCCAGTGGCGGCGCATCGGCAGCCCCTTTCTTCTTGCGCAGCCCGCGCGGCTCGCCGCGCTCAGGGTCGTAAGTAATGATCAGGGTGTCGGAGTCGAACATCACGCCCTGGAAGCGTGCGTACGGGCACATGTACTTGCAGACCTGCTCGCGGAGAAAACCGGCCATCATGTACAGGAAAAAAGCGAGATCGAAGACCCAAAAAGCTTCCCATGGCCCGATCCGGAACGACAGCATTTCGGCGAGCAGTTCCTTGATTGGCGTGAAATATCCGACGAAGGTAATCCCCGTCCATAGCGCAACCAATAGCCACAGCGAATGCTTGACGAACTTGAGCCGGAACTTGCGCGCATTCATCGGCTGCGCGTCGAGCTTCATTCGTGCCGGACGTTCGCCCTCGATCTTGCGTTCGATCCACATCAGTATTTCGGTGTACACGGTCTGCGGACAGGCGTAGCCGCAGAACAGGCGCCCGCCCACGGCGGTGACCAGAAACAGTCCATAGGCCGAAATCACCAGCAGGATCGCCAGATAGATGACGTCCTGCGGCCAGAAGACCATGCCGAAAATGTAAAACTTGCGTTCGACAATATGGAAAAGAACCGCCTGGCGGCCGTTCCATTCGAACCAGCACAAACCGTAGAACAAGGCCTGGGTAAAAAACACCATCGCCCAGCGCCAGTTGTTGAACAGCCCCGTCACGGTACGGGCATACACCGTCTTGTGCTTCTCGTACAAACCTTCGACGTTGATGGGAATTGCCTTGGCCTGTCTGCTGGCCGCCTCATTCATGATCTTAGCTCCGATCAATTTCAGAATTACACCAAACGCTAATATACAGATTGGCGTCCGAATTGGGTTTGATATGTATCAGCGACAGGAGCGATTCGGGAGCAGCGCATCGTCCAAGGCGTTTCGGCAAGCCGCAGACGACTCGTCGTCCACGGCCGTTTTGCTCGCTTACTGCGGGACGCCACGCAGTTCGCCGAGACGCTTGGCAACCAGAAGCGACCACTTGTCGAAGGCATTCTTGGCGTAGGACCAGGCCTGGAACGAATTCAGGTAGCCGCTGGCCCAGGTCTGCGCTGCGCCGACGGCGCTCCCGTCGACGTCTGTCGCGTACTTGCGGCCGATCTCGGTGTCCCGGCATTCGGCGACGATGGTGCCCGACCCGCCATCGCGGAACTGCATCTCCATGCCCGTCTCGCCCATGTAGGGGGTGGAACCCGCCGGCCGGCCGGTGGCCGCACCGGAGCCGGCTTCAACGACGAAACCGTAGGGAATCAACGTTCCAGCGACGCTATCGGTCACCTTGGTGGGTACCAGGTCAGTGAGCGCGATGCGCATTACCAGCACCCCTGGCCCAGCCTGATCGACCACCTGCATCTGCGGCTTCAAGGCCTTGACCAGCGAATCGTGGAAGTAGTCGGTGAGCGTCTTGAGATCACTCGGATCGATGGTCTGCGGCGCGCTCGGGTCCTTCGGTGCGACGAGCGACACCACGATGCGCGAAATCAGCACCTTGTCGTACTTTTTGGCGTCGAGCTTCGGATCTCGCCAGCATTCGGCTCCCTCAGCTCCCGGGGCTGGCCTCAGGCGCGCGTAGTCGGACAAGAAACCGACGTGGGTCATGCGCGTCTTGTCACTGGCGGTAACCGTTGCGCCACTGCCCATCATGGCGCTGTCGCTCGCGCAGCCGGCGAGGAGGAGAACGGCAGCAAGCGTGGTAACGGTCATGACATGTCGAGACACCCCTGATGATGAAAGCCATGACCGTCCCCCTCTTCCCCTGACCCTTCTCCCGCGAAGGGAGAAGGGAGTTTCGTGAGTCGCTGGCGCGACTTTTACATTAAGGGTTGCAGATTTTTTCATGAGGGTTCCTGGAAACATTGAATATGAGAAATTGGCTTGGCCAGCCCTTGCCGCGTCCGTGTGACCGCTGGCAACGGATCGCGTAGCAAGAAAAAAGAGCGGCCAGGCGGCCGCTCTTGCTCAGGCTGAACGCCCGCTACTTGCTCTCGCCGCCCTTGCCCAGGCTCATCACATAGGCGGCCAGGACATGCACTTTGGCGTCACCGAGAAATGCCTGCCAGGGAGGCATCTGGTTGGTGCGCCCCTTGCTGATGGTCTCGATGATCGTCGCCTCCGAACCGCCGTACAACCAGACCTTGTCGGTCAGATTGGGCGCCCCCAGCGCAGCCATTCCTTTTGCATCCGCCCCATGGCAGCCGGAGCAGCCAACACTGTTGAAAGCTTTCTGGCCCTTGGCGGCACGCAGAGAATCGGCTGGCAAACCTGATAGCGAGCGCACGTAGTTGGCGAGATCCTTGATCGTTTCGGCGTCCAGTTGAGCGTGTGCAGGCATGACCCCCATCCGACCGGCACTGATCGTTTCAACGATCTGGGCCGGCTCGCCGCCCCACTGCCAATCGTTGTCGGCAAGATTGGGGAAACCTTTTCCGCCGTGCGCGTCGGCACCATGACACTGCATGCAATAGGTCAGATACAAGCGCTTGCCGGTTTCGACGCCTTCCTTGTCGGCGGCCAGCGCCGGCAAATCCATCGCCAGGTATTTGTCGTACAGGGGCTTGGTTTCGGCATCAGCTTTCGCCATCTCCTTCGCGTACTGCCCACTCGACGACCAACCCAGTACGCCCTGGAAACTGCCGAGCGTCGGATAGAGAACACAGTAAACCAGCGAGAAGACCACGGTAATGTGGAACAACCACATCCACCACTTCGGCAACGGGTTGTTGTACTCCTCGAGCGTCTCGTCCCAGACGTGACCAGTGGTCGCCGCATTGCCGCTGCTGACCGGCGTGATGTTCTGCGACCAGAGCACCACGCTACAGGCAATGATACTGATCGCTGTCAGGAGAATGACGTACCAGTTCCAGAACTGATTCACAAAATCGCTCATGATGCTTTCCTTTTTCCGTTGCGATCCAGGCCGAGCTCGGCCCAATCCGCTTCCTCATCGCTGAACGGCAGCATGGCCGCTTCCTCGAAGCGCTTCTTGTTGCTTTTCACGCCGTAGGCCCACCACACCACTCCCAGAAAGGTGAGCAGAGAAACGACGGTGACGATGGCTCGTAGATCGTTGATATCCATGAGCTTACTTCGCGTTCTTCAGTTCGAGACCCATCCCCTGCAGATAGGCGATAAGGGCATCGAGTTCAGTCTTGCCTTCAAGCTGCGCCTTGGCAGCGGCGATTTCCTCATCGGAATAGGGGACCCCGACCATGCGCAGCCTCCGCATCTTGGTCTCGATCTGCGCCGCATCGGCCGGATTGCCCTCCAGGAAAGCGAAAGCCGGCATGTTCGATTCGGGAACCACGTCGCGCGGATTGATCAGGTGTGCGCGGTGCCACTCGTCCGAATAACGCTCGCCGACGCGCGCCAGATCCGGGCCGGTGCGCTTCGATCCCCACTGAAAGGGATGATCGTAGACAAACTCGCCGGCGACCGAATAGTGGCCATAGCGCTCGGTTTCAGCACGGAACGGCCGAATCATCTGCGAGTGACAAAGGTAGCAGCCCTCGCGGATGTAAACATCACGCCCGGTCAGGCGTAGCGGACTGTAGGGCTTCAGCCCGGCCACCGCTTCGGTGGTCGACCGCTGAAAGAAGAGCGGCACGATTTCGACCAGGCCACCGACGCTGACCACCAAAATGGTCAGCACCACCATCAGCCAGACATTGCGTTCAATACTGTCATGCGTAAGTTTCATTTCATTCCTCTCTTAGGCGTGCTGAGCAGCCGGTTGCAGGACCAGCGCATCGTCCACCGTGCGCCCGCCAGCCATCGTCTTGACCATGTTGTAGGCCATGATCAGCATGCCGAAAAGGAAGAGAACGCCGCCGACGAAACGGATCGCCCAGAACGGATACGAGGCCTTGACCGATTCAACAAAGCTGTAGGTCAGCGTACCGTCCGCGTTGACCGCCCGCCACATCAGCCCCTGCATGACGCCGGCAATCCACATCGAAGCGATGTAGAGCACAACACCGATCGTCGCCACCCAGAAATGCACCGTGATCAGTTTGACGCTGAACATTTCCGGCTTGCCGTACAGGCGCGGCAACAGGTAGTACATCGAGCCGATGGAGATCATCGCCACCCAGCCAAGCGCGCCGGAGTGCACGTGCCCGATCGTCCAGTCAGTGTAGTGCGAGAGCGCATTGACTGTCTTGATGGCCATCATCGGACCTTCGAAAGTCGACATGCCGTAGAAGGACAGCGAGGTGATCAGGAACTTGAGGATCGGATCGTCACGCAGCTTGTGCCAGGCACCGGAAAGGGTCATCACGCCATTGATCATGCCGCCCCAGGAAGGTGCCAGCAGAATCAGCGAAAACACCATACCCACCGATTGCGTCCAGTCTGGAAGTGCCGTGTAGTGCAGATGGTGCGGGCCGGCCCACATGTAGGTGAAAATCAGCGCCCAGAAGTGCACCACCGACAGACGGTAGGAGTACACCGGGCGGCCGGCCTGCTTGGGTACGAAGTAGTACATCATGCCAAGGAAGCCGGCGGTCAGGAAGAAGCCCACCGCGTTGTGGCCATACCACCACTGCACCATCGCGTCCTGCACGCCGGCATAGGCCGAGTAGGACTTGGTCAGGGAAACCGGGATGGCGGCGCTGTTCACGATGTGCAGCAGCGCAACGGCAAGGATGAAGCCGCCATAGAACCAGTTGGCGACGTAGATATGGGTCACCTTGCGCTTGGCGATGGTGCCGAAGAACACGACAGCATAGGAAACCCAGACCACCGCGATGAGGATATCAATCGGCCACTCGAGCTCGGCATACTCTTTGGACTGGGTGATCCCCAGCGGCAGCGTGATGGCCGCCAGAACGATCACCGCCTGCCAGCCCCAGAAAGTGAAAGCCGCCAGCCCGTCCGAGAAAAGTCGCGTATGGCAGGTGCGTTGTACGACGTAATACGAGGTAGCGAAAAGTGCGCTGCCGCCAAACGCAAAGATCACCGCGTTGGTATGCAGCGGACGCAGGCGACCGAAATGCAGGAAGCCCAGATTAAGGTCAGGCCAGACCAGCTGGGCGGCAATGATCACCCCGACCAGCATTCCGACAATGCCCCAAATGACGGTCATCACGGCAAACTGCCGCACCACCTTGTAGTTGTATGTTGACTGAGTTTCCGACATGGACTCACCTCGTTTATGACTGTAAACCGGTTCTCACCGCCCCTTACACCGCAATGCCCACTACCGCCCCATGGACACCGGCTTTGCGGATGCTATTTTAACCTCTTGCGACGCAACTTGACACCCGTCAAACAGCCGCCAAACGATCATCGACGTCGAATGGGCAAAAAAAGGGTGCGCCGAAACGCACCCCAACCCCAGGGCCTAGGCACTCGAATGGCATGGCGTTTCTTGCTGGACCGGCGAAGCGAAAAATCGTTAACATTCATGGACTTATGACAAGGGCTTGTAAACCCCTCTGGAAT
>QPGA01000111.1 GCA_003332265.1 Candidatus Accumulibacter meliphilus
ATCGCCGTCCAGGCTATCCAGTCCTGATTCAGGAAGCCGTTCCCGGTGTTCCCATACAGGCGAAGCTTGATGACCGATTCCGGGGTGCAGCCGACGTGATACGTCAGGGTGGATTTCCCGGAGACCGTCGGGCAGCGGGCGATCTTCAGGATGCGCAGGCGTGGCTCGGTGATGGCCTTGGTGGATGCCTTGGCTGCCGCCTTGGTTGGTGCCTTGGTCGCCGTGCTGCTGGCTGCCGGTGCCGCTGCTTTCTGGACTGCTTTCTTCATTGCGTGACTCCTTTACGTGATGGTCGGTGGTGGATTTCTTCATCCATATAAGATGGACAGATTTGCGCTGCCTCAGACGGCAGGGCATTAACCGAGCGTGCCCAGAACAGCGACGCCGCCGTACTGCTCGTGGATGACATCAGCGAGATCGAGAACGGCAACTTCCCTGCCCCCGATATCCGCCAGGTGTGCGCGGGCGAAGGCAAGGTCGGTGGTCAGCAGCCATTCGGTGCCGCCGTCGAGTTCGTAAGTATTCGGCCAACCCGTAGCCCCCCCTTTATGGTCGGCGTGCGTCAGTCAGCGATTGGCGGACAGCCCGTAGACCTGGACACAGCAGCGGAAATCCGGCACCATGCGGCGCATGGAGACGGGTGCGGACATCATTTGCAGAGGATCGGCGGCAAGTCACCGCCAGATGGTGCCGTTCGCCGAAGTGTTGGTGACGCTGACCAAGGAGCAGGAGATCAAGCTCCGTTGTGAGGCCAACTTCTGGCGGAGCCAACATCGGCAAATGCTGGTCCGCTTGGCGCAATCGGAGGCCGCTCATCGGGTGGAAATGGCGCAAGCGGCGGAGCAAGCGGCGGCGCGTGAGGCGGCCTTGCGCAGCGAGCTAGAGCAGGCCCAGGGCAAGATCCGTGATCTGCAAAAACGCCTGTTTGGTCGCAAGTCAGAACGCTCTTCGGGAGCCGAGAAGAACCCGGCAACGGACCAGAAGTCGTCGCGGGGTCGAGGTCAGCAACCGGGAGCCGCAGGTCACGGACGGAATCTGGAAACCCACTTGCCGACACAGATCGAGGTCATCGAGATCGACAGCCCACAGTGCCCGGACTGTGGTCTGGGCTACGTCGACTTTCCCGGCACGGAAGACAGTGAAGTTCTCGAGATCGAGGTCAAAGCCTACCGCCGGAAGATCTGCCGGCGGCGCTACCGGCGAACCTGTCACTGCTCGGACGCACGGGGCATTCTGACCGCGCCACCGCCAGCACGATTGATCCCGCGCGGAAAGTACGGGGTGTCGATCTGGGTGCACCTGCTGCTATCGAAGTTCTTGTACGGCCAGCCGACGCATCGGCTTCTGCAGGACTTGTCCGACCACGGACTGACGCTCTCGGCAGGAACGGTGGCCGGCGGACTACGTGCCTTGGCGCCGCTGTTCGAGCCGCTTGAAGAAGCCCTGCTTGGCCAACTACGCAGCGAGAAACAGTGGCACGCCGACGAGACCCGCTGGCGGGTCTTTGCCGAGACCGAAGGGAAGGTCGGACATCGCTGGTATTTCTGGGTGTTCCACGGCCCATCGGTCATCCACTTCGTGCTCGACCCGAGCCGCTCGGCGGCGGTGCCGATCCGGGAGCTCTCCGGGAGCGCCGGAGGAGTCATCATCTGCGATCGCTACTCGGCCTACAAGAAACTCGCGCGAGTCCTTGACCACTTCGTTCTGGCCTTCTGCTGGGCACACCAGCGGCGCGACTTCCTGGAACTGGCCAACGCCCATCCGGAGCTCGCGGACTGGGCGCTGGCCTGGGTCGAGCAGATCGCTCAGCTCTACCACTTGAATCGCAAGCGCCTGGAAGTCCGTAGCGACCCAGTACAGTGGGCCGAACGCGACCACCTCTTGCGGCAGGCGATCACGCAAATGGCCAGTCAGCGGGAAAGCGAACTGGCGAACCCGGCGCTCAAAATGCCGGCGAGCAAGGTGCTGCGAAGCATGCACAAGCATTGGTCCGGCTTGACCGTCTTTGTCGACCGCCCCGAGGTGGCGATGGACAACAATGCCGCCGAGCGCGCCCAGCGCACGCCGGTGGTCGCGCGCAAGAACTTCTATGGGTCGGGCAGTCACTGGTCCGGCGCACTCGCCGCGACGATGTTCAGCTTGCTGCTGACCCTGCGCTTGTGGGAAATCAACCCGCGCATCTGGCTGACGGCGTATCTGGAAGCCTGCGCCGCCAACGGCAA
>QPGA01000112.1 GCA_003332265.1 Candidatus Accumulibacter meliphilus
CAAGGATCTCGGCGTCGGTCCAGCCTTTGGCGGCGAGGTAGGCGTAGTCGTCGCTGTTGAAGTTGCTGTGCTTGCGGAGGGTCTCGTTGGTGGTCATGGTGTTTCTCCCGTTTGCGTTGATGACAGGGACATGATTGCTCTACCACGAACACAAGCCAAGTGCTTTCTCAATCATTTTGGCAATGCTTTCAGTCTTCCCAAATGGACGTTGCGTCGCGTGCAATCCAGATGCGTGCCCGGTCGTCGTCGCTTGCTGCTTCGACCACCGCGCTGCCTGTTCGCGTGTTGACGCCCGCTTTGCCGGTGGCACAGAAAGTCTTGCCGTCGTGGATGATGATGCTCGGCGCCGACTTGCTGAACTCGATCTGGATGCTCATCACGCCGCGGCTGCGGCCATTGGTATCGGTGACGGTGGTCTGGCGGGTGGTCTTGGCGGTCATGGCATGCTCCTCGGGGTAGTTGGCTGCGACACCCGTATGAACGCGCTGTTCGATTGAGAAGGCAAGCGCGTTCTCAATCATTGTGGACGCATGGCGCCGCGCTCTCACCACCGCTTCAGCGTTGACGCTGTGGTTTGCACGGTCGCGCCGTATGCGCTTCGACGCCGCCGGTCGAGTGCTTGCGCACCACGCCCGTGCGGTCGCCCATACGCCAGAACGCCCGGCGAGCCGGGCGAAAGGAACACTTCGTGCTCAGTCGTTGTAAACGACAAGCTGGATACAACCGAAGTGCTGGCGGTACTTGAAGCAGTGGGGTGCGCTCGACGTCAGAATGAATGGCTGCCCGTTCCCCAAAGTCGTCTGGATGCGTGGTGGCAGTCTTCCTGGCTCGAAGCGCATGGCGCTTGCTTCGGTGACGTAGTTCAGGGGGTCGCTCCGGCTAACGACGCCGGAATCGACAGAGTCGTGGGTGATGGTCGGTTCGTGGGTCATGGCGTTACTCCCTCCCGATCAGCCCACGCGATACACGCGATCGCTGCCGTCTTGCTTCTCGGACGTGATGGTCACCCGAGCTTCTTCTTGAACGCGCCAGCGAACGTGCCGCGCACGGTGTGCGACTGCCAGCCGGTGGATGCGCAAATTTGCGCAATTGTCGCGCCCTCGGGGCGTTTGAGCAGGGCGATCACCGCTGCCTGCTTGCTGTTCTCGCGGGTGCGGGGCTTCGCCGTCGTCGCTTGCTTCTCGGCCACCCATTGCGCCTCCGTGGCGCCCAGGGCAGCTTCCACCTCCGGGTTGGGATGCGTGGTCGGCAGTGCCGGCGGGGTGCGCCCCAGTGCGTAGTAGCCAACCGGCGAGATGAACCAGTCAGCGTCGCTGCCGGTGATGAGGGCTTTGTTGCAAAGCCCGTCGATCACCTTCTTGCGGGCGCCGCCCTTGACGTTGTCAGGGAACCAGGCCAGCCGTCCATCGGGTTGCTCGGCAGCCTGTTCGAGGACCAGGCGCTGGGTGTCGGTGAGTGCGTTGCGGGTCATGGCGATCTCCTTGATCGGGGTTGATGACGAGCACATGAACGCGCTGTTCAATCACGAAGCCAAGTCTTGCCAACCAGAAAGATGCGAATGCCCCTACGTGCGCCAACGCCCTGCCGACATCCGGGTTGCGGTGCCGTGCTGACCACACCCGGCTACTGCGACACGCACCGTGCCGATCACCGGCAGTGGGACAGCAATACGGGGAAGAGGCAGCGACAAGAGAAACGTGCCCTGCCCACAAACAGCGCCGCGTGGCGAGGCCTGCGCGCTCGGGTTCTGCGTGAGGCACCGCTATGTCAGGAGTGCCTGCGGCTCGGTGTCTTGTGCGCCGCCAGCGTCGTCGATCACATCGATGGCGATAGCCACAATAACGACCGATCGAATCTGCAGTCGCTCTGCAGTCGC
>QPGA01000113.1 GCA_003332265.1 Candidatus Accumulibacter meliphilus
CTGATTCGCCAGGTGGCCAGCGTCAATCCGCTCTTGCCGGCCATCGCCGCGGCGAAGTTCGACGGCTACTGGTTTGGCATGGACCAGGCAGAAGTGGCCACCGATCTCCTGTTCAAGTCCAGAGCTGATCTCGAACGTATCCACCAGGACCTCGTCCATGCCGCCATCACCGGCTTCGGCGCCACTGACGTCATGCGCTTTCTTGGCCAAAAACCTCATCACCTCTTCACGGGCGAGGTCGTGATCGACAGCAAGAAGCGGCCCGAAGGTTGCCGGATCAAGTTCCGTATCCGACGCAACTCGGTCAAACTCTACGATCATCTCAACGTCTTGAGAATCGAGACCACCCTCAACAATCCGGCAGAGTTCAAAATCCTCACCTCGTCCGAAAATGCCGAGGGCCAGGTCGTCTGCCGGTGGTCGCCGATGCGCAAAGGGGTCTCGAATTTCTGGCGCTATGCCGAAGTCGCTCACGGTGCCAACTCGCGCCTGATCGACGCCTTGGCCAATGCTCCTCTTAAAGGTCAGGCGATCGAGGCCATCGATCGCCTGTGCCGGTCACAGAGCAAGGCCGGTCGGCATGTCGCCGCTTTCAACCCGGTCACCGCGGAGAACGTCGCTCTGTTCACCTCGCTCCTGGCCGGCGAGTTCGCCATCAATGGCTTCCGCAACCGCGATCTCCAGGGCAAGCTTTACTCGGCCCCTGCCAATAACCCCGCCGAAATCAAGCGGCGTACGCATCGAACCAGCCGCCTGATCGCCAAACTACGCGGCCATGGCTTGATCGCCAAAGTCACCAACTCTCGTCTCTACCGGGTCACGCAAAACGGCGTGAAAGCGATGTGGGCCGCCGTCCGCTGCCGCCGTATCGACTTTCCAGCCGCTTTCAACATGTCAGAATCATTCGCGCAATAGAGACAAGTCCTGCGGGGGAATTTCATAGTGCGACTATGCGCCTGTTGTCGCGCCTTGAAGCCGACCGAAAATCCGGCGTAATCTGGTACGTTCTTTTCCGGCAATCGCCTTATCCGCCACTTTCGTGCTGCGTCGCCTGCGTGACCGAGGCCTGCTGGAGAAGCAGGGGAGTGGCAGCCGCACGTATTACACACTACAGCATCCAGAAGCGGTTCCCGACCTGCATCCTGAACAGGCTCGCCTACCGTTCGACACCAACCCGCAACTTCTTGAAGGTGGCAAGTCCAACGATGAAAGTGGTAAGTTGCAGCGTGCCGACTTACCACCTGAGCTTGCCACCCGCCTACCGAAAGCGGGGCAGCGCCTGAGCGCCAATGCCGTGCGCACGCTGATTCGCACCCTGTGCCGCTGGCGCGCCTTGCGTGGCGAGGAACTTGCCACCCTGCTGGGCAAGGATCTCAAGTATCTGCGCAACAGGCATTTGAGCGACATGCTGCACAGCGAACAGCTGAGCCTCCTCTACCCGGAATCGCCCAATCACCCGCACCAGGCCTACGTGCTGCCAACCAACGGTGGGGAAGCCAATCGTGGGTGAGAAGCATCAGGAGGCCACGCAGAAGTGCCTGGCCTTCTCTGCCGGCGTCGATCGCACGGTCGAAGGCTACGAGGGCCTGATCGCGGCGCAGCAATGTCTGCCCAACAACACAGTGCGCGACAACTTCGCCGCCGAATACAGCGTGCTCGGCAGGCTATGGTGTGTATTCCACGCAAACTGGACACCGATTCCACGGCAAACTGGACACTCATTCCACGTGAATCTGGACAGTCGGAGCGTAGCGAC
>QPGA01000114.1 GCA_003332265.1 Candidatus Accumulibacter meliphilus
TGCGCAACGAAGCCGACAACTGGTTTCTGCGCGAACTGCGCGGACGCTACGACATGGTGTTGCAGTACCTGGCCAGACACCCGGGCTGCACCAACGCCGACATCGAAGCGACGATGGTCGAGCTTTCCGGTCCCGGCGAGGTGCGCCAGGTCGGCGGCTATCTGAAGGTCCTCAGCGAACGCTACCGGATGATCGAGCGGCGCCTGCCGATCTTCTCGCCGGCGCGGGCACGCAGCGGCCGCTACTACATCCGCGACAATTTCCTGCGCGCCTGGCTGTCGGCCTTGCAGCGGCCGGCTTCGGCGGTCGCTTTTCGGCCTATCGACGTCCTGATCGACCAGGCCGATAAGCGTCTGGCCGACGTCGAGGGCTACGCGCTGGAAGACCTCGCGGGCCAGCTATACGAGGAGCGCAGCCGTCTGGGTATTGGCGACTTCGCGCTCAGCGAGCGCATCCGCGGTTATTGGGATCGCTCTGACGTCGAAATCGACCTCGTGGCGGTCAACGAAGACGAACAACGGATTCGCTTCGGCACCTGCAAGCGCAACCCCGATCGCCTGATTGGCACGGCAGATGCCCTGAAGAAGAGCGCCGACCGCTTCCTTGCCGTGCATCCGAAGTTCAAAGGGTGGACGCGCGAGTACGTGGCCATCGCCCCCGACATTGGCGCGGACGCCAGGGCGGCATTGCAGGAGCGCGACGTACTGCCGCAGAGCCTCGTCGACCTGACGGCCGGACTGTAGTCGAGACAGGGAAGCAGGCATGGAATTCCGCATCGCAGATACGTTCACCGACAGCCTGGCGCGCCTGACCAGCGACGAACGGAAAGCTGTCAAAACGACGGCGTTTGACTTGCAGCTCAATCCTGCCAATCCGGGCTTGAGCTTCCACCGGCTGGACCGCGCCAGGGATAAAAACTTCTGGTCCGTAAGGGCGGGCAGTGACCTGCGTTTGATCGTGCACAGAAGCAATGCGAGCCTGCTGCTCTGCTACGTCGATCACCACGACACTGCATACAACTGGGCTGAACGACGCAAGCTGGAAACGCACCCGAAGACGGGTGCCGCGCAGTTGGTCGAGATACGCGAGACGGTAAAGGAAATCGTTGTCCCTGCGTACACGCAAAATGCGGTGCAGGCGGAACTCGTGCTGGAGCCAATGCCAGCGCCCGAGCTACCACCCCTGTTTACCGGCAGGTCCGATGACGAACTCCTCGGTTACGGGGTGCCCGCGGAATGGTTAGCCGACGTCAAGCAGGCGACCGAAGACACGCTGCTGACGTTGTCCGACCATCTGCCGGGCGAGGCGGCGGAGGCGCTGTTGGAACTGGCAACGGGCGGCAAGCCTCGCGTACCGCCGCCAGCCGCCGATACCGTCAGCCCCTTCGATCACCCCGACGCACAGCGACGCTTCAGGGTGATGTCGAACGTGGAGGAGTTGCAGCGCGCTCTCGAATTCCCCTGGGAGAAGTGGGCCGTCTTTCTCCATCCCGAACAACGGCAGTGGGTCGAGCGGGACTACGCAGGGCCAGCGCGGGTTGCTGGCTCGGCCGGCACGGGGAAGACCATCGTCGCACTGCATCGGGCCGCTTATCT
>QPGA01000115.1 GCA_003332265.1 Candidatus Accumulibacter meliphilus
GCTCTTCCGATCTGCGCGAGCAAGACGATCTCCGGTATTGTGGTGACGTTGGCACAAGTCGGCGGTTGCTGGGAGTACCAGGACACCTACACCTGCATCAAGCCCGAGGCGATCGACTACTGCGCCGCGCTGACCACGGCCGGCTGCGGGCAGGTCGGTGCGACCTGCAGTGACACCGCGTTCAACGGGACGTGCAACACCTATACCAAGACTTTCCAGTGTGGCACCGACCAGGGCGAGCCGAGCAACACGCTGCGCTTGAGCAACAGCTACACGCTGCTCACCGATGCCATCGACGTTCGCGCCTGCAGCAGCTATGCGCAGAACGCACGCTGCCGGCTGGCGGCGCATACCTGCGTCGATTCGACGCCGTGCAGGCGTGACGCCAGCGGGGCGACGGTTTGCCTGGCCGGCGTGACGCCGCCAGAAGGCGGGCTAAATTCCACGGCGACCTGTTGGCGGTATCAGGACGACTATTCGTGCATTGTCGACGACCCGCTCGATTACTGCGCGGCGATCAAGGCGACCGAGGGCTGTACGCTGGTCACTTCGACCTGCGACAGCACGGCCTTCGACGGTTCGTGCAATCAATACACGCGCCAGTATCAGTGCACCAACGTGACGGCCGCGACGAACCCGCCGACGGTCGTGCAACTCGACACCTCGTACACCATCACCTCGAACACCCTCGACACCAGCGGCTGCACCTCGCTGTCGGAAAGCAGCAACTGCGTCCACGCCGCGCACACCTGCACGGACAACACCCCGTGCAAGACGATCAACGGCCTGCAGGTCTGCCTGAACACCGTCTCGCCGCTACCGGAAGGGGCACAAAGCGCGGGCGATTCCTGCTGGGCGTGGTCCGAGGACTACACCTGCGCCGCGACAGCGCTGAGCGATGACTGTCAGGAACTGATCGACCGGGGATGCACCCAGGTGGGCAGCGATTGTGTTGATCGTCTGCCGTCGGGCGCTTGCGACCTGAACGAGCGCACCTACTCGTGCCAGACCTCACCGGCGGTCCAGACGCAGCGCACGGTGTGCGATCAGGCGGCGTTCTGCCAGGGCGGTAACTGCTTCGACACGAGTCATCCGGCCGATGAGGATTTCGGCAAGATCATGGCCACGCTGGAGGCGGCGCGCGAAGCGGGGGTCTATGGCGGCGATCAGCGGCTGTTCACGGGCGTCACGGAGCAGTGTCGCAAGAAGCTGTTTGGTCTGGTGAACTGCTGCAAGAAGGGCGGCGGTGGCGCGGCGAAAAGCAACAACGCGCTGATGTCGGCGGCGATCCAGGGGGCGTATGCGGGAGGGCAGCTGGCGGTGAACGCAGGCAGCAAGTACGTCTTCGATTTCATGTACCCGCAGTACGCGGGCTATCTCGAAGCGGGCGCGAAAGCGATGATTTCGTCCGAGGTGCTGTTTACGCCGACGAATTTCCAGCCGTCGTTCAGTTTCTATGGGCTGACCTTGTCCACCGGGAC
>QPGA01000116.1 GCA_003332265.1 Candidatus Accumulibacter meliphilus
TCTGCCGCCCTCGGCATGGAGGACAATAGCGGCCTTTCCTCTCGCGGCCTCTTCCTCATGATTGAAACGCTGTTCACCCAGGCTCTGGGCCTCGTTGCTCCTTGGCAGGTAGCTGAAGTCATCTTCAAGCCAGAGTCGGGACGGATCGATTTCCAGGTCCGATTTGGCGCGGCCAATCATGCTTGCCCGGCTTGCGGTGCGGCAGCGCAGCCGCTGCATGACCGCTTGGCGCGTTCCTGGCGCCATATGGATTTCTTTCAGTACGAAGCCCACCTGCATGCCGAGGTGCCGCGAGTGGCCTGTGCCGGTTGCGGCAAGGTCACGCAGATCGCCGTGCCTTGGGCGCGAGAAGGCAGTCGCTTCACCCTGCTGTTCGAGGCTTTGACGCTGATGCTGGCGCCGACCATGTCGGTCCTGGCGGCCGGCCGACTGCTGCGTGTGCGCAGTCGCAGACTGTGGCGCGTGATCAATCATCATGTGGGCCAAGCGCGTGCGCAGGAAAGTCATGCCGAGGTTCGCGTGATTGGCGTCGATGAGACCGCCAGTAAGCGCGGCCAGACGTACATCTCTGTTTTTTATGATCTTGATGCACAGCGCTTGCTGTTTGCGACGCCGGGACGGGACAAGGCCACGCTCGGGAAGTTCGCCAGCGACCTTACCGAGCATGGTGGTCAGCCGACCGCGATCACCCATGTCAGCATGGACATGAGCGGCTCGTTCCAGGCCGGCGCCGCCGAGCACTTTCCAGCAGCCGAGGTCTGCTTTGACCGCTTTCACGTCGTTGCTCTGAGCAGCACGGCGCTGGACGAGGTGCGACGAGCAGAGGTCAAGAGCGAACCCGAACTGAAGGGCACCCGCTGGGGCCTGCACAAGAAGCCCGCCGACTGGACCGTCAAACAAACCGAGACCATGCACTGGTTGCAGCGCTCGAACCTCAAGACCGCACGGGCCTGGCGGATCAAGCAGGCGCTGCGCTCCATCTACGCCACCGCCACGACACCTGACGAGGCCACGCCCCTGCTCAAGCGCTGGCTCAGCTGGGCCAGCCGCTGCCGACTCGAACCATTCAAGCGCCTCGGCAGGACGATCAGCAAGCATCTTCCTGGCGTACTCAACGGTTTTAACGCCGGCAAACACAACGGCCGCGTCGAAGCGATGAATCGATCGCTCCAGGAGGCGCGCGCACGGGCGCGCGGCTATCGCCGCGTCGAAAACTTCATCGCCATGGCCTACCTTATCGCTGGGAAGCTCACTCATTTGCCCGTCTCGCCCTTCGCCCCGTTCTTGCCCGTTCCACA
>QPGA01000117.1 GCA_003332265.1 Candidatus Accumulibacter meliphilus
TCTAGACGATGGGGACCCGGAACTTCTTTCGGCTTGTTGGTGGAGGTACGCGGGATCGAACCGCGGACCTCTTGCATGCCATGCAAGCGCTCTCCCAGCTGAGCTATACCCCCGCGCGAAAGAAGCCGGCATTATAGGGATCAGCTCCCCTGCTGTAAAGCAAAACGCGACGAATCGGCAGCAAGGCGGACGGCACAAAGGAAGAACTTGCCTCTGCTTTTCGTCGCCCGTTAGACTCGCCACTCAAGCACCACTCGACCACCACAAGGAACACGCCATGCCCGAAGCCTCCTGGCTGCTTTTCGTCGTTGCCTCGCTGGTGCTCATCACAACTCGCGGACAAGGCATGATCCGGATCGTCTGCCACTGGAGCGTCGGCAAAGTGGTCAGCCAGCTTCGCTGCAAGCTCGCCACGCCGCTCGCGCAAGCAGGCAGACCTGCGCTTTAGCGGCCAGATGCGGTGACCATGACCCGTCCACGCCTCGGCCTTGCGCTCGGCAGCGGGTCGGCGCGCGGCTGGTCGCATATCGGGATTCTCGGCGCGCTCGCCGAGCGCGGCCTCAGGCCCGACGTGATTACCGGCGCCTCGGTCGGCGCACTCGTCGGCGCAGCGTGCGCAGCCGGCCGTCTCGACGCCCTCGAACGCTGGGTGTGCACGCTCACGCAGCGCGATGTCTGGCACCTGGTAGACACGACTTTTCGTGGCGGCGGCGTGATGACCGGCAATCGCCTGATGCGCACCATCGCCAAGCAGATCGGCGACGCGCCGATCGAAAGCTTGCCGATAGCCTTCGGCGCCGTGGCCACAGATCTCTACACGGGCGAGGAGATCTGGCTGCGTGAGGGCTCGTTCATGGCCGCCGTGCGTGCCTCCAGTGGTCTGCCCGGCCTCCTGGCGCCCACCTGGCACCAGCAGCGCTGGCTGATCGACGGCGGCGTGGTGAATCCGGTTCCGGTCTCGCTATGCCGGGCCCTTGGTGCCGATCTGGTTATTGCGATAGACCTGCGCCGCTCGCTCACGACGATGGCCATGCGCGCAGCCGAAGGCACTAGCGACAGTCAGGATCGGAAAAAGGCAGCGGCAAGTGACGCCGCAATCCAGGCAGCTCCCGAAGCCAGCGCCGAGGGCATTGCCATTCTGCGCAAGTGGGCCGGCCTGGTGGACGGCCTGGTGGAGTCCTTCCGCAGCAGGCGCAGCGATCCCGGTTTATTCGAAGTCATGAGCGGCGCCGTG
>QPGA01000118.1 GCA_003332265.1 Candidatus Accumulibacter meliphilus
CGGGCTGCTGCGGGCGGACAGCATGCCGGCGCTGATGCTCGGCACGGTTGCCCTGGCGGTGGCGGCAAATTCCTATGAGCTGCTGTGTACCGCCGGATTCCCGATGGTCTATACGCGGCTGCTGACCTTGTCTGACTTGTCCCCCTGGCAGCACTACGCCTATCTGGGACTCTACAATCTGGTCTATGTGATGCCGCTGATGATCATCACACTGGTGTTCACCTGGACCCTCGGCTCGCGCAAGATGTCCGAGAGCGAAGGGCGGTTCCTCAAACTGCTTTCCGGCAGCATGATGCTGGGACTGGGCGTTCTGCTGCTTGTTGCACCGGCGGCGCTCAACGATCTGCGCGTGGCCCTGGCCTTGCTGGCCGGCGCGCTTGGTGGTTCATGGCTGGTGCACCGGCTGATGTGTTCTCGAAAATCGTTCTCGATCTAGTCGCCGCCAAAGGGCGCGTTTCGAGAACGTCTGCCTTAGCGTGCCTTGTTGTCCCTTTTTTTTCGAGCGGAAAGAGCGGTTGCCAGGGGCAGGAACAGCGTCAGCGAAGAGTCGGGCAAAGCGATAAATCCATGACGCCGGTAGAAGGCCACTGCCGCCTCGTCTTTGCCATCTACCATCAGGGCATAAGCAGCGATCTCCGAGCGAGCGGCACGGTCGAGCGCATCGGCCAGTAGCGCACCGCCTAGACCTTGCCCCTTGAATCCCTGATCGACGGCCAAGCGGACCATGCGTACCGCTGGCACGGTCGGGTAGCGCGGTAGCTTCTTGCCGGTGCTGGCCGGAAGATCGGCGAGCAACAGGCTTGCCGACGCCAAGGTGAAGTAGCCCTCGATGCGGTGCCCCTCAGCCAACGCGACAAAACAGGCGGCAACGCGTCGGCGAACATCCTGAGTGACGTGTTCCCGCAAGTAGCGGTCTAGCGGCTCGGAAGTACTGTTGAACTTCGTTCGGTCATGTGTCGCATCGAGCGGCGCGAGTCGGAACGGCGCGCTATTCACTCAGCGCGCAGCAGCTTGCTACGACGAGCGAAAGCACGTTCCAGGGCCGGCGACGGCTGAGGTGGCGACAGCAGCGCCTGAGCAAAGCACTCCTGATCGGCCATGGAC
>QPGA01000119.1 GCA_003332265.1 Candidatus Accumulibacter meliphilus
TGATCAAACCATCCCCGGCAACCGCCAGGAGCGTGGGGTCGCTACACGCTGTCAAGCGGCTTTCGCGGCATAAACGGGCGGCACGCCGCCCATTTATTCCACGGTCCGCTGGACAGCGCTTCGCTCCTTCCGGCCAGGGTCCGCGCCGCCAAAGCAAACCCATTCCCGTTCAACTGATCCCAGCGTTACGCAGTAACGAGCGCACAAGCCCGTTACTGCGTAACGCAATCTCCGGAGACAAATATGGCCAAGACCGCCGCTCAAAGACAAGCTTCCTACCGTGCCCGTCGCCCTCATGCCGGCGAGGACGGCAACGGCGAACGCCGCCTCAATCTGTGGGTCAGTACGCGCACCGATTTGGCTATCGAACGATTGGCTCGCCGTTACTGCGTAACGAAACGCGAGATCGTCGAGCGCTTGGTCAGCGCCATGGATGATCGCATCATCGCCACCCTCGATATCGATGCGCCCGAGTGGGATCAGTACTTCACTGCCGCTTCCGTTACGCAGTAACGGGCTCGCAATCCAGCAACAACGCCGGGTCAAAAAACCGACCCGCCGCCACCGACTGCATTACAATTTCTACGGTCCTGCCTGGGGGAATTTGGGTGGCCATAAGTGGGGGATTTTGAAGTGGCCAACGGGGGTCACGCGACCTTCAGGGTTGGGGATTTTGAAGTGACCAAAGGTGGGCGAACTTGACCGGCCAACGGAGGCTGGTTTAGTTGGGTGATTGAGGAAATCCGAGATGAGATACTTGCTCAGTCGGTGCATCGAAACTGAAGTTTATCCGTCAGCTGCGCTTCGGCAACAATCCAGTCGATCAATGCCTGCGTCTCTTTCGAGGGCGTCTGGTCGCGCTGGAGCAGGCAGAAGACCTTGCTTGACTTCGGGCCGGGATGAGGTGTAGGCAGCGCAACGAGACGACCGTCATTCAACATCGGGCGGATGAACTGGCTTCGTCCAAGCGCAATACCTCGGCCGGCAATGGCGGCGCGGATCATGTGATCGAAGAGGTTGAAGCGGATGATTCCCTTCGCTTTGACCCCGGACCAGCCCTGCATCTCAAGCCAGGTTTCCCACGACCACCAGGGGGATTCGTCGCCTTCAAACTCGAGCAGAACCGAGCGTGCAATGATTTGCGGATCATCCAGCCTGGGAATGCCGAGGCTTGGGTGCGCTACCGGGAAAACCATCTCGTCAAACAGTCGTATGGCGCCAGCAGGCATTCAAACAGCTTTATGTCCAAAGCTGCTTCCAGCCCATGGATCTGCCTGCTGACAGCCGACTGAGTCATAAACAGATCCTGGGCAGCAAGGGTGATGCTCATGCGCCGCCCAACGGCGACAAAGCCACGCAAAATGTCTATCGACGGTATCTTGGCAAGGGTGGCTGACATTCGTTTTGCTCATGTGAAGAGCCCAAAAACTCAGTTGAGCAGTTCGGACGCATGAATTCTAATGCAGGTTCGCAAGCGGCATCGTCAGGGACCGGCACGATCAATCCGGAGCCCGGTGAGTCTGTCGGCAGTAACCGAGTTCGTGCAGTTGAAATCAACCCTTTCTGGAGACTCGATACATGGTGCACATTTCCGACCCACACTTCGCCGAACGTGTCCGCACCAGCTTTGACCTGCAGAACGCGATGCACCTCATCCAGGCCAAGTTGCCAATCGTGGAGCACGGCCGCACCGAAATCCACCTTCCCCACTGGCCGGGCGTAGAGCAGCAGCACGGATTCGTGCATGGGGGAGTGGTCGGCATGATTGCCGATTCGGCCGCCGGGTATGCGGCGATGACCATGGTGCCTGCCAGCGCATCGGTGCTGACCGTGGAGTACAAAATGAATCTGATGGCGCCGGCCGCTGGCGAAAAACTTATCGCCCGAGGCGAAGTGGTCCGTTCCGGTCGGACGCTGATCGTGACCAAGGCAGAGGTCTTTGCCGTCAAGGAGGGCAAGGAATTCCTCTGTGCGATGATGCAGCAAACAATCATGGTCATGCACGGGAAGGTGGAAAAATAGGAGCCAATCACGCCCATCACGAGCATAAGGAGACCGCCATGATCGATTTGTACAGCTGGCCAGCGCTCAATGGGCACAAGGTGCAAATCCTGGTAGAGGAATTGGGCATCCCCTATCGCCTGCTCCCAATCGACATTACCAGGGGGCGCAGCATGAAGCGAGCTACCGGGCAATCAACCCCAACGCGAGGATTCCGGCGAGCGAGGTCGAGGAGCGATCCAGCCGCGACATTGCGAAAGTCAAGTACCTGTACATGGACTGCCGCCGGCTGGTGGAGAAGCAAAATCTCACGATTCGCTCCACCACCAAACTATCGGATGCCGCCCTCGGCAGTCAGGCCCTGCTGTTCGCCAAGTCCCGGAATCGCCCCTGGGAGTTTTGCGACCCCATGCCGGCGCAGTGACCGGGCGGATCTCCTCGCCGCCACCCTGGCCTCCTCACAGCACGCCTCCGTCTGAGCTTCCGCGCATGTTCCGCTCTCTGCGCAGCCCCGAGGTCCTGTTCACCACGCTGGTGGCCGCCGGCATCCTGATGATCACGATGGGCACGCGCCAGTCGCTCGGACTATTCATCAGCCCGATCAACAGCGCGACTGGTCTGGGAATTGCCACCATCAGTTTCGCCATGGCCATCGGCCAGTTTACCTGGGGCGCGATCCAGCCCGTGGCGGGCGCTGTGGCCGACCGCTACGGAGCGCGCCCGGTGCTGCTGGCCGCAGTACTTCTGCTGGCCCTCGGCTGTGCCGTCACCCCCTTCATGGATTCTGGTTTCGGCCTTGTCGTCGCCATTGGCCTGATGACCCAGATTGGCGCGGGGGCAGCCAGTTTCTCGGTCCTGATCGGTGCTGCAGCCAAGCGGCTGCCCGTCGAGGCGCGAGGCACTGCGTCGGGCGTGATCAACGCGGGGGGTTCATTTGGCCAATTTCTGTTCGCCCCCATCCTGCAAAAACTCATCCAGACAGCCGGCTGGGTCAACTCGATGTGGGCCATGGCACTGATCGCGCTGGCTGCGCTGCCGCTGGTATGTCGACTGACCCGGCCGGCGGCGGCACTGCCGTCGCCCCATCCGGAAGCGGATCATGGGGTGATGCGTGCGATCCGCGACGCGATGAGCGACCGCAGCTATCTGCTGCTGCACTTGGGCTTCTTCACCTGTGGCTTTCACATCGCCTTCCTCGTCACCCATCTACCAGGCGAGGTGGACCTGTGCGGCCTGCCGCCTTCGGTCGCCAGTTGGTCGCTCGCTATCATCGGCCTGGCCAACATCTTCGGCAGCCTCTACGCGGGCTCCTGTGTGGCCCGCTATCGCAGCAAGTACGTGCTGGCCGCCATGTACGGTTCCCGCGTCCTGCTCATTGGCGCTTACCTGCTCATGCCGTCCTCTGCGTTGACCTTCTACGTGTTCGCCGCCGGTCTCGGCTTTACCTGGCTGGCCACCGTGCCGCCAACCGCTGCCATCGTCAGCAAGCTCTTTGGCGTGCGTTATCTCGGCACGCTGTTCGGCCTCACCCTGCTGTCCCACCAGATCGGTGGCTTCCTCGGTGCATGCTTGGGTGGCCTGGCGGTCGTGGAGTTCGGCGATTACAGCTGGATGTGGTACGCAGACATGGCCTTGGCCGCCATGGCTGCCGTGATCAATCTGCCGATCCGCGAGGCCCGGATCGAGCGCCCCGCGTTTGCGGCCTGATCCTTCCGCCGAGCCGACCGAAGAAATGCCTGGCCCATCAGCCTCGAGCGACGCCCGGTGCTGTTTGCCTGGCTGCTCAACGCCTTCGGCCATAAAGGGCCCGCAGAGATCGAGCGCAAACGCCGCTTCACCTATGAGCTGTGCACGGTGTCGAGCTACCGCAGCAGGTCGAGAAAAGGGAGCTGCGATTATCGAGGGCGGTGAAGGTGGGGTAACAGGCATGGCGTCATCGCAACTTCGCTACGATGACGCGTTCCTGGCTTGCTCACGGGTCCGTGCATTCAAGGCGTCCGGCGGCTGCTCGGGGAGGCTCAGCATCAATGCCGTGTCTTGTCGTGTGATTTTTTCCGTTTCGTGAGCGGATCCACTCTTCAGCGTGGCAAGCGTCTCTTGCACTTTGAACGTCGCTTCTCCCGCCCGATCCCAGTACGCATCGACACCGATGTGTTCGACGAGAAAGTCGATGAACACCCGAACCTTGCTCGGCAGGTGGCGCGTCGGCAGGTACATGGCGTACACGTAACGGTCGACCGGGATGTAATCGGAGAGCACGGCTAGCAGCCTCCCCTCCTGCAAATCCTTGCCGATGATGAAGGTCGGCAGCAGTCCGAGGCCGAGGCCGCCGAGCACGGCCTGCGACAGCGCCTCGTCGTCGTCGACGTGCAGCGGCCCGTTCACCGGTACCAGCAGATCGCCATCCGGCCCGGAAAACCGCCAGCGCCCCTGCTCGCCCGAGCGCGTGTAGTCCAGGCAGTTGTGCCGGACCAGGTCGGCGGGAGCGTGCGGAATACCGCGGTCCCTGAAGTATTCCGGCGTGGCGCATAGTACCCGCCGGACGGGTGCCAGTTTGCGCGCCACCCAGTGCAGCGGCGGTTCTCGCGTCACGCGGATGGCGACGTCGTAGCTCTCTTCGGCCAGGTCCACCCAGCGGTCGGTGATCGTCAGGTCGATCGCCAGCTGCGGATGGCGCGGTAGAAACTTGGCCAGCGCCGGCGCAACATGCAACGTGCCGAAGGCGACCGAGGCGCTGACGCGCAGGACGCCTCGCGGTTCGGTATTCAGGCTGGCGACGAGTTTCTCCGCCTGCACGGCTTCATCGAGCATGCGCGTGCAATGCTCGGCGACCGCGGCACCAATTTCGGTGAGGCTCAGATGTCGAGTGGTGCGATTGAGCAGGCGCGCACCCAGGGCTTTCTCGAGTTTGGCAACCGCTTTACTCACGACGGAGCGGGACGTCTCCAGGCGTCGCGCGGCCTCAGAAAAACTCTCTGCTTCAACGACCCGGGCGAAGGTCCTCATCAAATTAAGGTCGAGCATGGAGTTCTCCTGCGAGGTTCGATCGGAACGTCTATTGTAGCCAGAATAGATACAGTCTGGTGTCCGCACAAGGGCTTATAAGACCCAGCCGGATTGGCTAAGATGATCGCAGTGAAGTCGAGCGAGCAGCACTAGCGGCTTTTGATAGAGAAACAAAGTGTTGAGTGCGTGAGGTTTTAGTGTTCCCAGAAAGGGTTTTGCGCCGCGCCATGTCGGACCAGATCAGGGCGATCCGGGCGTGAGCTTGCGACACACAATTGTCGTCTTGAAGGAACGTTTGGCGAGCAACGCAGCGCGCGGAAATCGCCGCACACGCAACGTCGTTGAAACACGCGAAAAAGCAATTCGAGCGCCCACGTTGGATGTATGGCTCTTTTGCTGGTTGTGGATTGGAGGATGGAAATGAGCGCTGAACTAGTTTCGCCACAGTCGATATTGCGCAAGCTGCATCAACATACGTGTCTTAACGTGCGCAAGCTGGCCGCGTTGCACGGCGTTGATGCGAGCAGCGAAGCCTTGGCCGCCGCCGTCACCGATCTCAATCGGCGCGGTCGAATCCATTCGACCGGTTGCCGTGGTCGCCACGCGGCGTTCGTTCTGGCGACCTTCGATTTTTGAACTTGGCCTATTTCGAAAGGAGGCTGCCATGATCTACTCGATTCCCCGGTCGACTTCTGCGCAGTGCCGGTGGAACCCGCCACCGTTCTGGCCGTTTTGCCGAGCACGCGTCCGACCTGGAAAAGATCTCGCTACTACGCTGGCTGCGCGGGCATCTGCGCAGCACGCCGACCCTCCACGGCGAATCCTTCTTCGTCCGCCAGAACGGCATCCTGTAGGCGCCCCCGATGTTTCTCGCGCTGATCCTGATCGCGGCCAGCGACGTGGTATTGGCGGTAGACAGCATCCCGGCGATCTTCCTGCCCCCGTAAGTTGCCAGCGCGACGCCGATGGCCGTCTCGTCGGGTTGGTGTTCGATAGTGCGTCGCTGCTTCCGGCGCCCGTAACGAATCGCTGGCTAGTCGCTGTCGACGGTTCAGACAGCGCGTTGCGCGCGGTCGCCCATGCCGCCAGTCAGGGCGGTGCGATGACGGCCTGCGTGCTACATCTTGTGAACGTTCAGCCCTGGCTTGACGCGGAAGTGGCGGAAGCGGAACTCGCGCAGCGGGCCTGGTTCGCCACCGCACGGGCGCGCGCCCTACTCGACGCAAACAGCCGACCCTGGCGGTTGCATGTCGTGATGGGCGAGGCCGCCGAGCAAATCATTGCGCTGACCGAGCGACTCGACTGTAGCGGCATCGTCATCGGCAGCCGCGGGCTGAGCGTGACGGAGAGCCTGTTGTTGGGCTCGGTGACCTACAAGCTCATGCACCTGAGTCCGTATCCGGGAATGGTGGTGCCCTGACCACGCCGTTCCCAGGTTACGGGGCGTGCTGTTTGACGCTGTCCCGCCCAGCGCCGATTTTTGCAAGCGCTTCTTTCAACCTCAGGTGGCTGAAATGAACTATCCCGGAACCCAAGCCAATGCCTTGCATGCAAAGTTTCCGGACAATCCCATCCTGATCGCCGGCGACGACGATCAGCATCTGGAAGCCACCCAGGGAATACCCCGGCCGCAGCAAGGCAGAGGAAGCCACCAAGGCGGTCGGTGGCGGCTTGCTGGGGACTGTGCCTGCGCAGACCCCCGCCGCTAGGCTCCCCCCGACGGCGAGATCGCTTGCGCGAACTCGCTGGCTGACAATGACCACTCAGCTCTCGATGTGTGCGGGCTTTCACGGGCACTCAGCAATGGTTTTGCTCACGAAACGGAAGAAAAGCGCACCCTAAGCCATGAATATTCGGCCATTGAAAATAGCCAGCCTATCGGGCTGCGCGGCTCCTCGTTAGGGTCAAGAGATGTCGAAACAAATTCCTCCCGCAACCCCGGAACTCAATCGTCTCCGGGCAGCGGCTGGCCTGATCCCCATCATCGAGGCCGGCTTGACCGACTCGAAGCTCTCCGCCGAAAGAGCGGCGCTAATGGCGTCTTTCTGCGAATGGACGACCGAGAAACGCTCCACTGATCCAAATGCGATCAAATTGGCGGAAAGCGTTGATGAAGGCCTGAAACGCATCAAGATGGCGCTTGCTTCTGCCGTGTGAAACGCCGGCAGCGCTGGCCTGGCAAGTCGGTGAGGCGCATAACTGGGATATGTTTCTGACCGAGACCTTGCCGACAATCGCTGCCGCCTTCCCGGCCGTATTGCGCCTGCAGTCGGGAAGATCAGGGGAAAACCCTCCGGAATGCCTGGAAATTAGACACATCTGGCTTTTTTGTGCCACATGGTGAAACGCGCCGGATTAGCCGGCGTTGAGTCGGACAGGCTGCTACCAGCCAGATGACGAGCCTTCGCGGTGTCGTACCCCCATGAACTCCACGCTCGTCCTAAATCGCTAGCTTGACCTGGTCTTGGCGAACACAGCCCACCCCTACCGTCAGCCCGGGGTCGAACGCTGAGTTCTCAGCCTTGCCGTCTTTCACGTAACCGCGCGGGTTGGCGAGTACTCGTGTGCGCTTGATGTGGTAATCGCAGCTGTTGTGGGTGTGGCCATGCACCCACAGCGCGGCGCCACTCCTCTCGACCAGCGCATCCAGGTTCGAGACGAAACAGGCGTTCAGGAGCGATCCGACAAAACGCGGCGCGACACTGCCGGCCGAAGGCGCAAAGTGGGTCACGACGACCGTTTCGCCATCGAAGGGTTCAGCGAGCCGGGCCTCCAGCCAGTTTGCATGCTGCATGAAGAGCGTTGCGCAGTGCTCCGGCGAAAGTGTTTCAAGCCCTTCTTCATCCACAGTGATGCGGCTGAAGTCCCGGCTGAAACGCTTGGCTTCGTCCATCGCTTTTTCACGTTCAGGGCCATCCCCATAAAGGAGAAAATCAGTCCACAACGTTGCTCCGAGCACACGCAGGTCGCCGATGCGCTTTTCAGCACAATTGAGCAGGGTCACGTTGCTGTCTTGAACGAGTTCTCTGAGCAGGCGGTCCGTCGCCGGCAAACTGGAGCCGTAGTATTCGTGATTGCCAGGTACATAAATGATCGGGATTGGCAACTCTCTTGCCCAGCGCAATGCTTCGACCGGACGGTGAATATCCCCCGCGAGAATCAGCAGGTCTGCACCGACGTTCGGAAGGGCGCATGGCGCGAGGCCGAGATTGATGTCCGAAACGATCTGGATTTTCATGGTTTGGAGTGCGGCGGAACGGAAATCTTTATGAGCTATTCTCTTGCGGCGCGCTGTGTGGTCGAAGCGCTGGCCACAGGCTGCCGTTTGCGCTTCTTCACGCTTTTCAGATTGACCTCAAACGGTAAGCAGCGCTCATCCGCCACGTGCACCATCAACAAGCGAATAGCGTCCGAAACGGACAGGCCCATTGCTTTGAGCGCGACGACGGCGCGCGTCTTTGTCTTGGTGTCGATGCGCGCACGCACATCAGTATCGGTTCTCATGGCAATTCTCCTTCCATCGACTTCGTGCCTCGGTTGTGTTCCCATGGGGTAGCCTCACGGGGAAGGCAGGTATCGGGACCAGCCAAACGCAAGAAAAACGGGGGCCAGCTGGCCCCCGCATTCTCCTGCATCAATCGATCAATAGACGTCGTGCTGAGTGTTGAAGACGTTGAACTTGCCGGTCGGTGTGATCAACTCCGGATCCTTGATCACTGCTTTCAGCTTGCGCGTCTTGTCGTCAACGACAACCAGCGCCGAATTCTTGTCCTTGGCGCTCCACACCGAGAACCAGACCTCGTCGCCGGCCCTGTTGTACTCGGGCTGCACAATCCGCCTGGCGCCATCGTCGCCAAGGTCGGCCCAATCACCGATCGGCAGGATTTCAAAACCCTTGTCCAGGTTTTTGATGTCGAAGACGGCGACCGACTGACTGATCTTGGCTTCCGGATTGAGCGGTGTATCGACCCACAGATTGGTCGATTTGGGATGCGTCTTGATGAACAAGGAGCCGCTTCCCTGCCCCGTGAGCGTTTGCACGACCTTCCACGCCTGCGCCTTGTGCTTGATCGGGTCGGTGCCGATCAGGCTGATGAACTCGTCACCGAGGTCGCTGGTCGCCCATACCGGACCAAACTTCGGATGCACGAAATTGGCGCCGCGTCCAGGATGCGGGATCTTGCCGACGTCGACCAGCGCTGCGAGCTTGTCTTCCTTGGTATCGACGACGGCGATCTTGTTCGAGGCGTTGGCGGCGACCATGAAATAGCGACCCGTCGAGTCGAAGCCCCCGTCATGCAGGAAACGTGCGGCGTCGATGATCGTCATCTTGAGATTGTTGAGGTCCGAGTAGTTGACGGCCATGATCTTGCCGGTTTCCTTGGCATTGACGATGAACTCGGGGTTGTAGTGCGAACCGACGATCGACGCCACGCGCGGTTCCGGATGGTATTCCTGTGTATCGACGGTTGACCCGCGCGTCGATTCGATCTTCAGCGGCTTCAGCGTGTCACCGTCCATGATCACGAACTGCGGCGGCCAATAGGTACCGGCAATCGCGTACTTGTCTTCGTAGCCTTTGTACTTCGACGTTTCGACCGAACGCGCTTCGAGACCGACCTTGATCTCGGCGACGTTGGTCGGCTCCGGCATCCACAGGTCGATCAGATTGATGCGCGCGTCGCGACCGATCACGTACAGGTAGCGCCCGGATTTCGACATCCGCGAAATGTGTACGGCGTAGCCGGTCGGCAGGATCTTGACGATCTTCTTGGTCTTGCCGTCGATCAGGGCGATTTTTCCCGCATCGCGCAGGGTGACGGAGAAGAGATTGTCGAGATCCAGGTCGTTCATCTTCTTGGTCGGTCGCTGCTCGGGCGGGACGTTGATCTTCAGCGAGGCCATCATCTCCTTCATTCCCCATTCGGGCGGCACCGGTGGTTCCTGCTGGACGTAGCGCGCCATCATGTCGACTTCGGCTTCGGTCAGTTCCCCGGAAGTACCCCAGTTCGGCATCCCACCCGGTGAGCCATACTGGATGAAGACCTTCAGGTACTCGGTGCCGCTAGCCAGCGTTTTGTCCGTAGTCAGAGGTTTTCCGGTGGCCCCCTTGCGCAGCACGCCGTGACAACCGGCGCAGCGTTGGAAGTAGATGTTCTTGGCTTTCTCGAATTCCTCCTTGGTCATCGGAGGCGCCTTGGGGTTGATGTTCTGGTGCATTGCCGCATCGCCGACCGGCGACGAATCGCCGGCCTGATAGTTCTGTTCGACCTGTGAAATCGGTTTCTTGGCATCCTCCTGTGCAAAGGCGCTGCCCAAGGCCAATGGCAAAGAAGCGGCAAGCAATAGGGCGGTACTACGCAATTTGCGATGAGTCGTCATCTTCCTGGATCCTCCGTGTTTGGTCGTGCGGCCGGCAAAACGCCAAGCCGAGGTGTCGATTTACGCCTCAGCCGCCGAATAGTTGTTGACACTGGTCAACTATTCTCGATTCTACCGTGCGAACGGGCGGCTATTGATGTGCAGCTGCGCGGAATGACCTGTCCCTCGCCTTCAAGCGAGGGAAGAAACAGGCTAGCCGGGTTTTCCGTCTAGCCGTGCCCGTGACAGTACCGGCCAGTAGCGAATCGCGTAGAGTGCAAATGCCAGCGACCAGAAAATCCCCGAGGCGCTGACCGTGATCAGGTAGGCGTCGGGCACGATCATGCCGCCGAAGACGCGAATCAGCGCGGCAGACTGCACGAGGACGTAGCACGTGACCTCGTAGCGATCGGCAAGCAGCGGACGACCGGTGTGGCCGCGCGCGGTGCGCGTCATCATGCCGATGGTCATGCTGCCAATGGCGCCAATTGTCAGCGCGTGCAGCGCCAGCGGTTCGGCGACGAGCCCGAGCGCCGCCAGCGCGCGCAGCACGAGGTAGACGACAATCCAGGCGTAAGCCGCATGCAGCACCCACACCATCGGCGTCGTAGCCGTTCGCCACGGCTGCCAGAGATAGAGCCGGACGGCGTGGGCAACGGTCGCGACCAGGGCCACGGTCACGATCACGGCGGCCGGTGCAGGCACAACGTCAGCGACGAGCAGGACGAGCAGGCTTGCGAGCGCGGTTTTTTCGACAAGTGGATGGCGAGTCGCTTGCGTACCCGGAATGCCATTGTTGGTGAACATCGGAATGACGCGTCCGCCCATTACGGCGATGATGAACAGCACCACATCAAGTCCGGCCTGCAAACTCGTCCGTTCGGGCCAGGCCAGCATTCCGAGCCAGGAAAGGTGGATCGCCAGAACCGCCATGCCGAGCAGCATGAGCAGCGCGACAAAAAAATAGTTGCGCCGGTTGCGGCTCCTCCACAAAGGGATGGCAAGAGCGATCGCAACGGCTATCGGGAAGGCGGCATTGACCAGCGCTGCCGCCATTGCGTAAGGCGTCAGCATCAGGACCCGACCGGCGACCCAGAGCAAGGCAAACGCCTGCAACGCTACGCCTGTTGGCGTCGGCTGTCCGGTCCAGTTACGGCCGGCCGTGAACAGGAAGCCGGCGATCACCGCCAGCGTGTAGCCGAAGAGCATTTCGTGGCCGTGCCAGATGAGGCCGGATACAAATGGTGTCGGCAGATAACCTGCATAGATTCCGACCCAGAGCGGAATCGAGAGCGCTGCGAAGATGCTGGCCAGCAGGTAGAACGGTCGAAAGCCCAGGGCCCAGAGCGCAAATCCTGCGGCCGGCGTACCGGCTTGTGGGCCGGGCTTCTCGAACACGAGCGGTTTTGACATGGTAATCGTCGTCCACAAACAGTCAGTATTCGGCCCAGTGGGAGCGAAGCTCCAATTTGAGGCCACATAAGCATTTGCTGTTCCTTAATAGGCCGATTCTGACAAACGGCGCCCTTCCTCCTGCTCTCAAAACACCGTCGGTCCAGCCGGCACGCGGG
>QPGA01000120.1 GCA_003332265.1 Candidatus Accumulibacter meliphilus
CCGACGCCGATCAATGCATCGCGCTGCAGATCAGTGGATTGGGAACCGTCCGCCTTTGATACCCGCATGTAGCCGATCAACATCTCTTCACCTGTCACATATACGTTCGATTATGTGACAGCGTGAGTGTCATTTTCAGAAGACGACTGCACCAGTTCATTGGGCTGGCCGCCGTGTGTGCAGCGGACTTCTGACCGTCAAAGGTCAGGAGTTCTATGCACGAAACGCCGCGAGGGGCTGGGATTGCTCAGAAGTCCAATGCACGGCGCGACGAAGCCGGAACCGCCGGAAATTCCGGCGATCACCCGGCAAGCTGCTTGATGTGCTCGACCAGGCGGCCGAACACCTCGTTCACGTATTCCAGCACCTTGGGTTCTGCGCCCTGCGCACGCAGCGAGTCTTTGAAGGCGTCCAGGTCGGACAGCCATTGCCGATGCAGTCGGCCCAGCTCGTCGAGCTGAGGCCGGAAGACTTGCAGGTTGCCGCTCGCACGAAATGCCTGGTAGCCGCGCTCAAGCGTGGCCGCAGTGGTCAGCAGTTGCGCTCCCATTTGCTTGTGCTGTTCGGAGAACTCGGCCATGCCGTCATAGGGCCGCGATGCCTTGTTGCGTTCGGCTTCGGACGCCTCTTCCATGATGCGGGCGTAGCGGTAGAACCCTGGGAACTCGCGGGACAGCGCCATGAGTTGCTGGTCGGTCGTGCCGACCCATATCCTGTGCAGGTCAGGCACGTACCCCATCATGCGATTGATGACGGCATGGGCCTCGCTGACGCCCTGGGCGGCAAGCTGTTGCATGTGCTGGTCGATCTTCGCGGCCAGTCGGCGGAATTCGTTCATGCTCATGTCCGTCACAAAAGGCGCGTTGATTGCCCTTGAGCCGTGAGAAGTGCCACCGCCTTCTTATCGAAGGAAACGAAGGTTTCCCCGCCAAGCCAATTGCCCTCGTAGGCAATAACGCCATCGGCAAAATCTCCGCCCGCGTCGAGCACCAGCAAGCCGGCCTCCACGGCGGGCCGGTTCACTTCCACGTTCGCAGCGGCAAGTAGTGCCCGGATCGCGCCGGCCGCGTCGGCTTGCTGGAAGCCATATACCCGGAGCAGCACCCAAACAAATTCGCATAGGCACGGCGTTGCTACCGCGATCAACTCGGCGTCGGTCAGGACTGTCGCGGCAACGTTCGCTTGTACGGGATCGTCGCACACAACAGCACGCACAAGGACATTGGTATCGACTGCGACCTTCATTTCTTGCCTGCCCATCCAAGCGCCGCCGCCTCGTTGATTTCTTCGATGGTGGCAACCTTCTGCGTCCTGCCCGCGAGCAGGCCGACGAAGCTGGATATCGTCCCAGCGGACCGCGCCGCCTTGAGTACGCCCCGACCATCTGGCAGTAAGTCCAGCTCGATCTTGTCGCCTGGCCTGATGCCGAGGTGTTGCAGTACGTCCTTCCGAAACGTCACTTGTCCCCGTGCGGTAACAGTCAATGTGGTCATGGTGCTGTGCCCTCGCAATCTCGTAGGTTGACGCTTTGCAGAGTAATGCAAAAATGCCTTACAGTCAATGTCCGTCAAACGATCATTAGACGGCCATGCCGGACAGTGTCCGACAACGTGCTTGTGTAATGAGTTGTCGGACACTATGATAAGCGGACGGAATGACGGACAACAGGGGCGGCAATGGCGCTGATCGGCTATGCGCGGGTATCGACGGCGGAGCAGGACACCGCCTTGCAGACGGATGCGCTGCGCAAGGCGGGCTGTGAGCGCGTTTTCGAGGACACGATTTCCGGGGCCAAGGCCGATCGCCCCGGTTTGGCTGCCGCGCTGGCCTATCTGCGTGATGGCGACGTGCTGGCCGTCTGGAGGTTGGATCGGCTCGGGCGCTCCCTGCCGCATTTGATCGAAACGATAGGCGCACTGGAAGCGCGTGGTATTGGGTTCCGTTCGCTGATGGAGGCCATTGACACCACCACGTCAGGCGGGCGGCTCATCTTCCACGTGTTCGGCGCATTGGGCCAGTTCGAGCGGGACCTGATCCGCGAGCGCACAAAAGCCGGGCTGACTGCTGCCGCCGCTCGCGGTCGAAAGGGCGGACGCAAGCCGGTGGTAACCGCCGAGAAGTTGCAGCGGGCACGAGAGCAAATCGCCAACGGGCTGAACGTCCGAGAGGCCGCCGCACGCCTCAAGATCGGGAAAACAGCCCTCTACGCCGCCTTGCAGGCGGCCAGTTCCGGCGGTGCAGCCGACTCCTGATATTCCGCGCAGTCGCCTTCTGAAAACGACACTCAGCGCACGACCTCTCCGAATCCTCGCCTGGCTCCTGGCGAGATCATGCCAATAGCCTGACGTCGATATGTTCCGTTGCCTGAGCAGACCCCTTTTAGCTTGCCATGCGTTAGCACTGAGTGCTATCACGGAAACGGGGAGAAGGCGCAGGCAAGCGACGATAGTCGTGGAGCACGGCAGGGGGCTCGGCGCTTCAATCGGCGCAGACATCGCAAGAACATAGAAGAACGAAGAACAAGATTATCAGGATCGATCGATGCCACAGACCAACGAAGTGTTTTCCCACATCAAGATCGGAGCCCGGCTGAAAGAGCCGGGCAGGGAGGTCGAGAAGGTGAAGGCTGGGCGCCGCGATGCGGTCATGGCTCCCGACGGCGCCCGCATGGCCCAGGACAGCAGGCTTGAAGTCATGAAAGCCGATTGACCATGCTCTGGATCGCTCCCTCCGAAAAAGACACCGCCTCCGCCACGCTCGAAAAGCGGCTGTGGGATGCCGCCGACCAGTTCCGCGCCAACTCCGGCCTGAAAGCGCAGGAATACTTCGGACCCATCCTCGGCCTGATTTTCCTGCGCTTTGCCGAGGTGCGCTTCACCATTCAGCGCCGCAAGCTCGAAGCCGCCGACGCGTCATCGCGCGAGTCTTTCCGTCGAGGCAGCCGGGTCGATGAACCCGCCGCCTATCACGCCGAAATCATCGAGCCCTTCCACGGCCGCATCCTCGACCCCGCCTGCGGCTCCGGCGGCATGTTCGTGCAATCGGCGCGCTTCGTCGCCGAGCACCAGCTCCCCTCGCCCTCGGGGAGAGGGGCTGGGGGTGAGGGCTATTCCGGTGACCCCGCCGCCGAACTCGCCATTTGCGGTGTCGAAAAAACCGACGAAACCGGCCGACTGTGCCGCCTCAACCTCGCCGTGCATGGGCTGGAAGGCGACATCAAACACGGCGGCAACATCAACAGCTACTACGACGACCCGCACGCCACCACCGGCCAGTTCGACTTCGTCCTCGCCAATCCGCCCTTCAACGTCAATGCGGTGGACAAGGAACGGCTCAAGGACATGGTCGGCACCGGCAGAAGGTTTCCCTTTGGTCTGCCACGCACCGACAACGCCAACTATCTGTGGATTCAGCTCTTCTACTCGGCGCTCAATGCCACCGGTCGCGCCGGCTTCGTCATGGCCAACTCGGCCTCGGATGCCCGCTCTTCGGAGCAGGAACTGCGGCAGAAGATGATCGAGGCACGGGCGGTTGACGTCATGGTCGCCGTCGGCCCGAACATGTTCTACACCGTCACGCTGCCCTGCACGCTATGGTTCTTCGACAAGGGCAAGGCCAGGACAAAACGCGCCGATACCGTGCTTTTCATCGACGCCCGCCACATCTACCGGCAGGTGGATCGCGCCCACCGCGAATGGACTCCGGCGCAGATCGGCTTCATCGCCAACCTCGTCCGCCTCTATCGCGGCGAAGCGCTAGACCTGAAAGTCGGTGATGGCGAGACGGCGGCCAGGCTCAAGGAAACGTTCTCTCCCTCTCCCCTCGCGGGAGAGGGCCGGGGAGAGGGGGAACCCCGCTACCGCGACGTGCCCGGCCTGTGCAAGGCCGCAACGCTGGCCGAGATCGAAGCTCGGGGTTGGTCGCTCAACCCCGGCCGCTACGTCGGCGTCGTGCCGGGCGAAGACGTGAGCGACGAGGACTTCAAGGAACAGCTCGAAACCCTGAACGAGGAACTGGAAGTGCTGAACGCCCAGGCGCTGGAGTTGCAGACCCGTATCGCGCAAAATGTCGCATCGCTGTTGTCATGAAGGAGAGCCGATGAAAACCGAAATGCTCGAACAAGCCGCGCTGCGTTTACCCATCCAGCAACGCGCCGAACTGGCCCACAAGTTGTTGCTCAGTCTTGAAGAGCAAGGCGAGGATGAAATCGCCGAGGCATGGCGGATCGAAGCGCTTCGGCGCTCGGCGGAAATTGACAACGGATCGGTTAAAGCCATTTCTGCCGAAGAAGCCAGCGCTGCGGTTCGCTTGCTTTTGAAATGAACTACCAGTTTCACCCGGATGCGTTTGATGAGCATCATGACAGCGTCGCCTTTTACCAGAACCGTTTGCCCGGTTTGGGCGCGGACTACCTTGCCGAATTCGACGCCGTCATGGCGCGTATTTGCCGCAACCCGGACATTTACCCGACGATCGCCGCACCCGATATCCACCGGGCGGGACTGAAGCGTTTTCCCTTCGATGTCATCTATCGCGTGACGCCCACGCAGATCACGGTGCTCGCCGTGGCGCACCACCGCCGCCGTCCGGCGTACTGGGCGGGGCGGTTCGGGAAATGAACGCGGCGCCAAAGCCGGACCTGGAGCAGACCATCGCCGCGAATGTGGCGGGGATTCTGGAGGCGTGAGGATGGCGAGCAATTGGCCAACGGTCAAACTTGGCGACCTGCTTGAAATTAAGCATGGCTTCGCCTTCACTTCGCCAGCGCCGGCACACACGTGGTTTTGACTCCCGGCAATTTCCTTGAGGAAGGCGGGTTCAAAGAGAAGGCCGACAAAGCGAAGTGGTACATCGGGCCGATTCCTGCTGACTATATTCTGAGCAAGGGAGACCTCATTGTCGCAATGACAGAGCAGGCGGAAGGATTGCTCGGTAGCGGCGCACTCATTCCTCGCAGCGGCGTTTACTTGCACAACCAGCGACTCGGTCTCGTCCAAATTCGAGACCAGCAGCAAGCTGACCGGCTTTTCATTTACTACCTGTTCAACTCGAAGCCGGTTCGCCAACAGATTCGAGGCTCAGCCAGCGGAACAAAGATTCGCCACACCGCGCCGTCGCGCATTGCGGATGTGAAAATCAGCGTTCCCCCGCTTCCCGTCCAGCAACGCATCGCTGGCATCCTGTCGGCCTACGACGAACTCATCGAGAACAGCCAGCGGCGCATCAAGATTCTAGAGGCTATGGCCCGCGCCCTCTATTCCGAACGGCGAAGTGGCAGGCAGGTTCTCTGGGCTGGTGACTGGCATTCTCGCCAAACAGCAAGCGTTAATCTTCCAAATCAAAAACCTCCGCCGCACCCGCGACCTCCTGCTACCGCGTCTGCTCTCCGGCCAAATCGAAGTCGAGGCCGTCTGACCATGAGCGCCCATGCCTGCAGCGAAGACCAATTCGTCGAACATCTCGCCATTCGGCACGTTGCCGTAACCATCGTTTTATTCGAGTCCTTGCCGGCGCCACGCCGCAAGTGTATGTCTTGCCAATACTTCTTGTTTGAGTGGAAAACGTCCGAATGAAAAGCCGGACAGAAAATTCGCTGGAGCACTGATTCATGCCCGAGATCGCCCCGCTGCCCGCTGACTACGCCGCCTGGCTCGCCGAACTCAAGACGCGAATCCACCAGGCCCAGCAGCGCGCGGCGCTGGCGGTCAATCGCGAACTGGTGCTGCTCTACTGGCAGATCGGGCAGGACATTCTCGAGCGTCAGAGCCGTGAGGGTTGGGGCGCGAAAGTGATCGAGCGCCTGGCGCAGGACCTGCGCAATGCATTTCCGGACAGCAAGGGGTTTTCGCGCGCCAACCTGATGTACATGCGTGCCTTTGCCGAGGCCTGGCCGGATGCGGCAATTGTCCAACAGGCTGTTGGACAATTGCCCTGTGGCCACAACCTCGTGCTGCTCACCAAGCTGAAGACCCCGGAGCAGCGCCTCGCCTATGCCCACCGTGCGATCGAACACGGCTGGTCACGCAATGTGCTGGTGATTCATATCGAGCAGGCGCTGATCGGTGACAGCGAAGCGAACGACGCAGAATGAGCCAACACGCCTACAGCGAATACCAGCTCGTCGAACAGCCTGCCATCGGTCTGTTGGCCGCGCTTAGCTGGCAGACGGTGTCGGCGCTGGAAGAAACCTTTGGCGCCGGTGGTACGTTGGGGCGGGAGACCAGGGGCGAGGCGGCCTGAGTGGTGGCCAATGCACCGAACGCCTGCGCGTGGTCGATTGGGAACAGCCGGAGAACAACGACTTCCTGCTGGTCAGCCAGTTCAGCGTCACCGGCGCGCTCTACACCTGCCGGCCCGACCTGGTCGGTTTCGTCAATGGCCTGCCCTGGGTGGTGATCGAACTCAAGAAACCCGGCGTGCGGGCACGGGCCGCTTTCGACGAGAACCTCACCCACTACAAGCAACAGATTCCGGCGCTGTTATGGAGCAATGCCCTGCTGATCGCCTCCAACGGCACGGACAGCCGGGTCGGCTCGCTCACGGCGGAGTGGGATCGCTTCTTCGAGTGGAAGCGCATCGCGCGCGAGGACGAAGCGCGCCGCGTCTCGCTGGAAGTGATGCTGCGTGGCACCTGCGACCCCGGCCGTCTGCTCGACCTGGTCGAGAACTTCACGCTGTTTGCCGAGCACAAGGCGGGGCTGATCAAGATTCTCAGCCAGAACCACCAGTTCCTCGGCGTCAATAACGCTGTTCGCAAGATGCTCGAGGCGCGCAAGCTGGGCCACGGGCGCGGCGGCGTGTTCTGGCAGACACAGGGCAGCGGCAAGAGCTTTTCGATGGTGTTTTTTGCCCAGAAGGTGCTGCGCAAGCTGGCCGGCAACTGGACGTTTGTCGTCGTCACCGACCGCGTGGAGCTGGACGAGCAGATTGCCAAGACTTTCAAGGCCACGGCTGCGGTATCCGAGGCCGAGGGAGACACCTGCCACGCTGCCAGCGGCGCACATCTGCGCGAACTGCTGCGCGGTAATCATCGCTATGTCTTCACGCTGGTGCACAAGTTCCAGACGCCGGAACGGCTCTGCGACCGCTCCGACGTGATCGTGCTGACCGACGAGGCGCACCGTAGCCAGTACGACACACTGGCGCTCAACATGCGCGCCGCTTTGCCCAGGGCGATGTTCCTGGCCTTCACCGGCACGCCGCTGATCGCCGGCGAGGAGCTGACCAGGGAAGTCTTCGGCGACTACGTCTCGATCTATGACTTCCAGCAGTCCATCGAGGATGGCGCGACGGTGCCGTTGTTCTATGAGAACCGGACGCCGGAGTTACAGCTCGTCAATCCCGACCTGAACGAAGACATCTACCGCGTGATCGAGGACGCCGAACTCGACGCGGATCAAGAGGCCAAGCTGGAGCGTGTGCTGGGGCGGCAATACCACCTGATTACGCGCGACGACCGGCTGGAAAGCGTGGCACGGGACATCGTGCGGCATTTCCTCGGCCGCGGAATGCTGGCAAATGCGGTCGGCAAGGCGATGGTGGTGTCCATCGACAAGGCCACGGCACTGCGCATGCATGACAAGGTGAAGCGGCACTGGGCGGCGGAAACCGAAAGGGTGCAGCAGGAAGTGGGCGAGCTGGCGTATCTGTCGCGTGGCGGCGAGATGACGCCAGAACAGGCAGGACACGATCTGCGCCTGGCCGAGCTCAAACAGCGACTGAAAGTGCTGAACAGCACCGACATGGCGGTGATCGTCTCGGCGGGGCAGAACGAAATCAAGCAGATGCAGAATCTTGGTCTCGACATCGAGCCGCACCGCAAGCGCATGAACGAGTCGCAGCCTCGGCTCGATGAGAAATTCAAGGATAGCGACGACCCGCTGCGTCTGGTGTTTGTCTGCGCCATGTGGCTGACCGGCTTCGACGCGCCGAGTTGCTCGACGGTGTATCTCGACAAGCCGATGCGCAATCACTCGCTGATGCAGAGCATCGCCCGCGCCAACCGCGTCTTCCCCGGCAAGCACAGCGGCATCATCGTCGATTACGCCAACGTCTTCATCTCTCTGGAAAAGGCGCTGGCGATCTACGGCGCCGGCAAGGACGGCAAGAGCCCGGTCAAGGACAAGCAGCAACTGGTCGAAGAGCTGCGCAAGGCGGTGGTCGATGCCACGGCTTTTTGCGCCATGCACGGCGTGCTGCTGGGCGAAATCGAGGCGGCGGCGGCCGGCAGCATGGAGCGCCTGGCGCGCATTCAGGACGGCATGAACGCGCTGATCTCTCCCGATCCGCTGCGCCGCGACTTCTTGGCCCATGAGCGACTGGTGAGCATGCTCTACCGCGCCGCGAAGCCCGACCCGGCGGTAGCGGAATTCGCCAGCCGCGCCGCCTGCCTGACGACCCTGGCCGAGGCCATCCGCACCAAGCTGAACCCGGACCCGCCCGACATCTCGCAGGTCATGCGGCAGATCAACGGCCTGCTCGATGAATCGATCATCGGTCACGAAATCCGCCAAGAGGGGCCACCGGCACTTGACCTCGCGAAGATCAACTTCGCGGTACTGGCGCAGCGCTTCAAGCAATCCAAACACAAGAATACCGAGCTGGAAGCCCTCAAGGCGGCCATCCGCGCCCAACTGGACAAGATGATCCAGCTCAATCGCACAAGGGCAGACTTCGCCGAAAAGTTCGCGGCGCTGATCGAAAGCTACAACATCGGCAGCGCCTCCATCGAGGTGCTGTATGCCGAATTGCTTGCCTTGAGCAACGGCCTGAATGACGAGCAGAAACGGCATGTGCGCGAGAACATGAGTGCTCGATGCGGGGCTACCGCGTGCCTATACGCCAGAACTCTACAACCAGAAATGCTCGGCGGTGTTCGAGCACGTATATGAGAGCTACCCGGAGCGGAATGCAGGAGTGTATGCATCCTGATTATTGGCAACGACACGATGCCCACTCGTGCCGGCGACCCGGCTCATGCGACGTGCACGGCTTGGCGTGTGCGAGGATCGTGCAACAACCGCAAATGTCCTCGAACGGAACCCGGCACCATGAGCCTGCTGGCGTTAGCAGAGACGAACAACGGGTTCTTGACAGTAATCCGCCGTCCGAGCTCGCTCGTTTTTTCGTGAGGCTATGACTCCTACTGACTGATAAATCACGTGAGCATTCTCTAGTAAGCACCCTTGAACGTCGGACTGTCCTCCGGCCGGGTCTTGCGGTGATCGTAGATTCGGGTCGTGGCGATGTTGGCATGCCCCAGCCACTCCTGCACCTTGGCGATGTCGGCCTGGTGATCAAGCGCGTTGGCCGCGGCGGTCGCCCGCAGCGCGTGCGCCCCGATCGTGAAACCCAGCGCCGCTGAGTTTTGCCGCACCAGTTTGTAAACTGCATCAGGCGTGATCGCTTTTTCCAGTCCACCAGTAGTGCAGTTGTTGCGTAGCGGCCGGAACAGGGCGCCCGTATCGTCCGCGCCATGCCCTGCGACCTCAAGATAGTCCCCGATCAAGCCGCTGGCAGCAGGGTGCAGCGGCACATAGCGGATCTTGCCGCCCTTGCCGAATACCTTGAGGTGCGGCACGCCGCGCCGCTCGTGCTTGAAGTCCTTGACTTTCAAGCGGCACAGCTCCTCGCGGCGTAGCGCGTGATAGAGCAGGGTGGCTAGCAGGGCGCGGGCGCGGTCGCGCTGCCCTTGATCGACGCGCCGTCGGGCGCGTCCAGCAGCTTGCGCGCCTGGTGGTCGCCGAGGGCCGGGGTCTTGCCTGCGTAGCTTTCCACCGGCGGGCGCTTGACGCCCTTGACCGGGTTGTGGGTCACGGCGTTCTTCTCGCACAGGTATTCGAACAGCGACGACAGCGCCGCCAGGCGATGGCGGACGGTCATGCCGCTCAAGGCGCGCTGCACCAGGTCGTCGCGCCAGGCGCTGGAAGCGTTCGGCGGTCAGGAGCCGGGAAGCGACGGCCGGGACGGCGGGGAGGGGGCTTGGGTCGCTCATGGGGTGGTCGTCCAACCCTTCGACAAGATCACGCCGGTTCATAAATGGCTTTTGACATCAGCCAGCAGCAGCAAAACACAAGCGGTGACCAGGAACGAATGGCCGCCCGGGCGGGGCCCTGCCTCGGAGGAGACCGGGTCACGGCGCAGGGCGAGCAAGGCTCAATCGCTGAACGCGTCGGTGTCCCCGGGTTGTCGCAGCATCTTGTTCACTTCGTGGGAGTTGCCATGATCGACATGGCGGCCGGTGACACGACTACTTGTTCTGCCCCAAACAGCCCAAATGGCTTGCACCTCTTTCGGTTTTTCATGATACTTGTATCACATCAACCCTAGGAGATAGTGCTATGGCTCTCTCGATCCGCCTGCCTGGCGACGTGGAAGACAGGTTGAAGAACCTGGCCGCGCAGACCGGGCGCACCAAAAGCTATTACATCACCGAGGCGATTTGCGAATACCTCGACGACCTTGAAGATTTGTACCTGGCCGAGCAACGCATGATCGACATTCGCGCCGGGCGGACTCGGACTGTGCCGCTTGAGGAAGTGATGAAACGCTATGGCATGGAAGGTTGAACTTGACCCGGCAGCCGAGCACGAGTTAGGCAAGATCGACCCTCAACATGCCCGTCGAATCCTGGCTTTTCTGCATGAGCGTGTCGCCGCACTGGATGACCCGCGCAGCATTGGCGAAGCCCTCAAGGGTTCGCGCCTTGGCGTCTACTGGAAATATCGCGTGGGGGATTACCGCGTGATTGCCAACATTGAGGACGGCGCTTTGCGCATCCTGGTTGTGCGGATCGGCAACCGCCGCGAGGTGTACCGATAAGCAGCAAAGCGAGCGGCAAGAGGCGCAACCCTTGCCGCTCTAGACACGAAGCCACCTGGACCAACCCTCGATCAGCGCGTTGTCCCAGCAATTGCCTTTCCGACTCATCAAGCACGTCATGCCGTATTGCTTGAGCTTGTGCTGGAAGCCTAAAGTGGTCCCCATCCGAAGCGGAAGGCCTGCCGCGGTGGTCGGCGGCCTCTCGGGGATCGGGTCGTAGGCGGCACGCTGGTCGCGCTGCGCGGCACAAGCGTCGTAGCGCAGCGGTCTGCTTCCGCTCAAGGCTCAACTCAGTCCATTGGTTTCCAGCCCGGGTGCTTGAAATAGCGGCCGTACTGATTTACGGCGCCGACCGTCTGCACCGCGCCGGCCGCTGGCGTGACCTTTGCCTTGCCCTGCATGGCGTCGGCGCCGGCGCTGAGTTCGGCGACGATGAGGTGCAGGTTTTCGTCCGCAGCGGGCTCGAGCTTGCACTCGCTGACGATGTTGGCGACGTGCGCTTCAACCAGAGTAGCGAGCGCCTTGTAGTCGTCTGGCGTCAGCGTCCCTTTGTGGATAGCCGTCGCTTTCGCGGCAAGTGCCGCCCGGATTTCGCTCATGTTCCTGCGCAGTGGTTCGTCGGTCGCCCATTGCTTGCCGTGGTCGAGCATCAGCTTGGTCGGCTCGCCGGCGGCATGCTGGTGTGAGTCGACCGCAAACGCGGGGACGCCGATGCCAAAGGCAGCGATGAGGGTGGCGGTGAGCAGGCGGCGTTGGATAGTCATGGGATTCTCCTCAGTGTTCGACGACGATGAGTTCCGGGTCGTCGGCATGCTCGACGAGGAGCATGCGAACCCGGTCTTGCCAAAGTGACTGGAACAAGGCGGACTGGGCATCGGTGGCGGTCCCAGCGACGCAGAGCGGCAACAGCGAAGCGATGCGACGATCGCCCGGCACGCGCTCCAGCCTCGCGGAGACGATGGCAGCGGCGCCCGTGCCTATCCGCGTAAAACGGATCTGGCCGGGAATGTCTGCAGCGAATGACAGCAAGCCCCGCCGGTCAAAGCGCCCCGCGATTCCCTTGAAGCCGCTGTCATTGCTCGCGCCGGTAAGCAGGCTGACGACATTGGCGATGACGCCGGTGACCCCTGCGAGGTGATCATCACTGAGCTCGACGCGGATGCTGCCGCGCTCGGGAAACGCGGCGGGGTAGAGCGCGCGCATTGCAGCACGGGTCATCAGATAGGCGGCGGCGACGGTCGGGCAAGAATGCCCGGCGAGCTTGACTGCGTCGCCGTAGCTGTACTCGATGACGCCTTCCTCGGCGGCGCCGAGGAATCGGGCCAGCGGGTCGCGAACGGTAATTCGCGGTGCAGATTCAAAAAAGTCGGGAAACTTCACGATCGCGTCCTCCTTGTGACTTAAGCGCTTGCCAAACGGGCACGGCTTGAATACGATAGTAAGCACTTACTAACAATAATTCAAGTACGCGCCCGCTATGGATACTCCAACCACACTCCAGACGACACCCCGCCAGCGTCTGAACAGCGATGAACGGCAGCGCGAGATCGTCGCTGCGGTCCTGGTACTGGCCCGCGAACGCGGTCCGGAGGCGATCACGGCGCAGGCCATCGCCGATCGCATCGGCGTCACCCAGGGCGCGATCTTCCGCCACTTTCCGGACAAGGCAGCGATCTGGATGGCGGTCTTTGCCTGGGTACGTGAATCGCTGGCTACGGTGCTGGCGACGGCGATAGCGAAGCCAAGCTCGCCGCTGGCAAAAATAGAGGCCACATTTTTCGCGCACGTGGCCTTCATTGCGGCCAACCCCGGCGTTCCCCGCGCGCTATTTCACGAACTGCAATACCCTGACGATTCGCCCGTCCGCGCCGAGGTCCGGACGATGATCTCGGGCTACCGTGAACGGCTGGCCTCGTTGTTCGCCGCAGCCAGGAGCGCTGGCGAGCTTCCCGCCGATTTCGATCCCGGGCTGGCACCGGTGCTGTTCATTGGTGCCATCCAGGGCCTGGTGATCGAGTCGGCCATTGCCGGCAGCGAGGCGGGAATGATGGCGCGTGCGCGGCAGATGTTTCCCTTGCTGCTCGACGGCTATCGCGGGCGGGACGGACGATGAACGTGCGCGTGCCGCGCAAGGGTGTATTCGGCGCGCTCGTCGTGGCAGTCGTTCTTCTGCTCGGCTGGCTGGCGACCAGCCAGGGACCGCTGGCGCCGACCAAAGTGACGCTGGCCAGGGTGGAGCAGGGGCCGCTGGTAGCCAGTACCTTTGGTATCGGAACGGTCGAGGCGCGCCGCAGCTACGCGCTGGGCCCGACGATGGCCAGTCGGGTGGCGCGCGTGCTGGTCGACCAGGGCGATGTGATCAAGGCTGGCCAGTTGCTCGCCGAGCTCGATCCGGTCGACCTCGACGATCGTGTCGCCAGCAGCCGACTCGCCGCACAACGTGCAGCGAGCGCGGTGCGTACTGCGCAAGCCCAGCTCTCCGAAGCGCAGAGCCGCGCGCAGCTTGCCGTTGCCAGCGCGCGTCGTTCCGCCGAACTGCGGGCGCGCGGTTTCGTCAGCCAGGAGGCGACCGACGCCAAGCGGCAGGAAGCCAATGCCGCGACGGCGGCGGTTGAGGCCAGTAGATCCCAGTTGGCCGCGGCGCGGCGCGATCACGAACGTGCGCTGGCCGATGTCGCCGGCGTCGGCAAGCTGCGTGCGCAGGCGCGCCTGACGAGTCCCGTCGATGGCGTTGTCAGCGCGCGGCTGGTCGAGCCGGGATCGACGATCGTTGCCGGACAGGCGGTGCTGCAGCTCATCGATCCGGCCAGCCTGTGGGTCAAGGCGCGCATCGACCAGGGGCAGGCGGGCGGCGTACGCGTCGGGCAGGCCGCCGAGATCGTCCTGCGCGCGGAGGCCGGGCGTGTCTACCCGGGCGAGGTCCAGCGCGTCGATTGGCAGAGTGACGCGGTGACCGAGGAGCGGATCGTCAATGTCGGCTTCACGGCGCGTCCCGATACGCTCTCGATCGGTGACCTGGTCGAGGTGACGATTGCCACCGCCGAACTGGCCGACGCGCATTGGCTGCCGGCAGCGGCGGTGAAACGCATCGATCAGCAGGACGGCGTCTGGCAAGTCAGGGACGGGCACGTCGTCTTCCGCCCGGTAGCCGTCGGCATCACCACCCTGGATGGTCGCAGCCAGATCCTGGAAGGCCTGGACAGGGGTGACGAAATGGTCGTGCACAGCGAGCAGGCCTTGCGGCCCGACGCGAAAGTCAAGGTCGTCGCCGCCATCGTCGCCAGCGCAGAAAGCGTTGCTAGCGTAAGTTCAGGACGATGATCAATCTGGCCGGCCGCGACATCCTCAATGGCTGGGGCAAGTTTCTGTTCACCGGCATCGGGCTCGGCTTGCTGATCGGGGTGACCTTGTCGATGGCGGGAATCTATCGTGGCCTGGTCGACGACGGACGCGTGCTGCTGAGCAACGGCGGTGCCGATCTGTGGGTCGTGCAACGCGATACGCTCGGCCCCTACGCCGAACCCTCGAACGTACGCGACGACGCCTATCGCGCGCTGCTCGGCGTCAAGGGGGTGGCCGAGGCCGGCAACGTCACCTATCTGACGATGCAGATCGAAGACCAGGGCAAGGATGTACGGGTGATGCTCGTCGGCTTCCAGCCCGGGCACCCCGGCGAACCCGGCTACCTCGTCGCCGGCCGTCCGATTACGCGCTCGCACTACGAGGCGATCGCCGATATCAAGACCGGCTTCCGTCTCGGGCAGCGCATCCGCATCCGGCGGCACGAGTACACAGTGGTTGGCTTGACCCGCCGCATGGTGTCGTCGGCTGGCGACCCGATGGTCTTCGTGCCGCTGCGCGATGCCCAGGAAGTACAGTTTCTCAAGGACAACGACGCGCTGGTCAATGAACGTGCGCGCACGGCGGCCAATCCGGCGTTCAACCGTCCCGGTGTACCGGGACTGCTCGAAGCCGTACAAGCCAGCCAGGCCAGCAGCCGGACGGTCAACGTCGTCATGCTGCGGCTCGCACCGCACGCCGACGAAGCGCTCGTCGCCAGCGAGATCAGGCGTTGGAAGCATCTGGAAGCCTATACGCGTGCCGACATGGACGACATCCTCGTCGCCAAGCTGATCGCCACGTCGGCGAAGCAGATCTTCATGTTCCTGGTCATCCTGGCGATTGTCAGTGCGGCCATCGTCGCCTTCATCATCTACACCATGACCCTGAACAAGGTGCGCGAGATCGCCGTGCTCAAGCTGATCGGGGCACGCAACCGGACCATCGCCGCGATGATCCTGCAGCAGGCGCTTGGCCTCGGTGCGATCGGCTTTATCGTCGGCCGAACCGCGGCCACGCTGTGGGCGCCGATCTTCCCCAAGTACGTCCTGCTGCTGCCCGGCGATGCCGTCCGCGGTGCGCTGCTGGTGTTGGCGATTTGTGCGCTGGCGAGCGTCGTCGCCATCCGCGCCGCGCTGCGCGTCGATCCGGCAACGGCGATCGGGGGGTAGATGCCCGCGGCGATCGAAATCAGCGGCCTGACCAAGCGCTACGGCGTCGGCGATGCAGCGGTTGATGCCCTGAAGGGCGTGGACATGATCGTCCAGCCGGGCGAGGTCGTCGGGCTGATCGGCCCCAGTGGCTCGGGCAAGAGCACGCTGCTCAAGTGCCTGGGTGCGGTGATCGAGCCCAGCGCCGGGCGAATGGCGCTGGCCGGCGAGGCGATCTACGACAATGGCTGGCAGGTGGCCGATCTGCGCGCCTTGCGTCGCGATCGCATCGGCTTCGTTTTTCAGGCGCCGTATCTCATTCCTTTCCTCGATGTCACCGACAACGTTGCACTGCTGCCGATGCTGGCCGGTGTGTCCAACGCCAGTGCGCGCGAGCGGGCGCGGGCGATGTTGACGGCGCTCGATGTCGGGCATCGCGCCCGGGCACCGGTGGCGCAGCTCTCCGGCGGCGAGCAGCAGCGCGTGGCGATCGCCCGTGCCCTGGTCAACCAGCCGCCGATCATCCTCGCCGACGAGCCGACGGCGCCGCTGGACAGCGAGCGCGCCTTGGCTGTCGTCCGGATCCTGAACGAGATGGCGCAGCGCTTCGCTACGGCGATCATCGTCGTTACCCACGACGAGAAGATCATTCCGACTTTCCGGCGGATTTATCACATTCGTGACGGGCGCACCTATGAAGAAGCAGGCGAGGGGCGGGCGGCATAGTGGCCCGCATAGGGAACTGCCAGCGCTTCGACATCGTCAGCGACACCTGCTCGCCGGCCGCGATTCTTTCTTTAACGTGTCATATTACGTTTAAAAACGCGCACCAATCAGGCAGGAACCGATTGGTGCTTATTATGCATAATCACCAACAAAACTAATCCGATAGCGACAACAGCAGCGCCAATAGGCTTACCAAAATCGCTTGACAAATTAAACCCAATCGCAGCGGTCATGATGTAAGAGGTAGTCACACCGGTAGCGATAACCGCTGGTATGCTCGCAATCCAATGGAAGGTACCGCGGTCAAACAGGTACTTAGTCGCCAGCCACAATACGCTGGTTGATAACAACATGTTTGAGAATGCGAAATAGCGCCAAATCAACGAAAAGTCGAGCTTGGTCATAAAGTAAGCGATGGCCAGAATAGGCGTCGCTAGTAACAAGCGGTTACGCACACTCTGTGGGATGTTGAATGCGTCCACCACGGTCAAGCGCAGCGAGCGAAACGCCGTATCGCCAGACGTAATAGGGAAGACCGCAACTGCGATAATCGCCATGATTCCGCCAAACGCACCCAGATAACTGTTGGCGACGTGATTAACCACCAAACCAGGACCGCCCTGATCCAATAATGCTTTTAAGCCGGCGTAACCATCAGGGAAAGCAGCGATGCCCGCGAGCGCCCACACACAAGCGACAATACCTTCGCACATCATTGCGCCGTAATACACAGGGCGCACGTATTTTTCATTGGTTAAACAGCGAGCAATAATTGGCGCTTGCGTTGAGTGAAAACCACTGATTGCGCCGCAGGTAATGGTCATGAATAACAACGGCCAGACAGGTAAGCCATCGGGGTTTGGTGTTAAAAAGTCGTGGGCATGGTCGGCTCTAAAATAGGCCAAAAAGTCACTGGACATCGGCAGGTGCGGTGCGTCAATCAACAGGGCTGCGGCAACCATTGTTGTCATTACAATCATCAACAAGCCGAAAATAGGGTAAAATTTAGTAATTATCTTGTCGATCGGCAACAAGGTAGCTAAAAAGTAGTAACCCAAAATGACCAACACCCAAAAGGTATTGTTTGCCAGGAAGGTATCTTTGAACCCGTCGAGATTGCTCAACAAACCGGCGGGGGCCATAATAAAGACCACGCCGACGAAAAACAGCAACATGGCGGTAAATATCAGCATAAAGCCTTTGAACACCGCGTTGTAATAATGCCCGGCGATCTCAGGTAAGCTTTTACCGTCTTCTTTGATGCTCATCACACCTGAAAAATAATCGTGAACGGCGCCGCCCAACACGTTGCCGAGCACAATCCACACCAAAGCAACCGGGCCATACAAAGCCCCCAAAATTGGCCCGAAGATAGGACCAACACCGGCGATATTTAAAAACTGAATTAAAAAGGCTTTTACCGGACTAATGGCTACATAGTCCACGCCGTCACTAAAGCGTGTCTGCGGCGTAACCGCAGCAGGATCGATTGCAGCCTGCTTTTCAACAAATGGGCTATAAAACTTATAGCCCAGGATCAGAATCGTGATGGATATAAAAAAGACGATCATGACGAAGCGCTCCCCTGTTCAGAGTAGATAACATAGAGCGCGATAAACGCACCCCGCCTTTCAGAAGGTGTGGAAATCCAATGGGCTGGGGGAGTATGGTCGACGCCGGGTTCAGCCGTCAATGATCGATTTTTGGCCGGCAGGCGTCGGGATTGGCAGAAAGGCCCAGCGGATAGCACACCAGGCATCAGACACGAGCCCCCCACGGCGGTTCATCTGACTGTGGCAGATCGGGAAACGGAGAACGACTACCCGGCGGTCACGGTGTAGCGTGGCGCCGCGTTCGCCGTCAAGGCGCAGACCGGGCGTTCACCGGAAGCACGCCGGCAAGGACGAGAAACCGCAGGCAGGGAAGCTGGCGCGCTCGGGTATTTGGTCTGCAAGCAGCGTGATTTCGTGTGTGTTCGCCAGCAGCGATTCCATGAGCAGGCGCAACTCGAGCCTCGCCAGCGGTGCGCCCGGACAGACATGCACGCCGGCCCCGTACAGCAGGTTGTTGTCGCGGTTGCGCTCGGGATCGAAGGCGTCAGGGTCGCCAAACACGGCTTCATCGCGGTTGGCAGCGGCCCAGATCAGGGTCAGACGCTCGCCCGCGTCGAGCTTGCGCCCGCCGATCTCGACCGGACAGGTGGCGACGCGACGGTTGGCGATCAGCGGTGCGTGAATACGCAGGATTTCGTCGATGGCATCGGGCAGATTGGCGGGCTGCTGGCGAAGTTCGGCCTGCAGCGCGGGATGCGCGGCAAGATAGTGCACGAGGATGCCGACGCTTGCGGCAATCGTGCCCAGTTCGCCGACCGTCCAGTTGCGCACGATACTGACGATCTCCTCGTCGCTCAACGGCCGGCCATTGATGCGCTCCTGCAGCAGGCGGTTGCTTACGTCGTCTGGGGCCTGCTCGCCGGCATCGCGGCGGATGACGAGTTGTTGTTTGATGTAGCCGTCGAATTCGACTGCGATCTGCGCCATGGCCGCGCGGTTGCCGGCGCGCGTGGCCTGGTGATTCTTGCCGATCCATTGACGTAGCGGCTCATGCAAGGTATCGGGCCAGCCCATGAAAGCGCACTGACTGCGCAAGGCGAAGGGCTGCGCGAAACCGGCCATCAGCTCGACGGTTTCACCGCGCGGCTGAGCGGCGACCAGCGTAGCGGCGATTTGCCGGCACTCGGGATCAAATGCCTTCATGTGTTCAACGGTAAAGTAGCGTTCGATGATTTTCCGGTAGGGCGTATGTTCCGGCGGATCCATCGCGTTGGGTATCGACAGGTGATTCGACGCCGCATTACTGAAGGTTTCGTGATCTTCCAGCACGCGCATTACATCCTCATGGCGAAACAGGGACCACCATAGATAATCGCTATGGGCGACCGGGCAACGCTTGCGCATCGCATCGTAAGCGGCAATCTGGTCGTTGAGCACCTCTTCCGATCTGGGGTTCCAGTCGGTGGACTTGGCATGGGTCATCATCTTCCTCCGTTATTTACATGACACGCGATGCTCTTGGCATCGGACATTCCCGTCCAGGTTGTTGTCCGTTTTCTCTGGTCCCCGTGATGCAAAGATGGACCGGAAGTGTGGCTCGTCGTTGGTTGCCTACGGCAGGCCGGGATGACGGGCAAGATCATAGTGACGTACCGGCGATCGTCCGCAGCCGAGGACGGGCAGCCTGGCCCGCGCGCCCGCGCCAAGCCTCGCGCCTACGCCTCGTCGATTCACCGGCGCCCGCGCATCGCGTGCTCGAGGCGAGCCAGGTCCTCGTCGCTCAACAGGCGCGCCGCCATCGGCAACAGCTCTCGTTCCTCGTGCTGCATGTGCCGCTCATGGCAAGCCGCCAGCACCTCGACCGCGTCGGCGAGCAGCGGCACGCACTCGCCGGCAGCGATCCTTTCGAGGACGCCGCGCAGGTGCTGCCAGCACGCTTCCAGCGTGCGGTGATCGGCCGTCAGTCCGTCGACCATCTGGCGCAGGCAGATCGCGTCCGACCCGGCCATCGATTCGATCAGCGCCGGGAAGAGGTGCTCTTCCTCATCGGCGTGATGCTGCATGACGGCGGTATCGAAGAAGGCGATCAGCTTGTTCGCTACCGCACGCGCCTCGTCGTCGACGCCACGCGCAAGCAGGTGCGGAACCAGACGCCGCAAGGTCGCGCATTGCGCCTCAATCCGGTGGTGGCAGGCGGAAAGCATGGCCAGCGGCGAACCGGTTGCGGCAGCCGGCGCGGAAAACCCGGGAATGCTGGTCGTCACTTCAAGGCCCCTTCACTCGGCCTGCCTGGCGCTGTTGGCCGAAAACTGCCCGACGGCCTTGAGGTGGCGGGCGGTGCAGTCACGGCCGATGGCCAGCGAGCCGACAATCGCGCCGCGGCCGTCCCTGACCAGGCCGAAGCTCAGTTCCACGTAGAGCTTGCTCCCATCCTTGTGCACCGAGCGGGTCGTGAGTACCTGGTTCCGGTACTTGGTCTGGCCGCTGTTAACGGCTTTGTGGAAGCCGTCCCAGTGCGCTTTTCGGAGTCGCTCCGGAATGATCACGTCGAGGCTCTCACCGAGGACTTCGGCAGCGGAATGGCCAAACACGGTTTCAGCGCCATGATTCCAGACGCGGATGGCGCCATTGCGATCGGCGAAAATGATCACATCCGGGGCCTGATCCACTAGCGCCCGATAGAGATCGGAATCTGTATCCGCACACGCGGCAGTTGCCTGCATCCTGGAACTCCTTTCCACTTGGTCGAATGCGACAAGCGCTCGCCGTTGTTGCGCCGTTGTTGCGCCGTTGTTGCTATTCGCGGCCGAGCGTCGTCAGGTCGGGCACCGTGAATGTTCCCTGCAAGGACAGGAGCTCACGGCGATGAAGACCTGCCAGTTGCTCAACGCATTCGTTGCCTTTTTCTGTCAGTTGCACATCCACCTGCCGCCGGTCGCTGCTGCTGACGCTACGCTGTACCAGTCCGACCGCCTCGCACCGGGAAATCAGCGACACCACCCCATGATGCTTCGCCTGCAGGCGTTCAGCAAGTTCGCCCACGTTCGCCGATTCCCGTCCGGGAAAGCCTTTGATCTGGAGCATCAACAGATACTGCAAGGGCGTGATTCCGTTCCGGTGCGTCAGCTCTTCGCTGAAGCGCAGATAACGACGCAGCTGGTAGCGGAAGTGGGCAAGCGTTTCGAAATCGGCCTTTGAAATATGGTCGTCGGACATTCTTTCTTGCGGGCGCTTAGCCATGATTTGTATCACGGCATGATATAGTTAGCTGGACGCAAGAGCAAGTTGCCTGGCCGCGGTGTTTGGCGAGCTTCTCCTGGCAGGCGTCATCCCGCGGCATCCCCAGGCAAAGGCGACTCAACTGAACCCGATGACTACTGACTCACCTACCCACGGCCTCTCGACGCTCTGCATTCACGCCGGCACGCATCTGGATCAGACCACCGGCGGCGCGTGCAGCCCCATCTTCACTTCCACAGCCTACGCGTTTCCGAATCCGGCCAAGCAGAACATCTATCCGCGTTACTTCAACACGCCCAACCAGCAGGTCATCAACCGCAAGCTGGCAGCGCTAGAGAAGGGCGAGGCGGCGCTTGTCTTCGGCTCGGGTATGGCGGCCATTTCCACTCTGCTCCTTGCTCATCTCAAACCTGGCGATCACGCAATTTTCCAGAACGATCTCTACGGCGGCAGCATGCGGCTGATCAGCAGCGAACTGCCGCGGCTCGGCGTGCAGCTTTCCTGGGGGGCGAACGTGGCGGAGTTCGCCGCTGCCTTGCGACCCGAGACGCGGCTGATTTACGTCGAATCGCCGTCGAATCCGCTGCTCCATTGCATCGATCTGGCCGAGCTGGCTGCGCTTGGCAAACGCCACGGCGTGTTGACGGTCATCGACAACACTTTCGCCACGCCGATCAACCAGAACCCGATTCCGCTGGGCATCGACGCGGTCATCCACAGCGCTACGAAATACCTCAACGGCCACAGCGACGTAAACGCGGGCGTGGTCGTTGCCTCCGCTGAAATCGTCAGCCGCGTGACCGAAAGTGCGGTCAACTTCGGCGGCATGCTCGATGCGCACGCCTGTTCTCAGCTGGAACGCGGTCTGAAGACGCTGGCCCTGCGCGTGCAACGGCACAATGAGAATGCCGAGGCGCTGGCACGTTTTCTTGCCTCGCATCCGGCGGTGTCGAAAGTCAATTATCCCGGCCTGCCCGAACATCCGGACCACGCCATTGCGGCACGCCAGATGCGTGGCTTTGGCGGCATGCTGTCGTTCGAGCTGCGTCAACCGGAACGGCTGGATCGCTTGCTGAGCCGGCTGCGTATCGTCATGCCGGCCTTGAGTCTTGGTGGCGTGGAGAGCCTGATTTGCGTTCCCAGCCGCAGTACACACCGCACGATGACGCCCGCCGAGCGACAGCGTGCCGGCATCAGCGACGGCTTGTTGCGGGTCTCTGTCGGCATCGAGGATGTTGCAGACCTGCTCGCAGACTTTTCCGAAGCTCTCGCCGTGGAATGATCGTCGTCCTGGCCTCCATGAGGAAATCTCGCTGATGAACAGCACTGACAACACGCAGTCCGCCCCATTGATGATCGTCGGCGAGGTGGCGTCTTCAGGTCTTGCCCGCGGACCCGCTCTGCTGTGCCATTGCGCCCGAACGCAGACCGCCGTTCCGCTCCGACAGGTGAGCGAGGCCGAGGTGCACGCTGAGGTCGAGCGTTTCGATGCCGCGGTGGTCGCTGCCGAGGGGAAACTGCTGGAAGTTCAGGAGAGCGTCCGGCGGACTTTGGGGAAGGACGAGGCGGAGATTTTCGAAGCGCAAATCCTCCTCCTGCGCGACGTGCAATTGCGCGATGCGGTGCGTGCGCTTTGCCTCGAAAATCGGATGAATGTCGAGGCTGCGGTCGAAGAAGCGATCAAGCAGTTGATGGAATTGTTCGGCCGCCTCGAAGATCCCTACTTCCGCGAGCGTGCCGCCGATCTGTACGACGTCGGCAGACGCCTCCTCGATCACCTGGCGGAAGACGGGCTGCCGGATGTTCCTGCTGTTCACGAGGGATGCGTGATCGTCACCAGCGAAATTCTCGCCTCCGTCGTTGCTCGCCTGGAAGGCCAGGGCGTGCGTGGCTTGATTGTCGAAAAAGGCGGCCTCACCGCGCACGCCACCATCCTCGCCCGCTCGCTCGGCATCCCCACGCTCGTACAGGTGCCGGAGGCGACCGGGAAAATTCGTGCGGGCGACCTGGTGATCGTCGATGCTCTGGCCGGACGCGCCTTCATCAATCCGCAGGCCGATATCCTGAGCAAGTACGATCAACTGGACGCCAACCTGCAAATTCACCAGGGCGTCCTGAAGGGCTTGATCGGCCTGCCGACGGTCACTCGCGATGGCGTCGAAATCAGGCTCTGTGCCAACATTGGCCAGACTGCCGACGCGTTGGCGGCGGCGAACGTCAAGGCTGATGGGGTCGGACTGTATCGCACCGAGTTCGTCTTCCTGGTCCAGGATCATTTCCCCTCGGAAGACGAGCAGTACCAGTTCTACCGCGCCACGGCAGAACACCTGCAACCGGCGCAAACGGTGATCCGCGTTCTTGATGTCGGCAGTGACAAACCGCTCAGCTATTTCCCGCTGCCCCGCGAAGCCAATCCGGCCATGGGCTTTCGGGGCATCAGGCTGTTGCTCGCGCATCCCACCCTGCTGCACACGCAACTGCGGGCCATCCTTCGGCTGAGTGCCTCGCATCCGGTCGCCATTCTTCTGCCGATGATCGACGGCATCGACGACTTGCGCGCGGCGAAAGCGGCGATCGAACATGCGAAGGAAGAACTCGCCGCAGCCGGCCAGTCGTTCGATCCACTGATCCCGGTCGGGGCGATGATCGAGACGCCTGCAGCGGCGATCCTCATCGAGCACCTGGCCGACGAGGTCGACTTCTTCAGTGTCGGCAGCAACGACCTCGTCCAGTTTCTGCTGGCTGCGGACCGGATACGTGGCGAGATGGTGTCCACCTATGATCCCTTGCATCCGGCGGTCATTCAGGTGCTCGCCAAGCTGGCGACGGTGGCCAGGAGCAAAGGAACACCGATCTCTTTGTGCGGGGAAATTGCCAGTGACCCCACCTACACCAACCTCTTGATCGGCCTCGGATTTCGAAGCTTCAGTGTCAGTCCAGGACGGCTGCTGGACATCAAGCACGCCATTCGCTCGACCGACCTGCAACAGGCTGAAAAGCTCGCCGAGCAGGTTCTGTTGGTGCACTCGACGCGCGACATCCGGGCGCAGGTGCAGGACGACTGGAACCGGCGTCGCCCGGTTGCTTCGCCCGAGTTCAACAGCCCAACAAGCCCCGTCGGCACGTCGCTCGCGGTGAGGCACAACGTCGCTCGGCAGCGCTTCGAAGCGCAGGCAGGGGACAGCGCCTCGGCGTTTCTGAGCTACCGTGTCGAAGGCGAGCGCGTCATTCTGAAGCACACCTTCGTACCGGACACGCTTCGCGGCCAGGGCATCGCTGCTGATCTGGTTCGTGTAGCACTGGAGGAGGCGCGGCAACGGCGCTGGAAGATTGTCCCGCGCTGTTCGTATGTCGCCAGCTTCATCGAAAGCCACCCCGAATTTGGCGACCTGGTCGACCGGCAGGAAGGAAACCTGGACTGAAGCAAGTGCTTCGGGCTGGGTCCTTGAAGCCGGGTCCATGGAGTCGTTACGCCAGTATTTTCAAAGGCTGTTTCGACGATCCGGGAGTGGGGCGGTGATGGTGAGCAATATCGCGGAGCATCGCCCTCGCTTCCCGGTTCTTGGTAAGCTTCCGCTTACGACGTCAGGCCGGATCTGGGCTTGATCTACAGAAAACCGGGCGACAGCGCGCTGTAACTCGTCCATCTCGGTTCGCACAGCGAACCCGGTTTGTAAAAGGTCTGGCTCAATGGAACTCGAAAGTTTTCTTTTCTCCGCGGTACTGCTGCTGAGTGCAGCAGCGATCGGCGTGGCGCTGTTCAAGCACCTTGGGCTGGGATCGGTGCTCGGATTGCTCGTCGCTGGGATCGTGGTTGGCCCGCATTCTCCCGGCCCCTCGGTGACGACGCATGTCGATGAGGTGCGGCATTTCACCGAGCTGGGCGTCGTGCTGCTGCTGTTCGCGATCGGACTCGAGATGCGTCCCGCGCGGCTGTGGGCGCTGCGGCGCGAGGTGTTTGGCCTGGGGTCGCTGCAGATCTTGCTCTCCGGCCTGTTGATCGCGGGCTACATGCTTTTCTACCTGGATCGCTGGGAGACTGCGCTGCTTGCTGGCCTCACCATGGCCCTGTCGTCGACCGCCTTCGTCATCCAGTTGCTCAACGAACGCGGGGAACTGGCCAGCACCCACGGTCAGGCGTCGTTTGCGGTGCTGTTGATGCAGGACCTGGCGATCGTACCCCTGTTGGCAGTTGTGCCAATCCTGTCCCAGACCGGGGTTCTGTCGATCGAGGTGCCGCTTTGGAAGCAGATCGGCCTGGTGATCGGCACTCTGACTCTGCTGTTCGGCTTCGGCCACTACGTGGTGCCCAGGGTCCTCGAACAACTGTCTCGGCAGCGCAACCGCGAGGGCTTCATTCTGGTCGTGCTGCTGGCAGTGTTCGTCGCTGCCTGGGCGACCAATGAGGTTGGTCTGTCGATGGCACTGGGCGGCTTCATCATGGGGATGCTGTTATCCGGATCACGCTATGCCTACCAGGTGAAGGCCTACATCGAGCCGTACAAGGGCATCCTGATGAGCGTCTTCTTCGTCGCCGTCGGCATGTCCATCGAACTGAAGGTACTCGCCGCTGAACCCTGGGTTTTCATTCAGCAAGTGGCCATCATCTTGTTGATAAAACTGGTCGTAATGTTTGCTCTGGCGCTGGCGTTCCGATTCACTGTCGAATCGGCCATCCGCATGGCCGTGCTGCTTGGGCAGTCGGGGGAGTTCGGATTCGTGCTCTTCGGTGCGGCGCGTGGACTGGGCGTGATCGACGACCGTACCTTCGTGGTGTCGGTGGCGGTGATATCGATCAGTATGATGTTCACGCCGCTGATGGTGCGTGCGGGCGATGCCCTGGTGCGGCGCCTGACGAAGTCAAGCGCCGGGCCGACCGGCGCACCTGTCCTCGCGGCGGGGGACTCGGAGGGCGGGACGGTCATCATTGCCGGCTACGGTCGGGTAGGGCACACCGTGGCCATGATTCTGCGTGCCAGTGGCGTACCGATCCTGGTGTTCGACAAAGACCCCGTGCGGGTTGCCCAGGGCCGGGCCGACGACCTGCCGGTTCACTATGGCGACCTGGCCGATCCGGAACTGCTCGCCGCGGCACCGGTCGAGCACGCGGCGCTGGCGATAATCACCGTCGATCACATGCCAACGGCGATCGCGGCCTTGGCACACCTGCGCCGCCAGTATCCGCAACTGCCGATCATTGCCCGGGCACGCGACCTGGAGGCTACAGCCAAACTGGAAGAAGCCGGCGCCACGCGGGTGTTTCCCGAGGTGGTGGAGAGCAGTCTTCGTCTCGGGGCTGAGGCGCTGCTGATGCTCGGCGTCGCAGCCGAAAGCACCGAGGGTCTGTTGCAGGGCGTGCGTGGGACCGACTACGCGCTGGTGCGCGAACCGTCTGAACGTAGATCCGGCCCCGATAGCGAGGAAATAGCGCGGTAGCCGAATAGGAGAATATTGCATGGCACTATCACACGCCAAGTCGGGCGATCTGGTGAACATCCACGATGCCGCCGCCGAGTTCAGTAGCAACACTTCAGTCACGCTGGTGCGCGATGATCATATCGAGATCTTCCGCCTGGTCCTGGGCGCCGGCACCCACATGCAGGAGCACAGCGCTGCCGGTGCCATGACGGTGCAATGTCTGGGAGGCGAAGTGGATTTCAGTTGTCACGATAAAACCCAGACGCTGCGGCCGGGCGACCTCATCTATCTGAACGATGCGGCACCGCATGCCCTGCATAGCAAACAGGGGGCCATCCTTCTCATTACCCTGATGTTGCATCGCAAATAGCTGCTGTGGCACGGAAGCTCAATAGGCAAGCGGCGAGCACCGCCGGGCTTACGCCAGCGGGCGCTCTCCGGTAGAGTGCGCATCCTGCCCCTTGCCGTCGCCGCGGGGCAGGGCCTGACCGCCAGCCATGGCGATGCCAACTGGCGACCCAAAAACCTGCCATGCACATCACCCAGCACACCGACTACGCACTGCGCGCACTGATCTTCCTCGGGACCAACGCGGACCGTCTGGTGACCATCCAGGAAATTTCCGACCGCTTTGCCGTGTCGCGCAACCACCTGATGAAGGTCGTCAGTCGCTTGATCCGTGGCGGCTTTGTAGACGGCGTACGAGGCAAAGGCGGTGGCTTGCGATTGGCGCGTCCGGCGGCGACCATCATCGTCGGCCAGGTCGTCCGCCACATGGAATCGGGCATGGATCTGGTCGAGTGCTTCGGCAAGGATTGTGCCTGCATTCTTGACCCCGATTGCCAGCTGAAGGTAGCGCTTTCAAACGCCCTGGCGGCTTTCCTCAAGGTCCTTGATGGCGTGACGCTCGCCGATCTGCTGGGCAAGAGCGAACGCGTGATCCTGCACGTCCTGCACCCTTTGGCGCTCCCTTCCAGGTAGTCCTTCTGCAGTTGGCGCCCGTCGCGCCGCCTGTCCATCTTCGAACTCGGTGATTTATAAGCGGTATTGCGCTTGCATCTTTTGTAAGAGGTATTTAATATGCTTCTTTATGACTTTTGCCTCGGTCTCGTTCTGTTCAACTGCTTTCACCGACATCGTAAAGGAGCTTCATCATGCAAAACACACGCGGGCTTTGGACCTGGCTAGCGCTGATCTGCCTGCTTTCCTTCGCCGCTTTGGGCTGGGTGGGTCGCGAAATATTCGTGCACGCACCGCCGATTCCGAAACAGGTGGTGAGCAGCCAGGGCGACGCCCTGTTCTCGGAAGGGCAGGTGCAGCGCGGCCAGGAAGCCTGGCTGGCGGGCGGTGGCCAGCAACTGGGCTCGGTCTGGGGACACGGTAGCTATCTTGCGCCGGACTGGTCGGCCGACTGGCTGCACCGCGAGGCGATCGCGCTGCGCGAGATCTGGGCGCAGCGCGATTTCGGCGCCGCTTTCGCGCATCTGCAGCCCAGCCAGCAGGCGCAACTCGACGCGCGCCTGAAGACCGAGATGCGCCGCAATACCTACGACGCGACGAGCGGCGTGATCAGTTTGAGCGCCGATCGCGCCGCGGCAGTGGCAAAGGTGGCGCAGCACTACATCGATCTTTTTGGCACCGATCCCGGGCTCAACGCATTGCGCGAGCAGTACGCGATGCCGGCCAATGTCCTGCACGACGGCGCTGACCGCCAGGCGCTGGCAGCTTTCTTCTTCTGGAGCGCGTGGTCGGCAGCGACCGACCGTCCGGGCGAAAACCAGTTGAGCTACACCAGCAACTGGCCGCACGAGCCGCTGGTCGGCAACACACCGACCGCGGGTACCGGTATCTGGTCGATCGCCAGCGTGATTCTCATGCTTGGCGCGATCGCGGCGATGATCTTTTTCCACTCGACCGGTCACGAAGCGGGCGACCCGACGCCGCCACGGGCCGACCCGCTATTCAACATGAAGGTGACGCCGTCGATGTTGGCCACCCGGAAGTACTTCTACGTGGTCATCGCGCTGATCCTCGCGCAGGTCGGCATGGGTGTCATCACCGCACACTATGCCGTCGAAGGCACGAGCTTCTTCGGCATTCCGCTTGGCGAAATTCTGCCATTTACCGTCAGTCGCACGATCCATACCCAGTTCGCCGTGCTGTGGATCGCCACTGCCTGGTTGGCAACCGGCCTTTACATCGCGCCGGCGATTTCCGGCAGCGAGCCGAAGTTTCAGAGCCTGGGCGTCAATGTGCTGTTCTACGCCTTGCTGCTGATCGTCGCCGGGTCTACGGTCACCGGTTGGCTGGGCACTCTCCAGAACCTGGGCAACGACTACAGCTTCTGGATCGGCAATCAGGGCCTGGAGTACACCAGCATGGGCCGTGTCTGGCAGATCCTGCTTTTCGTCGGCCTGCTGATCTGGGTCGGCCTGCTTGGTCGCGCCCTGCTGCCCGCTTTGCGCACGCCATCCGATAGCCGCGGCCTGATCGCCATGGTCTTCCTCGCTGCAATGTGCATCGGCGGCTTCTATGCCACCTCGCTGGTCTGGGGTCAGCAGACACACTACGCGATGATCGAGTACTGGCGCTGGTGGCTGGTCCACCTGTGGGTCGAAGGCTTCTTCGAAGTCTTTGCCACCGCCGTCATCGCGCTGCTGTTTACCCGCCTCGGCCTGATTCGCGCGGCGACTGCCAACAGCGCGATCATCCTGGAAACCATCGTCTTCATGTTCGGCGGCATTCTCGGTACCCTGCATCATCTGTACTTCACGGGCACGCCGACTTCGGTGATCGCCATCGGCGCCATGTTCTCGGCCCTGGAAGTGGTGCCGTTGGCGATGATCGGTGTCGAAGCATGGCGCAACTACCAGCGTTCACAATCGGCGCCCTGGGTGCAGGCGTACAAGTGGCCGATTCTGTGCTTCATCGCCGTTGGCTTCTGGAACGTCGTCGGCGCCGGCCTCCTCGGCTTCACGCTTAATACGCCGATCGCCCTGTACTACATGCAGGGAATGAACATGACCGCCGCGCACGGTCATGCGGCTCTGTTCGGCGTCTATGGAATGCTCGGCATCGGTCTGCTGCTGTTCTGCCTGCGCGGTCTCTCCAACCGTGCGGCGTGGTCCGACAAGTTGCTCGCCCTGACTTTCTGGTCGCTCAATATCGGTCTGGCGATGATGGTCTTCATGTCGCTCGTGCCGGCCGGTGTCTACCAGGCGTGGGCCAGCATCAGCGAGGGTGTATGGTTTGCACGTTCGCCGGCTTTCGTGCATTCGTCGTTGATGGAAACCTTCGTCTGGTTGCGCGTCCCCGGGGACATCGTCTTTGCCCTCGGTACGCTGTTCCTGGCGCTCTTCGCTGGGCGCTTGCTGATCGTCCGGCGTAATCCGGCAGCCGTCGCCAGCACCAACGCGTTTGCCGGCAAGATGATGTAGGACTGGATCAGGTGAGAGTTCCGGAGCGAGGGCCGGTGGTGGTCCTTGCCCCGCACTTCCATCTGCCGTACACCAATCCGCACGGAGCGAGACCACCAGACCATGCCAAACGCCAAGACCAATCCGAGAAGGCGCGTCATCGAGATAAAGCCCATCGTCGACCCGGACGCCAAGGTCTATCCACGCTCGATCAATGGTTACTTTCAACGTTGGCGCTGGGCCTTCATCTGGCTTACCCAACTCGTCTTCTATGGCCTCTGCTGGTTGCCCTGGAATGGCCGGCAAGCGGTTCTGTTCGACCTCGATACGCGGCGCTTCTACCTGTTCGATCTCGTCCTCTGGCCGCAGGACGCGATCTATCTGGCGATCCTCCTCGCCCTCTCGGCGCTGGCACTGTTCCTGTTCACCGCCGTCGCCGGGCGCTTGTGGTGCGGCTACACCTGTCCGCAAACGGTGTACACCGAGATGTTTCTGTGGTTGGAAAAACTCGTCGAAGGTGAGCGACCGAAACGCATGAAGCTCGACGCTGCGCCGTGGTCGGTGCACAAGTTGGCCGTCAAGACCGCCAAGCACACCCTCTGGATCGCGCTTGCCCTTTGGACTGGCCTGACCTTCGTCGGCTATTTCACGCCAATTCGCGACTTGACCCACGGCATCGTCGAGCTGTCGCTTGGCCCGTGGGAGGTATTCTGGGTTCTCTTCTACGGCGCTGCCACCTATGGCAACGCCGGTTTCATGCGCGAGCACATGTGCAAATACATTTGCCCGTACGCGCAATTCCAGTTCGTGATGTTCGACCGCGATACGCTGAACATCACCTATGACCGGCAGCGCGGCGAACCGCGGGGCCCGCGGCGGAAAATTGCCGACCCGCGCGCGGAGGGCCTGGGCGACTGCGTCGACTGCAGCATCTGCGTACAGGTCTGCCCGACCGGTATCGATATCCGCAACGGCCTGCAACTCGAGTGTATTGGCTGCGCGGCGTGCATCGATGCTTGTGACCAGGTAATGGACAAGATGGAGTACCCGCGGGGTCTGATCCGCTATTCGACCGAGAACGCGGTTGACGAAAGCCTGTCGCGCTCCGAAATCATTCGTCGGGCCGCGCGGCCGCGGACACTGCTCTACCTGGCCGTTTTTCTTGCCGTGTCGACGGCCACTGCCTGGTCGCTGCTCAACCGGGTGCCGCTCAAGGTCTCCGTGATCCGTGACCGTGCGGTCCTGTCGCGCGAGGCGCCGGACGGCAGCATCGAGAACGTATTCAGCCTGCAGTTGACGAATGCCAGCGAGCAGGCACGGACCTACCGCGTGCACGTTGCTGGCCTGCCCGGACTTCGCCTCGAGAAGGCGCATGAAATCGAAGCGCCGCCAGCCGGCCTTGGAAAGGCCGTGCTGGTGCTGAAGGTCGATCCCGAGGCCGCGTCTGCCGGTGCTCACCCCATTCAGATCACCGTCGAAGACATCGCCGACGCAAGTGTCCGAAAAACCGAAAAGGCGAGCTTCTGGATGCCGTGACGCGAAATCCGTAACGGTCGACAAGTGTCGCCCCAAAATGAAGGCTCAGCGTGTGCGTTCACCCGCTCGCGAACCAGGATGGCGGTTTCACCGGTGGGTGGAGGCAAAACGGCCTGCGCCCGCTTGGACAGCGACGGTTCTGGACATGCTTTTCAGGACCGAAGACCTGTGGTAGCAATAACTAATTGGCGGCCAAAGCTGGCCGAATAGGCCCAGTGGGAGCGAAGCTCCAATTTGAGGCCACATAAGCATTTGCTGTTCCTTAATAGGCCGATTCTGACAAACGGCGCCCTTCCTCCTGCTCTCAAAACACCGTCGGTCCAGCCGGCACGCGGG
>QPGA01000013.1 GCA_003332265.1 Candidatus Accumulibacter meliphilus
GACAACAGTTACATAGTTCGACTATGCGCCTGTTGTCGCGCCTTGAAGCCGACCGAAAATCCGGCGCAATCTGGTACGTTCTTTTCCGGCAATCGCCTAAGTCCACGTAGCGCCGAAATCAATTTGATCAGCAGTATTCCCGCACTCGTCACCGCCGGCGTGATGGCTGCCGGCTTGGTGACGCTTACGCAGAGATTTCGGCGCCAAAACGCTCACAGCGCCTGATACCTGGACGGATCGGACATTTTTTCGAGTACCGCGTCCAATTCCTTGATAGTCATGGTTTCATCATAGGTACCGGCGCTTACCTGAATGCCACTGGTGAACGAAATATCCGCCGCCAGAGCATAGGAAATTTTTCGGGAGAGCGCGCCTGCCCCGGGCTTCGACCACGCATACTCGACCCAGCCGCCATGGGGTTGGTTGCCGGCCTTGCAGAGATCCTTGAAGATGTACTTGCCGGCGTTATCAGTAATCTGCATGATCGGCTTGCCCACCAGATCGGGCCGCATCGGGTGCGCAATCATCCTGTCCTGCCGACAGTCGTAGACAAAAACATAACTGTCCTTCCACACCCAGCTGCCGTCCCTGTTGTTGAACTCCGCGTAGCCGGAAGTTCCTTTGCTGTGCAGAAAGCTCGCCGCTGCCCGCACTTTGCTGATCGCTTCTTCGGCTGTGGCGGTGCCGGTTTCTGCGGCCATCACTACGCGACCAATGCCGCAGGCAACCAGGACCGCCATCCATCCAATTGTCTTTCCAGCTTTCATAGCCTCTTGCTCCCTCATCTGTGTTCTCATGTTTGCGGCTGCGAGCTGATCGAATCCTTGTGCCAGACCCAAGCCGCACGGGTTTCAGTTGATCCAGGGCTTGCCCACCGGAAGGATGTCCCGGCCAAAGACGTCCGCATAGATGATGTGCGCCATGATGTACCATGCCACCGCTGCCGTCGCCATCAGCTCATAGCCGGCAACAACGGTCAGGGCCGGATAGCCGAAGTGCGCGAGATCGAGCAGAATGAAACCGATCAAGAGGAGCGTGAAGGTCAGTGCCAGGGCGCCGTGTATGCGCATCGATCCGACCCACAGGATGGCGGTGAACGCCGTCCAGGCGACGAGAAACCAGCCAATATCGGTCTTGCTCGAAGTGTAGATATCGTAGTGGTTGCCGATCAGAAGCAAGGTCAGGGAAAGCCAGAAACAACCGTAGGCCGTGAACGCGCAATAGCCGAAATTATTCCCGGTTTTCATCTCCTGCAGGCCGGCGATCATTTGCGCCAGGCCGCCGAAAATGAGGCCTAACCAGATCACCGGGCCGAGGCCGATCCAGCCAACGTTGTGAAACTGCAAAATCATTGTTGTCAAACCAAAACCCGCCAGACCGACAACCGCGGGATTGCCCAGTTTCTGCTCCGCCATACCTTACTCCCCGGAAAAGACATAAAAAGCGGTCGGGGTAGCCACCCCAGCGCTCGCTATAACAAGCTTTATCGTACCATGCGTGCTGGGAATTGCCTGTCTAGCCACGGCACTTAGCGGGATTATAACCGCTCGCCATGACCATACAAGAGCCATGGAATGCACTTCTCATTATGCCTTGTGCATTGCAAGTGCAGACCACTCCAGGAATCAGAGATTCGCCGTCGTGATACGCTGTTGCGAACAGCATCTCCCGAATGGCGTATTGCTAAACGGATGGTTTCCGGAAGAAAATCAAAGGAAAGGAGAAGGATGAGCAGCAACCGGAACGCGTGCAAAAGTGAACGCATCGCTCACCCGACAAAGGCCGCGGCCACCCACCCGCGCCAGCGCTACAATTTCAACCGTATCGGTGCGAGATCGTCCGCGGTCGGCAGAACCCGCCCAATGCCCACCGCTTTCTGGTAGCCCAGCGAGCGCAATGCCGCAATACAGGCACTGGTCCGCTCTGCCGGCACACTGGCCAACAGCCCACCCGCAGTTTGTGGATCGAAGAGCAGGGCATAGTTCGGATGACTGCGCGCAGGCTCCTGATCACGCAGAGCGCGGCGCAGGCGCAGGTTCGCCGGTTGCAGTGAACTGAGGATGCCCGCGGCGCTGGTTTCGGCGGCACCATCGAGGACCGGCAAGGCGGCCAGGTCGATCTCCGCATCGACTCGGGAAGCGCGCGTCATCTCGACCAGGTGGCCGAGCAGGCCGAAGCCGGTAAGGTCGGTGCAGGCGGTGGCGCCGTACTCGCGCAGGCAGCGGGCAGCCAAGCGGTTGGAGCGGTCCATCGAGGCCAGTGCTTCGTCAATCCAGCGACCTTTCGCCTGCAGGCGCGCATGCGCGGCGAACAGGGTACCCGTACCGATCGGCTTGCTCAGAATTAGCAGATCACCAGAGCGCATGCCGCCTTTGCACATCACGCCCGCCAGGCCTTCGTCGATCAAGCCGTTGATGGCGAAACCGAGCGCCAGTTCGCTGCCCTCGCCGCTGTGGCCGCCGACCAGGGCGCAACCGGCTTCATTGAGCACCTCGATCGCGCCGGACATCATCTGGAACAGCGTCTCCTCGACCTTGCTCTCGAGGCCCGGTGGCACGGTGGCGATTGCCGTCGCCGACTGCGCTTCGGCGCCCATGGCGAAGATGTCGCCGAGCGCATGGTTGGCGGCAATACGGCCGAATTGCCAGGGATCGTCGATGAAAGCGCGGAAGAAATCGACCGTGTGAACCATCGCCTTGCCCGGCGGCACACGCACGACAGCCGCGTCATCGGGAGCATGCAAGCCGATCAGCACGTCGTCGCGATCGAGCGGGCGTACCGCCGCCAAGGCTCGCGACAGCACCGTCGCGCCGACTTTGGCGCCGCAGCCGCCGCAGCGCATGGCAATCGCCGAGATGGCTTGCGTCGCTTCCGCCGCGTCGAGCGGGACGGCGCTATGGCCTCGTTGCGGCTTCGCCATCGTCACGGTTGGCGCCGGCAGATCGTTGAACCGGGCCATGAAGCGCCGGTCGATCCAGTCCTTCCAGCGCCATACCCAAGCGCCCGCCGTATGCAGCGCGCCGCGCGAAGCGATGGCGTAGCGGTCGCCGGTACTGATCAAGGCCAGCCAGCGCGTTTGCGGATGGTAGGCACGCAGCGCTTGCTCGAGCACCGAGCGGCGCAGGTTGTCGGCCAGTGGCCGACCCTGGCGAACGGCAAAAACACCGGCTTTCTCAAGGGGCTGGTCGACCATCGCCGCGCAGTCGCCGGCCGCGAATATGAGCGGGTCGCTCACGCTCTGCAGACTGTCGCGCACCTGGATAAAACCGCTGCCGTCGAGCGCCAGGCCGGTATCGCGTAACCACGGCGCACCACCGGCCTGCGTCACCCAGACGATCTCGTCAGCCGCCAGCGTCTCGCCGCGGGCGGTGCGCAACTGCCCGCTGCCTACGGCGCAAACTTCGGCGTCGCAGTGGACCACCACCGCGCGCTCGACGAGCACCTGCTGGAAAGCACGCCGCACCCGCGCATTGTGCGTTGGCAGAATCTCGCGCGCGGCGGAAAAGAGGTGGAAGCGCAGCTCGTCGGGGTCGCGCCCGAGCATGCGGAGTTCCTTGCGCAGGCGATACTGCATGGCCAGCGTCAGTTCGACGCCACCGGCACCGGCGCCAACAACAGCGATGGTCGTCGCCCCGGCATGCTGGCGAACGCGCTCCAGCAAAGCCAGCCAGCGCTCGTTGAAACGGCGAATGGGCTTGACCGGAATGGCGTGCTCGGCAGCGCCATCGACCTGGTTAACCGCCGGCATCGAGCCGATGTTGATCGACAGCCGATCGTAGGCCAGCGGCGGGCGATGCGCGCAGAGCAGCTTGCGCCGCTCGCGATCGAGGCCAACCACCTGTGCACGGAAGTAGCGCGCGCCGGCAAACTCGGCCAGGCGGCGCAAGTCGATGTGCACTTCGTCGTAACTGTAGTGCCCGGCAATGTAGCCCGGCAGCATTCCCGAATAGGGGGTATGCGTATCGCTGCAAATCACCGTCAGACGCACGCCGGGCAGCGGTCGCATGGCAAAGCGCCTGAGCACCACGACGTGGCTGTGTCCACCGCCAACAAGGACGAGATCTCTGAGGACCGTTTGTTCGCCAGCATGCATCTCGCGGACTCCCTTCTAGCTTGCGGCAAGTGGATCGCTGCGCGTGGTGACGAGCAGGTCGGCGACCAGTTGCCGCAGGGCGGCGCGTGCGGCAGCCGGCGCGAAGAGCGCGGCGCGCGGCCGGCACTGCGCAGCGAGACGCGCCAGCAGACCGTCGTCGCAAGAGCATACTGAAATGAATGCAAAAGCCGGATCACGGTTCCTGGCTGGCGCTATCGCCACTCTCTACGATAACAAGCAATCGGAACATCTCCAGGAACTGGCACCCTGAAGAGGCACATGATACGGCCTGCTGGCGAGAATGCCCACGCTGCGGAGGGCGCCAGCACCGATCCCTAAATCGCTTAGATGACTTTCATGGTCAAAGCGCAACACCGTGACGCATGTCACACGGAACTTCAAAAAGCTGTGTAACTCTTCGCGCACGGCTGGCGACCGCAATCAACGACGAACACCGTCAATCGCCTTCTTGATGACCATCTTCCGAGGCTTGATATGAGCACAGTTCGCTTTCCAGCACCGCGCAAGCTGAAAGCCTTGCGCACCCTCGACAACCTGATGTGTGGTACGCCGAGAAAACCCGGTCTCCAGCGTCCGTTCGCGGACGTCCCGCGACTCAGGCTTCTGTTTGCCGGCCTCAACCAGGGCACTCCAGGCAAGCACCTCTGCCAGCGGCAGCCAGAGCCTACCGACGATCCACTCGTCGACGCCAAGAAACAAGGCTCCGATGGATCATGGTGGCATACCGGGTTTCCCCACTGGTCCATGTTCTGAGGTCTGCGACGTTCTCCCTGAAGGCCTTCCCGCCAGCGGCTTGCCCTGCGTCGCCGTCGCCATGACCGAACGCCGACATTCCGACTTGCCCCGGCCTCAGGATTCAAGGAGACGCCTCATGCACCACAAGCGCCGGGCAGAGCCTCGCCATCAGGCGGCACTACCGTTGCTGCGAGTGGCGAATGGCTGATCACCACTCGGTGCTGGATCGGCGTGTCGGCAGCGAACGACGCCACCATGCTGATCGCCGCAAGCCACCCGACAAGGAAGCCTTGCTCAGCGAACTCGAAAGGCGCATCGCAGCCGCTCTTGACGAGCGGGGCAGCGACCTCGAAGGGAATGGTTCGGGCTGGGACAAACTGATCGTACCTTTCGCCTGAGCAGCTGCCGACCGGCGGGCCTGCAGCCAGTGTCGTGCCGCCTGCTTGCCGTCATTGCCGGGGCGTAATTTGTCAGGCGAAGCGCGCCGACAGACCGCCATCGACGAGAAGTTCGGTAGCGGTAATGTACTTGGCCTCGTCGGAGGCCAGAAACAGCGTCGCATAGGCGGTATCCCAGGCGTCACCCATGTGGCCCAGCGGGCATTGCGCATCACGTGTTCGGATCAGGTTCGGGATATCGCCTTCCTCGCCATAAACACGGGTCAGCGCAGCATGCACCAGCGGCGTGTTCATCAGGCCGGGCAAAACGCAGTTGGCGCGAATGCCGTCGGACGCGTGCCGGATGGCCATGGTCCGCGTCATGGCTACCATCGCCCCCTTGCTGGCCGCGTAGAAGCCGTAGTTGACGCCCGCCCAACCACGTACGGCAACCGAAGCGTTATTGACGATCGCTCCCTTCTTCTGGCGCATCATTACCGGCAGCACGTGGTGGCAGGTGAGGTAGGCGCTCTTGATATTCACCGCCATCAGCCGGTCCCAGGTCGCCTCGTCGAGCTCGGCCGGACCGCCAACGATGGCCATGCCGACGTTATTGACCAGGATATCGATACGCCCGTAAGCGTCCATTGCCGCCGCCACCATCCGCTCGACGTCGGCGGCGAGAGCCATGTCGGCAACCACGGCGATACTGGCACCGCCTTCGTCGCTGATGATGGCTTGCGTCGCTGCGGCAGCCTCGGCGTCGATGTCGGCACCAACGACCTTGGCGCCTTCGCGTGCAAAAAGCACCGCAATCGCTTTTCCGTTACCCCAACCCGGCCCCACCGAGCCGCTGCCGGTAATGATCGCCACCTTGTCCTGCAGACGTCCACCCATCTTCAATTCTCCCTTACTTGGTCCAGTGGCGCCGTAGTTCGGTCTTCAGCACCTTGCCGTAGTTGTTCTTCGGTAAACCGGCGACGAAGATATAGTTCTTCGGCCGCTTGAAGCGCGCGATCGATTGCAGGCATAGCTGATCGAGTTCCGCGGGTGACGCAGCCAGCCCCGCTCGGCAGACCACGAATGCGACGACCTCCTCGCCCCACTCGGCGCTCGGCCGCCCGACCACCGACACTTCGGCGACCGCCGCGTGCTGCAGCAAGACTTCCTCGACCTCGCGCGGATAGATGTTGCTGCCGCCGCTGATGATCACGTCTTTGGAGCGATCCTTGAGCGTCAGGAAACCGTCGTCATCGAGAACGCCGACGTCGCCGGTGTACAACCAGCCGTCGCGCAGCGTCGCAGCGCTCGCCTCCGGGTTGCGCCAGTAGCCCTGCATGACGGTTTCGCCGCGCACCAGCACCTCACCGGCCACACCGGCGGGCAGCGGCTGGCCGTCAGCATCGGCGACGACGACTTCGACGACGCTATGCGCAACGCCGACCGAGACAATGCGCTCCCGATAGCGGGGATGCTCACGATCGGCGAGATGCTGCCGGGCCAGCGCGGTAATCGTCATCGGGCTCTCGCCCTGGCCGTAGATCTGCACCAGCCGCTCACCGAGGACGTCGAGCGCGCGCCGGATGTCCTCGAGATACATCGGCCCGCCACCATAGACGATGGTCTTGATGCCGCGGCAGTCGCTGCCGTGCGCAGCCACATGCTCGACCAACCGGATCACCATCGTCGGCGCGGCGAACAGCGAAACCTGGCCGAAATGCTGCGCCAGGGCCAGGATTTCAGCGACGTCGAAACCGCCCGACTCGGGAACGACATGCCGCGCGCCGACGAGTACGTGCGCGAAGTTGTACATGCCGGCGCCGTGCGACATCGGTGCGGCATAAAGGATGCTGTCCGCCGCTGTCGCCTGGTCCACGTCGGTAAAGTAACAGAGGCTCATCGCCAGCAAGTTGCGCTGCGAGAGCATCACCCCCTTGGGTTGGCCGGTGGTTCCCGAGGTGTAGAACAACCAGGCCAGGTCGTCGGGCGCACGCGGTACGACCTCGATCGTCTCGCCGTCGGCGAGTCGCCGGTATTCCGGCGTGTCGATCGAAAGCATGCGCAGACCGGACGCACGACCAGCCACAGCTCCCCGATCACCGTCCAGCCCAGCCGACCCAGCCAGCCCACCCAACGCTCCGGCGACAAACAGCAGCGATGCCGCCGAATTCTCGCAAATGAAAGCGACTTCACGCGGGTGCAGCTTGTTGTTGATCGGCACCGCCACCAGGCCGGCGTGCCAGACGCCGTAGAGCAATTCGAGGTACTGCGGGCAGTTGGCCATGAACAGGGCAACACGGTCACCCGCCTGCAGGCCGTAAACGCCACGCAGCTTGCCGGCGATCACGGCCGCGCGACGGAACAACTCGGCGTACGACCACAGTTCCTGCTCACCGAGCGTGACCGCGTTGCGCTGCGGGAAAACGCGGGCCGTGCGGGCGAGCAGGTGGGCGAGATTCATCGCCGTGAATCACGACGTGGCGAGCACCTCGCGCCGCCCAAGCGCAACGCAGTCACCGGCACGACCGCCGCCCTCTCCCGCTGCTCAGCCGCGCTCGGCGAGCAGGAAATCCTGGACGGCGCGCACCTGCGGCTCGTCGAGGAACATCGGCGCATGACCGACATCCGGCACTTCGACGAGCGTCGCCTTCGGTCCACGCAGTGTCATCTCGACTGCCGTTTCACGCAGCAGGATGTCCGACTCGGCGCCGCGCAAGACCATCGTCGGGCAGCGAATGGCATCGTACATCGGCCACAGGCTGATTTCCGTGGCTTCGAGGAAAACTTTCTGGTACGGCTGCGCAAGCGCGCGATCGTAGTTCATCTCGAACCCGCCTTCCGCTTTCGGGCGCGTGCCGACGACGGTCAGGAACCGCCATTGCGTGTCGGAAAGCTTGCTGCCGAAGGGCGCACAGACCGTGCGCACATAAGCTTCTGCCTCGTCGAGACTGGCGAAGTCAGGTGCCTTGCCAAGATACTCGCCGATGCGTTGCAGCGCATCCATGGCGATCACCGGACCGACATCGTTGAGCACCATGCGCACGATCGGCGAAGCTGGCAGGCTCGACAGGAACATGCCGATCAGCCCGCCCATCGACGTCCCCAGCCAGTGCACGGAATCGACGCCCAGCCGGGCAATCAGCGTCATGATGTCGTTGGCGTAGGTGGGCAGCCCGTAGTCGTCAGGGAAGAAAAGCCGATCGCTGCGCCCGCGGCCGACGATGTCCGGGCAAATCACTCGGTAATCGCTGGCCAGCGCGTTGGCCAGCACATCGAAATCCCGCCCGTTGCGAGTCAGGCCGTGCACGCAGATCAGCACGCGCGGATTGGCCGCATCGCCCCACTCGCTATAGACCATCGTGTGCAGGCCATGCGGGCCGAGGCAACGCACCGAATTTTCACGCATTTCGTTCACCCGCGCGCCGGCGGACTGCCCGGGTCGCGATGTCACCACCAGTTCCTTGAATTCCTTGAGTATCACCTTGACTGACCCCCGATCTCGTTGATTATTTGGCGCCAAAGAATGCCCTCACGCACACCCGCGACGAGCATGCTTTCGCTGCCGACGTCGACACAAGGAAGCCGGCCAGGGTCGCTGGTCGAGCGTAAAGCAGCGCTTCAATACTACCCCTGCGAGTATCCCCGCAAGGGACAGGGGAAGTCAAATTGTGGCCGCCAGCGGGCAGCAGCGAGCAGCAGCAGGCATCGCAAAGCCGAGCGGGCGGGCTCATTTCAGGCGTCACGTTAGGCGCCGCTTTAGGCGCGCATCCTTTATTCAGTCTTGCCAGCACCGACTACGAATACGCGCCCACCACCAAGTCCGTGCCAGCGCGCAACAGACGACGAGCACGCCAGCCCACCCGAGCAGGCTGACCAGGCCGGCTATACGCGTATCGAGATGAAGCAGCTGCCAGCGCGCGAAAATCTCGGTCCAGTCGTGATCGCCACCCACCAGCGGCAGCATCTGCACACGCGCATCAGCCATGTAACGAGCGATGTTGAAGAAGTTCTGGAACAGCCAAAGCATTGTCAGGGAAGTGGCGAAGGGATCGCGACGGCGCCAGAAGCTCAGCGCGACGATCAGCGGTAGCGCCAGCTGGCCGAGGGTCCCGCCGTACACACCCAGGCGACTGTCAAGCAGCCAGAAGAGCGGGTGCCCGGCCTCGTGGAAAGCGAGGTTCGCCGAGTCAAGCAGCGGAAACCAGCGCTCGCCGGTATTGCCCAGGTAAAGAACCATCATCGCGAAAACGACAACCACGACCAGCTGCCAGCCGGCGACCGCTTGCCAGCCGCCGCTGGCCCCGAGCTCGTCAGAAGATCGCAAAGGCTTTCTCCCGTTCATGTCCTCTTTGCCTGGATAATCGCCAGGGTGGTGCTGCCTTCACCCACACGGCGAGCAAGATTTCGCTAGCCGCCGGCTCACCCCGGATCGACGCTGCCAACGCGGGCGCGCAGCTCATCGAGTTCCTCGAGGAGGTCGGCGACCAGAGCAGCCAGCTCGGGAACCGCATCGAAATCACGTTCCAGTTGGCTCATGCGCCGCGCACGCACGATGCTGATGCTGGAAAAACACCACACGCCGGCGACGCTCTCGGCCTGCGGTATCAGTCCATCGTCGATATGACGCTGTAGCCACGCGGGTTCGACGCTACAGGCGGCGGCAAGCTGTTCGAGGGTTACCCAACTGTCTTCCATCGGGCTGCCGGTCAGAATCTCATCGTCGCGCATCGCTTACGCCCTCCCCAGCGAACGCGGATCGAAAGCGAGCTCCCGCGCCATGGTTTCATACAGTTCTTTCGCCTTGGCCGTATCGGCCGGCGGCAATACGACCTGGATATCGAGCAGCAGGTCGCCCGGCGTAGCACCGGGAATTCCCTTGCCGCGTACCCGCATTTGCCGTCCGCTCTGCGTCCCTTCCGGGATGCGTACGTTGACCGCGCCTTGCGGCAGATCGACCTGCACCACCGCACCGAGCGCGGCCTCCCAGGGAGCGATGGGCAAGGTCAGATGCAGGTCGCGCGCCTGGGCGCGAAAGCGCGGATGCGGTCTGAACTGAACTTCGAGCATCAGGTCACCCGCTTGCGCACCGCCGGACCCCGGCGCACCCTGCCCCGCCAGACGAATGATCTGGCCGGCGTACACTCCCTGCGGGACTCTGACGTTCAAGGTGCGCGTTTCGAGCGTCACCTGACCCCGTGCATCATTCTTCGGCGCACGCAGGGAAATCTGCCGGGTAGCGCCACTGAAAGCGTCTTCAATGTCCAGCAGCACCTTGGCGTGATGATCTTCGCCACGCGCCTGGAACTGTGTGCGCTGGCCGCCACTGAAGCCACGCGCGCCGCCCATGCGACCAAACATTTCGGCGAAGAAGTCAGAGAAGTCGGCTGTTTCGCCCGGCGCCCGCCCACGCCCGGAAAACTCGAAACCGGCATCCCAGTTTGGTGGCGGGCGAAACTCCTGACCAGGTCGGTAGCCACGCCCCAACTGATCGTAAGCAACGCGTTTCTCGGGGTCGGAGAGCACTTCATTGGCCTCGTTGACCTCCTTCATCTGCGCTTCTGCGTTCGCTTCCCTGGAGACGTCCGGGTGATATTTTCGCGCCAGTTTTCGGTAAGCCTTCTTGATCTCGTCGGCCGTCGCCTCGCGCGACACCCCCAGAGTCTGGTAGTAATCCTTGAATTCCATTCGCTATCCCCGCTTCAGCAGTCGTGCAATAACGCTAGCACATGGGGACGAACAAGGCCGAAATCAAGATCTTGAAGTGCTCGGAAAATGCCCCATTTCGGTAGGGAGGCGCCGAGTCCGGCGCCCCTCAGCCAAGCGTATGGAGGATTTGTGATGATGATGTACCGCTCTCTGTTTCCCCGCGATGTGTTGTCGGAACTGGATCGGCTGCAGCGTGAAATGCAGCAGGGTCTGCACCTTTCGCCGAGCATTCGCGGTATAGCCCGTGGCGGCTTCCCGGCGATGAACGTCGGTGGCACCGCCAAGTCCGTTGAAATCTATGCTTTCGCACCGGGCATCGACCCGGCGACGCTGGACGTGCAAATCGAGAAAGGCGTACTCACCGTTGCCGGCGAACGCCAGATCGAGCAGCCCGGCGAGAAAGCAACCGTGCACATCGACGAGCGTTTTGCCGGCCGCTTCCGCCGCGTCGTCACCCTGCCCGACGACGTCGACGCGAATGCCGTCGAAGCCAAGTACCGCGACGGCGTGCTGCACATCAGCATCGGTCGCAAGCAAGACGCCCAAGCACGCCGCATCACCATTCAGTAAGGAGGATCGCAAATGTCTGAAAACACTGCTGTCAGCAAAGCCGACACCCGTGACGATGCTGCCCTGCAGCCACCGGTCGACGTCATCGAAGATGCCGCGGGAATTACCCTTTACGCCGATCTGGCCGGCGTAGCCAAGGACAAGCTGCATTTGCATGTCGAAGGCGACGCCCTGACCATCGAAGGCGAAATCGATCTCGAAATGCCCGAGGGCATGGAGAACAGCCACGCCGAAGTCGGTCTGGCGCGCTACCGGCGGGTGTTCACCCTGTCCAAGGAACTCGACGCGAGCAAGGTCGGCGCCGAGTTCAAAAACGGCGTACTCAAGCTCACCATCCCCAAGGCCGAGCACGCGCAACCGCGCAAGGTGCAAGTCAGGGTCTTGTAAACATCGCGGGCGGGGGTACGCCCCCGCCCCGGCGATGAACGACATCGGGCAAAACAAACACCTCGGCAAGGGAAACCAGAGCAGCGCCAAGGTGAATCGCGTCCATGCCACACGAAGGATGCGCTTCGAGAATGGTGACCGCGTGCTGGGCGAGCTGCGGCGAGGTATCGCAAATCGAGGCGTCGGCGATGTCCGCCATCAGGTCGCTCTTGACTTGCCGACAGTGTGTGTCGGCGATACAGCCTTCGCGATGCAGACGACAGAAGGCCAAGGAGTCGAAGAAAATGCGGCATTTCGGCCCGGCTGGCTGTCGACATTCTTTACATCGCTTCCTGAAGATTTCCGCGAAATATCAATAAGCGATTGTTTTCCATAAACTTCATTCCTTCGGCTCGGATCTTGCTAACGAAGGCTACGTGCAGTTCTCGCAAAGGTAGCCGCCACATGGAAGCCGAAGGCGCATTTTCCACCCGCATGGTGGAGCAGGTGCAGCACATCGAGCACTATCGCCAGGAAGTGCTGCGCGTCGAAGGACGACTACTGGACGACGAAAGCGCCGCGCTGGAGTGGATCACACGCTACGCCGCGACATTCCCGCCGATCGAGGCCTACACCAGCCACTGAGCGTAAACCCTTGCCAACGCTGCTTATCGGTTCACCGCCACGACGAAGGTCTGCCCGCTGAGATAGAGGTAGGTCCGTTGAATGCGCTCGAAGATGGCTCATTATGGGTTTCGGGTTGCTAGCCAAGAAGCAAGCCCAAGACGGATTCGAGAAGTCGCTTTCCGCGATTTTTGGCGTGGTGAACGAACTCCAAGAAGCCGAGGTAAAGAGGAATACTTTCCTGGAGCGCTGTGGCAGCCGGCCTTGTGATTGTAGCCCCACTCAGGCAGGCGGCCGTAGATGTCATACTCGTCGGTCAGCGCTACTCGGGTGCCCGGCGCGATGGCGGCCTGGAGATCTGGGGCGGGCTTGCGACTGACTCTAGCCTCGCTTTCGTTGCGCACCAACCTGGGATTGATAGTGAGCCCAAAACTATTGTTTGATGTCGATCAACGCTAGCGGTGCTGCTGGCGCCGACAATGGTAAGCTCAACTCTACGAGGCGCCTCATGCACGAGATCAGCGAATTGATGACCAAGGATCATCGCTCTTGCGACGACTTTCTGGCGGTCGTCGAGAAGGCCGTGACCGACCAAAACTGGCAACTGGCGCAAGCCGAATTTCCGCGCTTCCGAGACGCTCTGCTGAATCATTTCGAGGCGGAAGAAAGCATTCTCTTCCCGCTCTTTGAAAAGCGCACCGGCATGTACCAGGGGCCAACGCAGGTCATGCGCGGCGAGCATGTGCAGATGCGGCAGCTGTTGGCCGCAGCCGAAGCCGCCCTGGCCGAGCGCGAGGCCGACGACTACAACGGCAACGCCGAGACCCTGTTGATCATGATGCAACAACACAATGTCAAGGAAGAGAATATCCTGTATCCGATGTGTGATCAGCAATTGGCTGACCAGCTCGATGCTCTGCTGCCGGAACTGCAGAAGCAACTTGCTGGCTAAGTGCAAGCGCCAGCCTGATACCGATGAAAGCCGATCGCCCATGAAACCCTCTATCGTTCTCGATGCCCGCGACCTGGAGCCACCGGAACCGATGGTGCGCACCATGGAAGCGCTCGACAAGCTCGCGAGGTCGGAGAAACTATTGGTACTCCTGCCGCGTGAGCCTTACCCGCTGTACAGGGCGCTCGAACTCAACGGTTTCACCTGGAAGACCAAGCGCCAGGCCGACGGCACGGTGGAAGTCCTGATCCAACATCAAGCGCCCTGATGCAGGCGCTGCTGTCGTTCGACCAGGCACCCCCGCTTGCCGCACCGCTTCGTTTTTTTCTGACTGCACCGCTGTTTGCCATCCTCGCCGCGCTGCTCCTTCTGTGGAGTGGCCCGGATCTGTTCGCCTCACGCTGGACGGGCGCAGCCCTGGCGCTGACGCACCTGATCACCGTTGGCTTCATGCTGCAGGTGATGCTCGGCGCGATGCTCCAGATTCTTCCGGTGGTCGCCGGAGCGAACATCGCGCGACCACAGCTGCTAGCCACCCTGGTTAACGCGGCAGTCGCCACTGGCGCACTGCTCTTGGCGAGCGGCTTCCTGAGCTACCAGCCGCTGCTCTTCGAACTGGCCGCCGTGTTAATCGGTGGCGGTGTCGCGCTGTTCATTGTTGGCGCCGGGCACGCCTTGTATGGCGTGCCTTCGACGAACGCGACCATTCGCGGCCTGAAGCTGTCCTTGCTCGGCTTGACGGTGACGATCTGCCTCGGCGTGCTGCTGGCCGTGGCCATCGACGGATCGCTGGCACTGCCGCTGATGCAGCTGACGTCGATCCATCTCGGTTGGGGCTTCGTCGGCTGGAGCGTTGTCCTGCTGGCTGCCGTCGCTTTCGTGGTCGTACCGATGTTCCAGATGACGCCAGCCTACCCGGAGTGGTTCGCAGGCCGTTTTTCGTGGACGCTGCTCACGCTGCTGGTCTTGTGGAGTGTCGCCGATAGTGCTGGCTGGCAATGCTTGTCGCCCTGGCTCGCAGCAGCGGCGGTGCTCGCGATCGCCGCTTTTGCAGCGCTGACGCTGCAGCTGCAAAGCCGCAGCAAGCGAGCCCGTTTCGATGCCACGCAACACTATTGGCGCCTGGCGATGCTGAGCACTCTGGCCGCTTGCGCGCTCTGGCTTGCGGCAAGCAGTTGGCCAAGCCTGGGCGAGCGCAGCGAGTGGCCTCTGCTGTGCGGCGTCCTGGCGCTGTTCGGCGGCTTCATGTCGGTAATGATCGGCATGCTCTACAAGATCGTGCCTTTTCTGGTCTGGTCACACTTGCAGAATCTCGGCCGCGGGCGAGTGTTTCCTCCGAACATGAACAAGGTCATCGCCGGGCACCAGCTCAACCGGCAGATGCAGGCACACTTCGTCGCCCTGGCGCTGCTGCTGGCAGCCGTGCTCTGGCCTGAGTGGTTCACTTATCCGGCGGGACTGGCGCTGTTGGCCGCCAATGCCTGGCTGCTGCGCAACCTGCTGGCCGCCATCACCTTCTACCGCCAACAGCGACTGACTATCGAAGAAACCCTGACGCACGTTTCGGCTGCGCCTGCGGAGGCTCGGTAATGACCTATCTGACGTTGAAATACCTGCATGTCGGCTGCGTCGTGCTGAGCGGTGGCGGCTTCTTCGTGCGTGGACTCTGGATGCTCGGCAAGTCGCCGCGACTGCAGCAACCGCTGGTACGAGTCCTGCCCCACATCGTCGATACCGTCCTGCTGGGCAGCGCCGTGGCCATGGCCGTGATCAGCGCTCAATACCCCTTCGCCGTCGGCTGGCTGACCGCGAAACTGATCGGCCTGCTGATCTACATCGGCTGCGGGACGATGGCCTTGAAGCGCGGGCGCAGCCAAGGGCAGCGGGCGTTTTTCTTCGTCGCCGCGCTACTGGCGTTTGCCTACATCGTCACCGTCGCTGTCAGCCGCAGCGCACTCGGCCCGCTGGCGTGGATCGCGTAAAACAGCAAGCAACACAGGCCTCTTCTTGCGCAGCATCAAAGACGCTGGTGAGACATCAATTGCTTCAAGCGTGAAGTGTTGAGAATGCGGATTTTTCTCTGGTGAACGGACAGCAGGCCTTCGTCCTGAAAGCGCGAGAACGCGCGGCTGACGGTTTCCAGTTTGAGGCCGAGATAGCTGCCGATTTCGTCACGCGACATGCGCAGGTTGAATTCGGCCGGCGAGTAGCCACGCGCCTTGAAGCGCTGCGAAAGGTTGAGCAGGAAGGCCGCCAGGCGTTCCTCGGCGCGCATGGTGCCGAGCAACATCATCACCCCGTGATCACGAACGATCTCGCGGCTCATCACCTGGTGAAAGTGGTGCTGCAGGGGTTGGATTTGCCGCGACAAACCTTCGAGATGCGAGAAGGGGATGGCGCAGACTTCGCTGTCTTCGAGAGCGATGGCGTTACAGGTATGTATTTCGCTGCTGATCCCATCCAGGCCGAGCAACTCGCCGGTCATCTGGAAACCGGTGACCTGATCGCGACCGTCCTCGATCAGCACGTCGGTCTTGAAGAAACCGCTGCGCACCGCGTAGATCGACTCGAAGCCTTGACCCGCACGGTACAGGTAATCGCCACGCTTGAGGCGCCTGCGCGTCGAAACCAACGCGTCGAGTTTCTTCAGTTCGTCCGCCTCGAGGCCTATCGGCAGACAGAGCTCGCGCAGGTTACAGTTCGAACAGGCGGTCTTCACCACCTCAAACGCGAGTCTCGCGGTCGCATCTCTTGTCGACATCGGCATCCTTTTCACTAAACTCTGCGTTTGATCCACGTCAACCCGCTTACTTCAGGGCAATCCGATAATGCACGCAACCAACAATGTAGTGGAAACATGAACGCTGGCGCTGAAAACCTCGTGTTTGATCCGCAGATCATCCGCCGCTTCGACATCAATGGCCCCCGCTACACGTCCTACCCGACAGCGGATCGCTTCGTCGAGGCCTTTGGCCCGGATGCATATCAGCTATGGCTCGGCAAGCGCAACATTGGTGCCGTCAGCCGGCAGTTGTCATTGTACTTCCACATTCCCTTCTGCAACACCATCTGTTACTACTGCGCCTGCAACAAGATCATTACCAAAGACCATGGTCGTTCAGCCAAGTACCTGAAGTATCTGGCCCGCGAACTGGCGCTGCAGAGCAGCTATCTCGAAGGTGGCGATCAGGAAGTGGCGCAACTGCACTGGGGTGGCGGTACGCCGACCTTCCTCGCGCACGATGAAATGCGCCAACTGATGGCGACCACACGCCAGTACTTCAAGTTGATTGAAGACGGCGAGTACTCGATCGAAGTCGACCCCCGCAAGGTCGATCGCGCAACTGTAGAACTACTGGCTGAACTGGGCTTCAACCGCATGAGTGTCGGCGTCCAGGATTTCGACCCGGCAGTCCAGCAGGCCGTAAATCGTGTTCAGAGCGAGGAAGAGACGCTGGCGGTAATGGACGCGGCGCGCGCCAGCGGCTTCAAGTCGATCAGCGTCGACCTGATCTACGGCCTCCCCAAACAGACGGTGATCGGCTTCAGCCGCACGCTGGACCGGGTCATTGCCGCCAGCCCGGACCGCGTATCGATCTACAACTACGCGCACTTGCCGAGCCTGTTCAAGCCGCAACGGCGCATCCTCGACGCGGATATGCCGAGCGCCGATGCGCGCCTGCAGATTCTTTCCCTGGCCATCCGCAAGATGACCGAAGCCGGCTATGTCTATATCGGCATGGACCATTTCGCCAAGCCCGACGATGAACTGGCAACGGCCCAGCGGCAGGGGCGCCTGCATCGCAACTTCCAGGGCTATTCGACGCATTCGGACTGTGATCTGCTGGCCTTCGGCATCTCGTCGATCGGCAAGGTCGGACCGACCTACAGTCAGAACGTGAAGACCCTCGACGAGTACTATGACCTGCTTGACAGCGGCACTCTGCCCGTCTATCGCGGGATCGAACTGAACGCCGACGACCTGCTGCGGCGTTCGATCATTCAGTCACTGATGTGTCACTTCGAGTTGTCGATCGAGTCGATTGAAATTGCGCACCTGATCGACTTCAAGAAGCATTTCGCCACCGAGCTCGAAGATCTGCGCGAGATGGTCGATGCCGGACTGGTGCGCATCGACGACCGCTGGATCACCATTCTCCCAAAAGGACGGATGCTGGTACGCGCAATTTCGATGGTTTTCGACCGCTACCTGCGCGCCGACCGACAGCGTACCCGCTACTCGAAGGTGATCTGAAGCCTGCGCCAGATTCTCCAGCGTGGCGACTCGCACCGGAGCTGCCGGCGAACGTAGGGGTGTGGAGGGAGTAGAATCCCTCCTCTTTCAGCTCGGCGTTCGCGCTTGTCTCCCGACCCACCCCCTCTTCCCCCTGCCCTTCTCCCGCGAGGGGAGAAGGGCGCTTCGTGAGTCGAGTCGCGTACGCGACTTTCGCATTAATGGTCATGCCAGAATCGACTTATCTCGCCCTGCTGTTGATCGGTCTGCTCGGGGGGACGCACTGCGTCGTCATGTGCGGCGGAATCGTCGGCGCGCTGTCGATGGGCGGTCCCGCGCGTGCCTGGCTGCTCCTCGCTTACAACGCCGGACGAATCCTCAGCTACGCGGCAGCCGGCGCCGTCGCCGGTGCGCTCGGCGAAGCAAGCCTGGCCTTGTCCGGGCAGCTGCCGCTGCGCAGCGCTCTCTTCCTGCTCGCCAACCTGATGCTCATCGCTCTCGGCCTGTATCTCATGGGCCTGACCAGGGCGCTGGCGTTCACCGAGCGCTGCGGCCAGAAGCTGTGGCGGCATCTGCAACCGCTGACCCGGCATTTCCTGCCCGCACGCAGCGTCGCGCAGGCTTTTCCACTCGGCCTGCTCTGGGGCTGGTTGCCCTGCGGACTGGTCTACAGTGCGCTGGCCACGGCCTTGACCAGTGGTTCCGCCGTGCACGGCGCCGGACTGATGCTCGCCTTCGGCGCCGGCACCCTGCCGAACCTGCTGCTCGCCGGCCTGCTCGCGTCACGCTTGCAGGCCTATGCACGCAATTCAAGGCTACGCCTGGCATCCGGCTTGCTGATTCTCGGCTTTGGCGTCTGGGGCCTGATCGGGCTGGCGCGCATGCTTATCGGGACGTCAGCCTACACCTCTTGATTAAGGCGATTTCTCAAACGATGAGCGAACAGAAAAAAAACTCGCCACGCCTCGACCTGCCGATCGCCGGCATGACTTGCGCGGCCTGCGCGACGCGCATCGAGAAAGTCCTCAACCGCTTGCCCGGCGTCATGGCTAGCGTCAACCTGGCCAGCGAACGCGCCCAGGTCGATCTTTCGCCGGGGGCCAGCTCGCCGCAAGAAGTCGTCGCGGCGATCGCGAAAGCCGGTTTCAGCGTCCCGCAACAGACCACAGAACTGGCCATCGAAGGAATGACTTGCGCCGCCTGCTCGACACGCCTTGAAAAACTCCTCAACCGGCTGCCGGGAGTCGAGGCGGTGGTCAACCTGGCGACCGAGCGGGCGACGCTCCGCCATACGCCGGGCGTCGTCGACCCGGCGCAGTTGCTCGCCACCGTCGAGCGTGCCGGCTTTGTCGGGCGCCTCGCCGACAATCACTCGCGCAGCGAGGAGAAGACCAGAAAAATGGCCGCCGAAAAAGCTGAGCTGCGCGCCTTCTGGATTGCTGCCGCGCTAAGCCTGCCTTTGGCCGCGCAGATGCTGGCCATGTTCGATGGCGGCGGGCAAACTCACCCGGACCTGCTGCCGCGCTGGCTGCAACTCGCACTGGCGACGCCGGTGCAGTTCTGGCTCGGCTGGCGTTTCTATGCAGGTGCGTGGAAGGCCTTGCGTGGTGGCGGGGCGAACATGGACCTGCTGGTCGCCCTGGGAACCAGCATGGCTTATGGCTTCAGCCTTTTCGTCACCGTCTCCGGCGCTGCCCATCTGCATGTCTATTTCGAGGCCTCGGCAGCCGTGATCACCCTGGTCCTGCTGGGCAAATTGCTCGAAGCACGGGCCAAGGCCAGAACCACCGACGCTATCGAAGCCCTCGTGCGCCTGCAGCCAAAAACAGCGCGCGTCGAGCGCGACGGCAAGCTGATCGAACTCGACGCCGCGCTGCTCATCCCCGGCGATATTTTTGTCGTCCGCCCGGGCGAAAACCTGCCGGTCGATGGCCAGGTGATCGACGGTGCGTCGACGGTCAATGAAGCGATGCTCACCGGCGAGAGCATGCCGGTGGCCAAGCAGCCGGGAGCTCGAGTCTTCGCGGCCACGGCCAACGGCGAGGGCATGCTGCGCTGTCGAGCCAGCGGCGTCGGTGAGCACACCCTGCTCGCCGGAATCATCCGCCTGGTCGCCGAAGCACAGGGCTCAAAAGCGCCCGTGCAGCGCCTCGCCGACCGCATCTCGGCAATTTTCGTACCCATCGTCTGTGTCATTGCCCTGTGCACCCTGCTTGGCTGGTGGGAGTTTGGCGGCGACTTCAGCGTCGCCCTGGTCAATGCCGTGGCGGTGCTGGTGATTGCCTGTCCTTGCGCCCTCGGGCTGGCAACGCCGACGGCGATCATGGTCGCCACCGGACAGGGTGCCACGGCGGGGATCCTGATCAAAAATGCCGAAGCGCTGGAACGTGCCGAGAAAATCGGCGTGCTGGCCGTCGACAAGACGGGCACGTTGACGCGCGGCGAGCCGGTGCTCACCGATCTGCTGCCGCTCGCCGCGTCGGCGGACGAAGCCCTGGCCCTGGCAGTCGCTCTCGAACAAGGTTCCGAACATCCCCTGGCCAAGGCCATCCTGCAGCATGCGCAAGCCAGCCAGCTGACGCTACCGGCACTGACCCAGTTCCGCGCCCTTCCCGGCCGCGGGGTGGAGGGTCGCGTTGGCGAGCGTCTGCTACGCCTCGCTGCCCCCAGCGAGTTTGTCGGCATGAGTTTGCCGCGCGAACAGATCGCCAGCCTGCAGCGCACGGGCAAGACCGTGGTGGTGCTGGCCGAACGATGCCCGGGCGGCAGTAACGCCGAAAGCAGTCGCACAGACAGCGAGTGGGCCCTGGCGCTGCTGGCAATCGCCGACCCCTTGCGCACCACCTCTCGCGCCGCCGTGACCCGGCTCAAAGGCATGGGTATCCGGGTGGTGATGCTGACCGGCGACCACGCGGCGACAGCAGCAGCGATCGCCGACGAAGCGGGAATCGAAGAATTCCAGGCCGGCATACTCCCCGGCGACAAAGCGGCGGCAGTCAACACGCTGAAGTCTGGTGGCACTGTCGTCGCCATGGTCGGCGACGGAATCAACGACGCCCCGGCGCTGGCGGCGGCTGATGTCAGCTTCGCGATTGGCGCCGGATCGGACGCCGCCATCGAGGCCGCCGACGTGACGCTGGTGCGTGGGGACCTGAATGGAATTGCCGACGCCATCCTTCTTTCGCGTGCGACGCTGCGGAAAATCAGGCAGAATCTCTTCTCTGCTTTCATCTACAATGTTCTCGGCATACCTCTGGCCGCACTGGGCATGCTCAATCCGGTCATTGCCGGGGCGGCGATGGCGATGAGCTCGGTCTCGGTGGTCACCAACTCGCTGCTCCTCAAGCGCTGGCATGCGGGCCGCAGCTGATGTCCGGCGGCACCAGCCATGGAAACGGGACTGACTGCGGCGCGCGTCGGCAAGCAAGGGCGCTGACAATACGAAAAGGAAGCGAAATGGAGACCATCGACATTGGCGTTGTCGGAATGCACTGCCAGTCCTGTGTAAAAAGCGTCAGCACGCTCCTCGAGAGCTTGCCCGGAGTTGCCCAGGTCGAGGTGTCGCTGGACGCCGGCCAGGCCAGAATCAGCTACGACCCGAAGTTGGCGAGCATCGCCGACTTCACGGCGGCGATCGATGAGGCGGGCTTTGAAAGCAGCTGAAAAGCCTCGCCGATAGAGACCCCGGCCACACCACCACTTTGACGCCCCCAACCCCCAGCGGACTATCATGGCCAAAAAAAAATCCCGGACCAACGCGCCCGCAGCTCCGGAAAGCGTCCACACCGAGGCGCTCAAACTGACCCAGTTTGCACACGGCGGCGGCTGCGGATGCAAGATCGCTCCGAATGTACTCGAACAGATCCTCGCCAAGACCGTTCCCGCCATCGTGCCCAAGCAATTGCTGGTCGGCATCGAGACCAGCGATGACGCAGCCGTCTACCAGCTCAACGCCGATCAGGCGCTGGTGGCGACCACCGATTTCTTCATGCCAATCGTCGATGACCCCTTCGATTTCGGCTGCATCGCAGCGACCAACGCCCTCTCCGACGTCTATGCCATGGGTGGCGTGCCGCTGCTGGCGCTGGCCATCGTCGGCATGCCGGTCAACAAACTGCCGCTCGATACGATCAAACGCATTCTCGAAGGGGGCGAGTCGATCTGTGCCAAGGCGGGTATTCCAATTGCCGGTGGCCACACCATCGACTCCCTCGAACCGATTTACGGTCTCGTCGCCATTGGTCTGGTGCATCCCGACAACCTCAAGCGCAACTCCGGCGCCCGCCCCGGCGACAAGCTCATTCTCGGCAAGGGATTGGGCGTTGGCTTTTACAGCGCGGCGCTCAAGAAGGGACTGCTTTCGACCAGCCACTACACAGCAATGATCGCTTCGACGACGCAGCTCAACACGCCCGGACGGGCGCTCGCCTGCCTGGCCGGCGTACATGCGATGACTGACGTCACAGGCTTCGGTCTGCTTGGTCATCTGGTGGAAATCTGCAAGGCATCGCGTGTCTCGGCGGTAATCGATTACGCGGCCTTGCCGCTATTGGCCCACGCCCTCGACTATGCCAAAAAGGGCTGCATTACTGGCGCCTCGGATCGCAACTGGGCGAGCTACGGAGACTACGTGGCCGAAGCGACCACGAAGCACCTGACTGGGCTTGAACAGGCCCTGCTGACCGATCCGCAGACCAGCGGCGGCTTGTTGATCGCCTGTGCGCCGGAAGTGGTCACCGAAGTCCTGTCGGTTTTCCTGCAGGAAGGCTTCGATCACGCGACAGTGATCGGTGAGTTGAGCGCCGGGAAAGCGCGGGTTTCCGTCGCCAAGAGCGAGAGCGGGAGCGGGAGCGGGAGCGGGAGCGGGACGGGCTGAAGCCCGCGCACGGGCGCCAGCTACCGACGCCCTGCTTCGGTTGACCTGGTCGCGACCCTCAATCCAGGACGTGCGACACCAGACCGTCGGCGAGTTTCGGTTCGAACCACGTCGACTTGGGCGGCATCACCTCGCCGACATCGGCAACTGCCATCAGGTCGGCCATCTGCGTCGGATAGAGCGCAAAGGCGACCGCCATCTCGCCACTATTCACCCGTCGTTCGAGTTCGCCCAGGCCGCGCATGCCGCCAACAAAATCGATGCGTGTATCGCGGCGCAGGTCGGTGATTCCCAGCACCGGAGCAAGGATCTGCTCGGCGAGCACGGAAACGTCGACGCGCCGTACCGGATCGGCCGCCGGAAGCAGACCAGGCAGCAGTTCCAGGCGATACCAGCGACCGCCAAGATACATGCCGCAGACGCCGCTACGCTCCGGCTTCACCGGGCTGGTCGACGGCAGAACGTGATAGCGCTCGCCAACCGCCGCCAGGAACGCTTCCTCGCTCAGGCCATTGAGGTCGCGCGCGACACGGTTGTAGTCGAGGATGCGCATCTGTGAAGCGGGGAAGATCACCGCCAGGAAAAACTCGGCACTAGCCGCAGCACCCGCCTGGCCACGCCGCGCCGCGGCTACTCGCGAAGCCGCTGCCGAGCGATGATGACCGTCGGCGATATACAGCGCAGGCATGGCTTCGACGAGCGCACTGATACGCGCAACACTCTCCTCGTCGTCGATCATCCACAGGGTATGGCGGATGCCGTTGTCGCCCGTCACATCAGCGACTGGCACACTTTCGGCGGCCTCCCGGAGCAGGCGCTCAAGAGTCTCGTCGTCGCCATTGACCAGCAGCACGGGACCGGTTTGTGCATTCAGTGCTTCAATCTGCCGAACGCGGTCGTCTTCCTTGTCCGGGCGGGTGAACTCATGCTTGCGGATACGGTTGCTGTCGTAGGCGGCGATCGAAGCAGCGGCCACCAGGCCGGTCTGAACATGTTCGCCCATCACCAGGCGATAGGCGTAATAGCACGCATGCGGGTCGCGGCAGAGCACGCCGTCGTCGATCAGACGCTGAAAATTTTCCGCCGACTGAGCATACACTTCAGGCGCGAAGTGATCGATCTCCGGCGGCAGGTCGATCTCGGCCTTGGACACGTGCAGGAAGGACAAGGGCTTGCCGCTTGCCGCCGCGCGGGCCTCATCGCTGGAGAGGACATCATAAGGCGGCGCGGCAACTGCCGCGGCATCCTGGCGACGCGGACGGAGACCGGCAAACGGCCGAATAAGGCAATGATCAAAAGACAATGAGCTCTCCTGTGGGCGTTTGATTCTGGAAATTACGGTCGCAAATTCTCACCGTTGCGACGGGGATGTTGCCGCGGCAGCCGCGATTATAGTGCTCACTCGGCTTCGCCGACAGGGGCTGCACTTGAGCTGCCTGGCACAGCCAGCGCTGCGTACGGAGAGATTAATGCGAAAGTCGCGCAAGCGACTCACGAATCTCCCTTCTCCCCTTGCGGGAGAATGGTCGGGAAAGAGGGGGGGTAGAGTAGAGGACAGGCTTTCGCCTGCCCTCTCTCATCAAACCGTGCATGCAGTTTTCCCGCACACGGCTTTCCGGTGTTCTTCACGCCAAAGCATGCGCATGACGCCGTTTCATGTTTTCTGACGCGACTGAGGCGGTCGCGCCTGCGCACTCAAACTTTGAGCATGCAACATTGGCGGTGTTGGGCTTGGCCTTGGCATAAAGCTTCCTCTGTAGCGTCCTGATCGTATGTGGGGTGGTTAGCAACATGGCAATCCCTCGATCCTCCGCTCTTCGGTTGCACGAACAAAGTANAATCTTCAAGAACATGCCATCCCTGCTACCCCGGGAGTCGATTGACGCCACTTCCGTTATTCCAGCGCCCACCCAACGGCCTTCCCCTTCCGTCCACAGGGTTGGCTTCTCCAGCTCATTTACGAGGCTACTCATAGGTTCACTTACGTTACGGCCTGCTCTCTTGCTGTTTGGAAACTCACGACCCCGTGTCACCACGACGCCGCTTCCTCATGCTACCGGGGCGTACGGACAACTCCCCAGACGGGACTTCAATCCGCTAGACTTACTGCTGTTACTGCGAACAGACGGTCATGACTTTCATGATTTGCGGTGTCTCCACGTGTCATGACCGTTAGATTAGCCCCGCCAGAGAAGAAGCGCGTAGGAGGACTCTTCGACCCTTCGACTCTCTTCGATCCTTTGACTCGTCAGATGCTTCGGTACAGCGCCTCGTAGCGCCTTGCCGAGTCATCCCAGGAAAAATCCTGCGCCATGCCGTGCTGCTGCAGGCGGTGCCAGATCGCGGCATCGCGGTAAAGCACGCAGGCCTTGCTTATCCTTGCGGCCAGCTGACGGCTGCTGGCATCGTCAAACGAGAAACCGTTGGCCGTGCCTGCTTTGAGGTTTTCCACCGTCGCATCGATCACCGTATCGGCCAGGCCGCCGACTCGCCGCACCAGTGGCACGGTGCCATAGCGCAGGGCGTAGAGCTGCGTCAGGCCGCAGGGCTCGAAACGCGAAGGAACGAGCAGGATGTCGGCGGCGGCCATGATACGGTGCGACAAGGCCTCGTCGTAGCCGAGATGGACCGACACAGCGGCGGAATGAGCCGTGGCGGCGGCTCTGAAAGCGGCTTCGATATCAGCCTCGCCACTGCCAATGACCACCAGCTGCGCCCCCTCGGCCAACAACGTCGGCAAGGCACCGAGGACCAGATCCATGCCCTTTTGCGAGGTCAATCGACTGACGATCGCGAACAGCGGCGCCTTGGCACGGGGCGTGAAATTGAGATCCTTTTGCAGCCTGAGCTTGCAGACCAACTTGCCGCGCAGGCGTTCGGGACGGTAGTTCATGCTCAGGGCAGGGTTGCTGCTGGCGTCCCAGACGGAATAGTCAACGCCATTGAGGATGCCAGAAAGATCGTTGCCCCGACCACGCAGCACGCCGTCCAGCCCCCAGCCGAATTCCTGCGTGCAGATTTCCCGCGCATAGGTCGGGCTGACGGCGTTGACGCGTTTCGCATGCACCAGCGCAGCCTTCATGAACGACAACTGTCCGTGAAACTCGATGCCGCTCTGATTGGCACCAGAAATCTGCAAACCCAGGTCGTGGTGGTAGTCGAGAGGGAAAAGGCCGCGGAAGGACAGATTGTGGATGGTGAACACGGTGGCTGTGGACAGCGCCGGATTCTGCGCGATGTAGGCGGGCGCCAGTCCAGCGTGCCAATCGTGCGCGTGCACGACTTCGGGCTGCCAGTATTGATCAAGCTCGCCGGCAGCGAGGTGCGCCGCAACCCAGCCGAGAAGCGCAAAGCGACGATGGTTGTCGGGCCAGTCGCAAGCGTCCGGACCAAGGTAAGGATTACCGTCGCGCCGGTAAAGAAAAGGCGCGTCGATAACGTACGCCAGCAAGCCGCTGTCTGGCAGGCGGCCAAGCCGCAGGGTAATGACCGCCGCGCCAAAGGCCGGACCGATGCGGATCACTGGCTCGAGATCCGTCACGCCCTTGAGCATGGCCGGCATCCCTGGCAACAGGATGCGAACGTCGAGCCCGCGCGCGGCCAATGCGGCCGGCAAGGCGGCCACGACGTCAGCGAGGCCGCCGGTCTTGACCAGCGGGTAGATCTCCGCGGCAACGTGCAGAATGCGCACGGACTATTGCGCCTGCCGCGTCAGGTGAGTCGCTCGATCATTTTCTGCGTAATCAGCGTAACACCGTTCTCGGTATGCCGGAAACGACGCGCATCGTCTTCCGGGTCTTCGCCAACGACCATGCCCGGCGGGATCTGACAGCCACTGTCCACGACGCAGCGACTCAGACGGGCTCGCGACCCGATGACCGTACCGGGAAGCAGGACCGACAGGTTCACCCTGGCGTAGGAGTGGACGCGAGAACTGGAAAACAACAGCGAACGGTTGATTTCGCCAGAAACGATACAGCCGCCGGAAACCGTGGACTCGATGGCCGTGCCGCGCCGGTCGAGATGATTGTGCACGAATTTGGCCGGTGGCAACTGCTCTTGATAGGTCCACACCGGCCAGTTGCTGTCATAGAGATTCAGCGCCGGTACCGTGCCGGTGAGATCGATGTTGGCGTCCCAGTAGGCGTCAATCGTCCCGGCGTCACGCCAGTAGTGCTCCCTGAAGGGTTCATCGGGAGCCATGACACAGCTGCGCGAAAACGAGTGCGCGACCGCGCAGCGGTTGGCCACGGCGCGTGGAATGATGTCCTTGCCGAAGTCGTGATTGGAGGTCTCGTCGGCAATATCACGGGCCAGTTCGGCATACAGGTACTTGGCATTGAAGACGTAGACGCCCATGCTGCACAAGGACATCTCCGGATTGCCCGGCATCGCCGGTGGATCGGCCGGCTTCTCGATGAAGTCGGTGATCATGCCGTTCTCATCGACGTCGACGATACCGAAACCACTGGCCTCCCTGCGCGGCACTTCGATGCAAGCGACGGTGCATTCGGCACCGCTCTCGACGTGATCGACAAGCATTACGCCGTAGTTCATCTTGTAGACGTGGTCGCCGGCCAGGATGACGACGTACTCGGGCGCCGGATTATAGGTTTCGAGGATGTCGATGTTCTGGTAAACGGCGTCGGCCGTGCCACGATACCAGGACTCCTCGTCAATCCGTTGCTGTGCCGGCAGCAGGTCGACGAACTCGTTGACTTGGCCGTGCAGGAAACTCCAGCCGCGCTGCAGGTGGCGCAAAAGGCTGTGTGATTTGTACTGGGTCACCACGCCAACGCGTCGAAACTGCGAATTGACGCAATTCGACAAGGCGAAATCGATGATCCGGAACTTGCCGCCGAAGTGAACCGCCGGTTTGGCGCGGCGATCGGTGAGTTCGTGCAAGCGGCTGCCACGCCCGCCAGCGAGGACCAAGGCAATCGCCTTGCGGGACAACTGGAATGTTCTCCTTTCAAGCATTTTCTTTACCCCTTTTCATACTGCATTCACTGCATTTGGTGGCCAACAGCCATCACCCTTTCTAGCTGATCACGTCCGGGCTTTTTCGCCCGGTGATCACGGCAATCTGTGCAACCGTCTCGGCAAGTTGCACGAGCGGTGCGAGCGCCTCCTGAGTGGGCACCTCGTGGAGACTTGGGTCGGCCACGAAACGTTCGAGATAGACGCGCAGCGTCGCCCCTTCCGTACCCGTGCCGGAGAGCCGGAAAACCACCCGCGAGCCGTCGTCGAGCATGATGCGGATGCCCTGACGTTCCGAGCGCGAGCCATCTACCGGGTCGGTATAGGCAAAATCATCGGCGGCCTCGATACGCAGCTCATTGCACAGCGAGCCCGCCAGTTGCGGCAGGCGCGCGCGCAAGCCATCCATCAGGCGATCGGCGGCGGCGGTCTCGATGCCCTCGTAGTCGTGGCGCGAGTAGACGTTACGCCCAAAACGCTGCCAGTGCTCACGCACGATGACATCGGCCGGCATATCGCGCACCGCCAGAATGTTGAGCCAATAGAGCACCGCCCACAGGCCATCCTTCTCGCGCACGTGACTGGAACCGGTGCCCGCGCTCTCTTCCCCGCAGATGGTGGCCTTGCCGGCATCGAGTAGCGAACCGAAGTATTTCCAGCCGGTCGGTGTTTCGTAACAGGGAATACCCAGGGCTTTGGCAACGCGGTCCACCGCACAACTGGTCGGCATCGAGCGCGCAACGCCCGCCAGGCCAGCCGCGTAACCGGGTACCAGCGCATGGTTCGCGGCGATCACTGCCAGGCTGTCACTCGGACTGACGACGAAACCGCGACCGACGATCATGTTGCGATCACCATCACCATCCGAGGCCGCGCCGAACGACAGACCCGAGCGGCTGTCGGCCAGCGCAGCGACCAGTTCGGCCGCATAGACGGGGTTCGGATCGGGATGGCCGCCGCCAAAATCCGGCAGCGGCGTGCCATTGACCACCGTACCCGCTGGAGCGCCGAGACGGTCTTCCAGAATGGCCTTCGCGTAGGGGCCGTTGACCGCGTGCATGGCGTCGAAACGCATGCGGAAATCCGGACGTGCGAGCAGAGCGGCAATGCGATCGAAGTCAAACAGGGACTCCAGCAGTTCGGCATGATCGGCGACCGGATCGATGATGCTGACGGCCATGTCGCCCACTTGAAACTCGCCCAGCCGCCCGAGGTCGATATCTGCCGCCTCGATGATGCGATAAGAACTGATCTCCTGCGTGCGCTGATAAACAGCGTCGGTAAAAGTTTCGTTCGCCGGTCCACCATTGCCGAGATTGTATTTGATCCCGAAGTCACCATCGGGGCCACCCGGATTATGACTTGCGGACAGGATAAGGCCACCAAAGGCCTGCCATTTGCGGATCACGGCGCTGGCTGCCGGAGTGGACAGAATACCGTCACGACCGACCATGACGCGGCCAAAGCCGGCCGCTGCCGCCATGCGCAGAATGGTCTGAATGGCGACGTCGTTGTAATAGCGGCCGTCGCCACCGACGACCAGCGTTTTTCCTTGCTGGCCGCTCAGCGTATCGAAAATGGCCTGCACGAAATTCTCGAGATACCGCTCTTGCTGAAATACCGTCACTTTCTTGCGCAGCCCGGATGTCCCCGGCTTCTGGCCCGAGAAAGGCGTGCTGGGAACGCTGATCACCTTCGTAGTCATGTCATGCCTCTTGGCAAATGGAGCGCCCCGGCCGGATACCGGAGCAAAATCGGTTCAGGCAATATGCTGCCGGGTGAATGCCAGCAGCCCTTGCGTCGATGCATCGAGTGTTTTCGCCAGCTGTTCATCGCTCAGCGCAGGCAGAATGCTGTTGGCCACCGCCTTGCCAAGCTCGACGCCCCACTGGTCGAAGGAATTGAGCCCCCAGATAGCGCCCTGCACGAACACCTTGTGTTCGTAAAGTGCCACCAGGGCACCGAGCGTTTGCGGGTCAAGCCGCGACATCAGCAGCGTGGACGACGGCTGATTGCCGGCAAAGACTTTGTGCGGCAGGAGTTCCGCGAGCTTCGCAGACGACAGGGTGCCGCTCAGCTCGCTGCGTGCCTCATCCTCGGTCTTGCCGAATGCCAGCGCCGCGCTCTGTGCGAAACAGTTGGCGAGCAGCGCCTCCTGATGCCCGGGCAAGGGGTAATCCGAACGCACGGCGGCGATGAAATCGCAGGGCACCAATCGCCCACCCTGATGGAGAAGCTGGAAGAAAGCGTGCTGGCCGTTGTTGCCGAGTTCACCCCAGACGATGGGATTCGAAGCATGCGCCAGCGGCTGGCCATCAATCCCGACGGACTTGCCGTTGCTCTCCATTTCGAGTTGCTGCAGGAAAGATGGGAAGTAGCGCAGGGACTCGTTGTAGGGCAACACGGCGTTGGTCGTCGCGCCCAGGAAGTTGGTGTTCCAGATCCCGATCAGTGCCATCACCACAGGCAGGTTGCGCTCGCAGGGCGTGCTGCGGAAATGCTCGTCCATGCGCTCGGCGCCGGCCAGCAGTTCGGCATAGGCCTGCGGACCGATGGCGATCATCAAGGCCAGGCCAACTGCCGACCACAGCGAAAAGCGACCACCGACCCAGTCCCAGAGAGGAAAGACCGAGTCCTCGTCGATCCCGAAGTCGACCGCCCGCTCGGGTTTGGCCGTCAGGGCCGCAAAATGCAGGGCAACGGCGGCCGCATCACCGAGGTTGGCGACCAGCCAGTTGCGCGCGGTTTGCGCATTGAGCATCGTCTCCTGCGTGGTGAAGGTCTTGCTGGCAAGCAGGAAAAGCGTCGTGCGCGGGTCAAGCGTTTGCAGGAGCGGCGCCAGCTGGGCGCTATCGAGGTTGGAGACATAATGCACCGCAAGCGCCGGATGCGAAATTGAACGCAGCGCATAAGCGAGCATTTTCGGTCCGAGGTCAGAGCCCCCGATGCCGATATTGACGACCGTACGAATCGGCATGCCGGTATAACCAAGCGCCTGGCCAGCGCGAATACGCTCGGCGAAGGCGGCCATGCGCTGGCGGGTCGGCAAGACCTCGGCCATGACGTCGAAGTCGGCACTGGGAAACGGTGCGTCCGATCGCCGCAAGGCGACGTGCAGCACCGAGCGATCTTCGCTGACATTGATCTTCTCGCCGCTGAACATTCGTGCCGTCGCCTCGGCAAGGCCGACTTCTTTGGTCAGCTCGACCAGCAGGGGTAGCGTCGCCGAATCCATGCGCTGCTTCGAGAAATCATAAAGGATGTCATCAAAGCTTAGCGAGAGTGCAGCGACGCGATCCGGGTTGCTGGCGAAGAGTTGTCGGAGAGGCACGGGCGAGAGCGATTGCCGGTGCGCTTCAAGGGCCTTCCAGGCAGCTGAAGAGGTAATGTTCATGGTCGGTACGGGCTCATCAAGAAGTGGTCAGGCCATCTACAAATGGCCGATTAAAAAGGGCCTGCAATGAAATATGACAACATATGCTGTTCCGCTTATCAGCTTGCCAGAATGCTCGAAAGAACGCAAAAAAGAATGCGCGGCGAGCGCCTCGAAAGCGACTTCCAAGGGCACTCCACAGAAGCGTTTCCGGGAAGTCTCGCAAGGCATATTCAATGGTAGGGGAGCGTCATTCCGCAGACGGGCGACGACAGACCGCGAGCAGCTCAAGGCCTCAGGCACTACGCTCCCGTAGTCTGGCGGCGAAAGGCTTGTCTTCGTCGGTGATGTGACGCTCGAACCAGTATTCGGCATAGCGCAGGAAGGAGTGAACATCCTGCAAACCGTCATGCACGGCGGCGAGTGCCTTGCGCAGCATACGCAGGCTCTCGTCATGGGCGCTGGCATGATCGGCAAAGTCGACGCCGAGTTGGCGCGCAATGCGCTCTTCGCTGGCGAAATGCCACTCCAGATAGTCGAGCAGGCTGTGAAACTCGTCGAGGGATACGGGCCCGCTGCCAAAGGATGAGTTCTTGAGCGTCTCGATACGGCGAAAAATCTCCTCGTGCTGGACATCGATTTCGGGCAGATCGATCAGAAGTGCCGTCGGTAACAAGCCAGTAAGGGGGTACTCCATGCTCAGGCTCCGCGAGTGGACGGTCGATTACAAAAATAATCACAGTATAAAAAGTGTGATCGAAAAGCACCAGTTAAATCGCGCCCTTTCAGGCAAACACGCCGTGCAGAAACCACCCTGCCCGGCAACGAAAAATCCATAGCCATTCGTTTCGCATCGAAATGGCAACGAAGTAGTCGCGACGCACATCGCCAAGCGCCGCCGGCTCGCCTGCATCCCACCAGCCACTTTCGATGCGCTCCGGCCCGGCAAGCAGGCGCAAGGAGCCTCCACTCTGCGGCCGACCGGCCATTTCGCGCAAGGCCAGCGGCCTGGCCAGAAGCCATAAGGGACGGGGGCCAGGCGCTTTCTCCGATAGATCTGGAGCAGCCAACAACTTCGCTGCTGTTTTCTCTCCGCCCGGCAGAACAGGCTTGACTGGTCGCGACGCGTTTTCCGGACGGTGCTCGGCCAGCGCCGCAAGCGCATGCACGCTACCGTTGCCAAGACGTGCCTGCAGGCGCTCGACCAAAGCGGCCAGCGAATCACCGCCAGCGCCCTCGCCGCGCTCGCCGAACAGGCTGTTCGTACGTCCTGGCAGCGCCTCCGGCGCCTCGGCTCGCAAGCTGATCGACTCGACAGCGGCGGGCAGTTGGAGTCGTTGCAGGCGCTCGAGAAGTAGCCGGGAGATGCGTTCGCGGTCGCGCGTGGCCGTGCTGAAGCGGAGGCTCAGAACAGTGCTCGATCGCTGCCTCGCAGAACGTTCGTGCGCAAACTCGAAATGGCATTCACTGACCCCCTCAGCACGTGCCGCAAGCCAGCCACATAAGCAGGCGATCAGGCGACCCCCGGCAAAACCGAGAGCAAGCGCATTATCTGCCCGCGTCGGCAGTTCCAGTCGCTCGACAAAACGCTCCGGAAAAACAAAGCGCGTCCGAGGATCCGGCAAATCGCCGAGCGCACGCGCCAGATCAGCGACAAAACCAGCACCGAGTCGGCGTGCCAGGCCTGCGCGCGGCAGAGCCAGCACCTCAGCGAGCAGGCGCGCACCAAAGCTGCCGAGGCGAGCCCGGTTTTGCGGCGAGAAGTCGAGAGCCGCCAGCGGCAGTCTGCCAAGGCGCAGCGGCAATTCGCCGATGTCGAGACAGGGCTCATGGTCACCGGCAAGCGCCAGCCACTGCGCAGCGAGCGGTGTCGGCGCCAGCGCCGCTTGCGGAGCAAAGCCCTGCTCGAGGCAGCCGCTGACAAGGCCTTCGAAGAGCGCCGCGGCGCCGCCGAAAAGACGCAAGGATCCGGCCACTTCCAGCAGCAGTGTCTGGGGGGGCAGGCAACAGATTTCCGAGGTGAAGCCACCTGCCCAGCAGGCGAGCCGGCTCAAGGCTTGCTGCTCACGCGCGAAGTCACGTTGCTGCACGGCCAGAGCGGGCAAAAAAGCCCACGCCTCGGCCAAGCGCAGCCCCGGCAACACGCCAGCCAAAGCCGCCGCCTGGTCGGCGACGACAATACGTTCACGGCCGACGATGGCTTTAGGCGACGGCAGGCTGGGAAAGACTTCGAGCGGCAGGCGTGAGAGGTACAGGGCAAGCCAGAGCATGATGCCGGCGCAGCGGGCGTTGAATGCTAATCGGCAGGGGCGCTGGCTGCGCGCCGCCACGGCGCTTGAGGACACGAACGATCAGTTTCTCCCCCTCGCCTTCGAGCGCCAGCCGCAGCGGCGCTGGCGAGGATTGGCTGGCACAGGCTGCCGGACGAAACACGAACAGTAGAGTGCGACTGCTCTCGGCAGCAAGCTGCAGCCGACGCAGGGTGCTGCTCTGGACTTCCGGTAGCCAGGCAACCACTGCGCCAACACCATCGGTCGCGAGTGAGCGCTCGCAGACCCAGGCGCTATCCCGACCGGGGGCGCTGGCCACCAGCAGACGCGACAAATCAATACCGGATTCATGCAGTGCTGGTGCATGCAGCGGATGCGGCGAGGCCACACAAACGAGCCAGGCAAGTTCGTCGCTCGACAGTCGCGCCAGCGCTGGCAGTAGCAGACTCAGTTCGCCAATGCCCAGACGCAAGGGCAGGATTTCGGTCAAACCGCCCCGCGGCCAGCCGCCGCCGGGCAGCTCACGGTCAAGTTCGGTAAAGCCCGTCGGCACACCGGGCAAGGGTGTTCTGGCCAGCGTATCGCCGCGCCAGACATCGGGGCGATCAAGAACTTGCGCAAGCGTCAGCGATGAAGACATGGCGGCATGGCAGGCGTGGACAGCATGGAAGGCTGAAAAGTTGGAAGTTGCCAAGCGGCCCTCACATCGTCTCGCTGCCGCGGATCACGCCGACAGCGATGCCTTCGATAGCCAGTGTTTGCGCTTCCGAATCGACGACGATCGGTTCGAAATCGGGGCTTTCGGCGATCAGCTCGATTGTCCCTCCTTGCTGGCGAAGGCGCTTCACCGTCACCTCATCATCGAGCCGAGCAACGACAATCTGGCCGTTGCGCGCTTCGCTGCTGCGGTGCACGGCGAGCAGATCCCCGTCCAGAATGCCGGCATTGATCATCGACAGGCCGCGCACGCGCAAGAGAAAGTCGGCACGCGGCTTGAACAGGCTGGGATCGACCGTATAACGGCGCTGTACGTTTTCCACCGCCAGAATCGGGCTACCGGCAGCAACGCTGCCGATCAGCGGCAAACCGAGTTGTTCGACCAGGCGGATGCCGCGTGCCGAACCTGGTTCGAGAACGATGATGCCTTTCTTGGCAAGCGCCTTGAGGTGCTCCTCAGCGGCATTGTGCGAGGCGAATCCGAAGGCGCTGGCGATTTCGGCCCGGGTCGGGGGCGCGCCAAGAATCTCCAGCGTGTTACGGATGAAGTCGAGAATTTCCTGTTGTCGCGGGGTAAGCGATGCACCTCTGGTCATGATCGTGAGCTCCTGTCGTCAGGACTGTATTTTTATACAGCTTCCGACCAAAAGGCAAGCCCAAAATTCGGCCAGGGAAATTCCCGCCAAGCGCTTGCCCGGGGTCTGGCGCACTTGGAGCCAAGCGGAAGCAAGGCTCCACCAGGCATTCCCAGGCGGCTACTCCAGAATCAACAGACTCCCGAGCCCAAGCATGGCCATGCTGATCATAGAGTCGAGGATGCGCCAGGAGAGGGGTTTGGCGAACAGCGGGGCCAGAAAACGCGCCCCGTAACCGAGCGCAAAGAACCAAACAAAGCTCGCACCAACAGCTCCCGCGCCAAAACTCCAGCGTCCTTCTTCTCTCTGGCTGGCCAGCGAGCCGAGAAGGATCACCGTATCCAGATAGACATGCGGATTCAGAAAGGTAAAGCCGAGACAGGTGACCATGGCAACGCCAAGCGGTAAGCGGGTCCCGGCGTCGAGGATCAGTTGTTCTGGTTTGCAGGCACGCCGCGCCGACAGCAGTCCGTAAACGAGCAAGAATGCCGCACCGCCGTAGCGAGCGAGGCTGAGAAACGCTGGCTGGCTTTCGATCAACGCCCCCAATCCCGCAATGCCGGCCACGATCAGCAGGGCGTCGGCGCTGGCGCAGACAAGCACCAGTGGCAGGACGTGTTCGCGTCGGATAGCTTGGCGAAGCAGGTAGGAGTTCTGGGCACCAATGGCGACGATGAGGACGGCACCGGACAGGAATCCGGCAATCAGGTCAGCGGGCATGATTTGTCAGTGAAGTTGGCCAAGGCATCAGCTTATGGCGCGCCACGAAGCAAATACAGTTAAACTTATTAACCATTCATTAGATTTGCTAACTTATGAAAATCGACAACGCGCAATTGGCGGCCTTCGCCGAAACTCTCCGCGAAGGTAGTTTCGACTTGGCTGCACGGAAGTTGAACGTAACCCCATCGGCAATCAGTCAGCGGATCAAGTTGCTGGAGGAGCGCATGGGGCAGGTGCTGATCCAGCGCTCCACGCCCTGCCAGGCGACGGCCGCCGGCCGCCCCCTGCTACGCTACGCGGAAGAACTCGCCCTGCTGGAATCGGAGGCGCTCTCGGCACTGGGCGTGCTTGATGTCGACGCTGCTGGAGCCCCATCCAGCGTGCGCATCCCGATGGTGATCAACGCCGATTCTCTCGATAGCTGGTTCCTGGAGGTGTTCGATGATCTGGCCGCCAGCACGGCCATTACGCTGGATCTCCGGGTCGAAGATCAGGATCACTCGCTGCTCTTGCTGCGCGAAGGCGCGGTGATGGCTGGCGTCAGTGCCAATGCCAAAGCGATTCAGGGCTGCCGGGTCGAAGCGCTCGGCGTGATGCGCTATCTGGCCCTGGCCTCTCCGTCATATGTCGAGCGGCACTTCTCCGCGGGAGTCAATGCCGAATCGCTGAACGCTGCACCGATGTTGATGTTCAACAAGAAGGATGCCCTGCAACAGGCTTTTCTGGCGCAACTGACCGATGCCGTCATCAAGCCGCCGACGCATTACCTACCGACCACCCGATCTTTTGGCGAAGCGGTATTGCGCGGCATGACCTGGGGAATGATCCCGGAACAACTGGCCGAGGCGCAACTGCAAGCGGGGCAACTGATCGAGCTCGCTGCGCCGCGTTGCCTGGACGTTCCACTGTTCTGGCATCGCTGGCGGATTACTTCGTCGGCGCTAGAGTCTCTAAGCCGACTGGTGCATAAAGCGGCAGGAAAGGCGTTACGCCAGACACCAGCCAGCTAGTGTGCGGCCCAGCCGGCGGTGGTCGCGGACAGCCTGCGCAGTGGGCGGGTGGCTTACTTACCAACCCCACAAAAGGCGTTTCGCCACCCAGCCCTTGACGCCATCGGAGCGTTCGACCTGCACCCAATCGCTCTTGGCGCCACGGGTGCGCAGCAGATCGTAACGTTCGGACTTGCCGACGATGCGATAACCGGTGCCCGGGCCGCTGCGCATATTGGCCACCGACGCCTTGACGATATAGTGTGGCTTGCGGTTGGTGAGGGACTTTGCCACCCATCCCTTGTCGTTTTCGAAGTCCTGTACCTGCAGCCAGCTGCCCTTGCGCTTGAGCACCTGCAACGGGTATCCACGCTTGAGTTCCCACATGACATCGGATCGAGTGCTGGGCCCCGAGCGCATGTTCACGATCGAACCCTTGATGCTGACCATGTCGCGAGCCAGCGCAGGTGACTGAATTAGTGCCATGCAAAAGCAGGCTATCGAGAAGAAACGTATCGCAGCGCGCTTCAAAACCATGCAGTAAGACCTCCTGTGTTGTGGCGACTGTCACGGCAGTCGGACGCGGACCCGGCGCGCAGCAGGAAGAAGCACCTACTGACGGAAAGGGTCGCAAGGTTTGTCGAATGATCTCACGATCAAGACAAGCCGAATTAGCGTGAATAGGCGCGAATAGGCGCGAATAGGCGATTGTCGTCGCCCTGCTGCGTGGCGCCAAAGCCGCATGACGCGCCTGCACCTGTCACATCCGGCGGCAGGTCCGGGGACGTTGCGGAGCATTTGTCGCGCATGAAGGACAGGAACTCAGCGCTAGCGAGGACAGTATATGAGCACCCAGCAAGCGGCGTCAATCGCGAAGCCCTGGCACAGCTCACTCAGGTGCGCGCTGGCAGCACCCAGTTCGCACGCGGGTAGTGGCAGGTGTAGCCGTTGGGAAAGTGCTCAAGATAATCCTGATGATCGGGCTCTGCCTCCCAGAAATCACCGACCGCTTCGAGTTCCGTGACCACCTTGCCTGGCCACAGGCCCGAGGCGTTTACGTCGGCGATGGTGTCAAGGGCGACTTGCTTCTGCGCCTCGTCAACATAGTAAATTGCCGAGCGATAGGATGAACCTCGGTCATTACCTTGGCGGTTTCTGGTTGTGGGATCGTGTATCTGGAAAAAAACTTCCAGAATGCGGCGATACGAAATCTGCTCCGGATGGAACAGAATCTCGATGCCTTCTGCATGCGTGCCGTGCTTACGGTAAGTGGCGTTGGGGACATCGCCGCCGGTATAACCCACCCGGGTGGCCGCAACCCCCGGCAACTTACGAATCAGGTCTTGCATACCCCAAAAACAGCCACCCGCCAGAACAGCGCGTTCCTTGGCCATTACTTGTCCTCCACTTGATCAAGGTACTCGCCATAGCCCGCAGCTTCCATGTCATGGCGATGGATGAAGCGCAGCGAAGCAGAGTTTATGCAGTAGCGCAGACCACCACGATCCCTGGGGCCGTCCGGAAACACGTGCCCCAGGTGGCTGTCGCCATGAACAGAGCGGACTTCGGTGCGCAGCATGCCATGGCTGGCATCCCTCAACTCATTGATATGCGCAGGCTCGATGGGTCGGGCAAAGCTGGGCCAGCCGCAACCTGACTCAAACATCTCTGACGACGCGAACAGTGGTTCGCCCGATACGATATCCACGTAGATGCCTGGCTCGGGATTGTGAAGATACTCGCCCGTTCCTGGTCTCTCGGTACCGCTCTGCTGAGTCACACGAAACTGTTCCGGAGTCAGGGCGGCAATCGCGGCGTCGGACTTTTCGTAAGATTTCATTCGCTTCTCCTCGATACACTGCTATGAGGGTTTCATGTCCGCACTTGGTTCCCCAAGCTGCAAGCTCAGAGGCTTGCGCAGACTCATCGTGCAGCGTTCACTTCTGCGCAGGGTTGGCGAGGTCCGGTTAGCTTGCGGGGCTACTTCGACTGATCGACTCGTTCGCTCAAATCCCGGGCGGCAAGCTCGCGGGCGAGCGCCTCCTCGACCGAGCGTTGTACCGTGGTGAAACCTTTGGCTTCGACAATCAGCCCGTTCGGCGTCAGCACGGAAAGCGTGACGGCAGCACCGGCAAGCGCGGTAAGCTCCTTCGCCACCCTGCCCACCTCGGCTGGCTGGAGGACCCTGGCGCTGACCACTTCCGCTCGCACCTCCCATTTGTCGCCATGCTTCGCCGCATCAATACTGTCGACAAAAGTATTCTGGACCTGCTCCAGCGCAGTCTTCCCACGGGTTTCAACTTTTTCCTGGAGCGTCCGGTCGGCTGCAGTCATCGGCGAGAACTGTGCGTCACCGAGCAGCACACGCCCCTTGGCGGTGACATCGCTGGTGGTTGTAGCACGCACCAGCAAAGTGGCGGTCTCATCGCCAGCCCGCTGGCGAATTCGTTCCTGGGCAAGCTTGACCTGCGAGGGAACCGGCGGACGCGCACCGGAAACGGTCGCAACGATCAGCGGACCGATCGGCAAATGGACAAGTTGCACATCCAGCAACTCGAAGTTTTGCCGGCGGCTCACCAATTCCCGGAGCGTCTGCTCGGCAGCTTCCGTCAGCCGGACATTGGGCGTCACGCTGGCGGCAATGAAGTCGCCATTGAGATTGACCGTCGGCAGGAGATTCGCCGAACCCGCTGCCGCCACGTCATGAGTGATGGCACACCTGACGAACAGGCTGATCGGGCGATTGACGCTATCGGCAATGGCATGCTGCATGGCCTCGACCTTCTGCGGGGTGAATGATCGCGGCGTAGTGACCGTCGCCAGCACATTGACCGAGCCGTCCGCGTCCTGATCATAGATGACTCTCGCCAGCCGGGCGCCGGGATTATCTGCAATGGCGTGCTCGATGGTGGTGACAATGGCCTGGTTGAGGCGCCAGTCGTCGATGGTGACGATGAGTTGACGGGTGAGGATGGTGGCGACGGCGAGCAGGCCGATGCCGGTAGCGGAAAAGCGCTTCAGTAAGTCGGTTCGCGTGCCTATCTCGGCGCGGGTGACGAATCCAGCCAGAATGAAAATGGCCGCCGAAACAGCCAGTATCGTCAGGAAGTTGGCAAAGAACAGCAGGAAGGCTCCCCAGGCGCCATCGAAAGCTCCGAAGGCCAAAGACAGGCCGGAGGTGGCGAGCGGCGGCGTCAGCGAGGTGGCAATCGCCACTCCTGGCAGCGCCGGACTGGTGCGCTCATCAACCATCGCCAGGCCACCGGCGAGACCAGCCAGTGCCGCCACGAAGACATCGAGCAGCGATGGCTTGGTGCGCGCCAGCATTTCCGGCGTCACTTCCAGGGCAAACGGCAACAGACCCAGGAGTAAGGCAAAGGCGATGATCAGCAGTACGCCGCCGAACTCGGCGACCAGCGCATTTCGCAACAAATGCAAATCGCCGCGGGACAGCGCCAGGGCAATGCCGAAAATCGGCGCCATCAGTGGCGAGACGAGCATGGCGCCGATGACCACGGCCGCACTGTTGGCCAACAGGCCGAAGGCAGCGATGCCGCCCGACGCCAGCAGCAGCACATAGTAAAGCGGGCTCGGTATGGAGCCGCTCGTCGTATCGTCGATCACCTGCGCCTTACGTTCCGGCGATACGGACCACAAGGCAAGCAGCGGCACATCGAGATTGCTCCGCTCTGCACTCAAATCGGGACTGACGGGAGCTCCTGCAGCGCCATTACTATTCATGACGAAGGCTGTCGGTAACTTAATGTGAAAGTCGCGTATGCGACTCACGAACCTCCCTTCTCCCCCTGCGGGAGAAGGGCCGGGGGTGAGGCGGGGACTTCAGGGAGCATGCTCGCTGCCCGGCGAACGATTCCGGCGTGCAAGCCGGAATGCGCACTGCAAGTGAGAGGGGGACGGTCATGACTTTCATCATCCGGGGTATCTCGACTGTCATGACCGTTAGTAGGGATTAAAAATCGACGGCGCGAGAGTAGGCGTCGAAGGTGTGCTCGCTGGCGCGGCGGCCGCTGGTGACGGCGGCGCGGCGGCTTCGAGCGCTGGCGGCGAACTTGGCTCCACCGCCGGCGTGCTCGCGGCTTCGTGGGCCGCTTGCGGCGAGTTTTGCGTCGGCAGACGCCAGAGAAGCTTCGCGTTTTCTACCCAACCAGTCTCGCCGGTCGACTCGACGCGCACGTGCGCAAAGCCTCTATCGAGTTGGTCGCGGTAGAGCTTCGTGTACTGTGGCAGCTGCGTAATGATGGCACCGCCGATGCTCTTGTGCAGTGGCAGACTGGATGAACCAGTGTAATAGACGCCGCCCTCTTCCCTGGCCCCCGAGCCGCTTCTCTCGGGAGCACCCGTGCCCATATCCGGGAGGTACTTCGTGACCGTCGAACACGCGCCCAATCCCGCGACGAGCAGAGCAGAGAAGAGTAGGGAAAGGAGGCGTTTTGAGTTGTCGATCATTCCAGAAACCCCAAGAAACGACGCTATCGGCGATGCTTCAAGGCGTCAACGGATAGCAGAAGCGTCGCGCCGGCAGCATAATGCCGCGCTTCGCAAGAAGCCGCAAGAGGGCAATTGCTGGCCGCGCGGACGGGTCAGTACAAGCACTGAAATTTGCGCCTGAGGCAGCAGGATAGGCAACTGCTGCACTAGTTCTCGGCGTTCTCGACGCGGCTTTCAGGAGGCTTTAAAGCCGCAGGGGGCGTCAAGGTGACGGTAACCTCAGGCCTTTGAGAGAAATCGCCTTACTTGAGGTTGCCCGACAGGAATTGCTGCAGACGTTCGCTGTTTGGCTTGCTCAACACTTCCTGGGGGTTGCCTTCTTCCTCAACCCGCCCCTGATGAACAAAGATCACGTGGTTCGCGACTTCGCGCGCGAAGCCCATTTCGTGGGTGACGACCAGCATCGTGCGTCCCTCTTCGGCAATCGAGCGCATCACTTTGAGGACGTCACCAACCAGTTCCGGATCAAGGGCGGAGGTGGGTTCATCAAACAATAGCGCCTCGGGTTCCATCGCCAGGGCACGCGCAATCGCCACCCGCTGTTGCTGGCCGCCGGACATGTGCGCCGGGTAAGTGTCGCGAAATTCCCAGACGCCGACGCGTTCGAGATAGCGCTCGGCACGTTCCATGGCCTCTCTTTTTGGCAGGCCAAGCACATGGATCGGTGCTTCGATGATGTTTTCCAGCACCGTCATGTGAGCCCATAGATTGAAGTGCTGGAAGACCATCGACAGACGGGTGCGGATTCTCTGCAGTTGCTTCGGGTCGGCAACCTTGAGTTCATCTTTCTTGCCAGGAAGCAGCTTTACCTCCTCGCCGGCGACAATGATCCGTCCGGAAGTCGGCTGCTCAAGGAAATTGATGCAGCGTAGCCAGGTGCTCTTGCCGGAGCCGGACGAACCGATGATGCTGATCACGTCACCGGCATTGGCGGTGAGCGACACGCCTTTGAGTACTTCGTTGTCGCCGTACTGCTTGTGCAGGTTCTCGACACGGAGGAGTTCTTTGCTCGCCTTGTGGGTCATGGCAGTCTTTCCGATCAGTCTTTTTGAGCGCTGGCGCTGCGGCGCGGCTGCAGATGGGCCAGCCACCGGTTTTCAGCGACTCGGAACAGCCCAACCAGGACAAAGGTCACGGCAAGGTAGAGCAGTCCGGCAAAAATGAAGGCCTCAAAAGGCGCGTAATGGCGTGAATAGACGTTGCGTGCCGCACCGGTCAAGTCGACCAGCGTCACCGCGCTGGCTATCGCGGAGCCTTGCAGCATCAGAATCACTTCGTTGCTAAGCGGCGGCAGCGCCCGACGCAAGGCCGACGGCAGAATGATTCGGCGCAGTGCCGTGCTGCGCGTCATGCCCATTGCCGTGGCTGCCTCGACTTCGCCGTGCGGCGTGTTGCGGATCGCGCCGGCAAACATTTCGAGCTGGTAAGCGCAGGTATTCAGGGTGAAAGCCAACAGGGCGCAGAAATAGGCGTCGCGGAACAGCAGCCAGAACGGGTTACCGGCCTCCCACATTCCTTGCATCCATTCGCTCTGCCCAACGCCGTAGTAGATCAGCAGCAACTGGACGAGCATCGGCGTGCCGCGGAAGAAGTAGGTGTAGGCGCGCACCGGAGCACTCACCCAGGGGTTCTTCGACAGGCGAGCGATCGACAGCGGCACGGCAAAGCCGAAACCGACGACAAGGGCGATGGCCGTCAGATGCAGAGTCATCCACAGCCCGCGCCAGAATTCAGGCAAGCTGCCAGTAACGACGGTCAGATCAAACCATTCCATGCGTCGCTCCTTAATGTGAAAGTCGCGCACGCGACTCACGAAACTCCCGTCTCCCCTCCCGGGAGAAGGGTCAGGGGAAGAGGGAAACGGTCATGACTTTCATGACTTGGGGTGTCTCCACGTGTCATGGCCGTTAATGTGAAAGTCGCGCAAGCGACTCACGAAACACCCTTCTCCCCCTGCGGGAGAAGGGCCGGGGGAAGAGGGAGGCGGTCATGACTTTCATGATCTGGGGTGTCTCGACATGTCATGACCGCTAAACGTTCGCTTCCCGGACGCCGACGTTGTAGCGACGCTCCAGCCGTTGCAGCACCGCGTTCGAGACGCTGGTCATCGTCAGGTACAGCACGCAGACGGCGAGATAGAAGGCGAAAGGCTGGTGCGTCGTGCGGCCGGCCTGATCGGCCAGCCAGGTCATATCGGACAGGCCGATCATGGAGACGATGGCGGTGCTCTTGAGCAGGACCAGCCAGTTATTGCCCATGCCCGGCAGCGCGTAACGCAGCATTTGCGGAAAAAGGATGCGCCGGAACACCTGCCAGCCGCTCATCCCGTAAGCGCGGCCGGCTTCCATTTGGCCCACCGGGACGGCTTGAAAGGCGCCGCGAAAAGTCTCGGTGAAATAGGCGCCAAAAATCAACCCGATGGTCAACACGCCGGCGGCAAAAGCATTCAGCTCGATCATGTCCCATTCCAAATAGTCACTGATCTGATTGAGCAATACCTGACCACCGTAAAAAACCAGGAGCATCATCACCAGATCGGGGACGCCGCGGAGGATCGTGGTATACAACGCCGTCCACCAGCGCAGTGGCGCGATCTTCGACAGCTTGCAGGCGGCGCCGAACAGGCCGGTGCTGACCGCAAGCAGCAGCGACAGAACGGCCACCTGGAGAGTGACCCAGGCGCCGGCCAGCAAGCTCGGTGAGTATTCGATCAGGACATCCATGGGCGGGTGCTTCCTCAGGTTGCGCGGCTGCCAGGGCCGGGTCAGCAACAGGTAGCGCCCGCCGCGTTGGCGGCCGGCGCTTCACAGCGAGACATCACTGGCCGTAGATATCCATCGGGAAGTACTTCTTGCGGATCTCGTCATAGCTGCCATTGGCACGTACCGCATCCAGCGCCTTGTTGAGCTGCTCCTTGAGTTCCTTGTCCTTCTTGCGGATCGCGATGCCGATCCCTTCACCGATGACCGCGCGCTCTTCGGCGTTCTTGCCGAAATACTGATCACCAGCAACCGCGTAGCCAGAACCCTCAGGCTTGGTCAGGAAACCGGCGTAGGCTTCCCAGTAGTCGACAAAGCTGGCATCGACGCGGCCCGATTTGAGGTCCAGGTAGGCTTCATCCTGCTTGCCGTAGCGAACCACTTCCACACCCTTGCCATCCCAGTACTTGGTGGCGAAGTTGTCGGAAACAGTGCCGCGCTGAACAGCAATTTTCTTGCCCTGCAGGGAGGCCAGCTCCGGTCGCAGCGGTGAGCCATCCTTGGCAATCAGGACAACCGGCGAGGCGTAGTACTTGTGGGTGAAGTCGACCTTGGCTTTTCTTTCCGCGGTAATGGACATCGAGGCGACGATGGCGTCGAACTTGCGCGCCATCAGGGCGGGGATCATGCCGTCCCATTCCTGCTTCACCCAGGTGCATTTGGCCTTCATCTCGGCGCACAAGGCGTTGCCGATATCAATGTCGAAGCCCTTCAAGGCGCCATCGGCAGAGACTTCATTGAACGGCGGGTAAGCGCCTTCGGAGGCCATGCGAATTTCCTTCCACTCCTTGGCCGAAACACCGACCGACGAGAGCGCCAGGAGCGCTGACAGCAGCAGGGCTTTTTTCATTCTTTTACTCCTCCAGAGTTGAGACCAGCAAATGGTGGCAAGAAAGCCCGTCTTGAGCAACGGTTTCCGTTGCGCATAGTACAACGCTGCAGAGCTGTGGCAATGAAGATTGCGACAAAGCGACGAAACACGAAGCGCTTGTATCTGACGGGCGCAATCATCAGCGTCAACGCGGCCTTCTGCGAGATTACCGGCTACGCCGCGCCGGAGGTGATCGGCCCTGCACGACCACTGGCCCCACAGCAGGCGATGCACGGGTATAGCCGCTGATAGCCGCCCTCAGCTCACCGAGCGCAACCAGCGAACAATGCTCGCAGCATCCATCGCCCCAGCCTGACGGGCGACCTCCCTGCCCTTCCTGAACACCACCAGCGTTGGAATCGAGCGGATGCCGAAGCGAGCGGCAAGCGCCTGCTCTTCCTCGGTGTTGACCTTGGCCAGGCGAGCGGCAGGTTCCAGTTGCTGCGCAGCCGCCGCGAACGCCGGCGCCATGGCCCGGCACGGACCGCACCAGGGGGCCCAGAAGTCGACCAGGATCGGCAATTCCGAGCGTCCTATATGGCGGTCGAAACTGGCCGCGGTGAGCGTGGTCGGCGTGCCGTCAAAAAGTGGCGATTGACAGTGGCCACAGCGGCCCTGCTCGCCGAGGCGCGCTTCAGGCAGCCGGTTCGGACGGTGGCAATGCGGGCAGACAACTATTTTCGATGGATTCATGGCGGCAGGGCTCCAGGATCAATGGTGGTTACATGGTGACATCAGGAGCGCATTCAAGCCTTGCTTGCCTTTGCCGTCTAGCGTCGCCTCCGGGCTCGACGCGATCGAGCAGGCGCTCGACGCTCACTCCACACAGACGCCGGGCACCGCGAGCTTGCGGAACAGGGGTGGCGAGGCAAGTGCACTGGGCGGGTAATGCCGCAGCTGACTCCGGAATTCCGGGTTGTGAAAAGCACGCTTGAAGTGCGCGGTCGACTCCCACACGGCGTAGTTGAGGAAGACGCAACTACCGCCGCCAATGCCACGGTGCAGCTGCGTCGGTATCAGGCCAGGGCCGGTCGGAAACATCGGCGAGAAGTGCCACGGTGAATCGTCGCTTCGAGCGGCGGATGCTCAAAGCTGATACTCCTCCCCCGGCCGCGCACCGGCAATCGCCATGTCAACTGCTTTGCGCGTCAGCTGCGGCGCGAACAGCTCAATGAAGTCGTACTCAAAGCGACGGATGTGATTGCCGCGCCGCAAGCCGATGCGCGTGGTGTTCGACCCAAAGAGATGTTCGGCAGGCAGTGCCTGCAGACCGGCGTCGCGGGTGGCGTCGAAAGCCATGCTGGCGATGATGCCGAGGCCGAGGCCAAGGCTCACGTAGGTCTTGATGACATCGGCGTCAATGGCGGAAAGCACGACGTTGGGCGTCAGCTGCGCCAGCTCGAAAGCCTTGTTGATGCGCGAACGACCGGCAAAGGCGGAGTCGTAGGTGATCAGTGGCCAGCGCGCCAGGGCGGTCAATGACAGGGGTTTCTCGCCGAGGATAGCGTGCCCGTCGGGAGCGATCACGCAGTGCACCCATTGGTAGCAAGGGAGCATCAACAACTGCGGGTACTGGTCGAGGGCTTCGGTGGCGATGGCGATGTCGGCCTCGCCTTTCAGTGCCCATTCGGCGATCTGCGTCGGATGCCCCTGGCGCAGCGACAGCCGCACCCGGGGGTGGCGGTCGACGAAGTTCTTGACGACGCCGGGCAGCGCGTAGCGCGCCTGCGTGTGCGTCGTGGCGATGACCAGGCTGCCGGAGTCCCCGCCGGCGTACTCCTCGCCGACGCGACGAATGTTCTCGGCATCGCGCAGGATGCGTACGGCAATTTCGAGTACCGCCCTGCCCGGCTCGGTGACCGCTGTCAGGCGCTTGCCGCTGCGCTCGAAAACGATCACCCCAAGCTCGTCTTCGAGCAGCTTGATCTGTTTCGAGATTCCCGGCTGCGAGGTATACAGCGCCGCCGCGGCTTCCGAAACGTTGAGGCCTCGCTGCGCCACTTCGACGAGATAACGCAGTTGCTGGAGCTTCATCGCCACCCTTAATTACCGTTGGTTATAACAATCTAACTGAATAGTCTTTTTCGATCAAACTCTGTACTGCTACCATGCGCGCTCATTTTCGCTAGAGCGGATCCTTTATGGACTGGATGTTCACTTTGTCGGGCTTTGTCGTTGGCGCCATCGTCGGGCTCACCGGCGTCGGTGGCGGCTCGCTGATGACGCCGCTGCTGGTCCTGGTCTTCGGCATCCACCCGGCAACGGCCGTCGGTACAGACCTGCTGTACGCAGCCATCACCAAGGCCGGCGGCACTTACGTGCACGCCAGGAAAGGCCATGTCGACTGGCGCATCACCCGCCTGCTGGCGACGGGTAGTATTCCCGCCGCGCTGCTGACGGTCTGGGCGCTATCCTTCCTGCCCAAGCAGAGCGCCGAGGTCTCGCACGTGATTTCGGTTTCGCTGGGGATCGCCTTGCTGCTCACCGCCGCGGCAATCATCTTCCGCCACAAGCTGCAGGACCACGCCCTGGCACACGCCGAGGACAGCGCACATACCAAGCTGCGGGCGCCAATCACCATTGCTGTCGGCGCCCTGCTCGGCATCCTGGTCACGGTTTCTTCGGTCGGCGCAGGGGCGCTTGGCGTCGCCGTGCTGTTCTACCTCTACCCGCGACTGCCGACCATCCGCATCATCGGCAGCGACGTCGCGCACGCCGTGCCGCTGACTCTGGTCGCCGGCCTCGGTCACTGGCTGCTCGGCAGTATCGACTGGTCGCTCCTTGGCAGCCTGCTGCTCGGCTCGCTGCCCGGAATCTGGCTCGGCAGCCACGCCTCGGCGAAAATCCCGGACCGTATTCTTCGCCCCATCCTGGCCTGCATGCTGCTCTTGATCGGCGGCAAGCTGATCGCCCAGTAGATGCCCGTGCCCGGCCTGATCCAGGGAATGGCAGGCATGGCTTCATTCTTATAAGGAGCGACGCATGTATCGCTACGACAGTACTGACCAACAACTGATTGACGAGCGCGTAAGCCAGTATCGCGGCCAGATGGAGCGCCACCTGGCGGGCGAACTCTCGGCTGACGAGCTGCGTCCGCTACGCCTGCAGAACGGGCTCTACATCCAGCGGCACGGTCCGATGCTGCGCATCGCCATTCCCTACGGCATGCTCTCGTCGGCGCAGCTGCGCAAGCTGGCCGAAATATCGCGCCGCTACGACCGTGCCGTCGGGCACTTCACGACGCGCCAGAACATGCAGCTCAACTGGCCGCAGTTTGAGGAAACGCCGGAGATCCTGGCCGAGCTGGCGAGCGTCGAAATGCACGCCGTGCAGACCTCGGGCAACTGCATCCGCAACATCACCAGCGATCAGTTTGCCGGCGTCGCGCCGGACGAACTGGTCGACCCGCGCCCGTACTGCGAACTGCTGCGGCAATGGTCGACTTTTCATCCGGAGTTCGCCTTCCTGCCGCGCAAGTTCAAGATCGCGGTCAATGCCGCGGCGCAGGACCGCGCGGTGATCCGGGCGCACGACATCGGACTCGAGGTGGTCAGCGACGAGCGCGGCGAGATCGGCTTCAAGGTCCTCGTCGGCGGCGGTCTCGGGCGTACGCCGATCCTCGGCAAGGTGGTTCGCGAGTTTCTGCCGCGCCGGCACATTCTCTCCTATCTGGAGGCCATCCTGCGCCTGTATAACCGCTACGGTCGCCGCGACAACATGTACAAGGCACGTATCAAGATTCTCGTGCAGGCGCTCGGCAGCGAGGAGTTTGCGCGCCAGGTCGAGGCCGAGTGGGCGCATCTGCGCGACGGCGAGACGACGGTCACCGACGCCGAGTTCGACCGTATCGCCGGCCATTTCGAGCCGCCAGCCTGGGAGACGCTGCCTGCCGAAGACCCCGTGCATAACACCCGCCTGACTACCGACAAGGCTTTCGCCAACTGGGTCAAGCGCTGCGTGCATGCCCACAAGACGCCGGGTTATGCGGCGGTGACGCTGTCGCTGAAAGCGCCGGGAGTCGCTCCCGGCAATATCAGCGACGCGCAGATGATTGCCGTCGCCGACTTCGCCGACCGTTTCAGCTTCGGCGAGCTGCGCGTCAGCCATGAACAGAACCTGATCCTTTCCGACGTCAAGCTGGGCGATCTGCACGAGCTCTGGCAACTCGCCCGCGGCCAGCGCCTGGCGACCGCCAACATCGGTCTGCTGACGGACATGATCTGCTGCCCTGGCGGCGACCTCTGTGCGCTGGCCAATGCGCGCTCGCTACCGATCGCCGAGGCGGTGAACGACAAGTTCGATGACCTCGACTATCTGTACGACATCGGCGACATCTCGCTCAACATCTCCGGCTGCATGAACTCCTGCGGCCACCATCACGTCGCCAACATCGGCATTCTCGGCGTCGACAAGAATGACGAGGAGTGGTACCAGATCACCGTCGGCGGCGAGCAGGGCAACGACGCGATTATCGGCAAGGTCATCGGCCCTTCCTTCTACGCCCAGGAAGTGCCCGAGGTCATCGAAGCGTTGATCGCCGTCTATCTCGAACGGCGCACCGCCAGCGAGCGCTTCATCGACACCTGGCAGCGTGTCGGCGCCGAGCCCTTCAAGGCACGCGCCTACGCCGGTCGCGACCGTCGCCGCACGGCCAAGGTCGCCGACAAGGAAAGCCAAGCAAAGGAAATCGTCAATGCCTAGGATCATCAAGAATACGCAGATCGTCGAAGACCACTGGCAGGTGCTGACCCTCGCCGAGAACGAAACCCCGGAAGCCGTCGCCCTGCCCGCCGCGCCGACACTGCTGCCGCTGGCCGTCTGGCTGGCGCGCCGCGACGAGATCGTCACCGCAGGCCTGGCGCACGGCGTCTGGCTGGACGCCGGCGAGGGTCCGGAAGCAGTGGCTGACGACCTCGAACGTTTGCCGGTCATCGGCGTCAATTTCCCGAAGTTCACTGACGGCCGCAGCTACTCCAGCGCCCGTCTGCTGCGCGAGCGCTACACCTACCGCGGCGAGATTCGCGCCCTCGGCGACGTGCAGCAGGACCAGCTGTTCTTCATGCGCCGCTGCGGCATCGACGCCTACGCTCTGCGTGCCGACAAGGACATCGAAAAGGCGCTCGCCGGTCTGGCGGTCTTCAGCGACACCTACCAGGCGGCAGTCGACCAGCCGCAACCGCTGTTTCGCCGGCGCACGGCACGCGGCCAGGAGGCGGCATGAAGCACCTCGGCACACTCGACGACCCCGCGCTGCTCGACGCGCTGGCCAGCAAAGTCGCTGCCGCACGCCACCTGTTGCGCGCAATCGCCGACGATTTCTCGCCGGCCGCTTTTGCCAGCAGTCTCGGTGCCGAAGACATGGTGCTCACCGATCTGATCGTCACCGAGCGGCTCGACATCGAGATCTTCTCGCTCGACACCGGCCGCCTGCCGGCCGAGACTTACGAGCTGATCGCCAGGGTGAAAAGTCACTACGGGCTTGCGCTGCGCCTGTATTATCCGCGCCACGATCTGGCCGAGGCATGGACGCGTGAGAACGGCATCAACGCTTTCTACGAGTCGGTGGAGCTGCGCAAGGGCTGCTGTCATTTCCGCAAGGTCGAACCCCTGCAACGCGCGCTGGCCGGACGCAAGGCCTGGATCACAGGCATGCGTGCGCAGCAATCGGCGACTCGTGAGGACTTGCCGCTGCGCAGTTTCGACGTCGGCAGCGGGGGCCTCGAGAAATTCAACCCGCTCACGGCATGGAGCGAACGCGAAGTCTGGGCCTACCTCAAGCAGCAGCAGGTACCGTACAACGCCCTGCACGACCAGTTCTACCCGAGCATCGGCTGCGCGCCGTGCACGCGCGCAATCACGCCCGGAGAAGATGTACGCGCCGGCCGCTGGTGGTGGGAGAATCCAGACTCGAAGGAATGCGGCTTGCACCTCAAGCGCGCCTGAAACCCGTACCGACAGACAACCGATGAATCACACAGGTCAATCATGAGCAGCACAGCACTTTCCAGTGTCACCCTTTCCCATCTCGACTGGCTCGAATCCGAGGCCATCCACATCATGCGCGAAGTTGCCGGCCAATGCAGCAACCCGGTGCTGCTGTTCTCCGGCGGCAAGGACTCGATCTGCATGCTGCGTATCGCCGAGAAAGCTTTTCGCCCAGGCCGTTTCCCGTTCCCGCTGATGCACATCGATACCGGCCACAACTACCAGGAAGTCACCGACTTCCGCGACCAGCGCGCCGCCGAGCTCGGCGAGCGGCTGATCGTGCGTTCGCTCGAGGACTCGATGGCGCGCGGCACGGTGGTTCTCAAGTCTGCCGACGAACCGCGCAACAAGCACCAGTCGATAACCCTGCTCGAAGCAATCGAGGAATTCGCTTTCGACGCCTGCATTGGTGGGGCACGCCGCGACGAGGAAAAGGCACGTGCCAAGGAGCGAATTTTTTCCTTCCGCGACGAATTCGGCCAATGGGACCCCAAGAACCAGCGCCCCGAGCTCTGGGACCTCTATAACGCACGCAGCTTCAAAGGCGAAAACATTCGCGTTTTCCCGATCTCGAACTGGACCGAAATCGACGTCTGGCAGTACATCGAGCGCGAGCGGCTGGCCCTGCCATCGATCTACTTCGCGCACCGCCGCCCAATCGTCCGGCGCAGCGGCGGCATGCTGCCGGTCACCGCGGTGACACCGGTCAAGCCCGGCGAAGTGGTGGAAGAAAGGATGGTTCGCTTTCGCACCGTCGGCGATATCACCTGCACAGCGCCGGTCGAGTCAGACGCCGACAGCGTCGCCAAGATCATCGCCGAAACGGCAATCACGACGATCACCGAGCGTGGCGCCACCCGCCTCGACGACCAGACCTCGGACGCGTCGATGGAGCAACGCAAGAAGGAAGGCTATTTCTGATGTCCGCAATCGACCCCATTGAACCCATGCAAGCACTCCCCCTGGAAGATGCACCCGACAACGGCCTGCTGCGCTTTCTGACCTGCGGCAGCGTCGACGACGGCAAGAGCACGCTGATCGGCCGCCTGTTGTACGACAGCAAGACGATTCTCGCCGACACCCTGCACGCCATGCAGCGCACGTCCGAAAAACGCGGGCTGGATGTTGTCGACCTGTCGCTGCTCACCGACGGCCTGCAGGCCGAGCGCGAACAGGGAATCACCATCGACGTCGCCTATCGCTACTTCACCACCGGCACGCGCAAATACATCATCGCCGATGCCCCAGGCCACGAGCAGTACACGCGCAACATGGTCACCGCCGCGTCGACGGCCGACCTGGCGATCATCCTCATTGATGCCCGCAAGGGCGTCCTTGCGCAGACCCGCCGCCACTCCTATATTGCGCACCTGCTCGGCATTCCGCAGGTCGTCGTGGCCGTAAACAAGATGGATCTGGTCGACTATTCGCCGGAAGTCTTTGCACGCATCAAGGCCGACTATCTGGCCTTCGCCGGCAGACTGGGGATCGAAAACATTCGCTTCATGCCGATGTCGGCGCTGCACGGCGACATGATCGTCGAGCGCGGCGAGCGGCTTGGCTGGTACGAGGGGCCGAGCCTCATCGAAGTCCTCGAAACGGTGCCAGCGGTGCACAGCGCACACACCGAAAAATTCCGCTTCCCGGTGCAATACGTCTGCCGTCCGCAGGATTCGGCCAACCCGGAGCTGCACGATTATCGTGGCTTCATGGGCCGTGTCGAGTCCGGCGAATTGGCGGTCGGCGACGCGGTGACGGTGTTGCCCTCGGGCCTGGAAACGCGCGTCAGGGACATCCAGGTGCTCGCCGAGTCACTGCCCTGCGCCACCGCCGAGCAATCGGTGACCCTCCTGCTCGAAGACGAAATCGACATCTCGCGCGGCGACATGATCGTCAAGAGCGGCGAACTGCCGACGCTCAGCAAACAGATCGACGCCATGCTCTGCTGGCTGGCCGAAGCAGCGCTCGACCCACGCCGCAAATACCTCATTCGTCACACCACCCGCGACAGCAAGGCGATGCTCGCCGGTATCGACTACCGCATCGATATCAACACCATGGAACAGCAGGCGTGCGAGCGGCTGGTGATGAACGACATCGCCCGCGTGCGCTTCAAACTGGCGCAGCCGATTTTTGCCGACCCCTACGCGGAAAGCCGCGGCACCGGCGCCTTCATCGTCATCGACGAGTCGTCGAACAACACCATCGGCGCCGGCATGATTCTCTGACCGGCACGGCCTGCTGTGGTCATGGATATTCACGGAAAGCCGATCGCCGAACGCATAGCCTGGCTGTTCGGCCTGGCCGAGCGCCATGCGGCGATGTACCGCAGCCCGGAAGCCTGGCTGGCACGCCAGCGCTATCAGGCCGAGCACCCGACGGCGATCGCCGTCCTCAAGTGCATGGACGGACGCATCAACATCCCGGTGGCGACCAACACCCCGGTCGGCCTGCTGATGCCTTTTCGCAACCTCGGTGGGATCTTCGACCTCGGCTGGCCGCACCTCGGCGAAGTGCTCGCGCACCATGTGCAGCGCGTCGTCAACGCCGGACGGCATGTGCTTTTCCTGGTCACCTACCACTACTCGCAGGGCGAGCCACGGCGCGGTTGTGCCGGCTTCGACTACGACACGGCGGCAGCCATCGCTCATACCTACGAGATACGCCGCCAGGTCGAACACATTTTCGGCAGCGACCACGGTACCGTCTATCCGCTGGTATGCGGTTTCGAAACCGACGAAGACGCACTGGTGATCCACGGCACGACTGGCGAGCAACTGCACCTGGCCAGCTTGACCGCCGCCGACCGGGCAACACTCGAACAACGCCTCGCCGCCCTGCTGCCCGACATGCCGGCACAGATGCGCGCCGATCTGCTGCCGCTGCTGCACGGTAATCTCGAACATATCGCGAGCGTACGCTCGCAGATCCGCAGTCGCGAGCGCCTGCTGGACATCGAGCACCGCGAGTGGACGATTTGTCTCGGGCGTGGCTTCGATTTCCTGCACACGCCCAATGTCGCCTTGATCATCGGCCCCTACAGCCCCAATCTCGACGTCCCGATCCGCAAGGCGGCCGGGATCATCGAGGCCAACATGCGCGCTGGACGCATTCCTGACGACGGTTTTCTGCTCCTGGCGTCGGTGCCGTACGAGGAAATCGGCGTAGACCGCGCGCGTGCCGAACTCAAGTCGAACTTCCTGTCGAGCTTCGCCGCCGACGTCATTCGCCGTGAATTCCCCCGCCTCGGCGAGCAGATGACAACGCGCACGGCGGTCCTCGACTGGCGCTCGCGAACCCTGGAAGCGATCGCCAGCCAGCAGTAGCTGCGTCGCGAGACACCTGGCGGCGGCCAGCCTAGCGACAGAGCGTAGCGCCAAGCTGTTAGAATCGCGCCCTCTGTCTACCGGCCTTGCCTATCATGTCCCAGAATTCACGCCTGATTTTCGGATTCCATTCGACGCTCGCCAAACTGCGTCACGACCCCGGCGCAATTCGTGAAATCTACGTTGACGCCGCGCGTCACGACGCTCGCCTGCGTGATCTGGTTCGCCAGGCGGAGTTCGCCACGGTGCGCATCCTGCCGGTGGACGGCGCGCGACTGCAGGCGATGGCGCCCGGCGCCCGGCACCAGGGAGTGATCGCCACGGTCGATGCAACGCCGCGGCACGTGACGCTGGACGATGTTCTCGACACCCTCGACGAACCGGCCTTCCTGCTGATCCTCGACGGCATTCAGGATCCGCATAACCTCGGCGCCTGCCTGCGAGTTGCCGATGCCGTCGGCGCGCACGCGGTCATCGCACCCAAGGATCGCGCGGTCGGCTTGACGCAGGCCGCCGTCAAAGTGGCCAGTGGTGCCGCCGAAACTGTGCCTTACGTGACGGTCACCAATCTCGCACGCACCCTGCGCGAACTAAAGGACAGGGAAATCTGGATCGTCGGCACCGATGCCGACGCCAAGGACGATCTCTACACCGCCCAGTGGCCAACGGCCTGCGCCTGGGTACTCGGCGCCGAAGGCGACGGCCTGCGCCGCCTGACGCGCGAGACCTGTGATCAACTGGTCAACATCCCCATGCTCGGCTCGGTCGCCAGCCTCAATGTCTCGGTCGCCACCGGCGTCTGCCTCTACGAGGCGCGCCGTCGGCGCGGGCCAGCCAGCAACTTCGGCAATTCCAGCCGTTCCAATAATTCCTAATCCTTGTACGAGTAGCGGTAGACGTAGCCTTTGTAACCGTAGCGGTAACGCTGGCGGCTGACATTGAGGTCGTTGAAGACGAAGCCCTTGACTTCGACGCCAGCCTGATTGAGGCGCTTGACCGCTTGCTCGAGTTCGCGAATCGGGTGCCTGCCCGAACGGGCGACCATCAGTGTGGCGCCGACATGACGGCCGATGATCGCCGCATCGGAAACGGCCAGCACCGGCGGCGCATCGACGATCACCGTGTCGAAGCGTTCGCCGAGTTGCGTCAGCAAGGTGACAAAGCGCTCGTGCATGAGCAGTTCGGAAGGATTGGGCGGGATCTGGCCGGTAGAGATCACCCACAGATTGTCGACTGAAGTCGTTTTCAGAATCGCGTCCAGCGAAGCCTGCCCGGCAACGTACTCCGAGATTCCGCACGCACGCTCCTTGCCGAACTCCTTGTGGATATGCCCCCGGCGCAGATCGGCATCGACGATTACCACGCGCTTGCCGACCTGTGCCAGCACGACACCAAGGTTCTTGGAAATGAAGCTCTTGCCGAGGCTGGGGCTCGAACCGGTGATCAACAGCGAGTTACGTTTCGCGTCGAGCAGCGCAAAGTGCAGCGTCGTGCGCAGGCCGCGCAGGCTCTCGACCGCGTCGTCTTCGGGAAACCCGACGGCCAGCAACTCGCCAACACCGAATTTCGACTTGCGGTGCAAATCAATTTCGGTCTTGCTGTGCGGGACCGTGGCATAGACCGGCAGGCCGAGCTGCGACTCGATGATCTCGGGGTCTTCGACAACCACACGCAGCGCCCGCAGCAGCCAGATGATGACCATGCTCAGCAATACGCCGAGAAGCAGGGCAATACCCAGAATCGCGATCGGCTTGGCGCCGACGGGTTCACGAGCGACGGCCGCAGGGTCGATGATGCGCACATCGCCGACAGTTCCTGCCTTTGACACCCGCAATTGCTGGGCGGTATTGAGCAGCTCGGTATAGAGCCTGTTCGAGACTTCGACATCGCGCGCCAGACGTAGAACCGTCTGCTGCGTATCCGGCAAGGCCGCGACATCGGCGTCAAAGGCCTTGCGACGCTCGGCGAGACGCTGCAACTTGTTGTCCATCGCCTGAATCCTGGGATGCTCGGGAGTGAAGCGCTCGCGCAGTTCGTCCCGCTCCTGCTTCAGCAACACGGCGGCGTTGTCGACCTCGACCAGAGACTTCAGGACCCCCTGCGTCTCCAGGCTCAAGTCGAGCGAACCACGGCTTTGACGATAGTTGTTGTACGCTGCCTCGGCGCTATCGACCTGTGTCTTGAGAGCGGGAAGCTGGGTCTCGAGAAAGGCCAGGGTCTTCTCGGCTTCGGCCGAGCGCCGTTCGACGTTCTGGCGAACATAGGTATTCATGATGTCGTCGAGCACGATGCCGATCTGCCCCGGATCTCCTCCCACGAGGTTCAGCTCGAGAAGGCTCGATTTCTTGCCGCGCTCCTTGACGGAATAGTTCTTGCGCAAACTGTCCACGGCTGTTTCGGCGGATAGTTTCATCAACCGAAACTGTGTTCCTGGCCGCGCCTCGAGCTGCGCGACGAAAATCGAGTAATTCTGGTTACTGGCACGCGTCCCCGCTTTACCCTTGAGGAGTGGCTGATCCTCCCAATCCAGCACTTCGAAAGTGCCGTCGTCACCAGCGACCAGGGTGAGTCTCTGATCCAGAGCTCGTCGCGGAACGTCGAGCGAATCGACCTGAATGCGGTCACCACCCCATGCAAAACTCGACAGGCCCAGCCACGGCGAATTCGGTTCATCACCTTGGTAGCGCCGGCTGACTGCACCGCCAATCAAGGGCAGGGTTCTGGGAACGGCCACGATGTCCAGCTTCAGCTTGCTGACGACCCGTTCAAGGACCATTCGCGAGCTGAGGATTTCGAGTTCGGCCGAGACGGTTGTGTCGTCGCCCAACAACGGCTGCAGGGCCTTGAGGGAGCCCATTCCGGAGCTTTTCTCCTCGACTTGCAAGAGACCATCGGCCCGGTAGACGGGCTTCGCCACAAACACCCAAGCCAGGCCAAGAACGAGTGCCAACAGGCTAACCGCGGCAATCAACCAGCGGTAATCCATGAGCACGGCAATGATCTCGCCAAGGGCCAGGCCCTCGTCCTCATCTTCCGAGGACACCTGCTGCAGCGACTGCGCTTGCGCCTGAGCACCTGCGCGGCCGGCGACTCCCGGCGCGTTGAAAGAGGCTTCTGACTGGTCGTTATCCATGGATCGTCCGTGTTTGCCGCCGCAAAGGTCATGGCTGCGCGGCTCCGCGTGGTAGGCAGGTTTTTGCGGGAGAGCTTAGCCAGCGGCTTTGTCAGCCCCCCGACGGGCCTGCCGTGAAAGAAAAGCTCGTCGAGATCAGTACTGCGGTTGTTGGCCGCCGAAAAGCGGATACTGCGTCTGGCTGGTTACATTAAGCATCGTCGCCGTCGGCAGGATATTCGAGATCACGCGCTGCCAGCGAACGACTGCCGCCGCATCGACATAGACAACATCGCGCGGCCGCAGCGGAAAGCGATCGGCCAGCAACATGGCGTCGGGCAGGCGGGAATCCAGATGGAAGAGCTCCGGAGTCTCGGTGTCGCCGCGCATGACATAGATCCAGCGTGGGTCGGAAGTCGTCTGACTGATATAGCCAGCGTCGCTGAGCGCTTCGGCGAGCGTCGAGCGCTTCTTGTTCATCACTTGCGAACCAGGCCGAACGACTTCGCCAAGCACGAAGATCTTGTTGTAGCTGCGGTCCGCGACATTGATGATGTCGCCGTGCTCCAGCAAGGCATTCTGTGCTGTCGCACCATAGTCGTACATTGCCTGGATATCGACCAGATAGGTACTGCCACGACGAGTCAGCAGCACCCGGCTGTAGTCGGCCTCCGGCGTGAAGCCACCGGCGCGGTTGACCGCCTCGATCACAGTCATCGGAATATCGGTCACCTGCTGGATACCCGGTTTTGCCACCTCCCCGACAACATAGACCTGCTGGCTGCGAAAAGCCACCATGCGCACGTCGAGTTGAACCTGCTCGATGTATTTGGCCAACTTGGCCGACAAGATCCTGCGCACTTCGGCGGTGGTCTTGCCCTGGACGTTGATCACTCCCGCGTACGGAAAGTAGATCGTTCCATCGTCGGCGATAACGGTGCCCGCCTGCTCGGCGGTGCGGAAGCTGCCGGCCGGAATGGTCAGCTCGGGGTGATCCCAGACGATGATCGAAATGATGTCGCCCGGCCCGAGTTTGTACTCGGGCGGCGGTCTGGAATCGTTGCTGCCAGGACGCGGCGCGTTCTCCGTCGCCTTCCTGGCAACGCTGGTGCCGTCGCCGATGGGCGGCCGGGCCGCCTTGAACATGTCGACGATCAGTTCGGCAGTAATCGGCTTGATCTTGATGTGGGCCGGTACCAGAGCGTCTCCCTGCTGGACCGGCAACATCACCGCAGACTCGTCGCGGTCGCTGTAGCTCTGGTTACCGGGAACAAGACTGCAGCCTGCCAGAGCGCTGACGGCAAGAGCAATCAAGAGGTGCCGGATTCGACCAGGCACAACAGACGACATTTTCATACTTAGATCCTCGTTTCTGTTCGTTCGTGCTCTCGTCGGCGCCCTGGGTAACAAAGCGCCGCGAAGTTTACATCGCGAGCGCAGGCACCGCAAATGCAGCCGCCCGCTGGGCACCGATAGCTATTGGACACGCCACAGCCCTTCACACAACACGGCGCCAGCAGCGTTCTTGGTGTAGTGGGAGGTGTTTCCAATCACGCCCGCAGGATAACGCCGCTCGGGGCGATTGCACGTGCGCTATCTCACGTTCCCGCGCAATAGCGCACACGCCTTCTCAGCTCGTTCAGCCGAGCTTTTCGACCCAGGGCCCGACTGCGGCTTCGATCAGGCGCAACGCTTCCGCGTGCGCTTCATCGCCGCGCCGATAGGGGTCGGGGATTTCGGTATTCGTCCAGTGCCCAAGCAGGAAGGTCTTGCCGCGGGCAGTGGGGTCCAGTGCCAGCACCGCGTCGCGATGGTGCTGCTCCATCACCAGAACCAGTTCGGCCCAGCGCAGGCGTTCACGGATCAACTGGCTGCCTCGGTGCGCACTGAGGTCGACGCCGCGCGATTGCATCATCGCGCAGGTCGTCGCATCGGCGGGGTGGTTGACCAGCGCACCGATACCCGCGGACTGGGCCTCAACCGGTCGACCGAGCGCTTCAATCCGCTGCCGAAGAAAAAACTCGGCCGCGGGGCTGCGACAAATGTTTCCCGTGCACACGGTGAGAATTCTGTTGAACATATCTCAACGCTCACTCACGTGGGAGGCACGCTGACTTCGAAGCTCACTCCGCCGCCGTTCATCATCCCGCCGCCGCGCTCCATGGAGTAGATCAGTGTGCTGCGCACGCTGCGCCGCTCGCGCCTACGTTGGCTGCCGACCTTCCTGCCTTCAAGCGGCGCATTGGAACGTAAGTCGTTCTCGTCCTGACGGCGTATGAAAAGGCGAACGTCGACAACGTGCCGCCGAAGGAGGTGTTTCTTCATTGCCGACACATCACGCTGAACTTTGCCAATCAGGTGCTCATCGCCGTTCGCCGGAACATGCACCACACAATAGACGTTGCGGCCATCGGTCGCCGAGCAGTCCGTCTGGTACACGCTCAGCTGGTAGTCATAGCTGCTGCCATCCAAACGCTCGCCTATCAAGCCAAGCAGATCAGGAAACTTCTCCCGGCGAACGTAGCCAACAAAAATGCCGCGCACCTGGACCGAGGGAAGGCCAAGCACATGGCTAATCCGGCGCAGCCCGGGCACCAGCCGCCATGGGCGCAGAGTCAGCAGGAAGTAGGCCGCAAAAACACCCAGGAAAAGCCAGAACATCAGATATTCGGGAACCCCCAGCAGCAGACCGCCGACACCGATCAGACCCAGAAAAAGCTGCGCAAGCGCGGCGAACACGACGACATCACAAACCCGATAGCCGGCACGAACGAAAAGATGGTGCAAGTGGTAACGGTCGGGTCGGAATGGCGACTTGCGCAGCCAGATGCGCCGCAGCATGACGCCGACCGTATCCATCAACGGCAGCGCAAACAGCCAGAGGGCGGTCACCGGAGTCATCGCCGGCGAGTCCCCCTGCGACAAGGCGATGAACAACCAGGCGAACAGGAAGCCCAGCACCATGCTGCCGTTATCACCGAGAAACACCCGCGCCCGACTATTTCCCGGATAGCGCAGGTTGTAGTACAGGAAGCCTGCCACGCCAGCGACCAGCGCAACGACGAGAACGACATACGCGCCCTGGCCCGCGAAAACAGCGACCAAGCCGACAAGCGCCAGGCTGACCAAGCTTAGCGCGCCCGACAGCCCGTCGATCCCGTCGATCATATTGACCGCATTGATCAGTCCGACAGTGGCGAAAATCGTCAGCGGGATGGACAGCCAACCGAGATCGAAGCGCCAGCCAGGAAGAAGCTCTCCGAAAGACAACAACTCGACGCCGCCGACAAAAACCATTGACAGGGCGACCATCGCCTGAACAACGAAACGCAGTTTGAAGCTGAGGTGCACAATGTCGTCGGCAAGACCCGTAAGAAAAAGGACCAGCACACCAATCAAAATGCCTTGCAGCGGGACAAGCTCAAGACCGCCAAACAAGGGATCGAACGAAAGGAACAAGCTGAACAGAACGGCGAGGATTCCCACCCCACCGACGAATGGCGTACTGGCTTCGTGTTGCTTGTGCCCACCGGGGCGGTCCACGACTCCCAGGTAGTTGGCCAGGCTCGCAGCGAGCCGGATGGCCACGCCAGAAATCAGTACACAGAGAGCAAACAACACGGCCAGTTCCATGGCCACCTCCACCACTTGCTAGTATCTGCCGGTGCCTCGGCCTCCATCACCATCAGGATGCTCGTGCGGCGATGCTGCCACAACCTACCCGACCTCAGAAAAGAAGAGCCCTGTCGCGGGCTCCTCTCACTCACTTCACGAACGCCTCTCGCACTCTCCCGACGAGAGGCGCTCGACCCCTTTCTTTCAGGCGCGGCGGCGACGGCCCAGGCACAGACCGAGCAAACCGATGCCCAATAGTGCCAACGACTCTGGCTCGGGAACCACCGTCACATCGTAGTTTCCGGTGTAAGAACCGTCAGCAGTATAAACCTCGGAAGGAGTTGCGAAAAAGCTGTACAGGTAGGTGTCACGAGCACGAGCACCGCCAAGAGCGACCTTCACCACCTCGCTGACTTGGGCGCCATCCGGAATAGCGCCGGCAAGGGCAAGGAGCGGGAACAATGTCTTCAGGACATCTGTCGCGTCGTAGAACCCGGCGAGTCCGATGTGAACAGTGTGGCCGTCAAGTTCGACATAGGAAATATTCGGGTCGCTGACATATTGCCACGGTGCCAAACTTCCTGGCAATGTGCCCGCATAGAAACCCACCAAGGCGGCCGCCATCTGCAGTTCGCTTAAGGTGCCGGCACCGATAGCTGTCGCTGCGCCCTGGATGTACTGCCGGTCGAGGCCGCTTTGCCAGTCTTCGATCTGCAGGCTACTCAGCTTGATGTGCTTGCCGCCAGAAAAGTTGCCGAACATGGAGGTCTGCGAACCATACTTGCCGAGCTCGACATTGCCGTCGGGACTTCCTGCGTTGCCACCAAGCGCGGATTTGGCCGCAGCCTCCCCGGCTGCAAAAGTCGGGTAGCCTGTACCAGACAGCTCCGGATCACCTGCGTAAACAGTGAAAACACCGTCGATGATCGGATTGAAAGCGCCGGTAATATCGGTCAAGGTCATCGCAATCGGGGCAGCCGAAGCACCGGCCGAAACCGCCAAGGCCGCAACAGCCAGGGCAACCTTTGTCTTGTTGCAAAATACATTCATGGGGAACTCCTTTGACATCAAGTACCAGCCCTTGTCGGAAACCGGTTGATGAAGATTGAAATGGGCTTCACAAGTCTTGGTTTTTGGGATGCCACACGGGCCCACGCCCACTTCCCTCGGCAAAACCTGACTCGACAGCTTAGAAGCAAAAATCATGCCACAATTCGTAAACCCCTGTATATCAGGAACCTAATCAATCCCCCCCCCGGAACCGCGGAGGGAGGTGTAAAAAAAATCGACACTTTCCAAGTCGCAACGGCACAGCAGAAGAACCCAGTATAGCAGCCGACAGCGAAGGCTTTAATGTGAAAGTCGCGTATGCGACTCACGAACCGCCCTTCTCCCCCTGCGGGAGAAGGGCCGGGGGAAGGGGGACGGTCATGACTTTCATCATCCGGGGTATCTCGACTGTCATGACCGTTAGCGAAAACCAGTTCGCCGGGCCCAGGCTCGCAAGTCACTGACAGCCGTCACACCAATGCTCGATCGCCGCAAATACCGAGGCGACCAGGGGCCAACACACGCTGCCGGGTCACTGCACCACCGCCCGCGCCTATCCGCTGCGCACTTGCGAGCACTGCTGCCAGCGCGCTATAGTTGCGGCGCGAATGGGAGAGGGCGGCAAAACCGCCGCCGAAGGCGCAATCCACCCGGAAACGCTCAGGCAAAAGGACCGTTCGTGCAATGAACTCTGGAGAGCGGCGCGCGCTTGTTTTTTAGCGCAGCGCCCACCGATGGGGCCTGCGGCTGCGATTCACTTTTCGGCTGCAAAATCTCTCAGGTACATGGACAGGGGGGTGAACTCGATGCGAGTTCGCCCCTTTTTCGTTTCTGGAATCCACATCAACAATCTCGTACAAGGGTCTGATACGATGCAGAAAACTGTCCTCAACGAGGACCATCGCCGAAGCGGCGCCCGGATGGTCGATTTCGGCGGCTGGGAGATGCCTCTTCACTACGGCTCGCAGATCGAGGAACACCACGCGGTACGCCGCGACGCCGGCATGTTCGACGTTTCTCACATGTGCGTTGTGGATATCACGGGACTTGATAGCGCTGCCTTCCTGCGCCGCCTGATCGCCAACAACATCGACAGGCTGCAGGTCGCGGGCAAGGCGCTGTACAGCGCGATGCTCAACGAAGCCGGCGGCGTGATCGACGACCTGATTGTCTATTACCTCGACGAAAGCAACTACCGGTTGGTTATCAACGCCGGTACTGCGGCCAAGGATCTGCGCTGGATGGCTGGCCGCCTCGCTGACTGGCAGCTTGCGGCGACGATCACGCAACGCCGCGAGGGGGCTGGCGCCCTGGCGATGATCGCCGTGCAGGGCCCGAACGCCCGCCAGAAAGTCTGGCAGGCACTGCCCGACTGCCGTTCGGCATGCGAATCCTTGCAGCCATTTTTTGCCGCGCGCTGCGGGGATCTTTTTATTGCTCGTACCGGCTACACCGGTGAAGACGGTTACGAAATCACTTTACCCGCCGAACAGGCGAGCGAGCTATGGACAGCGCTCGCCGACACCGGCGTCCAGCCCTGCGGTCTCGGCGCCCGCGACACGCTGCGCCTGGAAGCGGGCATGAATCTCTATGGCCAGGACATGGACGAGAATATCTCGCCGCTCGACGCCGGCCTGGCGTGGACCGTCGACCTCGTCGCCCCGCGTGACTTCGTCGGCAAGGCGGCGCTCGTCACCAGACCACAGCAGCAGCAGTTTCTCGGTCTGCTGCTCAAGGACCGCGGCGTCCTGCGTGCGCACCAGAAAGTCGTCACCAGCCAGGGGGCCGGGGAGATTACCAGCGGCAGTTTTTCGCCGACGATGCAGCAATCAATCGCCCTGGCCCGACTGCCGCTCGCCGCCGCGATCGGTGACACAGTCGAAGTGGCGATTCGCGACAAGCTCCTCGCTGCCCGGGTGGTCAAGCCTTGCTTTGTGCGCAAGGGAAGCATTCTGGTTTAATTCCGTATTGTCAATTTGTCAATTTGTCAATTGGCAGCTTTCATCCAATTTGTCAGGAGTAAAAATGAACATCCCCAGCGACCTCAAGTACACCCGGAATCACGAATGGGTCCGCGCCGAAGCCGACGGCACAATTACCGTCGGGATCACCGATCACGCTCAGGAGCTGCTTGGCGACCTCGTTTTCGTCGAACTTCCGGATGTCGGCGTCGAGTTTTCTGCCGATCAGGAGGTGGCAGTCGTCGAATCGGTGAAAGCAGCCTCCGATGTTTACGCACCGCTCACCGGCAGCATCGTCGAAGTCAATCCGATCGCCGTGGATAGCCCGGAAGTGGTCAATCAGGACGCCTACGCTGCCTGGCTGTTCAAGATGCAACCGGTCGCCGCCGCTGACCTGGACGCGCTGCTCGATGCCACCGCTTACCAGCAACTCGTAGACGCCTAGACGCCGCTTAGGTAGATCGCATCGCCACCATTACCACCGGAAAACCCAATGGACGCCACGCCCACACTGCAGCTTGCACCGCAGCCTCACTCCCCAACGCTCACCGAACTGGAACAGCGCGACGATTTCATCGACCGCCACATTGGTCCCTGTGGCGGTGAAATCGCCGCCATGCTGGCCAGCATCGGCGTCTCCACGCTCGAGCAACTCATCGATCAGACGGTCCCGGCAGCAATTCGCCTGCCCTCGCCGCTGGCCCTCGCCGAGCCGCGTCCGGAGCACGAGGCCCTTGCTGCTCTGCGCGTGACTGCCATGCGCAATCGTGTTCAGCACGCAATGATCGGGCTTGGCTACGCGGACACGCTGACCCCGGCGGTCGTCCTGCGCAATGTCCTCGAGAACCCCGGCTGGTACACCGCGTACACCCCCTACCAGGCGGAAATCGCCCAGGGCCGACTCGAGGCACTGCTCAACTACCAGCAGATGATCGTCGACCTCTGCGGTCTTGAACTCGCCAACGCCTCGCTACTCGACGAAGCGACCGCCGCAGCGGAGGCGATGTCCATGGCCCGCCGCATCAGCAAGTCGAAATCCAATCGCTTCTTTGTCGACTCCGGCTGCTTCCCGCAGACCATCGACGTCATCAGGACGCGCGCCGCTTTCTTTGGCTTCGACCTCGTCCTCGGGACCCCGGACCTGGCTGCGCAACAGGAAGTCTTTGGCGCCCTGTTTCAGTATCCGAACGAACGCGGGGAAGTCAGCGACCTCAGCGGACCGATTGCCGCCGCCAAGTCGCGCGGCGCCGTCGTCGCCGTTGCCGCGGATCTGATGGCGCTGGTCCTGCTGCGTTCACCAGGTGAAATGGGAGCCGACATCGCGCTCGGCTCCTCACAGCGATTCGGCGTACCGCTCGGATTCGGCGGTCCGCACGCGGCCTTTTTCGCCACCCGGGACGAGTACAAGCGTTCGATCCCCGGCCGCATCATCGGCGTCTCGATCGACAGCCGCGGCAACAAGGCCCTGCGCATGGCGCTGCAGACGCGCGAGCAGCACATCCGCCGCGAGAAAGCCAACTCCAACATCTGCACTTCGCAAGTCTTGCTGGCCAACATCGCCGGCATGTATGCCGTTTACCACGGCCCGCAAGGGCTGCGCACGATCGCCGGCCGCATCCACCGGCTCACCGCCATTCTCGCCGAGAGTCTGCAGCGTGCAGGCATCAAGGTGCTGACCCGGCACTTCTTCGATACCTTGTGCGTCGACCTCGGCGGGCACGCACTGAGCGCCTACAAGGCCGCCATCGATGCCGGCTACAACCTGCGTCAGGTCTCTCCCGGCATCCTCGGGATAGCGGTGAACGAAAAAACGTCGCAGGTCGACATCACCCTGCTGATCAAGCTGCTCGCCGGCGTCAACGTCGACCTCGGCCCAATCGACGAGCAGTTGCGAAACGAGGACCCCAGCCTGCCGCCGTCCTTTCTGCGCCGCGACGCCATCCTCACGCATCCGGTGTTCAACACCCACCACACCGAACACGAAATGCTGCGCTATCTGAAGAAGCTGCAGAGCAAGGATCTGGCGCTCGACCATTCGATGATCTCGCTCGGCTCATGCACCATGAAGCTCAACGCCAGCAGCGAGATGATGCCGATCACCTGGCCGCAATTCGCCGACATTCACCCCTTCGCCCCGCTCGACCAGGCCGAAGGCTACCTGCAAATGATTGGCGAACTCGAGGAATGGCTCAAGACGATCACCGGTTTCGACGCCATCTGCATGCAGCCCAATTCAGGCGCGCAGGGTGAATACGCCGGTCTCGTGGCCATCGCGCGCTATCATGCCAGCCGCGGCGACGCCCAGCGCAAGGTCTGCCTGATCCCGCGCTCGGCACACGGCACCAACCCCGCCACCGCGCAGATGTGCGGTATGCGGGTGGTGGTCGTCGATTGCGACGACGCGGGCAACATCGACCTCGCCGACCTTGCCGCCAAAGCGGCACAACACGCGGCCACCCTCGCCTGCCTGATGATCACCTATCCGTCAACGCACGGCGTCTTCGAGGAATCGGTGCAGAAAATTTGTGCCACCGTGCACGCCCACGGCGGCCAGGTGTATATGGACGGCGCCAACCTCAACGCGCAGGTGGGCCTGACTTCACCCGCGCTGATCGGCGCCGACGTCAGCCACATGAACCTGCACAAGACTTTCTGCATCCCGCACGGCGGTGGCGGCCCGGGAATGGGCCCGATCGGCCTCAAAGCGCACCTGGCCCCGTTCATGGCCAACCACAGCGTGCAAAACATCAGTGGCCCGCACCAGGGCCAGGGGGCGGTGGCGGCTGCGCCATGGGGATCGGCGTCGATCCTGCCCATCTCCTGGATGTATATCGCCATGATGGGCGGCAGCGGACTGACGCGCGCAACGCAGGTCGCCATTCTCAACGCCAACTACGTCGCCAGTCGCCTGTGCCCGCACTACCCAGTGCTGTACACCGGCAGCCAGGGCCGCGTGGCGCACGAATGCATCCTCGACATCCGGCCGCTCAAAGTGGCCACCGGCGTTTCCGAAACCGACATCGCCAAGCGCCTGATGGACTACGGTTTTCACGCGCCGACGATCAGCTTCCCGGTGGCCGGAACGATAATGGTCGAGCCGACCGAGTCGGAGTCGAAAGCCGAACTCGACCGCTTCATCGCCGCGATGACCGCCATCCGCGAAGAAATCCGCCAGATCGAAGTCGGCCACTGGCCGCTCGACGACAACCCGCTCAAGAATGCGCCGCACACCCAGGCCGACATCGTCGACAGTGACTGGAAGCGACCGTACAGCCGCCAGCAAGCCGTCCTGCCCCTGCCCTATGTCGCCGAGAACAAGTTCTGGCCGAGCGTCAATCGGATAGACGACGTGCATGGCGACCGCCACCTGTTCTGTTCCTGCGTTCCCGTCGAAGAGGAGGAAGAGGACGAAGAGTACGAAGAGTACGAAGAGGCGACGATCTGAAGTGATGCCAAGCGCTCTGAACCAGGCATGGCCGCGACGGCTCCGATGCCGACAATGGCCTTCTGCAGCGCGGCATGAAGGCATCGCCTTAATGTGAAAGTCGCGCAAGCGACTCACGAACCTCCCTTCTCCCCCTGCGGGAGAAGGGCCGGGGGAAGAGGGGGACGGTCATGACTTTCATCATCCCGGGTATCTCGACTGTCATGACCGTTAATGTGAAAGTCGCGCAAGCGACTCACGAACCTCCCTTCTCCCCCTGCGGGAGAAGGGCCAGGGGAAGAGGGGGACGGTCATGACTTTCATCATCCCGGGTATCTCGACTGTCATGACCGTTAATGTGAAAGTCGCGCAAGCGACTCACGAACCTCCCTTCTCCCCCTGCGGGAGAAGGGCCAGGGGAAGAGGGGGACGGTCATGACTTTCATCATCCCGGGTATCTCGACTGTCATGACCGTAGCGGCATCGACCAGCGCTGCGACTACGCACAGGCGTCGATTTCTGGCTACACTTCCCCCTCCCCTCCACCCCTCCCGAGGAGATAGACCATGAGCGCACCCATCTATGAATTGTCCGCCGAGCGCCTTGAAGGCGGCGTCCAGTCACTTGGCGACTACGCAGGCAAGGTTCTGCTGATCGTCAACACCGCCAGCAATTGCGGCTTCACGCCTCAATACAAAGGCCTTGAAGACCTCTATATGCGCTATCGCCAACGCGACTTCGAGGTGCTCGGTTTTCCGTGCAACCAGTTCGGTGCCCAGGAACCGGGCGAAGCCGACGAAATCGCCGGCTTCTGTGAGAAGAACTACGGCGTCACTTTCCCGATGTTTGCCAAGATCGACGTCAACGGCGAGCACGCGCACCCGCTCTACCAGTATCTGAAAAAGGCCGCTCCCGGCCTGCTCGGCAGCGAAGGTATCAAGTGGAACTTCACCAAATTTTTGGTCAACCGCCAGGGCGAGGTGATTGAACGCTACGCCTCGGCGACAGCGCCGGAAAGCATCGCCAGAGACATTGAAGCCCTTCTGTGAGGCCGGCACAAGCCATGTCCGAGAAGTGGCGGTGCCTCGTCCGGCAAAGTTTTCCGACAGCCACGCCACAGACCGCCGATGCCAATGCCGACACCTGACTTCAGCGCCATGTTGCGCTGGCCGAAGGTGCCGGCCTGTTATGGTTGGCTGTCGCTCGACCAGCGCGGTCGCTGGCGAATGCGCGGCGAAGCGGTCAGCCATCGAGGCCTCCAGGATTTCCTCAATCGCCAGTACGCGCACGACGAGGACGGCAATTACTTCGTGCAGAACGGCCCGCAACGAGTCTTCGTCGACCTCGACTACACGCCATGGGTCTTGCACCTGGCGACGCCGGATTGCTTCGCCACGCAAGTCGGCGAAGCGGTCAGCGAACTGCGCGCTGCGGGCATCGACGAGGAAGGCAATCTGCTGCTCGAAATCCCGGCCGGGATCGCGCTGCTCTGCGACCGCGACCTGCCCACCCTGCTGCCCTGCCTGCATCTGGCGAACGGCGAAGTCGCCGACGACGACGCCTTGCTCGCGGCCATCGCCCAAGCAGCTGGCGGCGTGAATGCGAACGCCAACGGGCTGACGCTCGTTTGGCACGCGCAGCACCTTCCGGTGCGCACGCTACAGCGATCGGATATCCCGAAGCGCTACGGCTTTATTGCCTCACCCCAAGAAGCGCCGCCGGGAGTTCTTCCTTGACGCTACGACAACTCGCTCTCGACGCCTTGCTGCTCAAAACCGCCGACGAAAAGTGCCTTGCGGTCGAACGCATCGCGCTCACCGCAGCCGCCACGCTGGTTAGCGATGCCCAGATCGTCAGCGCGCCCGATAGCCACCGCCTGGCCACGGAAACGCTTCCCGGCCGTAGCGCCCGGCCAGCGCTGGTACCCCCAGCACAGCTCCCCAAGCGGCCGGTCATCAGCGTCGAGGGACGCGCGGCGCTGATCCATTCGCTGGCTCACATCGAACTCAACGCCGTCAATCTGGCGCTCGACATCGTCTGGCGCTTCGCCGCCATGCCAGCCGATTTCTATCGTGACTGGATCGGCGTCGCCGGCGAAGAAGCGCGCCACTTCGCCTTGCTGCGCGACCATCTCGAAACGATGGGCTACGCTTACGGCGACTTTTCCGCCCACGACGGCCTCTGGGCAATGGCCGAAAGGACCAGCGACGACCTCCTGGCACGCCTGGCGCTGGTGCCACGGACGCTCGAAGCGCGTGGCCTCGACGCGGCGCCGCCGATTCGTGACAAGCTGCAAGGCGTCGGTGACCAGCGCGGCGCAGCGATCCTGGCAATCATCCTCGCCGACGAGATCGGCCACGTCGCCATCGGCAACCGCTGGTACCGCTGGCTCTGTGCGCAACGCGGCCTGGATCCAGTGAGCAGCTACGCGGAACTTGCACAACGCTATCGTGCGCCCCGCCTGCGCGGTCCTTTCAACCTTGAAGCGCGCCGCGCAGCGGGCTTTGACGAACGGGAACTGGCAGCCTTGCAGGCGCCATGAAGCGGCACCAGAAGGAGGGACGGTGACCACCCCACCGCCCTCTTTCGGCCTGGCGGTGCTGCTGACGATGCTGGTCGCGCTGGGCCCCTTGTCCACCGACCTTTACCTGCCGGCACTGCCCACCCTGGCGCGGGCGTTCGCCAGCGATGCGGCCGGCGTACAACTGACGCTGTCCGTCTTCCTGGTCGGTTTTGCCTTTGGTCAGCTTTTCTACGGGCCGCTTTCCGATCGCTTTGGCCGCCGGCCGCTGCTGCTCGGCGGACTGGCCATCTACTGCCTGGCGACAATCGCCTGCATCCTGGCACAGAGCATCGAGATGCTGATTGCCGCACGCTTCGTGCAGGCCCTCGGCGCCTGTGCCGGCCCGGTCCTCGGCCGTGCAGTCGTCCGTGACGTCTGGGGAGCGACCGAGTCGGCGCGCATCATTGCCTACATGGGCGGCGCGATGGCCATTGCACCACTGCTCGGACCGACGCTTGGCGGCTTTCTCACCGTACTTTTCGGCTGGCAATCCAATTTCGTGGTCTTGCTGCTCATTTGCATTGCCCAGACCATCGCCGTTGCCCGCCTGCTTGGCGAAAGCAACGTCCATCGACACCCGGGAGCGACGCATCCACGCCAGCTCCTCGCCAACTTCCGTCTGCTCCTCGCCAGCCGTAGCTACCTCGGCTACGTGCTGACTTTTTCCTTTTCCTACAGCGCGCTGTTCGCCTTCATCTCGGCTTCATCCTTCGTGCTCAGCGAACGGCACGGGCTGACGCCGGAGGTATTCGGCATGAGCTTCGGCCTGGTCGTCGCTGGCTATGTCCTCGGCTCGCTTGCTTCCGGAAAACTTGTCCGGCGTTTCGGTGGCGACACCCTGCTCGCTTTCGGCGCCTGGCTCGGCGCTGTCGCCGGCTTGTGCATGGCGGCGCTGGAGTTCTCGGGAGCAAGCAGCATTGCCGCCATTCTCGGGCCGATGTTCTTCTGTACCGTGGCCACCGGCCTGGTCATGCCGAACGCCATTGCCAAGGCACTGGCGCCGTATCCGGCAATGGTCGGGTCGGCTTCGGCACTGATGGGTTTCGTGCAGATGAGCCTCGCCGCAGTGGTCGGCGTCGCCGTCGGACACGCACTGTCGGGCGGCGGCGGCGCGCTCGCAGCGGGGGTGGCAATCTGCACGGCACTCGCGCCGCTGTCCTACATGACGCTGATCCGGCCCGGCCGCGGCGCTTGAACAAGGCTGTAGCGCCGCCCGGACGCCAGGGCTGATTTCGGAATAACGGTCATGACATTCGAGACACCCCGGATCATGAAAGGCATGACCGCCCCCTCTTCCCCAGCCCCTTCTCCCGCCCGGGGGAGAAGGGAGATTCGTGAGTCGCGTACGCGACTTTCACATTAACGGTCATGACAGGTGGAGACACCCCAAGTCATGAAAGTCATGACCGTTTCCCTCTTCCCCTGACCCTTCTCCCGCGAGGGGAGACGGGAGTTTCGTGAGTCGCGTGCGCGACTTTCACATTAAGATAGCTGCCTTCCGCAACCCTTCGTCGACTTTGGGGCCACCCGCTTGCTAGCCAGAGAAACCACGCCCAGCGCGATCGTCAAGTACCTCGATCAGTACGTCATCGGCCAGGAAGACGCCAAGAAGGTTCTCGCCGTGGCCGTTTACTCGCACTATCGAAAGATTGCCACTTTCGCGCAGGACAAGGGCGCGATCGCCAAGAGCAATGTGCTGCTCATCGGACCTTCGGGAACCGGCAAGACCTTGCTCTGCGATACCCTGTCGAGGATGCTGAAGGTTCCCTTCGTCACCGCCGACGCGACTTCCCTTGCCCAGACCAAATACGTCAATGAAGAAATCGAGGCGATCCTGCAGCGCCTGCTCGACAAGGCCGACGGCAGCATCGAGAACGCTCAGCACGGCATCATCTTCATCGACGAAATCGACAAGCTGAAGGCGACCAACGCGCAGTCGGGGGCGATCTCCGGCGAAAGCGTGCAACACGCGCTGCTGAAAATCATGGAAGGTTCTCCGGTCAAGCTCAAGGACAATCAGTACGTCGACACCAGCAACGTCCTGTTCATCTGCGGTGGCGCCTTTGTCGGCATCGAGAGCATCATGGCCAAGACGCATGGTTTCGGATTCATCGCCACTTCGACCGACGATAACCAGAATATCCTCGATCGGCTGAACAAGCGGGTGAAGCCTACCGACCTCTTCGAATTCGGTCTCATCCCCGAGTTCACCGGCCGCCTGCCGGTGATCGCCAACCTGCATGAGCTTAGCAAGGCGATGCTGGTACGCATCATGAGCGTACCGAAGAACTCGATCTACCGGCAGTACATCGAGATTTTTCGCGGCGAAAGCGTCGACCTGCGCATCGGCCCGAAAGTCTTCGAACAGATCGCCGAAATCGCCATCGAGTACAAGACCGGCGCGCGCAGCCTGCGCGGAATTTTCGAAGAGCTGATCACGCCGATTCTCTACCTCGTCCCCGACCACCCGGAAATCGCCAGGGTTGAAATCACCTCCCTGTTCGAGGACCCTCGCCTTGTCGGCAGGAAGTGAGCGCGCTGTGGCGGTTTCGTCGCCGCCGCCTGCCGAACAAACACGCGGCACCAGCCGGGCGCAAGGCCGTGGCGGCGCCCGCGCCGCCTTGCGGATGGCTTTCCTTGCGCTTGCCGCCTTTCTGATGTTCTTGGCAGGAATCAGTATGTTCCAGGACCAGCTCCTGTACTTCCCCGAGCGGGCCAGCGTTGCCGAAATGGAGTTGGCGTCCGGTGGCCTGTCGCCCTGGCCAACGGCGTCCGACTTCCGCGGCCTGCTCGCCGAGCCCGATGGCGCGGTGCGCGCCACGGCGATCATTTTCCACGGCAACGCCGGCCATGCCGGCCACCGTCAGTTCTACGTCGGCGTGCTGACGCGGCTCGGCCTGCGGGTCATTCTCGCCGAGTATCCGGCCTACGGCCCGCGCCCCGGCGAACTCGGCGAGAAGAGCCTGGTCGCCGACGCCGAAAAGACGATTGCGCTGGCGCGGCACAAATACGACGGACCGCTGCTGATCATCGGAGAATCGCTGGGCGCCGGCGTGGCAGCAGCCGCCAGCGATGCGCAGCGCGAGTCGATCGCCGGCCTGCTGCTGATCACGCCGTGGGACCGGCTCGAACAGGTCGCTGCCCACCACTACCCGCTACTGCCAGTGCAGTGGCTGCTGCGCGACCGCTACGACAGCGTTGCCCACCTGGCGTCTTTCGGGCGCCCGGTGCTGGTCGCCATCGCCGCCAACGATGAAATCGTCCCGCCGCAGTTCGGCCGGGCGCTCTACGCGGCGCTCGCCGAACCGAAACGCCTGGCGGTCATCGACGGCGCCCGCCACAACGACTGGTTTGCGCGCCTCGACAGCGCCTGGTGGCGAGAGGCAGTCGACTTCCTGTTGTCTGCTGCTCCGCGTGGAGCCGCCAATCAGTGAGACCCTTGTCCGCAGATTTCGCAGATTTCGCAGATTGGGTTGATTTTACTGACCGGCGCGGCTTCTGCTCGCAGGCAAGTTAAGGCCACGGTAGTGTTGCACGCGCACGCAGTGCGGAACATGCGACTTGCAGACCGACATTGGCTGCGCGCGGCTTTGCGGCTTGGCCAAAGCCTCGTCAGGGAGGCAACTCAAAATCAGTGCTCATTGGCCGCTTGCGCCGCTGGCGGGATTTTCGTTGTCAAGGCATTGATCAGATCGAGCGGCAGGGGCAGAACGACCGTCGTCGCCCGGTCGCCGGCGACCTGGGTCATGGTCTGCAGATAGCGCAATTGCATCGCCTCCGGGCGCTGCGCGAGGGTCGTCGCCGCCTCGAGCAGGGCGGCCGCCGCCTGTTTTTCCCCTTCGGCGTGAATCACCTTGGCGCGCCTTTCGCGCTCGGCTTCGGCCTGACGGGCGATGGCCCGGATCATCGATTCATTGAGATCGATATGCTTGATCTCGACGTTGGTGACCTTGACGCCCCAGGCGTCGGTCTGCGCATCGAGGATTTTCTGTACGTCGATATTCAGCCGCTCGCGCTCCGCCAGCATCTCGTCGAGTTCGTGTTTGCCGAGAACGACGCGCAAGGTCGTCTGCGCGAGTTGCGAAGTCGCCATCAGGAACTGCTCGACCTGGATGATCGCCTTTTGCGGGTCGACGACGCGGAAGAAAACGACGGCGTTGACCTTCACCGAAACGTTGTCACGCGAGATCACGTCCTGCGGCTCGACGTCCATGGTCACTACCCGCAGATCGACGCGCACCATCTGCTGAATGCCGGGAATGAGGATCACCAGTCCAGGCCCCTTGACTTTCCAGAAACGGCCGAGCTGGAAAACCACGCCGCGCTCGTACTCGCGCAGGATGCGTAGCGAGGCGAGCAGCAAAATCAGCAATATCGGTACCAGGACGCTACCCAGGCCCAGATTGAGATCGAAGATCATGGCGTTGCTCCTTTCGATGAGGAAGAATCGTCGCTGGCCTGCACCTCGAGGATCAGACCGTCCATGCCACTGACCCGCACGCGCTGGCCGGCTGCCAGCGGGCCGCTGGCGCGCACGCGCCAACGTTCGCCGTGGACCTGTACCCAGACCTCGTCGCCGTCCACCAGCTCGATTTCACCGTTGCTACCGATCATCGCCTCGCGGCCACTGACCACCGGCGCGCGGCGCGCGCGCAGCGCCATGCCGCCACCAAGCAAGACCAGTGCCGCCGAGCTGGCGGCCAGGCCGAAGAGCAGCGGCAGCGGCACGCCCATGCCCGGCACATCGCGATCGAAGAGCAGCAGGCCACCGGCGATGAAGGCCGCGATGCCACCGACTCCGAGCACGCCAAAGGTCGGCGTCAGCAGCTCGGCGGCCATCAAGCCGATGCCCAGCACGATCAGTGCCAGACCGGCGTAGTTGACCGGCAGCATCTGCAGCGCAAACATCGCCAGCAGGAGGCAGATCGCACCGACCGTACCGGGGACGCCGAAACCGGGCGACGAGAACTCGAAAATCAGGCCGTAAATGCCGATCATCATCAGGATCAGCGCGAAACTCGGGTTGGCGATCACCGACAGCAGGCGGTGGCGCGCGTCCGGGAGAAGCTCCTGCGTCGCCTTGTCGCGCGTGGTCAGCGTCAGCTTGCCGCTCTGCATCTGCACGCTACGCCCGTCGATCTGGTTCAGCAGATCGGGCACGTCGACGGCCACGACGTCGATAACCTTCTCGCGCAAGGCTTCGGAAGCCGTCAGCGTCACCGCCTCGCGCACCGCACGCTCGGCCCACTCGGCGTTGCGGCCATGTTGCTGAGCGAGCCCGCGGATGAAAGCCGCGGCGTCGTTGATCTGCTTGGTTTTCATCGTATCACCGGATAACGGCGCCGACGCTGGAGCCGGTTCTGAAGCTGCGGCGGGTTTGGCGGCGGGCTTGGCAGCCGGGTCGGACGCCGAGCCCGCCGGCGAGGACGAGGGTGAGGTTGGGGGTGAGGTTGGGGGTGAGGTTGAGGGTGACTCCGGACGGCTCGGCGCCGCACCCGGCAGCCCAATTGATACCGGCGTCGCAGCGCCCAGCGTGGTCGCCGGCGACATCGCTGCAAGGTGGCTGGCATAGAGGATGTAGGTGCCGGCACTCGCTGCGCGTGCGCCTTGCGGGCTGACATAGGAAACCACCGGCACCGGCGAGGCGAGAATGGCCTGCACGATCTGGCGCATGGCGCTATCCAGTCCGCCCGGCGTATCGATCCGCAAGACGACCAGCGGTGCCCCCTCGTCTTGCGCCCGCCGCAGGCTGCGCACGACATAGTCGGCACTGGCCGGACCGATCGCGTCCTGCACCGTGAGCACGATTACAGGCGCACTCGCTGGCACACTCTCTGGCACACTCGTCGCGGCGCGAAGCGCACCCGGCACGCCCCACATTGCCAGGAGCAGCGCCAGCAAACCGAGCAGCCAGCGAGCCAAACGCGGCCGCTGGCCGTACTTGCCAGCAATGGACCGCCGCCCTTCTGGATTACTGAACAGCGCGTTCATCTGTTCCTCCTTCACTTGGAAATGCCGGCGTCGAACACACCTCAAAATAGCCCAGGCAGGCCATCTGCGCTTTCTTTTTTCCGCCGACGCGAACATCGCCAAACTTGCGCTACCATCGCCAATGCCAGGCGATCTGGCGCTGCCCGGCCTCGCGTCGCGGCAGCTATGCGCTTAATGTGAAAGTCGCGCCAGCGACTCACGAATCCCCCTTCTCCCATCGCGGGAGAAGGGTCGGGGAAGAGGGGGACGGTCATGACTTTCATGATTTGGGTGTCTCCACGTGTCATGACCGTTAGCGATAGAGGAGGATGAGGCAATGATTCTCGAACAAATCGCCACTGGCGGCTGCCAGTCCTATCTTGTCGGCTGCGAGGACACCAGCACGGCAGCGCTGATCGATCCGGAAATCAGCCAGATCGATCACTACCTTGCGCTCGCCGCGCGTGATGGCTTGCGCATCCGTTACCTGATCGACACCCACACCCACGCCGACCATTTCTCGGCAACCCGGCAGCTGGCACGGAAGCTGGCCGTGCCGGTCGTGATGTACCGAACGAGTGCCGCGCCCTTCGTGGACATGCGCATCGGCGACGGTGAGATGCTGATGCTCGGGCGCCTGCGCTTGCAGGTGATGCACACGCCCGGCCACACCAGCGACTCGATGTGCCTGCAGATCGAGGACAGCGTGTTCACCGGCGACACCCTGCTGATCGGTGGAACCGGCCGCACCGACCTGCCGAGTGGCAATCCGGAGGCTCTCTACGACAGCCTCTTCCAGCGCCTTCTGAAACTCGACCCAAGCCTTAGAGTCTTCCCGGCGCACGACTACAAGGGCCGGCAAAGCTCGACCATCGGCGAGGAGATCGCCAGCAACCCGCGCCTGCAGAAGCGCGACCGCGCCGCTTTCGTCGACATGATGCGCGAGCTCAACCTGTCGATGCCGACGCATGTCACCGAGGCACTGCGTACCAATATGAGCGGTGGGAAGTCGGTCGCGCAGTTGCTCGCCGAGGCCGCAGCCAGAGTACCGTTCATCTCGCTCGCCGAGCTCAAGGCGCGCGTCGAAGCCGGCGACCAGGACTTGATCGTCCTCGATGTGCGTGAGCGCGACGCTTACGAAAGCGGCCATGTTCCCGGCGCGCACCTGCTGCCACGCGGTCAGATCGAGTTGCGCGTCAACCAGGAGCTGCCAGACCCGACGCGGCGCATTCTCACCTGCTGCGAGCTGGGGCAGGTATCGACCCTGGCCGCAGCCACCCTGCGCGAGATGGGCTTCCCGCACGTGGTAGCACTCGACGGCGGTATGAAGGCCTGGCGAGCGGCGGCGTATCCGTTGAACTCGGGACAAGAACCCTAGGTCAACTGGCGTACGTAATTCAGCAATGCGTCCAGTGACGGCTTCTGCCGTTTTCCCCTTTCCCCACGCACCATATCAAGGAGCAAACCATGGGACTGCACATCGGCGACGAAGCGCCGGACTTCACTGCCCAGACCACCGAAGGCACGATTCATTTTCACGAATGGATCGGCGATAGCTGGGCCATCCTCTTTTCCCACCCCAAGGACTTCACACCCGTCTGTACCACCGAGCTGGGCTACCTCGCCCGCCTCAAGCCGGATTTCGACAGCCGCAACACCAAGGTCATCGGGCTCTCGATCGACAGCGTGGACGACCACCATCGCTGGGCCGGCGACATCGAAGAAACGCAGGGCACGGCGCTGAACTATCCGCTGATCGGCGATACCGATCTGGTCGTCGCCAAGCTCTACGACATGATCCACCCTAACGCCAGCGGCAAGGCGGCCGAGCGCACAGCGGTCGATAACGCAACCGTACGCTCGGTGTTCCTGATCGGCCCGGACAAGAAAATAAAACTGACGATGACCTATCCGATGAGCGCCGGACGCAATTTTTCCGAGGTCCTGCGCGCGCTCGATGCCATCCAGCTCAACGCCAGGCACACGGTGGCCACGCCGGTGAACTGGCGACCGGGTGATGACGTGATCATCCCGACCTCGGTTTCGGACGAAGCCGCCAAGGCCAAATATCCAAACGGCTGGAAAACGCTCAAACCCTACCTGCGCGTCATCACCCAGCCCGAGTAGTCAGTCGGCTGCACGACGGCGGCCGGGAAGGCATCAAGCACGCCCGCGCCGCCAGCCAGCACCAGCAAAGCCTTCAGCCGCCTGGCGAAGCCAGCCAGCGGCGCAGCCACGCGCTGCCCGCGTCGACGGCGACCGAGAGCAGGAGCATGGCGGCAATCACCGTACTCGCCTGCGCATAGTGAAAGAGCGACAGCTCGACATAGAGTAGCTGCCCAAGGCCACCGGCGCCGACGAAGCCGAGAATCGCCGCCATGCGGATATTCATTTCCCAGCGGTAGAGCGAATAGGCGATGAGCTGCGGCGATACTTCCGGCAAGGTGCCGTAGAGAAAAGCGGCAGCGGCCGGCGCACCGGCTTCGAGCAGCGCGTCGCGAGGCCGCGGCGGCGCGTTCTGCAAAGCCTCGGCGAAGAGGCGCCCGAGCACACCACTGGTATGCAGCGCCAGTGCCAGAATGCCGGCAAACGGCCCGAGGCCGGCAGCCAGGGCCATCAAGGTCGCCCACACCAATTCCGGCACCGAGCGCAGCGCGTTGAGTAGAAAGCGCGTCAGCTGCGCGCAGGCCTGCCCGTAGCGCCCCGACGCCGGCAAGGCCAGTAGCAGGCCAGCCGCCGCCGCGAGCAGCGTCCCGAGAGCGGAAATGGCCACCGTCTCCAGTGAGCCCCAGGCCACTTTCGCCAACCAGCGAGGCGAAAGATCGAGCGGGAAGAAAGCGCCGAAGTAGTCGGCCATCGACGCCAGCGCCGCGCCCGTCAGCAAGGCGGCAAACTCCAGATCAAGCCAGGCGTAGCTGGCCGCCAGCGCACTGCCGAGGAGCAGCAACCACAGCAGCGTCCGTGCGCCGAAGGTCAGAGCGCCGGTGTGCCCAGAGGCCTCGCCGAGCTGCCGACGCAACAGACCCGAGAGCGCGTCGGCAGCCAGCACCAGGAGCAGGAAAGTGAGCAGGATGGTCGCCGCTTCGCCGCCATTGAGCATGCGCATCGACTGGTCCATCAGCTGGCCGAGGCCACCGGCGCCGACAAAGCCCATCACCACCGAAGCGCGTACCGCACATTCCCAGCGATAGACGGTGTAGGAAGTCAGCTCCTGCGCGGCACCGGGAAGCAGACCGTAGCACAGGGCCTGCAAGCGGCTGCTACCGGCTTCGAGCAATGCCCGTGCCGGCCGGCGGTCGCCCGATTCGAGAATTTCGGCATAGACTTTGGCCAGCATGCCGCCGTAGGTCAGGCCAAGAGCCAGGACGCCGGCCGCCGGGCCAAGGCCGAAGACACGTACGAAAAGCAGCGCCCAGACCAGCTCGGGAAGGCCACGCAACACCACCAGTAGCATCCGCAAGAGCGCCCGCGACCACTCGGCACGGCGGCGCCCCGATCCCGGACCGATGCGTGAAACCGACAAGGCCTGCGTCGTGGCCATGGCCAGCGGCACGGCAAGGACGAAAGCCAGCGCCATGCCGGCGGTGGCAATCGCCAGCGTCTCGAGCGTCGCACGGCCGAGATAGGCGAGAAACTCGCCACTGCTTGCGGGCGGCAGAAAAGCTGCCAGAAAGCCACCCATCACACGCAGGTGATGGGCTTCGAAAAGCGCCCACGGACGAAATTCGCCGACCACCCCGAGCGGCCAGAGAATGACGATCGCCAGCAGCAGAGCGGCGGCCCGCCCAGGCGCTGCCGGGTCGCGCGAGAGTTTCACCGCCAGCAGGTGCCGCGCAGTGGCGCGCCGGCTGCCAAGGGCGGCTCGTTGGCGAGCAGCGGCCAGCCGCCACCTTCAGTCGCATAGAGCTCGCGCAACAGCGCTTCATCGACCTCGCCGACCGGCAGATCAAAAGCAATCCGCCCCTCGCGCATGCCGACGATGCGCGGAAAACACGACCGCGCCAGGTCGACGGCGTGCAGACTGGCGACCAGCGTCGCTCCGCGCGCCGTGGCATCGCGGCTCAGCACCTGGATGGTCTGCAAGGCCAAGGCCGGGTCGAGCGCGGAAACCGGCTCGTCGGCGAGGACCAGCTGCGCTTGCTGATAGAGCACACGGGCAATGCCGACACGCTGCAGCTGACCGCCGGAGAGCCGATCGCAGCGATCGAAAATCCGCTCGCCGAGCTCGAGCCGCGCCAGCGCCGCGCGCGCACCGGCGACGTCGACCGGATAGGCCAGCGAAGCGATCCCCTTCCACCACGGCCACTGCCCCAGGCGACCGGCGAGAACCGCGGTCACCACCCGCTGCCGCGGCGGCAGCGGCGGCGCCTGATGCGCCACACCGATGCGCGCGCGCAAGCGGCGCAGCGCGACCGGCGACAGTGCCCAGGGATCGCCCCCGCGCACATCGATGCGCCCCTTGCTCGGGCGCAAGGCGGCGCTGATCAGACGCAGAAGCGTCGTCTTGCCGGCTCCCGAAGGACCGACGATGGCCAGCTGTTCGCCGGCCTGCACGGCCAGGGCAATGTCGCGCAGCGCGACAAAGCCGTTGCCGTGCGTCAGCTCGACGTCATGCAGGCGAAACAAACCGCCTACTTCAGCAGGCCAGCCGCCTTCGCTGCCTGCTCGATCCCGACGTAGTTCTCTTTCTTCGTCGGGATGAATTTCGTGGCCCTTTGCAGAGCCAGGATCTCGGCGTGCTCCGGATTGCCGGCGTCGAGCTTCAGGAAAGCGGCCTCGATCTTCTTGATCAGCAGCGGATCGAGATCGCCGCGCACGGTCCAGTTGTAGTCGAAATAAGGCGGCGTCGTGGCAATCACGCGGACTTTCTCATCGACTTTCTTCTGCTCGACCAGCTTGGCCCAGACCGAGGCATTGAGCACCCCGGCGTCGGCCTTGCCCGAAGCGACGAAAGCCACCGTGGCATCGTGAGCGCCCGAAAAGGCGACATTCTTGAAGTCGCTGTCGGCGTTGATACCCTCCTCCATCAGGAAGTAGCGCGGCATCAGGTGACCCGAGGTCGACGACGGCGAGCCAAAGGCGAAGACCTTGCCCCTGGTGTCGGCCAGGGTCTTGATGTTCGCGTCGGCAGTAATGAACTTGGAGGTAAAGCGGGCATCTTCCTCGCGCTGAACCAGCGGGATGGCGGTGCCCTGGCTGCGAATGTTGGCCTGCACGTAGGTAAAGCCACCGAGCCACGCCAGATCGAGCTTGTCGCTGGCCAGCGCTTCGACCACCGCTGCATAGTCGGAGACCGGAACGAAGGACACTTTCATCCCCACTTCTTTCTCGAGATACTTGCCGAGCGGCGCGAACTTGCGCTGCAGCTCGGTCGGCGCCTCGTCAGGAATCGCCGAAACGCGCAGCACAGTGTCAGCGTCAGCAGCCACCGCGGTGTGGAAGAAAGTGCTGGCGAGCGCACAGACAAGCGCGCCCTTGAGCGCCAGACGGCGCGAGAAGTGGACCATGAGAACTCCCTGTAAAGACCGGCCACGGCACGGAGTGGGCCGCAGCCTAAACGCGGCCAGGCGTCGAAACGCGGCGGCCGCTAGCAAGAATCGAAGCGGTACCCAGACCGCGGGCGGACTATAGCCGGGCCCACCCGATCAATCAAGCGAGGGAGGTCTTGCCCTGGTCGCGACGAGGTTTCGCGGCGGCCTCGGAAGCAAGTGCCACGCAGCGAGCGGCCAGGATTTCGGTGGGGTCGAGCAGAGCAATTGCTTGACCGACGGCGATGTCGATGGCGATCAGCGGCAGTTCGGTACAGCCAAGAATGATCACTTCGGCACCCTGCTCGGCGAGGTGGCCGATCGCCGTCACCAGATGCTCGCTGCACAAACCGGAAGTGAATCCCGCCTTGACTCCCCGCTCGCCGTAGATCGCCTGCATGATCAGCTCCTGGACGGCTGCGTCGGGAACCAGCAGCTGCAAGCCTGCCGCCTCGGTGACTTCGCGATAAACGCCGCTGGCCACCGTCCCCGAGGTGGCCAACAGCCCGACTCGGCTGACCAGGGGCATCTGCGAGCGGATATGCTGCACGACCTCGGACAGCATATTCACGATGGGAATGCTGAGATAGGGCTGGATGCGGTCGACGAAGGCGTGCGCCGTGTTGCAGGGGATGGCCACCGCGTGCGCGCCCCCCGCTTCGAGCTGCTTGCAAGTAGCAAGCAGGGCGATGGTCGGATCGGCACCGCTACCGATCAAGTTGGCGGTGCGATCGGGAATCTGCGGATTCTGCTCGACCATCATCTTGATGTGATCCTGATCGCGCGCGGCGTCGGTCAGGCGCACGACTTTGTGCATGAAATCGACCGTCGCTGCCGGCCCGACCCCACCAACGACGCCGAGCTTGAACTCGCGCAGCGGCGGCGCCGCTTCGCAGCCCAGCGCATACTCGGCATAGACGAGATTGGAATCGACGACCGGAACGGCTACCAGCGCGCGCAGGGAGTCGATCAGCACCGGCACTTCAGACAGACCGGGAACGATTAGCTGCGCACCGTTGGCGACCAGGCAGTGGCAGGCCTCAGCCAGCAGTTCGACGCACTCGCCGCCGTGGTGCCCGGCTCTGATGCCGCTGGGACCATAGATGGCGCGCATCAGCTTGTCGGACTGAACGGCCGCATCCGGATAAACGATCTCGTACCGGGAAGCGAACTCGCGCTCGAAGATCCCTGATTTCTGCACATAGGTCGAAGTCAATACGCCGATCGTGCGCAGCGCCGGATGCTCGCGCGCCAGCCAGTCGCGCAAGGCATCGAAGAGGCTGATCACCCGTATATCGAGTTCCGGCGTGATCTCGCGCAAAAAGGTATGCGACACGAAGCAAGGCACCAGGGCGGTGTCGATGCCGCGCGCCTCCATCTCCTTGAGCGTGTCATAGACGTAGAACTTGCGTCGGCTCGGATTGTAGGTCTCGTCGGCAATACTCGGCCCACTGTCGAAGTGGCGCTGTTCGAAAGCAATGCCAACATCACGCATTTCCGGCCGCCGCTGCGTCGCGCCGATCATTTTCAGCAGCAGGTCGGCGCCGGCAATGACGCCGAGGCCGCCGACTACGCCGTATCTGTGCTTGCCCGGGCCCTTGCTGGCATGGGTCGACGCGAATGTCTTCTTGCTCATCATGGCCTGACTTCTGGAACGAGCTTCAATTCATGCTGCGCCACTTGTGGCAGAAATGGTGTCGCTTCGCCTTTCACCCAGGCTTCATGGCCGGCCAGGTAATAGGGCGAAAGCGGGTGCCCGCTTTGCCCCCCCGGCATATGAAAGATCGCGCGCTCTTCATGGCCGGGAGAAACAACCATACGTTCCGACGCCCCAAACGAAGGCCCGGCGACTCGCGGCATGTTGACATCGCCATCGATGGCGTCACTCGGCGCGTCGAGGAACTTCCCGAGCAGTGGAATGAACTGACTCAGCGGGTGCTGAATCGCCGCCCTATTGCGCGCTCCCCAAGTGACCTGCGCCAGCCGTTCCTGGCTGTCGATGCCCAGGGAGCGCAAGCTCATTTTCAAGACCTCGCGCTCGAACTCGCGCCACGAAGCAAACGGCGCCGGCAAGAGGTGAGCGGGCTTTTTCTGGATCACCTCCCACAGCACGCCCTCCCACTGGTTCGACAACGATCCGATCTTGAGATCGGGTTGCGCTTCATAGGCCGCCGCCAGCCAGGCCATGAACAGCACGTCACGCAACAGGTAGCGATAGGTCCTGACGACGCGGTAGGCCACTGAATCACGGCGCGCGCGCAGCTCTTTTTCGGATCGCAATTGAACGAGCAAAGCCTTCGCCAGGTCGTCCTGCGCAGCGCTTTCGTCGGCCAGCAACTGTTCCAGATGAGCTTTCCAGCGCTCCAGCAACAAACCGCGATCATCGAGCGCGATGGCCAGAAAATCGTCTTCAGCGAAAGCATCACGGGCGAACAAGGCATCGCGGATTTGTTTGGCGCGCGCGCCCAGGTCATAGCCACCGTTGCCGATGCGCCTGAGCATCTCGCCCGAGGCGACACGGTTGTTTGCGGTCCATAAGCGGCCGTCGGGCGGATTCATCAGCAGCGGGTATTCCTCCGCGGACAGGTAGCCTTGCCACGAACACGATCCGTCCGCGAAGCTGACCGGTTCGTCACCATCACACCCGACCCGCTTGGGAATGGCGCCAATGATCGTCCATGCCAGATTGCCGCCGCTGTCGACCAGCAGGATGTTCTGCGACGGCAGGCGTGCATTGTGGGCAACGCCGATCGCGTCGGCGACCGTCTCCGTTCTCTCCAGACCAAGAATGCCCAGGTTAATGGCTTGCGTGACGTCATGAGCCAACCATTTGAGCACGAACTTTCGACCATCCGCGCCGCTCCGGGCAAGCGGTCCCCAGATCGTCTTTTCAATAGCCACCCGCTGCGCTGGCGCGCCTTTGACGTCGATGGTCTCGTAAACCGTTTCCAGGGGCACTTCTCCGTGCGCAGTCAGATAGCTTCCAGGACGCTCCTGCTCAAGGACAATCACGTCGCTGAAGTCGCCGTAGCTATTGGTGTAGCCCCAGGCGACTTTTCCGTTGCTGCCGGCGACGACAAGCGGCACCCCTGGCAAGGAAACACCGGTCACCTGATGCGCGTATCGACTCCGCGATTGCTCATTTTCCCCATAGCGAATCTGAATACGAAACCAGATGTTTGGCACCCGCAACTTCAAATGCATGTCATTCTGCAGAATCGCCGCACCGTTGTCGCTCAAGTCACCCGACACAGCCCAGCTATTGCTCCCCGGCAGCGATGGATCCGGACGCTCGCGCATTTTCAGCGGCAGCTCCAGCTTTGCGGACCAGGTTCCCAGGCTGGACGCCTCCGGAATGGCAGGCGGCAGCAGCGGCTCACCCCATAGTGGCGCGTCCCACTCGCTTCCTTTGCCGCGCAAGAAAGCATAAAGCGACTCGGGAACGCTTTCCTTCACGTTCAGCCGGGTCAACTTCTTCTCGGCTGTGGACGGCTGCAGGACCAGGTACATCGAGTACGCCGTCAGTATGGTGTCCTCGGCCGTCCAGTCGACGGGCTCTGCGCGCAGCACCCAGTATTCGAATGGCCTGGAACCGAGGCCGTGCACACCCGCGTTCACGCCCGCCACATAGGCCAGGAGAATCTCCGACTCGTCACTGGGCAACCCGGCAACGATGGCGCGTGCCCGCGCACGCAGTTGATGGATACGAACGCGCTTGTCGGCCTCCAGCGCCTTGCCGCCGAACAACGCCGACAACTCCCCGGCGGCCTGACGGCGCATCAAATCCATCTGGAAAAACCGCTCCTGCGCGTGCACGAAACCCATCGCCCTGGCCACGGCGGTACGACTGTTCGCCGAAAGGGTCACCATGCCCACTTCGTCGCGCGTGACGCTGACCTCCTCATCCAGCTCGGCTAGCGCCACTACGCCATCGAGAGTCGGCAAGCTGGCACGCAGTTGCCAATAGGCCCACGACGCACCTAACGCGACCAGCAGCACTCCCGCCAGGAGGAGCCCGCACAAAACCCGGCGAGCGGAGAACTTCGATTGTTTCTGCATGGGACGAAGTCTTTGAGTTCAACCGACAGAGTAGTCTAGCAAAACACCGGGAGAACAGAGCTGCATTGACGAGCGTGCTGTCCTAGTCGGCGAGTGCGAAGCGCATCCTTGCCGCCGAACGCTGACGACTTCAGGCGACTGCCGCCGTTTGGCATGCTCCTGCGCTACCAAGACCGCGTGGACGAAAAACCAAGCTTCGGATACGCTGTTCCGAGGCAAGTGCTTTCATGGCCTTGCAGACCTGCTGACGGTATGGAATTGTCGTGTCGGCAAGCGGCCATCAAGCAAGCGCCGAATAGCCGCCTTGGAGCAAGTACCGAGTGTGCCCATAGTGGAACATCCGGCTCCTGAAGTTTTCATCAACTTGCGAGAAAAATTCTCATGAAAGCCCTCCTCCTCGGCCTCACCATGGCCGTCTTGCTTCTTGTCCAGGGCTGTTCGACGCCGCAGCGCCTGGCGGCAGTGCCCTCCGAACTGACGACAAGAGCCGAAATTCCAGGCATGCCAAATGTCCGTTTTGCCTTGGGCGGCGACATCACGGAGCTCTCCCGGAAGGCGCAGGCATCCCTGCAACTGGAAAAGGATCACCTCGCAAAACAGGGGCATAAAGGGCCCCTTCCCTCAGCGTTCTTTTTGGCAATTTCAGGTGGCGGCGATAACGGCGCGTTTACTGCCGGGCTGATAAATGCGTGGACGGCAACGGGGACGCGTCCGGAATTCAAAGTGGTTACCGGCATCAGTACAGGCGCCCTGATTGCGCCTTTCGCATTTCTCGGCTCAAAGTATGACGCCACGCTGAAGGAGGTCTATACCACGATCTCGCCGCAAGACGTCCTTACGCCGCGTGGTTTTCTGGCTGGCGTGATGAGCGACGGAATGGCCGATAACGCGCCACTGATGAGTCTGACGCGAAAATCCGTGACCGATGATTTTCTCAGGGAAGTCGCCGCAGAGTATGCAAAAGGTCGTTTCCTCCTGATCGCTACCGCCGACCTCGATGCGCGTCGTCCGATCATCTGGGACATGGGGAAAATCGCCACTTTCGGGGGCCCGAAGGCATTGGACCTTTTCGTGCGCGTCATGATCGCATCGGCCTCGATTCCGGGAGGCTTTCCTCCGATGATGCTTGATGTGGAAGTCGACGGCAAAACCTATCAGGAAATGCACGTCGACGGTGGCATCATGGCTCAGGTTTTCGCTTACCCGGCCGCGCTGCGCATCAACGAGTCGGCTGCCGCCGTCGGCGTTACCCGTGAGCGCAAACTTTACGTTATCCGTAATGCGCGACTCGATCCGGACTGGGCACAGGTCGAGCGCAGTACGATGAGCATTGCCGGTCGCTCAGTCGCCTCACTGATCCACAGCCAGGGCATCGGTGACCTTTACCGCATCTATGCCACCGCCCAGCGCGACGGAGTGGACTTCAACCTTGGCTTCATTCCATCGAGTTTCAAGGCCGAGCACAAGGAAGAGTTCGACACCGAATATATGCGAGCACTGTACAAGACTGGTTACGAGATGATGGTAGATGGCTTCCCGTGGCTCAAGGTTCCCCCCGGATTCAGTCCCCCGAGCGCGCCAGTAGCGGGAAAATAGCAAGTAGCAATCCAGTTCGGGGCGAAACGAAGCTCGGTAGCCACCCGTCGCGTGAACAGGCGAAGTTCGCAAAGACGGTTCGACTTGCGGCTGTGTTCGCACACAGCAGACGACGGCAGTTACTTCGCGTTGGCATTTTGCGGAGACAGGAATCAAGGGGTACCATCGACGAGATACAGGCCCAAGGCGGGGTGACGGTAAACAACGAAGAAGCAGAACTTGGGCGAAGTTGCGGTTGAAATCCTGCATCCCTGCCGCTGCCGCTGCCGCCGTCGGCCTGGTAACGGCAAAATGAGACCTTCCAGCGGCGGCGAGCAGGCGCAGCACCCATTGATGCCCACTCAGGAATAATGACCGATGCCGCCAAACAGCCCGCAAACGACGGAACATGTCTTCCTCAGCTACAGCCACGGCGACCAGGCGGCGGCGATCGTTTTGCGTGATGCGCTCGAAACGGCCAAGCTGAGTGTCTTCAAGGATGACGACTCGTTGCATGGTGGCGACCGCTGGATGGAGCGCCTGCAGCAGGTTCTGGCCAGCTGTTCGGCCTTCGTCGTGCTGGTCGGGCGTGACGGCGTGCGGCGCTGGGTCGGCGCCGAGGTGGAGGTTGCGCTGAACCGTCACCTGTCGTCCGAGAAGGACGACGAGCGCCTGCCGATCTTCCCGATCCTGCTCGAAGAAGCGGCGCCGGAAACGCTGCCGCCTTTGCTGGCGCTGTTCCAGGCCAGCCGCTGGACGGCAGCCGACGCGCTGCCGCCGGCCGGGCTGGTCGCCGCCATCTGCGCGCACGCCATCCGCCTGGACTCGCCACCAGCTATCGAGGGTTGCCCTTTCGTCGGACTCAACGCCTTCACCAGCAAGGATGCCCGGCTGTTCTTCGGGCGCCGTCGGGAAACCCTCGAAGCGCTGACCTGCCTCGGCAATCAGCAGCAGGCCAATCCCGAAGCGCTGCACGGCGGTGGCGGCGGCGCGTATTTCCGCTGGCTGCAGATCGAGGGCAACAGCGGCACGGGCAAGTCGTCACTGGTCAACGCCGGCATGCTGCCGATGATCGAACAGGGCGCCTTGTGGGCACGCACCGGCTTCGAGCACTGGACCATCCTCGGCCCGATGATGCCAGGCGAGAACCCGCTGACCCGGCTGGTCGACGTCGTCGAGCACGGTCTGATCAGCGAGGGCCTACGCCACATGCTCGCCCGACAACAGGCTTTCGAGCACGAGCACGACGAGCGCGCCCTGGCCTTCGCCCTGCGCGATTGCAGGAAAAAACAGAGCGCGTTCCTGCTCATCGTTGACCAGTTCGAAGAACTGTTCACCTTCGCCAACGCGGCAGCCAGCAAGCAGTTCGATGCGCTGCTGGCCAACGCCCTGCAGGACGCCGACTGTCCGCTGTTCCTGATCAGCACCGTGCGCGCCGACTTTCTCGACCGCTTCGAGCGCTTGCCGCGCCTGCAGGCGATTTACAACAGCCACTGCAAGCGCTACTTCCTGCCGGCCATCTCCGAGCATGGCCTGCGCGAAATCATCGAGCAGCCGGCGCGGCTCGCCGGGCTCGACGTCAGCGAGGTGAGCGCGGCGATCATCGAGGAGGCGCGCAACGAAATTGGCGCCTTGCCACTGGTCGAGAACGCGCTGTTCACGCTCTGGGATCAGCGCCAGGGCAAGAAGGTCCTCAGCGGCGAACGCTACATCCAGTTGAAAGGCATCGCCGGCATGCTCAGCACGCAGGCCGACGCGCTGCTGGCGCGCATCGGCGGGCCGCTCAGCAAGGACCGGCAGGGGGCGCTCGAACTGCTGCTTCGCCTGACCCGCATCAACGACGAGGGACGCCATACGCGCCAGCGCATCCCGCGCGAAGAAGCGCTGATGATTGCCGGTGACGACAATCCTGCCGTTGGCGAGCGCGTGCTGCAACTGCTCTCCGGCGAACGCCGCGTCGATGCACCCGCAGAGGCCCCCGCCGGCGCGCTGCGCGTGCTCACCGTCAGCACGGAGCAACAGCGCCAGTACGTCGACCTAATTCACGAGACGCTGATCCGCGCCCGCGGCAAGGACGAGCAAACCGGCAAGGAGGTCGGCTACTGGCCAACCCTCTACGACTACATCGAAAACAACCGCGACCGCGACGTGCTTCGCCAGCAGCTCAGGTTTCAGACCGAGCAGTGGGGCAAAAGCGGTGTCGTCGGTCGCTGGTGGAACCTGGCCGGCTGGCAAGATCTCTGGCGCTATCGGCGGCTGCGGGTCGACCAGAGCAGCGACGAAGGGCGCTTCGTCTTCCGGAGTCGCTGGAAGGTGCGGGCGCAGTTTCTAGTGCTGGCGCTGCTGTTCGCCTTTGTCGGAGGGTCATACATGTGGACGCGGGAGCACAGCTTGCCCCTGGACTATATGGCACTGCAGCAACGCTATCGTCTGGGCTATGCCCCTGTTCCCGAACTGCTGCCCATCTCCGCGGGTTCGCTCGACATGGGCGAGCAAAATAAGGCGTTCGTGAAGGAACTTCCAAAAGAAAAATGGCCGGACTTTGGTGTTCCCGGGATACACGTCGAGATCCGCCAGGGCTTCAACCTGGCCAAGCATGAAGTGACCTACGAAGAGTTCGACTACTACGTCTGGGAGCAGCATCGCGCAGGTAACAGCGCTGTGGTCTACCCCACCACCGCCAAAGGCGGACGAGGGACGCGCCCAGTAGTAAATATCAGCTGGCACGAGGCGAGGGCATACACCGAATGGCTTGGCAAGCACATCAAGAAGACCTGCCGCTTGCCAAGCGAAGCCGAGTGGGAACATGCCGCACGAGCGAAAACGATCACGGCGTACCCCTGGGGCGATGACATCCCCCGAAGCGGGGGTGACAAGGAGGGACGCTTGGCAAAGTGCAGAAACTGTAGCAGTACTGGCGGAGACAAGCAATCGGCCCCCGTAGGGAGTTTTCCAGGCAACGGGTTTTGCATCCACGACACTTCGGGCAACGTGTGGGAATGGACCTGCTCGCTGTGGCGCGAGCAGTTTGACGGAAATGAACAGAATTGTGTCGTCCCCGAAGAGAGTCAGCCCACGGTCGTGCGCGGTGGGTCCTGGGAAAGTGGCGCCGACTACGCGCGCTCGGCCGCCCGCGATTACCGCGGCCCGACCAGTGCCTTCCCTAGTGTTGGCTTTCGGCCGTTGTGTGAGTTCCCCAACAAATAGCGGATCCCTGGCGCACTGATCGCCGAACGGCTGGTTTACTGTTTACTGACAGCTCCTTGAAGCGGAACCGGCAACTTCGTGGCGTCCGTCCCAAGCGCCGTCGTGCCGCTGCCGAGAAATACCTTTATTGTTCCAGATATGATCTAAGCGTGTATGGCTTTCCCCGTATATCCCGAGCACCGTCTGGTCAAGGCGCGCAAGCTGCGCTTCGTGACACGCCGACTCGGCGAGCGTTGCTAGCGGTCATGACATGTCGAGTACCCCGGATCATGAAAGTCATGACCTTCCCCCTCCACTTGCAGTGCGCACTCCGGCCTGCACGCCGGAATCGTTCAACGGGCAGGGCGCATGCGCCCCAAATCCCCGGCTCACCCCAGCCCTTCTCGCTCAAGGGGAGAAGTTTAGTCGGTGTCGCGTGGGGACCATCGAACACCGCCGCAACATCCCCTATTCGAACGGTCCTCCACTCACTCATCCTCGCCCCCCACATCCCCGCTCAACTCCGCCTCGATCTCCTCAATCCTCGGCAAACTACCCTTGAGTTCGCTCGGCAGCGCCCGGCTTGGGGTGGCTTTCTGTGGCGGTGTGATGGCGTGGAGCTTGTGCAACGGGTCGTTGCACAAGTGCGTGCGTCAGATTTCATAGCCCAGCCCGGCCAGGTTCTTGCGGATTGCAGCTTCCAGGCGGGCGCTTTCAGCGAACTGCTGGCCCAGGGTGGCGGTGAGGCGGGCCATTTTCTCTTCGAAGGGCTCGCTGTCTTCCTCCTGCGCGGCGGCGCCGACGTAGCGGCCGGGCGTGAGGACATGGTCGTGCTTGCGGATTTCTTCGCGCGTGGCGGCTTTGCAGAAGCCGGGGATGTCTGCGTAAGCCGCCGCCTCTCCCCGGCCCTCGCCCGCGAGGGGAGAGGGGGAATGGCGTTTCCAGGCGTGGAAGGTGTCGGCCACTCGGGCGATGTCTTCCGCCCTGAAGTCGCGCAGCACGCGGTCCTTCATGTAGCCGAGCTTGCGGGCATCGATGAACAGGGTTTCGCCCTGGCGCTGGCGCGTGCCCGAACCTGCGTTGCCGCGTTCACGCTTGTTGCGGGTGAGGAACCAGATGCAGGCGGGGATTTGCGTATTGGTGAACAGCTGGCCGGGCAGCGCGACCATGCATTCGATCAGATCGGCCTCGATCAATGCCTTGCGGATTTCGCCTTCGTTGTTGGTGTTGCTGCTCATCGAGCCGTTGGCGAGCAGCAGGGCCATGCTGCCGTTGGGCGCCAGGTGGTGGATCATGTGTTGCATCCACGCGAAGTTGGCATTGCCAGCCGGGGGCACGCCGTACTTCCAGCGCACGTCTTCGTCCTGCACGCCTTCGTTCCAGTCCTTCATGTTGAAGGGCGGATTGGCCATGATGAAGTCGGCGCGCAGATCCGGGTGCTGCGGGCGGGTGTAGGTGCTGGCCGGCTCCTTGCCAAAGTCGAAATCCATACCCCGGATAGCCATGTTCATCGAGGCCAGCCGCCAGGTGGTGGGGTTGGCTTCCTGCCCGTAGACCGAGAGCTGGCCGATACGCCCGCCGTGCTCCTCGACAAAGCGCTCGCTCTGCACGAAGAAGCCGCCGGAGCCGCAACAGGGGTCATACACCCGGCCCTGGAAGGGTTCGAGCATTTCGACGATGAGGCTGACGATGCTTTTCGGCGTGTAGAACTCGCCGCCGCGCTTGCCGGCGGCAATCGAGAATTCGCCGAGAAAGTATTCGTAGACGTGGCCGAGGATGTCCTTGGCCTTGAGCGATTCGTGCTGGAAAGGCACGGTGGATAGCAGGTCGATCAGACCGGGCAGCGCTTGATCGACGCGTTTGCGGGCGTAGTCCTTGTCGAGGACGTTCTTGAGGCGCGGGTTTTCCTTTTCGACGGCATCGAGGGCATCGTCGAGCAAGCGGCCGATGCCCTTGAATTCATACTGGAATGTCCTGCCGTTCCTGACCTCGAACAGGCTGCCAGCGGCGACCTTGGCGTTGTCCTTGATGAAATCCCAACGCGCCAGCGCCGGCACCCAGAAGACGTTTTTTTCGGTGTAGTAGTCGCGCGCTTCGAGTTCCTGCTCGACCATTTCGGCATCAAGCTCGCCCGAGTCGTCACCGAGGTAGTAGTCGTTTTCCGGATCGAAAAAAGCCTTTTTCAGCTCATCGCGGCGTTCCTTGAACGCGTCCGAGACGTATTTCAGGAAGACCAGGCCAAGCACCACATGCATGTAGTCGCCGGGGTTGACGTTGGCACGCAAACGGTCGGCGGCAGACCACAGGCGCTTGTCGAGATCGTTCAGATACTGTTGTCCGTCGTCGCTCATTTACGGTGTTGTCCCTTTGGCTGGCAAGCAGGTCAATGCTGATCGACGGCATATCCACGCTCGAGAATCGTCATTCTAACTGTGATGACGTGTCGATACAGACCAGATCATGGAAGCCATGACCGCCCCCTCTTTCCCAACCCGGTCGAGAAGCGCCTGTGCGAGTCGCCGCCACTACCAACGCCGGAGTTTCTCCGTTTCGATTAGTAGAATACAATCGAAACGGCCAGACAGGCCATTTCCGAGGAGAAGCCCATGCCCACGACGACAACCACCGCGAGACTCGCCAAGCCCGCAGATTCGGAAGCGTCGTTCCATGGCGCGTGCGAAAAATCCGCCCGTTCTGTGGTTTCCGCGATACGGCGCGGCACGACCAGCGTCCAGAATCTTTCGACACCCTTGGGCGAAATGGAAAGGTCTCTTACGCAAGTGATCGAGCAAACGGCGACCCTGCTTCTCGCCGGAAAGGCCGTGCGCGTCGTCGAAGAAGAAGACAAAAAGCTGACAACACAGCAAGCAGCTGATCTGTTGAACGTGTCGCGCCCGTATCTCGTTCAGTTGCTTGACAGCGGACTCATCCCGCAACTGCCGAAAGCCGGTCGGCACCGGCGTGTTGCGCACTCGGCCGTTGTCGCCTACAAGCGTTGTCGCGATGTCGAAAAAGCGGCCGCCCTTGGTGAATTGGCCGCCCTCTCACAGACGCACGGGATGGGCTACTGAGCATGTCCGCGCGGCGACAGCCGGTCGTCGTTCTGGATGCCTGTGTGCTCTACCCGGCCGCGCAACGCGACCTGTTCATGTGGCTGGCCGCAACCGGCGCCATTCGCGCTCACTGGTCGGACGATATCCATGAAGAATGGATGCGCAATGTCGCGCAGGACTTCGGGATCGCACGCGCTGTCCTCGAACGTGTACGGTCCCTGATGGACGAGGCGGCAGACGACGCGCTGATCCGCGGCTATCGGCGCCACGAACAGCTATTTCCGCTGACGCAAGCCAATGACCGTCACGTGGCGGCCGCAGCATTTCGCGCCCGCCAGCGCTCGGCGGTAGACCACGTCGCGATCCTTACCTGGAACATCAAGGATTTCGACGCCACCGAACTGTCTGCAGCAGGCCTCTCGGTCGTCACGCCGGATGACTTTCTCGCTGACCTGATACGCGAATCGCCTGAAGCCGTGCGCGCAGCCTTCGATCGTATGCGGGAGAATCTCAGGAAACCGAAAAAGACCTTTGCCGAATGTGTCGACGCGTTGGCAGCGCAAGGCCTGAAGCGGTTTTCAGAAGCGCTCAGAACACTGGTGACCTAAGCCATGCAGAGCGCCGAGCAGTATCAGAAAGGACGAATCGAAAGCAAACGGCGCCCCGCAGGGCGCCGTTTGCCGGTTTGAGACGCCGCGAGCGGTTTACACCGTCACGGTATCCGCCACCTCACTGAACTCCTTGATCTGGTCGAAGTTCATGTAGCGATAGACATCGGCGGCCTTGGCGTTCACCACTTTCACCTGCTCCATGTACTCGGCGACGGTCGGGATGCGGCCCAGCAGGGCGCAGATCGAGGCCAGTTCGGCGGAGCCGAGGTAGACGAAAGTGTCGATGCCGAGGCGGTTGGGGAAGTTGCGGGTCGAGGTCGACATCGCCGTGCTGCCTTTCCGGATCTGCGCCTGGTTGCCCATGCACAGCGAGCAGCCGGGCATTTCCATGCGTGCGCCGGACTTGCCGAGGATGGCGTAGTAGCCTTCTTCGTTGAGGATCGCGGCGTCCATCTTGGTGGGTGGCGCAACCCACAGACGGGTCGGGATGTCGGTCTTGCCTTCGAGGACCTTGCCGGCGGCACGGAAGTGGCCGATGTTGGTCATGCACGAACCGATGAAGACTTCGTCGATCTTGGCGCCGGCGACTTCGGAGAGCAGCTTGGCGTCGTCCGGGTCGTTCGGGCAGGCGACGATCGGCTCCTTGACGTCGGCGAGGTCGATTTCGATCACCGCGGCGTACTCGGCGCCGGCATCGGCCTTGAGCAGTTCGGGCTTGGCGATCCACGCTTCCATGGCCTTGATGCGGCGACCGAGCGTGCGCTTGTCTTCGTAGCCGGTGGCGATCATCCACTTCATCAGCGTGATGTTCGAGCGCATGTACTCGATGATCGGCGCCTTGTCGAGCTGGATGGCGCAGGCGGCAGCGGAACGCTCGGCGGCGGCGTCGGAGAGCTCGAAAGCCTGTTCGATTTTCAGATCCGGCAGGCCTTCGATTTCGAGGATGCGGCCGGAGAAGATGTTCTTCTTGCCTTTCTTCTCGACGGTCAGCAGGCCGGCCTTGATGGCGTAGTAGGGAATGGCGTTGACCAGGTCACGCAGGGTGACGCCATCCTGCAGCTTGCCCTTGAAGCGCACCAGCACCGATTCCGGCATATCCAGCGGCATCACGCCGGTGGCGGCAGCAAAAGCGACCAGACCGGAGCCGGCCGGGAAGGAAATGCCGATCGGGAAGCGGGTGTGCGAGTCGCCGCCGGTGCCGACGGTATCGGGCAGCAGCAGGCGGTTCAGCCAGGAGTGGATGATGCCATCGCCGGGACGCAGCGAGACGCCGCCGCGGGTGCTGATGAAAGTCGGCAGTTCGCGGTGGGTACGCACGTCGACCAGCTTCGGATAGGCGGCGGTATGGCAGAAGGACTGCATCACCATGTCGGCCGAGAAACCGAGGCAGGCGAGATCCTTGAGTTCGTCGCGGGTCATCGGGCCGGTGGTGTCCTGCGAGCCGACGGTAGTCATGCGTGGTTCGCAATAGGTACCCGGCAGAACGCCCTTGCCTTCCGGCAGGCCGCAGGCCCGTCCGACCATTTTCTGAGCCAGCGTGTAGCCCGTGCCCGGGTCGGCAGGGTTGTGCGGCACACGGAACAGGGTCGAAACCGGCAGGCCAAGCGCTTCGCGCGCCCGGGTGGTGAGGCCGCGGCCGATGATCAGCGGGATGCGACCGCCGGCACGTACTTCGTCGAGGATCACCGGCGTTTTCAGTTGCGATTCGGCGATGACGGTACCGTTCTTCAGTGCGGTGACTTTGGTCGTCGCGGTATCGATCTGCAATTCGATCTCGTCGCCCATTTCCATCTGCTCGACGTCGAGTTCGATCGGCAGCGCGCCAGCGTCTTCCATGGTGTTGAAGAAGATCGGGGCGATCTTCGAACCCAGGCAGAAACCGCCGAAACGCTTGTTGGGAACGAAGGGAATGTCCTCGCCGGTGAACCAGAGCACGGAATTGGTCGCCGACTTGCGCGAGGAACCGGTACCGACGACGTCGCCAACGTAGGCGATCAGATTGCCTTTCGCGGCCAGCGCTTCGAGTTGCTTGATCGGGCCGCGCTCGCCGGCGACATCGGCTTCGATGCCCGCACGCGGGTTCTTGAGCATGGCCAGCGCGTGCAGCGGGATGTCCGGACGCGACCAGGCGTCGGGTGCCGGCGACAGGTCGTCGGTGTTGGTTTCGCCGGTGACCTTGAACACGGTCAGCTTCTGTGAGGTCGGCACTTCCGGACGCGAGGTGAACCACTCGCCGTCGGCCCAGCTTTGCAGGACGGACTTGGCGTTGGCGTCGCCCTTGTCGGCGAGTTCCTTGACGTCGTGGAAGAAGTCGAAGACCAGCAGGGTCTTCTTGAGTGCTGCCGCGGCGATGGCGCCGGTCGGACCGGCGAGCAGGTCGATCAGCGGTTTGACGTTGTAACCGCCAAGCATGGTGCCGAGCAGTTCGGTGGCCATCTCTTTGGAAACCAGCGCGCAGCTCTCCTCTCCCTTGGCGACTTTGGCCAGGAACTCCGCCTTGACCTTGGCCGCATCATCGACACCGGCTGGCACACGAAAAGTGAGCAGCTCAACCAGGTTCTCCCCTTCACCCTGCGGCGGATTCTTCAGCAGTTCGACGAGTTCCCTGGTCTGCTGAGCGGTCAGCGGCAGCGGCGGGATACCAAGCGCAGCACGCTCGGCAACATGGGCACGATAGGATTCCAGCACGGCAACGTCCTTTCTCAAAGTTTAGGCAGCAAGAGTGCAATTGTACTGCAAGGCCGCGGCGGCGGCAGCCCACGAGCTCGTGGCAGGCGGGCATTTACGCCCGACGGCAGAAACTTCAGCGGCCGATAGCGCCGCTTGATTGGTATGTATTATATAAGACATACGACTTGCTGTGAAGCACGCGAGCCAGTGCCCCGCTCTCAAGCCAAATGGGTCACCGTACGAAACAGGCCATGGCCGGAATCCAGGTACTTGCGTTCGAAGGGCGTCATCGGCAGAGCCGGGACGAAAGGCTCGCAAACTGCCGCTTGACCAGTGAGTTGCTGCACCGCCAGACAGTGCTCGGCGATGTAGATCGGCCAGTTGCTGCGGCATTCGAGCACTCCGCCGAGAGCCAGCAGCGCCGGAAAAACCGGGTGTCCATGCCAGCGTCGGCGCAGGTGGCCGATTTTTGGCCAGGGGTTCGGATAGAGCAGGTAGTGGCGATCGAGGCGCAGGCCGGCGTCGAGCAGCAGACGCCAGTAGTCGACCAGATCGGCGCGCACCAGGTCGAGGTTGGCAGGCCAGGCACCCTCCTCCTCTGGTGACTCGCGTGACTCGCGCTGCGCTTGCTGACGCTGCTGGCCGCGGCGCAAGCGCGTGGCAGACTGGTCAACGCCAATCACGTAGTGGGTCGGGAAAGCTCGGGCCAGCGCGACGCTGCTCTCCCCTACCCCGCAGCAGGCGTCGAGGATCAAGGGCGCGTTCGCTGCCAGGCGCTGGTAGCGTTCGAAACTCAGCGCAAAGGCAGCGCGATTGTAGTCCGCATAGGGCTTGCGGAACGGCGCACCGGCGTGGCGGGCGACGACCATGGCCAAGTGCTCGTGGACCTCGCCCTGGGCGCTGCTCGGGACGCGGGAGTTGCAGTGCATCTAGGCCGACGGCTTCGGCACGGGGATTCCGTGCCGGGCAAGCACGCGGCTGATTTCTTCCACACCAGCAAGTGTCCTGATGGCCATGAACAAGGCTTCGGCTTCGACGAAGTTGCGCCGCAGCGATCCCAGCCAAAGCTTGAGCCGCCCGGGCGCATGCCGGGCCGCGACCTTGGCGCAGACCTGTTGCCAATAGGATGCCAACAGCGGCTGCAACTGCCGCCAGTCATCGGAGCGGTCGACGGCGACGACCTCGCCCGCCGCCTGGGCGCGAATGCGCCGGGCGAGAAAAGGATCGGCAACCGCGCCGCGTCCGATCATCACGTCGTCGCTGCCACTCACCGCACAGCAACGCGCGTGGTCGGCAACGGTCCACACCTCGCCGTTGGCGACCACCGGCGTTTCTACGACCGCGCGGATACGCGCTATCCATTCCCAGTGTGCCGGCGGTCGATAGCCGTCGGCGCGGGTGCGGGCATGGACGACCAGGGCCACGATACCGCCGGCGGCCAGCGCCCGCGCGCAATCGAGCGTTTTCGCCGTATCGCGTACACCGAGCCGCATCTTGGCGGTAAACGGGATTTCCGCCGGCACCACGCGGCGCACCGCCGCCGCGATACGCAGCAACTGCTCGGGGTCGGCGAGCAGCATCGCGCCGCCACCGTGGCGATTGACCGTCGGTGCCGGACAACCAAAGTTGAGATCGATCCCGGCCGGCGCGAGCTCGACCAGTTGTGCGGCATTTTCTGCCATACAGGCCGGATCGCTGCCGAGAAGCTGCACCACCAGCGGCGTACCAGCGCGCGTTCGGCTACCGTTATCAAGCTCGGGGCAGAGCCGTCGGAAGGCCCGCGGCGGCAGCAAATTACCGGACACGCGGATGAACTCGCTGACCGCCAGGTCATAAGCGCCGACGCGCGTCAGCACGTCGCGCAGCACGTCGTCGACCAGACCTTCCATCGGTGCCAGCAGCAGTTTTCCCATCTTCCTCCAGAATCCTGATCGTCAGACCCGGCGATCGTCAATCGTCGCCGGGTCGGCGTGAAAACCAGCGTTGCAGCGCGCGTGCCGCCCATTCCCGCCCGCTCGCTCGGTAAGGACGTGGAAATTCAGCGCCCGCAAGGCCTTGACGACGGCAAAGCAGACGGCTTTTGCGATCAGCCAGCCGGCAATAAGGAGGACGATCGCGACCGCCAGACGGGGCAGGTAGGCACCGATCTCGGCCAGGAAGGCGCTTGGCGGATGAACGATGACGTCTAAATTTTCCATGTCTGCCTCCCTTTTCAAGCACGCTCGTCGAGGCCGGCCAGCGCGCTCACACCGCGCAAGGGTACGCCAAGCCAGTCCGGCCGATTGGCCAGTTCATAGCGCAGCTCGTAAAGCGCCTTCTCGATCTCGAACAGCGCCAGCAGCGGCTGCTGCGCGTCAAAGGCGTCCTTGTTGAGGTACAAGCCCGCGGCGACCGCCTCTTCCCGGTAAGCATCGAGGAAGGCGGCACGTGCTTCCTGCAACCAGGCTGCGGTCACCGGCGCCAGCTTCTCGACTTCGCCGGCATGTTGCGCCGCCTGTTGCAGCGCCGTATGCCGCGCATAGTCGAAGGAGCGCAGCATGCCGGCGACGTCGCGCAGAGCCGAGTGCTTGCGCCGACGCTCGGGCAGCGAGCGCGCCGGTTCGCCTTCGAAATCGATGATCATGAAGTCATTGTTGAGCAGCAGGACCTGGCCGAGATGATAGTCACCGTGATAGCGGGTCTTGAAGCCTTGCGGCGGATGCTGCGCACAGTCATCGACGCGCTGCAGCAGGCGCTGCGTGTCGGCAATCAAGGCCAGGACCAGCGCCTGCAGCGCCGGCGGCAGGCGCTCACGCTGCGCCGAGAGCAGATCGATCGTCACCAGCGCATCATCGTGCACCTGCTTGACCCACTGCGGAAGGTCATCGGCCTGTATCGGTTCGGGATCGAAGGCATCGTCGCCGGTGCGCTGCGACAGCGCCACATGCATCTGCGCGCTGCGCCTGGCCAGGATGCGCACCAGCGCCATGAAACCGTCGGGCAAGGCGGGCGCCTGTGGCGCAGCCCCCGCCACATCGAGGTGGCGAACCAGCGCATCAACGGCAAAGGTCCAGGCATCGCCCTGGTTATCCACGCCGGCCTGCAGCAAGGCGAGTGTGCTGACCACGCCAGCCTCATCGACGTACTCGACATGACCGGCGACCGGGACGCAGTGTGGGAACTTCACCACGTCGGTCAGGAAGCGGCCGATTTCGAGCTCCGGATTGATGCCCTCGCGAATGCGGCGGTAGGCCTTGAGGAACAGCTTGCTGCCCAGAAGTGCGACGCTATTGCTGCTCAGGCGCAGCAGTTTGACGGGGCTGAGCTCTTCTGGGCTGGCTGGCGCCAGATCGGCGAAGGCCCGTGTCGGCACGAAGCGCAGCTGTCCCTTGTCGGCCTGCAGCGTTCGACTGGCAGCGATCGCCTCGACGACGGCGTGACAGAAAGCAGCGTCGGCCATCGCGTCACCCATCAGGCCAACGGCAGCCTGCTGACGCACCTTCGCCAGCCCTCCCGCGGCCATGTCCCTGACCCGCTCTTCTTCGCTGTCGTCCCAGGCCAGCGCCAGTGGCAGGAAGTAGCGCCCGGTCTCGCGTGGTCCCAGGACATCGGCCAGGGTCAGCAGCCAGGTTCGCTGCTCGACTTCCAGGCGCGCATGCTCGACGATCTGCACCTGTTCGACGGGTTCGCCCTTGGCGGCAAACCAGCGTTGCCGCTGCACATAGGCCGGCGCCAGCTCGCGCTCGAACTGCGCGCGCAGCTTCTCGGCCATGCCGATTCGCCAGGGCACGACGTGGTCGCTGAACAGGCTCGCCCAGCCGTCGAACAGCACCAGCACCGGCAGGATCTCGGGCGCCAGGCGCTGCTCGTACCACTCCGGCGCGGCGGTATCGGTACTCAGGCGAAACCAGTAAAACGCATGCCCCGGCAAGGTCAGCAGGTACGGCAGCTCGGTGACCGGCGGAAAAGCGTTGCGACCCATCATCTCGACCGGCACGCGGCCCTGGAAAGTCGCCAGATTGAGTTCGACCGGTTGCGCCGAGCGGCTGACGTTGGCCACGCAGAGGATGACGTCGTCGCCGTACTCGCGCAGGTAGGCCAGCACCTTGCGGTTGCCCGGATGCAGCAGCGTGAAAGTGCCGCGCCCGAAGGCCGAAGAGGTCTTGCGTACCGCCAGCATGCGCCGCGTCCAGTGGAGCAGCGAGCCCGGCGCGCGCAGTTGCGCCTCGACATTGATGGCCTCGAAGCCGTACACCGGATCCTGGATCGGCGGCAGAAAGACGCGCTGCGGGTCGGCACGCGAGAAGCCGCCGTTGCGGTCCGAGGTCCATTGCATCGGCGTGCGCACACCATCGCGGTCGCCCAGGAAGATGTTGTCGC
>QPGA01000014.1:0-2072 GCA_003332265.1 Candidatus Accumulibacter meliphilus
TCATAGTGATCCAGAACTTTTACGCTGTATGCCATGATGATTCTCCTTGATGCCTGATATGCCTTGTCAATGGGCGGCCCACTGGACCGTACTCAAATCGACGCCTTCCTGGACCATTTCCCACAGCGGCGAAAGCTCGCGTAGCCGGCTGATCTTTTCGTGCAGCAGCTTGACCGCGTAGTCGACCTCTTCCTCGGTAGTGAAGCGGCCGAGGGTGAAGCGGATCGAACTGTGCGCCAGTTCATCCTCGCGGCCGAGAGCTCGCAGCACGTAAGAAGGTTCGAGCGAAGCCGAGGTGCAGGCCGACCCGGACGACACCGCCAGATCCTTGACCGCCATCAGCAGTGATTCGCCTTCGACGTAGGCAAAACTGATGTTCAGATTGTGCGGAACACGCTGCTCCATGTCGCCGTTGACATAAACCTCATCAATGTCCGACAGGCCTTTGTAAAGGCGGTCGCGAAGCATGCGGATACGCTCATTCTCGGCTCCCATTTCCACGCGTGCGAGGCGAAAAGCCTCACCCATGCCGACGATCTGATGCGTCGGCAGCGTCCCGGAACGGAAGCCACGTTCATGACCGCCGCCATGCATCTGCGCGGTCAGGCGAATGCGCGGCTTGCGGCGCACGTAGAGCGCGCCAATGCCTTTCGGGCCGTAGGTCTTGTGGGCCGAAAAACTCATCAGATCGACTTTCAGCGTCGCCAGATCGATGACCACCTTGCCGGTCGCCTGTGCCGCATCGACGTGGAAGATGATTCCCCTGGCGCGGCAGATTTCGCCGATTTCGGCGATCGGCTGGATGACGCCGATCTCGTTATTGACCATCATCACCGACACCAGGATGGTGTCCGGGCGCAATGCCGCCTTGAAGACTTCCAGGTCGATCAGACCGTTGTCCTGGACGTCGAGGTAAGTCACTTCGAAACCAAGCCGTTCGAGGTCCCGACAGGTATCGAGCACAGCCTTGTGCTCGGTCTTCACCGTCACCAGGTGCTTGCCCTTGCCGGCGTAGAACTGCGCCGCGCCCTTGAGCGCCAGATTGTTCGACTCGGTGGCCCCCGAGGTCCAGACGATTTCCTTGGCGTCGGCGTTGACCAGCCGGGCCACTTCCTCGCGGGCTTCTTCGACCGCCGCCTCGACTTCCCAGCCGAAGGCATGCGAGCGCGAAGCCGGGTTGCCGAATTTTTCGACCAGATAGGGAATCATCTTGTCGGCGACGCGCGGATCGACCGGCGTGGTGGCCGAATAATCAAGATAGATAGGCAGTTTCAGCATTGCTCTTGCTCCGATGTGTACAGGTTGCGTGTTACGTGCGACTCTTGACTCCTTGTCCTGCGCGTTGGTTCCGCAGCGCACGACTGCCTGCTGCTCAGACGGCCATCGCCGTCAGTTGCTGCAGCCTGAGGACGGTGGCCTGCAGCGCCGCCAGGAAGCCATCGACCTCGGCGGCGCTATTGCCGGCACCCAGACTGACCCGCACCGCGCCACGTGCCAGTTCGGCCTCGACGCCCATCGCACGCAGCACATGCGAGGGTTCCGGGTTGGCACTGGAACAGGCCGCACCACTGGCCAGTGCATAACCGGCACGGTCGAGATGGCCAACCAGGGTCTCGCCGTCGATGTCGGGAAACGCGAAATAGCTGGTGTTCGGCAAGCGCTCCGCGCCCCTGCCAAAGAGCGTCGCGCCGAGGACGACCAGCCCACTCTCCAATTGCTCACGCAGCGCCAGCAGCCGCGGCGCCACCTCCGCCAGACGCGCCGCCGCCAATTCACAGGCCACGCCGAAACCGACGATCGCCGCCACGTTCTCGGTACCCGACCGCAAGCCACGTTCATGACCGCCGCCAGCGATCAGCGGCTCGATGTCGAGTCGCTTGTCGAGCACCAGTGCCGCCGCCCCCTTGGGACCGCCGATCTTGTGTGCCGACAGGCTGAGGGCATTGACGCCAGCGGCGTTGAGCTGGCGAAAATCGACGGCCATCTTGCCCACCCCCTGGACCGCATCGGTATGAAACCAGGCCCCCGCCGCTCTGGCCTGCGTCGCCAGCGAGGCAGGCCAGAGCGGCGGG
>QPGA01000014.1:2093-65400 GCA_003332265.1 Candidatus Accumulibacter meliphilus
GCATTGACGCCAGCGGCGTTGAGCTGGCGAAAATCGACGGCCATCTTGCCCACCCCCTGGACCGCATCGGTATGAAACCAGGCCCCCGCCGCTCTGGCCTGCGTCGCCAGCGAGGCGACATCCTGCACAACGCCGGTCTCGTTGTTGGCCAGCATCACCGAGACGATGCGCGGTTGCTCGGCGATCAACGCCTGGAAGCTTGCAACATCGACCCGTCCGGCGGCGTCCACCGCCAGCTTGTGCAAGGTCCAGCCGCGCTTGCGGAGTTGTTCGGCGGGCCTGATCACACACGGGTGCTCGATGGCGCTGACTGCCAGCACGCCAGGTTTCAGGCACGCTGCCGCACCCTTGATCAGCAGGTTGTTGGCTTCCGAACCACCACTGGTAAACACCACCTCGCTGGCATGCGCACCGACTGCCGCGGCCACCTTGCTGCGCGCCTCATCGATCGCTCGCCGCGCCGCCCGGCCGTACTCATGACGACTCGAAGCGTTGCCGCAGAGGCCAGAGAGGTAAGGCAACATCGCCTCGACCACCGCCGGATCGGTGGCGGTCGTTGCGTTGTGGTCGAGATAGACGGGAGCGAACACGGCGACGGGCGAAGCTTTTCAAGTCTCGGTCTAGCTACCGACGGCGATGAGTTTGGCGCGCTGACGCTCGCCTTTTCGCCGCTCATCAGCTTTCCGTCGTTCCTGATGCATGACCGCCACGTCGCCGCCACTCGTGCAGCCCTGCTGCGCGACGAGATCGGCCAGCGTCACGGAACTCAGATAGTCGAACATCTTGACGTTCAACGTCGCCCACAGGTCATGGGTCATGCAGCGCTCTTCGTCATGGCAGTTCTCGCGACCACCACACTGGGTAGCATCGAGCGGCTCATCAACGGCACGAATGATGTCCGCGACGGTCATCGCGCTGGTTGGCCGCGCCAGGCAATAACCGCCACCTGGACCACGCACGCTGCCCACCAACTGGTGGCGACGCAACTTGCCGAACAACTGCTCCAGATACGACAGCGAAATTTTCTGGCGCTCGCTGATGCCCGCCAGAGACACCGGGCCGTCACCGCCGCGCAGAGCCAGGTCGATCATCGCCGTCACTGCAAAACGCCCTTTGGTCGTCAGTCTCATATTTTCTCCTCCGATGCTACACGTACTAATAATTGTTGATCAAAATACTACACTATTGACTATAGCGAGCGACCGCCTATTAGTCAACTATTTTACTCAAGTATTGCGGGTCGAACTGAGCCGCCGTCGCCAGGTCGCCGTTGACATGCACGCCAGCGTCTTCAAGCTTCTTGAGCAGCAATTCGAAGCGCCGATCGACTTCCGTCGCATGATCGAGCAGGCCATGAATCGCCTTGGCCAAGGGATCATCCTGATTGGCGGCCAGCGCATAGGCCGAAAAGCCCAGTTGCCCCGCCATCTGCTCGCGCCTCTGGTCCTGCTCGTTATCGATGATTCGTGCCGGATTACCGACCGCGGTCGCCCCACTCGGAACATTCTTGACGACCACCGCATTGGAGCCGACTTTCGCCGACGCGCCAACCGTAATCGGCCCGAGCACCTGCGCTCCGGCGCCGATCACCACACCGTCCTCCAGCGTCGGATGGCGCTTGCCCTTGTTCCACGAGGTGCCGCCCAGAGTGACACCATGGTAGAGCGTCACGTCGTCACCGATCACCGCCGTTTCGCCGATGACCACTCCCATCCCGTGATCGATGAACATACGCCGGCCGATGGTCGCGCCGGGATGGATTTCGATACCGGTGAAGAAACGTCCGAAGTGCGAAACCAGGCGACCCAGCCAACGCAGACCGCGCGCCCACAGCCAGTGCGCAAGACGATGCAGGGTGATGGCATGCACGCCTGGATAGCAGGTCAGCACCTCCCAGAAAGTGCGCGCGGCGGGATCACGCTTGAAAACTGACTGGATGTCTTCGCGAAGACGGCTGAACATGAAAGGAAAATCCTTGAACGATGACCACGATTATACAATACCGGACTATTTTAGTACACTACTTCGCGGCGCTTCCAAGGCCCTCGCCCGGGGTGTCGCACGGCGCGCCGCCCGGCGAGGTTTTCCGTTCGACCGCATCGAGCAGGCCGCGCAGGATGTTGATCTCGTCGCGTTCAAGCTCGGCGCGCCCGAACAGACGGCGCAGCTTGGGCAGCAGCCGCCGCGGCCGCTGCGGATCGAGAAAGCCGCTGCTGACCATGACCCGTTCGAGGTGCAGATAGAAGCGCTCGACGTCCTCGTGCGCCGCTGGCGGCGAGGCAAAAGGGACGGCGCGGGTGACCACCGGTGGATGGCCGTCGAAGGCCGCCAGGCGCAGTTCGTAGCACAGCAACTGCACCGCCGAAGCCAGATTCAGCGAGCTGTAGTCGGGATTCGCCGGGATGAACACCGTCCGCTGGCAGCGCTGCACCTCGGCGTTCGACAAGCCAGCCGTCTCGTTGCCGAACAGCAGCGCCACCTCCCCCTCGCCGGCCCTGGAGAGGATGTCCGTCGCCGCCTCGCGCGCCGGCAGCGCCGGCGGCCCGAGGTTGCGGTGCCGCGCCGACAGCGCGTACACCTGCACCGTTCCGGCCAGCGCCTCGTCGAGGCTGCTGCACACCTGCGCCTGTTCGAGAATATCGTCTGCGTCGGCAGCACGCGCCACCGCCTGCGGGTCGGGAAAGTGCTTCGGATTGACCAGTGACAGCCGCGACAAACCCATGGTCTTCATCGCGCGTGCGGCAGCGCCGATATTGCCTGGGTGACTGGTGTGCGAAAGGACAACACGGATGCGCGCGAGCGGCGAACCGGAAGAATGCGACCCTGCGGGCCTGTTCATATTAGAATCGGGGTCCTCTACACCAATCGGGCGGCATCAGCCGCCCGTCGCGCCTTCAAATCATGCATCCAGCCTCTGAACATCATCATCAAGGCGGCGCGTCGCGCCAGCCAGATCATCAACCGTGCGGCACTCGATCTCGAGCATCTGCAGATCACCACCAAGCGCCAGAGCGACTTCGTCACCGAAGTCGACAAAGCGGCCGAGGCGGCGATCATCGACATCCTGCGCGAGGCCTATCCGGAATACGGCATTTTAGCAGAAGAGTCCGGCCTGACCGCCGGTCAGGGCGGCGGCAGCGACTATCAGTGGATCATCGACCCCCTCGATGGCACGACCAATTTCATCCACGGCTTTCCCCAATACGCGATCTCGATCGCCCTCGCCTACCGCGGACAGGTGACGCAAGCGGTGGTCTATGACCCGCTGCGCAACGAGATGTTTACCGCCAGCAAGGGCGGCGGCGCCTTCCTCAACGACCGCCGCATCCGGGTCAGCAAGTGCCTGAAACTGGAAACCGCCCTGATCGGTACCGGCTTCCCCTACCGCATCTACGACCACATCGACGCCTACCTGCAAATCTTCAAGGAACTGGCGAAGAAGACGGCCGGCATGCGCCGCCCTGGTGCGGCCGCACTCGACCTGGCCTATGTTGCCTGCGGACGCTTCGACGGCTTCTGGGAGTTCGGCCTGTCGCCCTGGGACATGGCCGGCGGTGTGCTGCTGATCTCGGAAGCCGGCGGCCTGGTCAGCGACCTCGCCGGCAACGAAACCTATCTGCAATCCGGCAACCTGGTTGCCGGTACGCCGAAAGTCTTCGCGCAATTGCTGCAGGTGATCGATAGCCACCGCACGCCGGGGCTGGAGGCGTGAGAGGTGAGATCGGTGCGGAATCGCCCTTCGGCACACAGCTTCTCCAATGCCGCCCGGCGTTCCGGCAAGACCTCTTCTCAGAAAGCGGTCGGGAACCGCGAGCCCCACCAGAGGGCCCAGCGGCCCTTCCCCGGCCAAAAATCCCCCATTTAGCGCTGGAAACTCTTCAGCCGGCAAGCACCGACAAGGCATCGTGATAGTCGTACTTGAGGTCGTCGGCGACCTCGCGGCAGGTAACTTTGCCGAAAGCGACGTTGAGACCGTTGCGCAGGTGCTCGCTGTCCTGCAGCGCCTGCCGCCAGCCCTTGTCGGCGATCTGCAGCGCGAAAGGCAGGGTCGCATTGTTGAGTGCGTAGGTCGAAGTGTTCGGAACGCCACCCGGCATGTTGGCGACGCAATAGTGCACCACGCCGCCGACCACGTAGGTCGGGTCGGCGTGCGTCGTCGCCTTGGCGGTCTCGCAGCAGCCCCCTTGGTCGATGGCCACGTCGACGATCACTGACCCGGGCTTCATCTCATTGACCAGATCGCGAGTGATCAACTTTGGTGCCGCGGCACCCGGGATCAGCACGCCACCGATGACCAGATCGGCGGTCAGCACGTGCTGCTCGACATTATCCCGGTTTGAAAAAACGGTGATCACGCGCGCGCCGAGCTGGCGATCGAGGCGCCGCAGGACGTCGAGGCTGCGGTCGATGACCACCACCTGCGCACCAGTGCCGACGGCGATCTGCGCGGCGTTCGAACCGACGACACCGCCGCCGAGGATGACGATTTTCGCCGACGGTACACCGGCGACGCCGCCGAGCAGGATGCCCATGCCGCCGTGCGCTTTCTCGAGGCAATAGGCGCCGGCCTGGATCGACAGGCGTCCGGCGACTTCCGACATCGGCGCCAGCAAGGGCAGGCCGCCGCCGGGCTGGGTGACCGTTTCGTAGGCGATGCAAACGGCGCCGCTGCTCACCAGGTCGGCACACTGTGCGGGATCCGGCGCGAGATGCAGGTAGGTGTAGAGGATCTGCCCTTCGCGCAGCATGGCGCGCTCGCCGGCCTGCGGCTCTTTGACCTTGATGATCATTTCGGCCTTGGCAAAAATCTCCGCGGCGGTCGCGGCAATCGTCGCTCCGGCCTTCTCGTAAACCTCGTCAGCGGCACCGATGCCAGCGCCGGCGCCGGTTTCAACAGTCACCGGATGCCCGTGCTCGACCATCTCGCGCACCGACGACGGGGTCAGGCCGACACGGTATTCGTGGTTTTTTATCTCCTTGGGTACGCCGACGTGCATCGCTGTCTCCTTATGATGATATTGGAGGCGCTTATCTTAGGCGATTTCGGTATGGCGGGCGGGCTTTTTGCGTGTCGTGCCGTTGCTCGTTCGGCACACCCCCGGCGCACGCCCGTGAGGCTTGCCTGCGGGACTCACCGCTCGAGAACCGTCCCGCAGCACGACAAGCGGCGCGCCAGCGCCAAGACCTCGGCATGTCTATCGCCGCTGCGCGCTTGCGTATAAACTGCCACTCCCGAACCCGGCGACTTGCCCCCACCGATTGCAGAAGCCGATGACCCGCAACGATCGCGACAGCAACAATCGCACGCCACCTCCGGACAGCACCGGCCCGGCGCTCCCCGCCGCTGCCGAGACGATCGCTGCGGAGCTGGCCGGCTTTCGCCGTGACATGCTGCGCTTTGCGGTGCTGCAGTTGCGCGATCAGGCAAGCGCCGAAGACGCCGTGCAGGAAACCATGCTCGCCGCGCTTGAAGGCGCGGCTCGCTTTGCCGAGCGCGCCAAGCTGAAAACCTGGGTGTTCTCGATTTTGCGCAACAAGATCGTCGACATCATCCGACGGCGGGTTCGCGAACCGATCCACGAAGCAGCCGAGCAGGAAGTCGACGACGCCGATTTCGACCCGCTGTTCAAGAGCAATGGTCACTGGCAACGTGATGCGCGGCCTTCGGACTGGGGAAATCCGGAAAAAACTTTCGAAAACCGCAACTTCTGGGCCGTCTTCGACGCCTGCCTGCAGCGCCTGCCGCCGACCACCGCGCGCGTCTTCATGATGCGCGAAATGCTCGGCCTGGAGACCAGCGAAATCTGCCACGAACTGTCGATGAGCAGCAGCAATTGCTGGGTCGTGCTGCATCGAGCACGCATGGGACTACGCCTGTGCCTCGAACAAAAGTGGTTCGGCAGCGGAGAACGAGGCGGTCGATGAGCGACCAAGAAGCGAGCAATAAGCGGACAGGCGAATGGCAGCAGCGCCGCGGCAAGCAGCAACGGCCCGCGATCAGGTGCCGACAACGCCCCCATCCGCGCGCCTGATCACCAGCGTCGCCGAACGCGGTCGGCCGCCGGTGACGCCGGCAAACTGGTTGGCTGGCCATTCTGATCCGGCCAGCGGCGCCGACGGCGACGAACGCCCACCGGCCGCTTCACCAGGATGCTGGACGTTGATGAACAGACTGCGTGCATCCGGCGTGGCGCTGATGCCGGTGATCTCGCAGGCTTTCGGTCCGGTCAGGAAGCGCCGTATCTCACCGCTGGCGACATCGGCGACGAGCATCTGATTGTTACCGAGCCGCTGGTAGTCGCCACGATTCGCGACGCTGCCGGAAACGTCGGTCTGGATCCAGAGGCGACCGGCGCGATCGAACCACAGGCCGTCCGGGCTGGCGAAAGCATCGCCTTTGATGTTCCCGCGCTTCGCCGGGTCGGGATTTTCGGGGTCGCCACAGAGCACGAAAACATCCCAGTCAAAAGCAGCAGCCGCCGCATCCGCCTGTTCCTCGCGCCAGCGAATGATGTGCCCGAAAGCATTCTCTACGCGGGGATTCGCAGCGTTGGCGGTCAAGCGCTTGCGGTTGTTGGTCAGCGTGCAATACACCTCGCCACTCTGCGGATCGACGGCCAGCCATTCCGGGCGGTCCATCTTCGTTGCGCCAACGAGATCGGCGGCCTGGCGTGTACGGATCAGAATGTCGGCCTGATCAGCGAAGCCACTAGCCTCGTCGAGACCATTCTGCCCGTGCTGCAGGGCGATCCAGTGACCTTTGCCATCGCCGTCGTCGAAGCGCGCCACGTACAGCGTCCCGACGTCGAGCAGACGCCCGCCAGAAGCGGGATCTCCGGCAGCGAAGCGATCGCTGGAGACAAACTTGTAAAGGTACTCGAAAGCCTGGTCATCGCTCATGTAGACCACGACACGGCCGTCCCTGGCCAGCGTAAGCGTGGCACATTCGTGCTTGAAGCGACCGAGGGCGGTACGCTTGACGGGCGCCTGCGCAGGTTTCCAGGGATCGATTTCGACCACCCAGCCAAAACGATTGGCTTCATTCGCCTCGCTCGCCACATCGAAGCGACTGTCGTACTCGTGCCAGCGGAATCCGGCACCCTTGGCGCGGATACCATAACGCTTCTGATCGGCGGTCGGCTCGACAAGGCCGTTGAAATAGCCGTCGAAGTTCTCTTCACAGGTGAGGTAAGTGCCCCACGGAGTGTGCCCCATCGCGCAATTGGCCAGCGTCCCGAAGACGACGTTGCCACGCCGGTCGTCGCCGGTGCGCATGCCTGGCGCGCCGGCCGCCGGACCGGCGATGCGTGTCGGCGTGCGCGCGCTTATCCGACGCGCGTACCGAGACGGCCGCACGAGCTGCCAGCGAAACTCGCCGCCGCTCTCCTTGAGCGCAACTTCGATCACTGACACGCCATGCGCGTTCTGGGACTTGCGCGTCTTCTCGTGGCTCCAGTCGACCATCCCGTCGGGATGCAGAAGCCCGTCGTCCGTGTATTCGTGATTGATGCACAGCAGGCCGTGCGTCGACGATGGCTTGCCGTCCTCGACCCAGGGAAAGAAGTGCATGCCGTCATGATGCATACCGGCCTGCTCGGCCTGCTCGCTGGCGCTGTTGCCCGCATCGGCGCGGAATAGTGGTCCGTCCGAGATCGGGTCACCCCAGGCGTAGAGCAGCTGCACCGAGTAGCCATCGGGAACGCGCACGATATCGTCGCTCGAAATGCTGATTGGCGTAAAACCAATACCTGGCCGGCCCGTCGGCCCGGCCAGCACCGGCAGGCCGAAAAAGGACAGTGCGGCACTACCAAGACCAGCCTGTAGCAAGCGCCGCCGCGTCGTGACGGTGGCCGAAAGCGCCGTGAAAAGCTGCGCGAAGTACGGGTTCGCGCTGTCGTTACTGATCAGGTCCTTGTCCATCGCTTGTCTCTGTCCGGGTTTGACGGAAAGGAGCGATTATCGCTCAGTGCGTCACAAAGCCGTCATCGCTAATGAACCGCGGGCCTCCCGGACAGGCGCACAAGCTGTTCGCTGGCGGCTGATCTACGCGGCGCGATGTTGCTGGTGCTGCCGCTGCTGCTCTTCAACATGGCGCCGCAAGACGTCGTTCATGCGCGTCTGCCAACCATCGCCGCTGGCCTTGAAGTAATCGAGAACTTCCGGGCTATAGCGTACGGTCACCGCCACCTTGGTCGGCAGCTTCTGCGGGCCGCGCCGGCCGGGTTGGCGAACTTTCGCCTTGCTCGAGACACCTGGCGCGATTTCTACGGGTTGATTGGTATCACGGACATTTTCAGGATCCTTCGCACGCTCCGCCTTGGCCACCCGCGCCACGCGTTTGCGTTCCTTGCCGAACGTCGAAGACGTTGCCACAGCTTCTTTTTTCATTTTCTTTCACCTTAACGGTCATGACATGTCGGGATACCCCGGATCATGAAAGTCATGACCGTTTCCCCCTCTTCCCCGACCCTTCTCCCGCGAGGGGAGAAGGGAGATTCGTGAGTCGCTTGCGCGACTTTCACATTAAGCACAATAGATCCAAAGGGCACGAGCCGTGCGCTCAGCCCTTGACATGAGAGCAGCGGCGCCGCCGCCTACTTGACTTTGTAGAGCACGGGTTCCGGCGCGATCACATTGCGAATCGCGACTTTGAGGTCGATCAGGTCGACATGGCCAAGCAGCAGCAGGCCGGCGCGAACGAGTTGCCCCTTCTTGCTGGGAAGCCCGCGCTTGGCCAGGCGCTTCTTGAGCTTGACGAGCTGCCGGTATTCGCTGTGCGGAATTCGCAAGCGACAACGTGCATCATGGTTGTTGGGCTTGCGCGCTTTTTTTGCCTTGCCAATGGGTTCCGGCGGCGGCATCGCGGCGAGTCTTCTGAGTTTGAGTTCCTTGGCCGCAGCGAGAATCGCTTCGGCGCTGGAAAGAGGTGCTGCTGACGACATCGTGATTCTCCCTGGCGAATTGCGGGGCAGTCGCCGGAGAGGCACGCACTTCATCACGCATTGTGCGCTGCGGCCGGCTGGCTGCAACAGTTTGTAACGACAGGGAGAGGATGCTCTGCTTATGTGACAGATTGATGACAGAGCGCCGCGTTCAGCGGACAACCCGCAGGTCGGCAGCGGCGGTCGTCAGTCGGCCAGCGCCGCGGCGAGCGTTTTCGCGTTCTCGCGCATCATGCCGAGATAGCTCGCGGCGGCCGTCCCAGCTGTGGACAGCGAATCGGAGTAGAGGATGCCGCCGATACGCGCCCCGGACTCCGCACTGATACGTTCGAGCAAGCGCCGATCGCTGACGTTCTCGATGAACATTGCCGGGATCTTCTCTTGACGAATTTGCCGGATGATCGCAGCAACGGCAGCGGCTGAAGGCTGCGCATCAGTGCTGACGCCGACAGGCGCAAGGAAGCGAATTCCATAGGCACGGGCAAAATAGCCAAAAGCGTCGTGTGAGCTGACGACGACGCGGCGTTCGGCGGGAAGCCTGCTCAGGCTGGCACGAATCTCGGCGTCAAGCGTGTCGATCTGCTGCTTCAAAGCGGCGGCGTTGGCCTGATAAGCGGCCTCGTTCGCCGGGTCAAGCTGCGTCAGGGTAGCGGCGATGTTGTCAACGTAGTGGCGCGCCTGAGCCAGATCCTGCCAGGCGTGCGGGTCGACATCGGCCGCGTGATCGTGCCCGCGATGCTGGCCACCAGGCCCCGCTTCCTTGTCAAGAAGCTTGACGCCCTTGCTGGCCACCACAATCGGCCCACGATAGCCGGACGACTGCATCAGGCGATCGATCCAGCCTTCGAAGCCGAGGCCATTGACGACCACCAACCGTGCGCGCGCGAGCTTCTTCACGTCGGCCGGCGTCGGCTGGTACACGTGCGCGTCTGCCAGCGGGCCGACCAGGGTATACACCTGCACGTGCTCGCCGCCGACGCGTCGCGTGAGATCGCCGAGAATGCTGAAACTGGCGACCACCGGCAGCAACTCGACCGCCATTGCCGCGCCAGGCTGAGCGCCCAGGAGGATCACCAGAGCAGCGGTGCGCAACGAAGCCGGCGGCAGAAAAACCATTGCCAGCCAGCGCTGGAGTGTGTTGAGTAAGGTTTTTCTCATGCTCTTCCCCAATGGAGTGCTGGACTCGGCGTTCGAGTCAGCGTTCGAAGTGCCAGCCCGAGCGCCAACGGCTGGCCAGGGGTCCGAGCGGAGCGACGAGCAGCGAGAGCAGATAGAGGCCGCCCAGGGTCAGCACGATCGCCGGACCGGCCGGCAGGTCTGCATAATACGAGAGCAGCAGGCCGATGACGGATCCGAGCAGCGCGACGCACACGGCGATCAGCAGCAGCGGTCCGACATTGCATACCCACAGGCGCGCCGCAGCCGCCGGAAGAATCATGATCCCGACCGCCATCAAGGTTCCCAGCGCGTGAAAGCCGGCGACCAGATTGAGCACCAGCAGCACCATGAAGCCATAGTGGGCGACGGGTCCGAGGCGGCTGATACGCGCCAGGAAAGCCGGATCGCAACCTTCGAGGACGAACAGGCGCAGACCGAGCGCGAGCACCAGCACCGACAGCGAGGCAAAGCCTGCGAGCAGCAGCAGGGCGGCGTCGTCGAGCGCCAGCACGCTGCCGAAAAGGACGTGCAGCAGGTCGACGCTGCTGCCGCGTAGCGAGATGATCAACACGCCGGCCGACAGCGAGATCAGGTAGAAAGTCGCCAGGCTGGTGTCTTCCTTGATCACCGAGTTGCGTGCCACGCCGCCGGAGAGTACGGCCACCGCCAGACCGGCGATCAGGCCACCGATGGTCATCGCCGGCAGCGACAGACCGGCAATCAGGTAGCCAATAGCAGCCCCCGGCAGAATCGCGTGCGACATGGCATCGCCGGCCAGGCTCATCCGGCGCAGCATCAGGAAGACGCCGACCGGCGTCGCACCGAGCGACAGCGCCAGACAACCGGCCAGCGCCCGACGCATGAAAGAAAACTCGATGAACGGCGAGAGCAGCGGGATGCTGGCCAGCGTTTCGCTCATCCGGCGTCCTGGTCAGCGTGACAGATCGGGGCATGCGCGTCGTCACTACGTCCTTCGGCGAGCCGCCGGGCGCGCAACAGATTGGCGTCACTGAGCACCGTCGCGGTAGCGCCGCGAGCGACGATCTCGCGCGCCAGCAGCAGCGTTTCCGGGTACTCCTGACGAACATGCTCGAGGTCGTGCAGGACGGCGATGACGGTCCGCCCTTCGCCATGCCAATGCCTCACCAGCGCCGCCAGGTCACGAACACTGGCTGCGTCGATGGCGCCGTAGGGCTCATCGAGGAGGAGCAGCGGAGCATCCTGAAGCAGGACGCGAGCGAAGTGCGCACGCTGCAACTGACCGCCCGAGAGCGCGCCGATCGGACGCCTCTCGAGGCCGTTCAGGCCAACCAGATCGATCGCCGCGGCAATGCGCTGGCGCCGGGCCCGGTCGAGACCGCCAAAGGCGCCAATCTCGCGCCACAACCCCATTGCCACGAAGTCGTGAACGACCATAGGAAAGCTGCTGTCGAGCGTCGTCAGCTGGGTCAGATAAGCGATTTGCTGGCGCTGCACGCCCTGCAGGTGGATGCGGCCTTGCAGCGGTCGTAGCTCGCCGGCAATGCCTTTGAGCAGCGTCGATTTACCGGCGCCGTTGGGGCCGACGATGGCCAACAGGCTGCCGGCGGCAATCTCTCCGTGCAGGTGGTGAACCGCCGGATGGCGATCATAGCCCAGCGTCAGATTGTCGAAGCGCAGGATCGGCGGGAGCTTCGGTGACGGGTTTGAGGTGTTCTCGGGCATCGCTGACGCGGCGTTCAGTGCAGCGCCCAGAACACCGTCGTCCACAGCAACAGCAGCGCGCCGAACGCCCAGAACAGGCGCGCCAGGGCACTGGCGCAGAGCACCGGATTGCGGGTTTTAGCGCCTGCCGATGCGCGCGGGCTTGCAGAAAGAGACATGAGTGATGTGGTGCGAGGCAAGGCGAGGCGAGCTAAGGGCATTTGGGCGCGGGCTCGAACCTCCCGCGGAGGGCGAATCTTGCCTCGTTCGAAAGGCAAACGCAACCGCCTTGAGCAAGTATCGTGGCTCTGGAAAGCGACCAGGGCGACGACTTTCTGGAGGTCGTTCGCGAGCTTCCCAATCGCGCGCCGCGGCGCTGGAACGTGTTACTCCAAAAAACTCTGGCGACGATCGGCGCCCCCCGGGCCTGGCAGCGCCGTACGGGCCGAAGCGACGGCGCTAACGTTTCTTGCCCACTGGCCGTTAGCGTAGCGTAGTGACGCCATCCATTGCTGCTACTTACCGCTGGCGCGTCAAGCTTTCAGCAACTCTTCGCGATTTCCCAGCCAGCGCCGGAGATGGCGCGCGGCACGCTCGGGATCGTCACGCAGCAGTTGCGTCGCCATCTCTTGCGCCAGTTCGACAAGGTCGGCATCGACTTCGAGGTCGGCGTAGCGCAGCAGTGGCACGCCCGACTGGCGGCTGCCGATGAACTCGCCGGGACCACGCAGACGAAGGTCCTGGCGCGCAATCTCGAAACCGTCGCTGTGCTCGAAAATGATCTTCAAACGCGCCCGCGCGCTTGCCGACAATGGCTGCTGATAGAGCAGGACGCAAACCGAGTCATGGCCGCCACGCCCGACGCGTCCACGCAACTGATGCAGCTGCGCGAGCCCGAAGCGCTCGGCGTGTTCAATGACCATCAAGCTGGCGTTGGCCACGTCGACACCCACTTCGATGACCGTCGTCGCCACCAGCACGTCGATCTCGCCAGCAACGAAGGCGGCCATCACGGCCGCTTTCTCGGCACTGCCCAAACGGCCGTGCACCAGACCAATGCGCAGACCCGCCAGCTCGCCGAGCAAAGCCGTGTACGTGTCGAGCGCAGCCTGCAGTTGCAGCTTTGTCGATTCCTCGATCAAGGGGCAGACCCAGTAAGCCTGTCGCCCCGCGCCAACCACACCACGCACGGCGGCCGTCACTTCCGCACGGCGCGCAGCCGAGAACAGCCGGGTGCGCACCGGCGAGCGGCCAGCCGGCATTTCGTCGATCAGCGAAACATCGAGATCGGCGTAATAGCTCATCGCCAGCGTGCGCGGAATCGGTGTCGCCGACATCATCAGCTGGTGCGGATTGCCCCCTTTGCGCCGCAAGTCAAGTCGCTGCACGACGCCGAAGCGATGCTGTTCGTCGATGATTGCCAGGCCGAGGCGGGCAAAATCCAGGCCTTCCTGGATCAGGGCATGTGTTCCGACAACCAGTTGCGCCGTCGTCGCCGCCTGCTGTCGCAGCGTCCGCCGGTTCTTCGCACCGAGACGACCCGACAAGCACACTACTTCGACGCCCAGCGGCTCCAGCCAGGCGCTCAGTTTGAGGAAGTGCTGCTCGGCGAGAATTTCGGTCGGGGCCATGAAGGCAGCCTGATAGCCGGCCTCGATGGTCTGGCAAATGGCCAGTGCGGCGACGATCGTCTTGCCACAGCCGACATCGCCCTGCAGCAGGCGCTGCATCGGGAAAGGCTGCTCGAGGTCGACGGCAATTTCGGCAGCAACGCGCTGCTGCGCACCGGTCAGCGGAAAGGGCAGGACCGCCAGCAAAGTCTCTGCCAGCCGGCCGGCTGCGCGCAGCAGCGGCGCGCCCTTGCGCCGGCGCGCCAGATAGGCACGGCGCAGCGACAGCTGCTGCGCCAACAGCTCATCGAATTTGATCCGCCGCCAAGCCGGATGGCTGTGACTCTGCAGCGTCGCTGCGGCAAGCTCGGGCGGCGGCGAATGCAACAGGCCCACCGCCGCCGCCAGGGCAGGCAGGCGATGCGTCGCGCACCAAGTGACGTCGAGGAGCTCGCTGAGATCGACCTCGCGCAGGGCGCGCGCAATGAGCTTGCGCAAGGCCCCCTGCGCCAGCCCGGCGGTGGTCGGATAAACGGGGGTCAGCGACTGCGGCAGGGCGTCATCGGTGCTCGGCGAATGCTGAGCATTCAGGATACGGTAGCGTGGATGGACCATCTCGAGCCCGAGGAAACCGTCACGGATCTCGCCGAAGACGCGCAGCCGTAGTCGATGCCGACGCGCGTTCTCGAAAGCCCGCTGCTGGCTGCCGTAGAAGCTCAGAAAGCGCAGGCGAAGAAGGCTCTGTTGGTCCCCACCCGCGCTGACGTCATCGAGATCACTGACATCACTGACATCGCTGACGGTGACCAGCAACTGACGGCGCGGCGCCATGCTGACCACGCTAGCGACGACCAGCGCCTCGATCTGCAGCGGCACGCCCAGCGGCGCCTCGGCGACGGCCGTGACGCGCGTTTCGTCCTCGTAGCGCAGGGGCAGGTGCAGGACGAGGTCTTCGCGCCGCTCGAGACCCAGCTTGTGCAGCCGGCTCCTGATCGCTGGCGGCGCGTCGATCTCGTCCGCCGGCGGCATCAGCCGCCGATGACCAGCACCGCGTCGGCCTCGACCAGGCCGTTGCGCGGCAGAGCCGCGACGCCAACCGCAGCGCGCGCCGGAAAAGGCTCCGCGAAATAGCTTTTCATCGCCTCATTGACCTTCGCAAAGTGCGCCAGATCGGTCAGGTAAACATTCAGTTTGACGGCGTCGGCCAGCGAACCGCCGGACGCTTCGGCGACTGCCTTGAGGTTGTCGAAGACGCGCACGATCTGCGCATCGATTCCTTCGACAAGGTCCATACTCACCGGGTCGAGGCCGATCTGACCGGAGAGATAGACCGTATCGCCAACTCTTACCGCTTGCGAGTAGGTGCCGATAGCCGCCGGCGCAGCGGTGGTCGAGATGATTTTTCTTGCCATGGTGGTGTCCTCTAAAAGGGTTCGACATTAAATGGGAGAGTGTAAATGAGCACCGCGATCATCACCAATCTCGAAAAACTGCTCGGCGGTCCGCGCGACGGCGCCCTGCTCCGCTATTCGCTGGGCAACGAGCACCTGAAGGCCGGCGATTTCCAACAGGCAGCCAGGCGCTTGCGGGAAGCGGTCGAACGTGACGCGACCTACTCCGCCGCCTGGAAGCTGCTCGGCAAAGCACTGAGCGAAGACGCCCACCCGCAGGCAGCCCTGGCTGCCTATGAACAGGGAATCGTCGTCGCCGAAGGAAAAGGCGACATTCAGGCCGCCAGGGAAATGCGTGTTTTCGCCCGCCGCCTGCAGCAACAACTGCGAGCGACAGGCGGCTGAAGCAGTCTAGGGCTTGCCGACCCTGCGTACCGTACTCGGCGTATCGATGCCCAGCTTCTTGATTTGCCGGCGAGCCGCCTCGGCCTCGCTGCGACTCTTGAAAGGGCCGATCTGCAAGCGCGCCTCGATCATTGAGGGAATTCCTTCCTGCGCCAGTCGTGCCTGCCATTCCTCGGCCAGAGCCAGATCAGAGAACAGCCCCGACTGCACGATGAAGCCGGAAACCAGCCGTACCGCAACGGCGGGAGGCGTTTCGACCAGCGGTGGCGGCGTAGCCATGCTGGCAGAGTTCTCCGAGGGCCTTCTGGCCGGAGGCGGCAATGCCGGTGTGGCGGCCACCTGCGGCGGTGGAGGCGCAGGCGTTGCGGGACGTGCCCCTGGCTCATCGCCTGCGCCGTCACTGGCTTTCGACAGCGGCCGCGTGTGCGTGCCGCCGGCATACTTCTTCTTGGCAGGGCTTTCAGTGCCGGGGGCGCTCGCGACTTCGCTGGCAGATTCAGGAGCGGCCGGCTCGCTGCTTACGGCGAGCTCGTCAACGGGCGCTGCAAGCGGTGTTTCAGCCGCCATGAGCGGCTGCACGGGCTCGTTTTTCCTGACCGGTACCGGTTCGGTGAACTGCTGTCCGGTCAGCGAATCATCCGGCGCGTTGGCGTGGTCGAACAGGGCCAGCACGCCAAGCAGTGCCAGAACCATCAGACCGGCAAGCCCCATCCGCCAAAGCAGTGTGCGTTTGAGATCGGAACTCGCCTCGACCGCTGGCTGAGCTCGGCCCGCGGCCGGCGCAACTTCAGCGCCTCCGGCCTTGGCCTTAGTCCCCTGTCGAGCCGCCATCTGCCACCCCTGCTCTTCGGTTAACTGCCGTCATTGCGATTGCGCACCAGCGCCACCACCAGATCCGCTTCGGCGCGAGCAATGCCGCAGTGCTGTGCGATCGTTGCCGCGTCCTGCCCCTGGGCGGCCATCTGCATGGCATCGTTGTACAGCGGTGAAGCGGCCTGCGCCGACGACTCCGCAATCTGCGAGATCTGTAACAACTGGTGCCGGAAGTCTTCGCGGGCTGCCAACAAGCCCTCGCGCAGTTCGTCGCGCAGTTCGTCGACTGCGCAACGCAGGTGATAGACGTCTTCCTGCAGCGCGTCGATCAGCGCCTGCCCGGGAATTTCCGGCGGCGGCTCGTTCCAGGCGAAGTCAAGTTCCTCAGCGGCCACTGCCGGGACCGCTGCCGCTGCACTGGCCGCTTCCGCAGACGCGCCCGAAGCGCTGGCTTTGGCCTTGCTCTCTGCTGCGGCAGGCACTGGCGTCGCAGGCACTGCGGCATCGGCTTCCTGGATGCCGGTATAAGCGGCCAACGCTGACTGCGCAAGCCGCGGTGGTATGGCAGAGACGCTGCGTTCGTTCTGCAAGCGACGCATGCGCAGAAAAAGGACGACGATGTAAGACAGCAGTAGCACGATGACCAGAATCAAGCCTTCTCGCCAGCCCACATTGCCCAGTAGCTCGAAATCCATGGCGCGCCCTAGTGACTGTGTTTGCCAGACATTATCCCGGAAACCGCCGTTGACCGCTCACTTAGCCGCAGCGCCAACTGCCCTGCCGCAATTATGCCATACACCTGGATTCAACAAAGAGCCTTCTTGGGCGAATGCCGGAAATCTAGCGCATGGACTCGAACAGCCCGGCGGCGCCCATGCCGGTGCCAATGCACATGGTCACCATCCCGTAACGCTGCCTGGTGCGCTGCAGTCCATGCACCAGCGTCGCTGTTCTGACGGCGCCGGTTGCTCCCAGTGGGTGGCCCAGGGCAATCGCCCCGCCGAGCGGATTGACTTTCGCCGGATCGAGCTCGAGCGTACGCATCACGGCCAGCGCCTGCGCGGCAAAGGCCTCGTTGAGCTCGAACCAGTCCACGTCGTCCTGATGGACTCCGGCTTGCTTGAGCACCCGGGGGATCGCCTCGACCGGGCCAATGCCCATAATCTCCGGCGCCACGCCCGCCACCGCAAAGCCCGCAAAGCGCGCCAAGGGCTGCAGCTTGAACTGCTTGAGGATTTTTTCCGATACCACCAGTACTGCCGCTGCGCCGTCGGACATTTGCGAACTGTTACCGGCGGTGACCGAGCCGCGCGCGGCGAACGCCGGCCGCAAGCGGGCGAGCCGCTCGATGCTGCTGTCGGAACGTGGGCCTTCGTCGTTCTCAGCCAGAAACTCCTTGACCTGCACTTCGCCGGTCTGCAGATTGGGCAGCCGTGCAGTCACCGCGCACGGCGAAATCTCGGCCTTGAAATGGCCGGCGGCGATCGCCGCGCAGGCTTTCTGGTGCGAGGCGACGGCAAAGGCATCCTGATCGTCGCGCGAAATCTTCCACTGTGCGGCGACCTTTTCAGCGGTGAGGCCCATCCCGAAAGCAATCGCGTAGTTCTCGTCCTTCTCGAAGATCGCCGGGTTGAGGGCGATCTTGTTGCCCATGATCTGGTTCATCAGCGACATCGTTTCGGTGCCGGCAGCGATCATCACCTCGGCTTCGCCGAGACGAATGCGGTCCGCCGCCATGGCCACCGCCTGCACGCCGGAAGCGCAGAAGCGGTTCACGGTCACCCCGGGGACGGTATTCGGCATACCGGCCAGCAGCAGGCCGATACGCGCGACGTTCATTCCCTGCTCGGCTTCGGGCATGGCGCAGCCGACGATCACGTCCTCGACCAACGCCGGGTCGATCACCGGCACCTGTGCCAGCACCGAGGTGATGGCGTGGGCCAGCATGTCGTCGGGACGAACGTGCCCGAGCATGCCCTTGCGTCGGCCCACCGGGAGCCGCGTCGCAGCGATAATGTAAGCGTCCTGAATCTGTTTACTCATGATCTGTTCTCCTTGCTGGCTCAGTTGCCGAGTTAGTTACGCAGCGGCTTGCCGGTGGTCAGCATGTGCTGGATGCGCTGCTGCGTTTTCTCGTTCTTCAGCAGTTCGACGAAGAGCTGGCGCTCGATGCTCAACAACCACTGCTCGTCGACCAGCGATCCGGTCTCGACATCGCCACCGCACAGCGCTGTGGCCGCTGCCTTGGCGACCGCGTAGTCGTGTGCCGAAATCATGCCGCCTTCCATCATGTTGACCAGCATCATTTCGCAGTTGGCGATGCCGGTACGACCGGCGACCTTGATCTGACGCGGCGACAGGCGCGGGTAATAACCCGCCTCGGCAAGTCCGCGCGCCTCGCGCAGCGCGACGTAAAGCAGCTCGTTGGCGTTGAAGACGATCTTGTCCGAGTCGACGGCGAAGCCAAGTTCCCTGGCCTGCGCGCCACTCTTCGATACGGTCGCCATGGCGACGGTCATGAACACCGGCTGGATGAACTCGAAAGGATCGTTTCCGGCGGTCTTTGCCGCGTGCTGTGCGGCGCGGATGGCAAACTCCTTGCAGCCACCGCCAGCCGGAATCAGACCGACACCGGCTTCGACCAGGCCGATGTAGCTTTCCAGTGCAATGATCCGCTTGGCAGCATGCATCAGGAACTCACAGCCGCCGCCAAGGGCCATGCCCTGGACCGCGGCGACCACCGGCACCGTGGCGTACTTCAACGCCATCGACGTGTTCTGGAACTCGGCAACGTACTTTTCGAGCAGCTCGAACTGACCCGCGGCGATGGCTTCGCTGACTTCCTTGAGGTTGGCACCAAAGGCGAATGGCGCCTCGTGCCAAAGCACCAGGCCACGGTAGCCGGCCTCCGCACGGGCCACGGCTTCCTGCAAGCCGACGATCACCTCACGTCCGAGGGTATGGTTCCTGGTCTTGATGCTGACAATGGCGATGCCGTCGTCGAGCTGCGGCAGCGTCCACAAACGAACACCATCGTTTTCCCAGACCGTCGCACCGCTGACCGCGGCTTCACTCAATACCCGTTCCGGGAATATCTGCCGCTGATAGGCGGGCAGCACCGAACGCGGTTGAAAGGCGTCGGCGCTCGCCGAGTAGGAGCCTTGAGGCGTGTGCACGCCCTTTTCGGCGACCTGGCCAAAGACCCACCCCGGCAGCGCCGCCGGACTCATCGCCTGGCCAGCATCGACGTCGGCCTTGACGGCTGCGGCGATTGCCTGCCAGCCCGCCGCCTGCCAGCTTTCGAACGGCCCCTGCGCCCAGCCAAAACCCCAACGCATCGCGAAATCGAGATCGCGGGCGTTATCGGCAATTTCAGCAAGGTGGAAAGCGGCGTAGTGGAAGATATCGCGGAAAATCGCCCACAGGAACTGTGCCTGTGGATGCCCACTGGCGCGCAACTGCGCGAACTTCTCGGCCGGATCGCGGTTCTTGAGGATCGCCAGTACTTCCGGATCAATCTCGGCGGCCGTTTCGCGATAATCCTGAGCCGCCAGGTCGAGCACCTTGATCGCCCGACCGTCCTTCCGGAAAATGCCGCAGCGCGTCTTCTGACCGAGCGCGCCCTTGCCGATCAGCGCCGCCAGCCAGGCGGGAACGGCGTAATAGCCGTGCCAGGGATCGTCGGGCAAGCTGTCCTGCATGGTCTTGATGACGTGTGCCAGCGTGTCGAGACCGACGACATCGGCAGTGCGATAGGTGGCGCTCTTCGGACGCCCGATGAGTGGACCGGTGAGCGCATCGACGACATCGAAACCCAGGCCGAGGCGTTCGGTGTGGTGCATCACCGCCAGGATCGAGAAGACGCCGACCCGATTGGCGACGAAGTTCGGCGTATCGCGGGCACGCACGATGCCCTTGCCGAGCCGCGAGACCAGCCATGATTCGAGATTGTCGAGCAGCGCCGGGTCGGTAGCCTGCGTGGCGATCAGTTCGACCAGGTGCATGTAGCGCGGCGGATTGAAGAAATGGATACCGCAGAAACGCGAACGCAAGAATTCAGGCAAGCCTTCGGAGAGGCGGTTGATCGACAGACCCGAGGTGTTTGAAGCAATGATCGCGTCTGGCGCGATGAACGGCGCGATCTGCCGATAGAGATCGTCTTTCCACTCGGTCTTTTCGGCAATCGCTTCGATGATCAGATCGCAATCGCGTAATTGTTCAAGGTGCTGCGAGTAGTTGGCGGCATCAATGTAGGCGACGCGATCCTTGCTGGCCAGCGGCGACGGCTCAAGCTTGCGGAGTGCGCCGATGGCGCGGTTGACGATTTCGTTGGCGTCACCCTCGTTGGCGGGCAAATCGAAAAGTAGCACCGGCACTTCGGCGTTGGCGAGATGCGCAGCAATTTGCGCGCCCATCACCCCCGCCCCGAGTACCGCGGCCCTGCGTACGATGAAATTGCTCAAGCTGTCCTCCTGTCTGTTTATCCACGCTCGCCGGGAACACCCCGCCGCGCTTCTCCAAAAACACTCAAACGAACGTTTGAATTATACGCGACACAGTGCCAGCGTCAACAAGCCAAAGGGAGTCGGCGCAACGATCATGCGCCCAACCGCACCCACGCAAAAAAAAAGCCCCGGAATCCGGGGCTTTCTTGCGGAGCTGTGCCACACAATCAAAAAGCCATCGAGTACTGGCCGCCAAAAACCCAGACGCCGGACCCCTTGTAGTTGCCGTTGAGCGTACCCTGGCCAGGCTCGGAGTGGTTGATATTGGCGTCCTTGATATACTCGTACATCATCCCGGCTTCAAAAGTCTGCGCTTGATCGGGCTTCCATTTCGCTCCTAAAGCGTACCAGATGCGATCGTTGTCGGGCATTGCTGACAGACGCGTCTCAGGATTTTTGACCGGCGACTGGTCATAGGCCAAGCCGAACATGAGCGTCACTGCGTCCGTGTACTTGTAATTGCCGCCCAGGGCGACGCGGTAGGTATTCTGAAAGTGCGCCGGCAGGGAGAGCAGTTGCCCGCCATTTTGTGGCCCCGAAGTGTGATAGATGTCGATGGTGTCGATCGAATTCCAGCCCATCCACGACACATCTCCGAGCATTTCCCAGCGGTCACTGAGCTTCTGGGCGACACTCAGAATCGCAGTCTGCGGAAGTTTGATGTCGGCCTCCACGTCGCTCTGTACCCCTACCCTGATGAGTTGCCCAGCAACAAAGTCACTGGCCGGACCGGCCGCGCCGTTAACATTGTTCGTGCCGTCCGCATGGTACTGAATGGCCGAGCGATAGGACAAACCCACTTTGGTCGAAGGCGACGGTGTCATCAGAACGCCGACATTCCAGCCCCAGGCATCGTCCGAAAGGCTCAAGTGAGTCTTGGCTGCCCCAAGCACGGGGGAAGTACCCAGGCGCTTGTAGTAATCGGCCTTGAGGTATTGCCAACTGACGCCACCGCCAAGCGAAAATTTGTCGTTGACTCGATAAGCAATCGAGGGGTTGATATTGATCGTAACAACCTCGAACTCGTTTGACTGGGCACTGCCTTTCCACGGCACGTCATAACTGGTCTTCTGACCAAAAGGCGCACCAATGCCGATACCCAGATACAGGTCCTTGTTCAAGGCCCAGGAGAGGTAGCCATTTGGGACTGCTCCCCAAGCTCCCGCGTCGCCACCATCACCCGCCGCATTAAACACGCCAACCTGCGAATTGTCATTGTCGAACTTGAAAATCGGGCGCGCCAGTACCAATCCTCCCGAAGCCTCGCGCGCCTTGAGTTGCGTCATTCCGGCCGGGTTGTAGTAGATCGTACTCGCATCATCAGCCTTGGCTGCCGAACCGGCGTAAGCGTTACCCAAGCCACTGCCCTGCGAAAACAAGCTAAACCCGGCTGCGCTCGCTGTCCCCGAAAACGCGACCAGCAACAGCGCCGGCAGCAACTTCATGGAAACCTCTTTTGACATTTTCAACTCCCCCATGGATGTGATCTGAATGTGGCTCCTTGGCCACAGTCTAGTAGTGGTCTACAGCCTCATGCTAAGGCCCGATGTCAAAAAAATCTTCTGCTAACGAGCATTTGGCAGCAACTGCTTCTCGCCGTGTTGGTTTATTGCAACATAGGTGAGCACGGCTTCGGTGACTTTTACGGTAATCGGCTGCGTCGGATTTCGCTCTGCATAGACCTCGACCCTGACCTTGATTGATGTCCGGCCGCTCTCGATGACCTCGGCAAAGAAACTCACCACATCGCCGACCGACACCGGCTGTTTGAAAAGGAAGGAGTTCACCGCCACCGTCGCCACCCTGCCGCGCGCCCGGTGCATCGCCGGAATCGCTCCCGCGACGTCGACCTGGGCCATGATCCAGCCGCCAAAAACGTCGCCCTGCGGGTTGACGTCGGCGGGCATCGGCATCATCCGCAAGATCGGCTGCTTGTCCGGCAATTGGGCGACGTTGTCAGACATTGCGGTTCCTCAAATAATTGAGCGGCCCACCGGTAAACGGCGCGAAGCCGGTACCAAAAATGACTCCAGCATCAGCCAGGTCGGCGTCGGCGACGATGCCGTCGTTGACCAGCTGCTGCGTTCGTTCGAGCAAGGGCGCAACCAGGCGCTCGGCAAGACCCGCCGGCACCCTTCCGGGCACGCCCTTGGCCGCTTTTCCTTGCCGATATTCGTAGAACCCCCGCCCCGATTTCTTGCCGAGTTGGCCGGCGTTGAAGCGCTCTAACAGACAGCGCGGCGGCTCGGCATCAGCGCCAGCGAGGCTCTTGCCTACGGCCATGGCGATGTCGAGACCGACCATGTCGACCAGCTCGATCGGCCCCATGGGCATGCCGAAGGCGAGCATCGCTTCGTCGACGGTTTCCAGCGCGAGCCCCTCGTCGACAGCGCGCATCGCTTCCAGCATGTAGGGCCCGAGAACCGCGTTGACCAGGAATCCGGGCGCGCTCTTGACCGGCAGCGGCAAGCGATCGATTTGTTTGACGAAGGCCGTGCCACGCGCCAGAATTTCCGTGTCGGCGCCTTCGCCGGCAACGACTTCGACCAGCGGCATATTGGCCACCGGATTGAAGAAGTGAATTCCGATCAACCGTCCCGGCCGGCCCAAACCACTGCTCAACTCCTCTATTCTGAGGCTGGAAGTATTGGTCGCCAGCACCGCGTCCGGCTTGATCACGGCGTCGAGTTGCTCGAGCAAGGCGCGCTTGGCGTCGAGGTTCTCGAAAATCGCTTCGATCACCACGTCAGCGCTCTTGGCGCCGTGTCCTTCGGGGTCGGGAATCAGCCGGTCCATGACGTCGCGCAACTCGCGCGGATCCTTGAGGCGCTTGCTGTACGCCGCGTAAGCGCGTTGCAAGGCCGGGGCGATTCGTTCCATTCCCTGATCCTGCAGGGTAACCGTCAGTCCGCGCAAGGCGCACCAGGCGGCGATGTCGCCGCCCATCACGCCGGCTCCGACGACGTGCACCCGTTTGGCCTGGAAGGTACTCGCTTTTCCGAAACCCTTCAGTCGCTCCTGCATGAAAAACACGCGCACCAGATTGCGCGCCGTCGGCGAACGAACGATGCTGTCGATCAACTCGGGGGCGGCCAGCGCATTGCCCTGGTACTTCTCCCAGATATCGATGATGGCGTAGGGCGCCGGATAGTGCTCGACGCGCGCGCGCCTGGCGACCTGCTTTCTCGCGGCGCCCGCAACCAGACGCTTGAGCGGACCATTGAGCAGCCGCTGCAGCACGGGCGGACGCCGACGCGGCTGATCGGCGACAATCAGCAGGGCGGCAGCGTTGTCCATGACCCGGGCCGGCACGCAGTCGTCGGCGAGACCGAGGCGCTTGGCGCGCTTGGCATCGAGCGCTTTGCCGGTGAGCATCATGTCCAGTGCCGCCTGCGGGCCAATCCGCCCGGGCAGACGCAACATGCCACCCCAGCCAGGAACGATGCCCAGCATCACCTCGGGCAGACCCAGCCGCGTCGCAGGCTCGTCGACGACCAGCAGATAGCGGCAGGCCAGGGCCAGTTCGAGACCGCCACCCAGGCAATGGCCGCGCACCAGCGCCAGCGTCGGATAGCTGACCGCGGCCAGACGATTGAAGAGCTGCCAGCCGCGCTCGACCAGCGCGATGCCTTTTGCGGGCGTGTCGAGCCGGGTGAACTCCTGAATATCCGCACCGGCGATAAAGCCTGCCGACTTTCCGGAACGGAAGATCAGCCCTTTCGGTGGCTCGCTGTCGAAGCGAGCGAGAATCGATGCCAGTTCGTCCATCACTTCGCTGGACAGTGAGTTGGTCGTCTCGCCAGCCTTGTCCAATGTCGCCCAGGCCAGCCCTGCGCCATCCACCTCGAGCTGCCAGTTGCGGTAAGCATTGCTATCGATATTCATGCCTTGTCCTCATGTTTGCCGGTGACTGCCATCAGCTGATGCTCTCGACGAGCATCGCACCGCCCTGGCCACCGCCGATGCAGATCGCTGCGACGCCGCGCCTGGCCTTGGCTGCGCGCAAGGCAAACAGCAGGTGTAGAACGATACGCGCGCCCGACGCGCCGACCGGATGACCGACGGCAACCGCTCCGCCATCGACGTTGAGACGCGCCCGCGGCAGCGAGCCAAAGGCCGCCGGCAAGTCCAGCTGCTGACGGCAGTACTCGTCCGATTCCCAGGCAGCCAGGCAGCCAAGCACCTGCGCCGCAAAGGCTTCGTTGATTTCCCAGAGGTCGACGTCAGCGAGCGCCAGTCCGTTGCGCTGCAGGATCGGCGTCGCCGCGTGTACCGGACCAAGACCCATCTGCGCCGGGTCGAGAGCAGCCCATTGGCTATCAGTGATCCTGCCGAGCGGCTCCAGCCGCCACTTGTCGACGGCGGCCTGAGAGGCGAGGATCAGCCAGGCAGCACCGTCGCTGATTTGCGAGCTGTTGCCCGGCGTGACACGGCCGTAACGACGATCGAAAAAAGGCTTCAGCCTGCTCAAACCAGCGAGGTTCGCATCAGCACGCACACCGTCGTCTTCACCATAGACCGTGCCCTGGACATCAAGCAGTGGAACTATCTCGCCGAGGTGTCCGGCGGCACGGGCAGCGACGGCTCGCTGGTGGCTAGCAACGCTGAATTGATCCATGTCATGACGCGAAATCCCGAAGCGCCAGGCGAGATTTTCCGCCGTCTGCCCCATCAGCAGACCAATGTTCGGGTCGGTCAAGCCTTTCAGCAGACCGATCACCGGCGACAGCAATTGCGCCGGGCGCAGTTTGGCGAAAACGCCGGCCTTCTGGGCGATCGTCTTGGCCTGCATCATCAGTGCAAACCAGCGAACCATCGCCGGCGAGTAAAGCAGTGGCGCGTGCGACAGCGCGTCGACGCCGCCGGCCAGCACCAGTTGCGCGCGTCCGTTCTGGATGTTGGCCATCGCCGAGTCGAGTGCCTGCATACCGCTGGCACAATTGCGCATCACCGTCCACGCCGGTACCTTGTGACCGCAACCCAGGCGCAGGGCGACAACACGGCCGATGTTCACTTCATCCGGCGAAGGACTGGCGCAACCGAGAATCACCTCGTCCAGATCGCTGGCCGCAAAGGACTGGCGAATCAGCAGCGCGCGGCCGGCCTGTACCGCCAGATCGCTGGCCGAAAATGGCCCGGGCGCGTTGCGCCCCTTGAGGAACGGCGTTCTCGCACCGTCCACGACATACACCGGCTGGAATCCCATTCTGTCTCCTTAATGTGAAAGTCCGGCAAGCGACTCACGAAACACCTTTCTCGCCCCAGCGGGAGAAAAGCCTGGCGTGAGACGGGGAATTCGGGGCGCAGGCACCCCGCCCGTCGAACGATTCCGGCGTGCAAGCCGGAATGCCCACTGCAAATCATGGACAGAGGCACGGCGCAAGCGCCGTACCTGTAGCCTACCGCCTTGATCGCCTCTACGCTGCGGCTTTGTGAAGCAGGGCTTGTTCGCGCGAACGGCCCAAATCGTATGGAAAATCGTCGACATGAATGACGATGTCGCGCAGCTCGTTGCGCCGCTTGAGTACTGCGTACTCGGCAGTGGTAACGATGCCGGCAGCGAAAGCTGCATGCGCCAGATCGCGAACGTTGGCGTCCGGCTTGTCGACCAGCGCGCCGGCCTTTTCCGCCGCCCGAATCCTGGCCTCGATCGGCTCCGCCTCGATCGTCGCCAGCAGGGCCAGTTCGACCGCACCGACCGGCTCGCTAGCCATTTTCGGCAGATAGGTTTCCGCCGTCAGTCGATCGCGCGAAGCAGACGGCTCGATCATCAGCTTGGCCACCTGGTGCCCGATCCTGTCCGACGGCACGTCGTAAGGATGACCGAGCGGGAAAACGATGCGATACAGCATGCGTCCGATCCAGCGCACGGGGAAGTTGGCAATCACGCCGTCAAAAGCCATTTGCGCCTTGTACATGGTGTCCCACATAGCCCAGTGCATCAGCGGTGCATCGGCTTGCTGACGGCCTTCCGCCTCGTAACGCTTGAGCGTCGCCGAGCACAGATAGAGCATCGACAAAATGTCGCCCAGACGCGCAGAGAGCTTTTCGCGCCGCTTCAGTTCGCCACCAAGGACCAGCATCGAGATGTCGGCGAGGAAAGCGAAAGCCGAAGAGAAGCGTGTCAGTTGCTGGTAATAGCGCCTGGTCTCCGGCGCCACATTGGCCGGCACCGAAACGAAATGCGAACCAGTCAAACCCTTCCCAAGCGCACCGAAGGCGTGCTTGACGGTATATGCGGCATGACCAAAGAAAGCCTCGTCGAAGTCAAGCAAGCCCTGCTTGGCATCCGGGTTGTAGGCCGCCTTCATTTCCTTGAGCACGTAGGGATGGCAGCGGATAGCGCCCTGGCCAAAGAGAATCATGCTGCGCGTCAGGATATTCGCGCCTTCGACGGTGATGCCGATCGGCAACTGCTGATAGGCGCGGCCAATGAAGTTCGACGGGCCCAGACAGATCCCCTTGCCGCCGACAATGTCCATGCCGTCATTGACCACCTGGCGAGCACGCTCGGTGACATGATATTTGGCGATCGCCGAAACCACCGACGGCCTCTCGCCGAGATCGATGGCGCCGGCAGTCATCTTGCGCACGGCGTCCATCATGTAGGTGTAGGCAGCAATGCGGGTGAGCGGCTCTTCGACGCCCTCGAAGCGCCCGATAGCCATCTTGAACTGGCTGCGAACGCGGGCGTAGCCGCCGACCGTGCGAGCCGTAAGCTGCGCCATGCCGGCATTCGACGAAGGCAGCGAGATCGAGCGACCTGCGGCCAGAGACTCCATCAGCATCCGCCAGCCCTGCCCGACCATGCCCGGACCGCCGATCACGTAGTCCAAAGGCATGAACACCTCCTGGCCACGCGTCGGACCGTTCATGAACATCGCATTCAGCGGCACGTGGCGGCGACCGATATCGGCACCCGGCGTGTCGCGCGGCACCAGCGCGCAGGTAATACCGATATGCTTCTTGTCGCCAAGCAGCCGATCGGGGTCATAGAGGTGAAACGCCAGGCCGAGGATGGTGCATACCGGACCCAGCGTGATGTAGCGCTTGTCCCAGGTGACCCGCATGCCGACCACTTCCTGGCCTTTCCAGACTCCCTTGCAGACGATGCCGACGTCGGGGATCGAGCCGGCGTCGGAACCGGCCCACGGACTGGTGAGGGCGAAAGCCGGCACTTCGAGGCCCTTGGCCAGGCGTGGCAGGTAGTGATTCTTCTGCGTGTCAGTACCGTAGTGCAGAAGAAGTTCGGCGGGGCCAAGCGAGTTGGGCACCATCACCGACACCGACAGGGACGAGCTGCGCGTCGACAATTTGGTGACAATCTGCGAATGCGCGAACGCCGAGAACTCCAGACCCCCGTATTTCTTCGGAATGATCATCCCGAGAAAGCCCTTGTCCTTGATGTACTGCCACGCTTCCGGCGTCATGTCGAAGTCTTCGCTGGTGACCTTCCAGTCATCGACCAGCGCACAGGCCTCCTCGACTTCATGGTCCAGGAAGGATTGCTCTTCAGCGCTGAGTTTTGGCACCGGATAGGCGAGCAGCTTGTTCCAGTCGGGATTGCCGCGGAACAGTTCGCCGTCCCACCAGACCGTTCCGGCTTCGAGCGCTTCGCGCTCGGTGTCCGACATCTGCGGCAGGATGCGTTTGTAGGTCGCGAAAACACGACGGCTTATCAGCGCCTGCCGCCAGGGGCGAACGCTGATCAGTATGGCAATGCTCAGCAGAGTGATGCCGATGAGCACCATGATGATCGTCGTGATCATGGCTGTTTCTCCTGTAAGTGATTCGGGGTTTGAGGCTCCGTGTCGCCCTCGCTGGGCGAAGCGGGTGAAGAGGTCAGTGACTGCAGAGCCGACGGCAGCGGGGCGCGCAGGCCACCGAGCAGAAAGGGCATCAAGCGCTGCGCAAGCCGCCTGGCGAGAGCTCGATCGTCAACGCTGTCAGCAGCGCCCTCACCGGCCCAATCCCCCAACTCACAGCCGGTAAGCACGCGTAGGACGTCCGTGCCGGCAATCGCGTAGGACATGGCACCGAGCATGAAATGCAGGCGCCAGACGAGCTCGGCTTTCGGAACGTCGGGCAAGGCGCTGAACAGGGCCTGCTTGTAGCGCTCGATTACTTCCGCATACTCGCTGGCAAAAAAAGTGCGGATGAACTCCGCCGGCTGGGTCAAGGTGCGACCGAGCAGGCGCAGGAAAGTCATGCCGCCAAGAGAGGAGTCCTCACCAATGCGCAACAGCGTGCCAAAAAAAGCTTCGAGGATTTGCGAAGGCTTCAGCGGCGCGCCAGCGGCCTCCGCTTCGAGTAGGTCGAGCGCGTGCAGCCGCTCGCGATTCAGCCAGCTGAGCCGGCGCCGGAATACCTCGCACAGCAGCGCCTCCTTGGAACCGAAATGGTAATTAACAGCCGCCAGATTGACCTCAGCACCGGTGGTGATCACGCGCATTGACGTCCCTTCATAACCGTTCGCCATGAACAAAAGCTCGGCGACATCCAGGATGCGTTCGCGAGTATCGTGATTGGTCTTCTGATCGGCCATGAGATCGATGGTCCAAAAATGTTCAGTCTGGAGTGCTTCGATGTACCGCTAGCAACCGAGCCTGCGTGTGTGCCCAAGCCAAGTTCAAACGTTCGTTTGAATGTTAGGGTGAGGGACTGGCAAATGCAAGGCTTTTTTGCATCTTTCTGTACCGGCCTCGCGGCCCTGCGCCGTCACAGCAGGCATACTGCAGCGCTGGCCAACCACCACCTCATCACTCACATGCGCCGCTCTACCACGTCCACCACCGCTCTCGATCGCCCACCAACCGCCGACGCTCACCTCTGGCTGACGCTGAACAAGCTCGTCCCGTATCTGTGGCAGTACAAGTGGCGCGTCCTGCTGGCGCTGTCCTGCCTGTTCACGGCCAAGCTGGCCACCGTTGCGGTACCCCTGGTTTTCAAGGACATGATCGACGCCCTGAGCAGCGAGCAGCAGGTGCTGGTTCTGCCGGCCCTGCTGCTCGCCTTGTACGGCGCGCTACGTTTTTCCAGCACCCTGTTTACGGAGTTGCGCGAAATCCTCTTTGCGCGCGTCACACAACGCGCGGTGCGGCGCATTGCGGTGGAAGTCTTTCGCCACCTGCACCAACTGTCACTTCGCTTTCACCTGCATCGTGAAACCGGTGGGGTGTCACGCGATATCGAGCGCGGCAGCCGCTCGATTTCCAATCTGATCAGCTATGCGCTCTATTCGATCCTCCCCACCCTGGTCGAAATCGGTCTCGTCCTGGCCATCCTCTTTGCCCGCTACGACAGCATCTTCGTCCTGATTACCCTGGCTTCTCTGGGCGCCTACGTGGTGTTCACGGTCAAGGTGAGCAACTGGCGAATCGCCATCAGACGAAAAGTCAACGAGACTGACTCGGCCGCCAATACGCGCGCCATCGATAGCCTGATCAACTACGAGACGGTCAAATATTTCAACAACGAGGAATATGAAGCGCAACGCTACGACCAACAACTGGGCGACTGGGAAGACGCCGCGACGCGAAGCCGAATCTCGCTTTCCTGGCTGAACCTTGGTCAGCAAGTCAGTATCGCCCTGGGGGTGACGGCCATGATGTGGCGAGCTGCCGCTGGCGTCGTTGATGGCACGATGACCATTGGTGACCTGGTACTGGTGAATGCCTTCCTGATTCAGCTCTACATGCCACTCAACTTCCTCGGCGTCGTCTACCGGGAAATACGACAGTCGCTCACCGACATCGAGCGCATGTTCGGTCTGCTCGCTGTCAACCGCGAAATCGCCGACGCACCCGCCGCCACCATGCTGCCACCCGGCCCCGTGCAGATCCGTTTCTGCGCCGTCGACTTCTTCTACGAAGCGAACCGCCAGATTCTGCACAGCGTCGACTTCACCATCCCTGCCGGCGACACGGTCGCCGTGGTCGGCGAATCGGGCTCCGGAAAATCAACCCTGGCGCGCCTCCTGTATCGCTTTTACGATGTCAGCGGCGGCGAGATCCGCGCCAACGGGAGCGATTTACGACAGCTGACCCAAGCCAGTCTGCGCGCCGCGATCGGCATCGTTCCGCAGGATACCGTGCTCTTCAACAACAGCATCTACTACAACATCCAGTACGGCCGCCCGGCCGCCAGCCACGAAGAGGTTTTGGCTGCTGCGGCAGCGGCTCAGCTGGCGCGTTTCATTGAGCAGCTCCCTGATGGCTACGAAACGCGCGTCGGCGAGCGCGGCCTCAAACTCTCGGGAGGTGAGAAGCAGCGGGTGGCGATCGCTCGCGCGCTGCTCAAAAACCCGCCGGTACTGATCTTCGACGAAGCCACCTCGGCCCTGGACTCAAAAACCGAAAAAGCGATCCAGGCCAGCCTCGACAACGCGGCCCGTGGGCGAACCACGCTGATCATCGCCCACCGCCTATCGACGGTCATGAATGCGGACCAGATCCTGGTCATGGACGCCGGGCGCATCGTCGAGCGCGGTTCGCACCCGCAGCTGTTGCAGGCCGGCGGTCTCTACGCGCAGATGTGGGACCTGCAGCAGCAGGAGGAGGCGGCACCAAGCGCTGCGTAGCGCACCGTGGTCCCGGTCGGGGGCCGCCCCGCTGGAAAAAAAGCCGGCAACGTCACGCACAAAAAAACCAGGCCAGGCCTGGTTCTTTTCTTTTTATCCGCGTAGGCGCTTACCCCAGCTTGTGAGCCCCAGCAATTAATCGGCAGCGCCCACAGCAGCCTCGCCTTCGGGCCGGTCCAGCAATTCGACCAGAGCCATCGGGGCGTTATCACCGATACGGAAACCACACTTCAGAATCCGCAGATAGCCGCCATTGCGCGTCGCGAAACGCGGTCCAAGCTCATCAAACACCTTGACGACCATGTCACGGTCACGCAGGCGGTCAAAAGCCAGGCGCCGATTGGCAAGGCTCGGCTTCTTGCCAAGCGTGATGATCGGCTCGACAACCCGGCGAAGTTCCTTTGCCTTGGGCAAGGTTGTCTTGATGACCTCTTCACGCAGCAGAGAGACGGTCATATTGCGCAACATCGCCAGCCGATGGGCGCTGGTACGATTCAGTTTGCGAAGACCCAAACGGTGACGCATATCAATTCCTTCCTGTTCTTGTCCGGCGACTTATTTCTCGAGCCCGGCCGGCGGCCAGTTCTCAAGCTTCATGCCAAGCGTCAGGCCGCGCGCGGCCAACACTTCCTTGATTTCGTTAAGCGACTTCCGCCCGAGATTAGGCGTCTTCAGCAGCTCGTTCTCGGTCCGCTGAATCAGGTCACCGATGTAGTAAATGTTTTCCGCTTTCAGACAATTCGCCGACCGCACAGTCAGCTCAAGATCATCCACCGGGCGCAACAGTAGCGGATCAACCTGCACTGTCTTCTGATACTCGACGGGCAAAGCCGTTCCGGCAAGATCGGCAAACACCGAGAGTTGTTCCATCAAAATACGAGCCGCAGTGCGAATCGCCTCTTCCGGTTCAATCGCGCCGTTGGTCTCGATTTCCATGATCAGCTTGTCAAGGTCGGTGCGTTGCTCGACACGAGCGCTCTCAACGTTATAGCTGACCCGGCGAACCGGGCTGAATGACGCGTCGAGGACCAGCTTGCCGATGCTCTTTCCGCCCTCGCCCAAGTCGCGCAGATTGCCTGCCACATAGCCAAGCGACTTTTCCACCTTCATTTCCATGGCCAGCTTGCCACCGGCTGAAAGGTGCGCAATCACGTGTTCCGGATTGATTATCTCGACATCGTGAGAAACCTCGATATCCGCCGCACGAACGACGCCCTTGCCTTCCTTGGCGAGACGAACAACGACCTCCTCGCGATTGTGCAACTTGAAGACCACGCCCTTGAGGTTGAGCAGGATATCGACGACATCCTCCTGAACGCCATCCATCGACGAGTACTCGTGGAGGACACCGTCTATGCTTACCTCGGTCAGCGCGTAGCCGGGCATCGAAGAGAGCAGAATCCGCCGCAGCGCATTGCCCAGAGTATGCCCGTAACCGCGTTCAAACGGTTCCATGACCACCCGAGCATGCACCGGCGACAAGCTCTGCACATCAATAATGCGCGGTTTAAATAGTCCACTGCTTTGCATGTACTGTCCTTTGCCTGATGCCGTCAAGCCTGCCTAGCCACTACTACTTCGAGTAGAGTTCGATGACCAGACTCTCGTTGATCGTCGGCGGCAGTTCGCTCCGTTCCGGATGTGCCTTGTAGGTGCCTTTCAGCGTTTTTGCGTCCACTTCTACCCACGCCGGAAAACCCCGCGATTCGGCAGCTGCAGCCGAAGCCTTGACACGAAGCTGCGCCTTGGCCTTCTCGCAAACCTCAACGATGTCCCCTGGACGCACCTGGTAAGAAGGAATATTGACCCGACGACCGTTCACCAGCATGCCATTGTGCCGGACCAGTTGGCGAGACTCCGAACGCGATGCCGCGAAACCCATGCGATGGACAACGTTATCAAGGCGAGCTTCCAACAACTGCAGCAGGACCTCTCCGGTCACACCCTTGCGACGGTCCGCTTCTTTGTAGACCTTGCGGAATTGTCCCTCGAGGACGCCGTAGATACGCCGGATTTTCTGCTTTTCGCGCAGGTGTACGCCATAGTCAGACAGACGCTGTCCCGATTTCTGGCCGTGTTGTCCCGGTGCATACGAGCGACGCTCGATAGCGCATTTGTCGGTAAAACACTTTTCACCCTTCAGGAACAGCTTTTCGCCTTCGCGGCGGCACTGACGGCACTTCGGATCTAGGTTGCGAGCCACTCTATCTTCTCCTTAAATCCGACGCTTCTTCGGCGGACGGCAGCCGTTGTGCGGGATCGGCGTCACATCGGTGATCGCCGTAATCTTCATGCCAAGGGCGTTGAGTGCCCGCACCGAAGACTCGCGTCCCGGGCCAGGGCCCTTGATCCGCACTTCCAGGTTTTTGACGCCACACTCGACAGCCACCTTGCCGGCCGCTTCAGCAGCCACCTGCGCCGCAAACGGCGTGCTCTTGCGTGAGCCTTTGAAACCGGCGCCGCCCGAGGTAGCCCAGGACAGGGCGTTACCCTGACGGTCGGTGATGGTAATGATGGTATTGTTGAACGAAGCGTGAATATGGGCGACGCCCTCAGCTACGTTCTTCTTTACCTTGACTTTCTTGCGAACTTTTCCAGCGGTCTTGGCCATGGTCAGATCCTATTTACTAATCACTTCTTGCCGGCGATCGGCTTGCGCGGACCTTTCCGGGTACGGGCGTTGGTCTTCGTACGCTGACCGCGAGACGGCAGGCCCTTGCGATGACGAAGACCACGGTAGCAACCGAGATCCATCAAGCGCTTGATGCTCATCGTGACTTCGCGGCGCAAATCGCCCTCGACGGCAAATCTGCCGATCTGGTCGCGTAAACGCTCCAACTCCGCTTCCGTCATATCCTTCATCTTGGTGGAACGCAAAACCCCAGCAGCATCACAAATCTTCTGTGCGCGCGGACGCCCAATACCGTAGATCGCGGTAAGCGCAATCTCGGCGTGCTGGTGGTTCGGTAGGTTTACGCCTGCGATGCGGGCCATTGGTTCACCCCAACTAATCCAAACTTACAGTTATACCTTCAACCGACTGACGACCCATGAATCCGGGTCGCAGCGATCAACCTTGACGCTGTTTGTGACGTGGATCCGTACAGATCACGCGCACAATGCCGTGACGCCGAACGATCTTGCATTTCCGGCAGATGCGCTTCACAGAGGCCAGCACTTTCATTGTTAACTCCTGATTCTTCGGCAGCAGGCGCAGCCAGCCTGAAACCGAATTGTTGCGTAGAAATTCTTCACTTGGCGCGGAAGACTATTCGCGCTCTGCTCAAGTCATAGGGTGTCAGCTGAACCGTCACCTTGTCACCTGGCAGAATGCGAATGTAGTGCATGCGCATCTTGCCAGAGATAAAACCAAGAACCACGTGGCCGTTCTCCAGTTTCACCCGAAATGTTGCGTTGGGGAGGTTTTCGATAACCTCACCCTGCATTTCAATTAAGTCTTCCTTTGCCATCCTATTTCGCCGGTAACCCGGAGCCTTTGAAGTTAGCCTTCTTCAGCAGGCTCTCGTACTGGTGCGACATCGTGTAGGCCTGCACCTGGGTCATAAAATCCATCGTCACAACGACGATGATCAATAGCGAAGTACCGCCAAAGTAGAAGGGTACGTTCCACTTCAGGATCATGAACTCCGGCAGCAAGCACACGATGGTGATGTAGAGAGCGCCGACCAGTGTCAAACGCATCAGTATCTTGTCAATATAGCGAGCCGTCTGATCGCCCGGTCGAATCCCCGGAACGAAGGCCCCACTTCTCTTCAGATTGTCTGCCGTCTCCCTGGAGTTGAAAACCAGGGCCGTATAGAAAAAGCAAAAGAAAATAATTGCTGCCGCATAAAGCATCACATAGATCGGTTGCCCTGGCGACAGCGCGCCAGCGATATCCTTCAACCAACGCCCCGACTCACCACTACCAAACCAGCCGGCTATCGTCGCCGGAAAGAGAATGATCGACGAGGCAAAGATCGGTGGAATAACCCCGGCCATGTTCAGCTTCAGCGGCAGATGCGAACTTTGGCCGCCGTAAACCTTGTTACCAACCTGCCGTTTGGCATAGTTGACCAGGATTTTGCGCTGCCCACGTTCGACGAAGACCACGAAAGCCGTAACCAGGACAACCAGAACACAGATCACCAGCGCCGTCAGCGGATGCATCGCCCCAGTCCGGACCAGCTCCAGCAGACCCCCGATGGCACTGGGCAATCCTGCCGCGATCCCCGCAAAAATGATCAGCGAAATTCCGTTCCCCAGGCCGCGTTCAGTGATCTGCTCACCCAGCCACATCAGGAACATCGTCCCCGTAACCAGCGTGGTGACGGTGACAAAGCGAAACATCATTCCCGGCTCCAGCACCAGGCCTGGCTGCGACTCTACCGCCACGGCGATCCCGATGCCCTGAAACAGAGCCAAAGCGACAGTGCCGTAGCGCGTGTACTGCGTAATTTTTCGCCTGCCAGCTTCGCCCTCTTTCTTCAGCGCTTCGAGTTGCGGGCTGGCATGGGTCATCAATTGCATGATGATCGACGCCGAAATATACGGCATGATCCCCAGCGCAAAAATTGTGAACCGCGACAAGGCGCCGCCCGAGAACATGTTGAACATGCCCAGAATGCCGCCCTGCTGCCTACCGAAGAGTTCGGCGAGGACTTGTGAATCGATTCCGGGAACGGGGATGTGCGCACCGATCCGGTACACAACCAACGCGCCGAGCAGGAACCAAAGCCGACGTTTCAGGTCGCCGAACTTCCCGCCTTTGCTGACTGTGCTAGGACTAGTTGCCAAAAAATATCACCCCTGCCAACTGGTTATTCGGAGACGCTGCCGCCCGCGGCCTCGATCGCGGCTCGAGCACCGGCAGTTGCACCAACACCCTTGAGCGACACTTTCCGCGTGATCCCACCCGACAACACGACTTTTGCCGACAGCACTTGCTGAGGCACCAGGTTCGCCTGACGCAAGGTCGCCAAATCGATCTCATCGACCGGTAAGCGCTCGATGTCGGACAGCCGTACTTCAACATTCCGGGAGCCGGTCAGCGACTTGAAGCCACGTTTGGGAAGGCGGCGTTGCAAAGGCATCTGACCGCCTTCGAAACCCACTTTGTGGAAGCCACCGGTACGTGATTTCTGGCCTTTGTGACCACGTCCACAAGTCTTGCCCCAACCGGAACCGACGCCACGGCCAACGCGCTTCTTGTTTGTGCGGGCGCCTTCGCCAGCTTGAACAGTATTCAGTTCCATCTCAGCCCTCACATTTCAAGAGATAGCTGACCTTGTTGATCATCCCGCGAACCGCCGGAGTATCTTCGAGTATCGCGCTACTATGCATCCGCCGCAGACCCAGTCCGCGCACCGTCGCACGATGCGATTCCCTGGTGCCGATCAGGCTTCTGACAAGCGTCACTTTCACTTTCTTCTCAAGCATCTCTTACCCCTGGATCTCGGCGACGGTCTTGCCCCGCTTGGCCGCAACCTCGGCAGGCGTGGTCATCGAGCGTAGCCCGTTAATCGTCGCCCGGACAACGTTATAGGGATTGGTAGACCCGTGCGCCTTGGCGACCACGTTGGTCATTCCGATCACGTCGAATACTGCTCTCATCGCACCACCGGCGATGACACCCGTACCCTCCGGCGCAGGTTGCATCATCACCGTCGATGCACCGTGCCGGCCAAAAACGGTATGTTGCAGGGTACCGTTCTTGAGGCTTACCTTGATCAGGTTGCGCCGCGCTTCTTCCATGGCCTTTTGAACAGCCACCGGCACTTCGCGCGACTTGCCCTTCCCCATACCCACGCGTCCGTCACCATCACCAACGACGGTAAGCGCCGCGAAACCGAGAATCCGACCGCCCTTGACCACCTTCGTTACGCGGTTGATCGAAATCATTTTCTCGCGCATGCCGTCATCGGGTTTGTCAGACTGCTGCGGTTTTCTGCCTTGTGGTCTAGCCATTGATTACTCCAATTCTTTGCAGGGTGCGGCGGTCAGAACTTAAGGCCGGCTTCACGCGCGGCCTCGGCAAGCGCCTTGACCCGTCCGTGATATTGAAACCCGGAACGATCGAAGGAGACCTGCTCGATTCCGGCCTTCCTGGCACGCTCGGCAAGCAGTTGCCCAATCGCCTTGGCGGCACCGACATCACCTCCGTTCGGCAGGCTCTTGCGCACTTCCGGCTCCAGCGACGAGGCGGCAGCCAGGACCTTTGTGCCACAGGCTGAAATCACCTGCGCATAGATGTGGCAGTTGCTGCGGTGAACCGACAGACGTACCGACTTCAGTTCGGCAATTTTGGCCCGGGTTTTGCGAGCCCTGCGCAAACGCGCCTGTTTCTTGTCAATCATCTCAGCACCCTTACTTCTTCTTCTTCGTTTCTTTGATCACGACCACTTCGTCGACATAGCGAACACCCTTGCCTTTGTAAGGCTCCGGCGGACGATAAGCACGAACCTCTGCGGCCACCTGGCCGACGAGTTGCCGGTCAACACCCTTGATGACGATTTCGGTCTGGGTCGGAGTCGTCGCAGTGACACCCTCTGGTAGTTTGTAGGCAACCGGGTGTGAAAATCCGAGCGTCAGATTAAGCGTGTCACCCTGCACCTGGGCACGATAGCCGACGCCAACCAGATTCAACTTGCGCTCGAAGCCGGCGCTCACCCCGGTCACCATATTGGCGACGACAGCACGCATCGTGCCGGACATGGCGACCGACTCGGCCAGACCGGCCACCGGCTTGCACGACAGGCTTCCGTCTTCAAGCGTGACAGTAACCGCCGGATGCGACGCAAACGCGAGAGCGCCCAGCGGGCCCTTCACGGAAATTCGATCGGAAGACAGATCCACCGCGACACCCTGCGGCAGAACAATTGGTTTCTTTGCAACGCGGGACATAGCTACCCCTTACGCGACGACGCAGAGCACTTCGCCGCCAATATGGCTGGCGCGTGCCTTGCGGTCAGTCATGACACCCTTGGGCGTTGACACGATGGCCACACCAAGACCGTTCATGACCGGAGGAATGTTGTCGGCGCCTCGATAAATCCGCAGGCCTGGCCGGGAAACGCGATCGATTCGCTCGATCACCGGACGACCGGCGTAGTATTTCAAGCCAATCTCCAGAATCGGCTTGCCGTCATTGGGACTGACGCCAAAATCTTCGACATAACCCTCGTCCTTCAACACCTGGGCGATGGCAATCTTTACTTTGGAAGACGGCATGGCGACGGAGGCCTTGCTTGCCATCTGGGCATTCCGGATGCGTGTCAGCATATCGCTGATCGGATCGCTCATACTCATATCGTTCTCTCCTGCCTACCAGCTAGCCTTGATCATTCCAGGGACTTCACCTTGCATGACGAAGTCGCGAAGCTTGCCACGACCCAGACCAAACTTGCGAAAGACACCACGCGGACGACCGGTCAACGCACACCTGTTACGCAGCCGAACGGGGCTCGCGTTGCGCGGCAGCGCCTGTACTTTCAGCCGCGCCTCGAAGCGATCCTCCACCGAAAGACTCTGGTCGTTCATGACCGCCATCAGTTCGGCACGCTTCTTGGCATACTTTTCGACTGTCTTGCGCCGCTTCTCACCGCGGTTGATCACAGAGAGTTTTGCCATTTCGTCTCAGTTCCTGAAGGGAAATTTAAACGCGCCAAGCAAGGCACGCGCTTCGTCATCGGTCTTCGCAGTCGTCGTGACACTGACGTTCATGCCGCGCAGCGCGTCGATCTTGTCGTACTCGATTTCCGGGAAGATGATCTGTTCTTTGAGGCCCATGTTGTAATTACCGCGGCCATCAAAACCCTTGCCCGATATGCCGCGAAAGTCACGCACCCGCGGCAGCGCCACAGTCACCAGGCGATCGATGAATTCGAACATGCGCGGCCCCCGCAGAGTGACCATGCAGCCAATCGGATAGCCGGTGCGAATCTTGAAGCCAGCAATCGATTTACGAGCCTTGGTCGTCACCGGCTTCTGGCCGGCGATCTTGGTCAAGTCGCCAATCGCGTGCTCAAGGACCTTCTTGTCAGCGATCGCTTCACCCACACCCATGTTGAGCGTTACCTTGGTGATACGCGGCACTTCCATAGCCGACTTGTAGCCAAACTTTTCGGTAAGCTGCGCCACGACCGTGGTCTTGTAGTAATCCAGTAAACGTGCCATGACTACTCCTTAGGCCCCCAACACTTCGCCGTTCGACTTGAAAAAGCGCACTTTCGTACCGTCTTCAAGCAACCTGAAGCCAACACGATCCGCTTTTTTGGTCGCCGGATTGTAGAGCGATACATTTGATACGTGCAGCGGCATCTCTTTTTCGATGATGCCGCTGACGATACCTTTTACGGGATTTGGCTTGACATGCTTCTTGACGCGATTAACCCCGGCGACCAGCACATGCTCGGCATCAGTGCGCTGCAGCACGGATCCGCGCTTTCCCTTGTCTTTTCCAGCAATGACGACGACGTCATCGCCTTTACGAATCTTTTCCATGACCTTCCTTACAGCACTTCCGGTGCCAGGGAGACGATCTTCATGAACCGATCGCCGCGCAGCTCGCGCGTAACCGGCCCGAAGATGCGCGTACCAATCGGCTCCATCTTGTTATTCAGGAGGACAGCCGCGTTATGGTCGAACTTGACCAGGGAGCCATCCGTGCGGCGCACACCCTTGGCAGTGCGCACAACCACCGCGCTGTATACGTCGCCCTTCTTGACACGCCCACGCGGCGCCGAATCCTTGACGGTGACCTTGATAATGTCGCCGACACTCGCGTAGCGGCGCTTGGAGCCACCCAGCACTTTGATGCACATCACCGACCGCGCACCGGTGTTATCGGCGACGTCGAGAACTGTCTGTACTTGAATCATCTGTCACTCCAACTTGGCCCGCGGTAGCGGTCAGTCTTGGAACCCGTAGGGGTAGAAACGCTCAGAGGCGAGAATCAGCCGAGCGCGAGGAAGGCGGCATTATAGCCGCTCTTGAGAACAAAGCAAGCGCTAAATCGCAACCGCGCGTTCTAGAAGCTTGGTGACAACCCACGACTTGCTCTTTGATAGGGGACGACACTCCTGGATTTCGACCAGGTCACCCGCCTTCGCTTCATTACCGTCATCGTGCGCGTGGTACTTGCTTGAGCGCATCATGATTTTGTCGTAAATCGCGTGCTTGACACGGCGCTCGACGACGACCGTCACCGTCTTGTCCATGCGGTCGCTGACGACGCGCCCGACCAAGGTGCGCTTGCTACTGGTGGTCTCGCTCATTGTTGAACTGCCTTTTCACGAAGAAGCGTGCGTACGCGCGCAATCTGCCGACGCACTTTACCGATCTGACTATTGTTGGACAACTGCTGCGTTGCCAGCTGCATCCGTAGACCAAACTGAGCCTTCAGCAAGTCCAACAACTCCTTGTTCAGTTCGTCGACCGTTTTTGCTCTGAGTTCACTGACTTTCATGATCAACCTACCATACGCGTTACGAAAACCGTCGGAATCGGCAGCTTCGCAGCAGCCAGCGAAAACGCTTCACGCGCCAGGCTTTCGTTTACACCATCCATCTCGTACAAAACCTTGCCGGGCTTGATCTCGGCAACCCAGTATTCCGGGTTTCCTTTACCACTTCCCATGCGCACTTCCGCAGGCTTCTTGGAAATCGGCTTGTCCGGGAAAATCCGGATCCATATCCGCCCACCGCGCTTGATATGGCGCGTCATGGCGCGCCTGGCGGCTTCGATCTGACGAGCCGTCAAACGACCGCGACCAATTGCCTTGAGCCCGTACTCGCCGAAACTCACCTTGGCTCCGCGCGTCGCCAGGCCGGTATTACGGCCTTTCTGCTCTTTGCGGTACTTTCTTCTAGTTGGCTGAAGCATCTGTGGTTCCTGCCTTTCTTACACGTTTCACCGGCGCCTTCGCGTCCGGAGCGGCTCCCTCGACGCCTGCTGCGTCTTCCTGGCCCTCTGGCTTTACCCTCACCGCGACGCGCGGCCGCTCGGCATCCCCGGGACGGGTCGCACGACGCGGTTTGCGCGCCTGCTCGTCGGCCGCCCCTTCCGGAGCCGCTAGCGTCTGATCGTGGCGACCAATTGTTTCGCCTTTGTAGACCCAGACCTTGACACCAATCAGGCCATAGGTCGTCAGCGCTTTCGAGGTGGCATAGTCAATATCGGCACGCAGCGTGTGCAGCGGCACGCGCCCTTCGCGATACCACTCACGACGAGCGATCTCGGCACCGTTCAAGCGACCCGAGCTCATGATCTTGATCCCTTGCGCACCGAGCCGCATGGCGTTCTGCATCGCCCGCTTCATCGCTCGGCGAAACATGATGCGCTTCTCGAGTTGCTGGGTAATCGAATCCGCGATCAGCTGCGCATCGATTTCCGGCTTGCGAATCTCTTCGATACTGACATGCACAGGCACGCCCATGATCTTCTGCAGCGCACCGCGCAGATTATCGATCTCTTCGCCCTTCTTGCCGATAACCACGCCAGGGCGCGCCGAGAAAATGGTCACGCGCGCATTCTTGGCAGGGCGCTCAATAAGAACGCGGCCGACGGACGCATGCTTGAGTTTCTTTTTCAGGAACTCGCGGACTTGCACATCTTCGTTGAGCATTCCAGCGAAGTCTTTCTTGTTCGCATACCAGCGCGACGACCAATCACGAGTAACAGCCAGCCGAAACCCAGTAGGATGAATCTTTTGTCCCATACTTATTCCTCAGTTGCCGACGGTCAGAAAAACGTGACAGGTCGGCTTGACGATCCGGTTGCCGCGCCCTTTCGCCCGTGCCGTAAAGCGCTTGAGCACCATGCCCTTCTCGACGCAGATGGTTGTGACTTTCAGCTCATCAATATCAGCACCGTCATTGTGCTCGGCGTTGGCGATCGCCGACTCGAGCACTTTCTTGATGATTGCTGCACCTTTTTTCGGGCTGAAAGTGAGGATGTTGAGGGCCTTATCCACCGGCAGACCGCGGATCTGATCGGCAACCAGTCGACCCTTCTGGCTCGACAGGCGAACGCCGCGCAAAACAGCACGAGTTTCCATATTCATTGTTCTACCTCTTTGCCTTTTTGCCGGCGGTATGACCTTTGAAAGTGCGTGTCAGCGAAAACTCGCCGAGCTTATGCCCAACCATATTCTCTGTGACATACACCGGTACGTGCTGCTTGCCGTTATGCACAGCAATCGTCAGGCCAACAAAATCCGGCAATACGGTCGAGCGGCGCGACCAGGTCTTGATCGGGCGCTTGTCGCCCGTCGCGCGCACGGCGTCCACCTTTTTGATCAGATGGGCATCGGCAAACGGGCCCTTTTTAACGGAACGTCCCATGGTTCTCTATCCCTTAGCGTTTGTTACTACGGCGCTGCACGATCATCGCGGTCGTGCGCTTGTTGCGACGAGTACGATAACCTTTGGTCTTGGTACCCCAGGGGCTGACCGGGTGCATACCCGCCGCCGTCTTGCCTTCACCACCACCGTGCGGGTGATCGACCGGGTTCATCGCCACACCACGAACAGTCGGGCGGATGCCGCGCCAGCGGTTCGCGCCAGCCTTGCCGATCGAGCGCAAGCTGTGTTCTTCGTTACCCACTTCACCAATCGTCGCGCGACAGTCGACATGCACCCGGCGAATCTCGCCAGAACGCAAGCGCAGCTGGGCATGCACACCTTCGCGGGCAAGCAACTGCACCGAGGTACCCGCAGAGCGTGCAAGCTGCGCACCCTTGCCGGGAATCATCTCGACGCAATGGATCGTCGTACCCACCGGAATATTGCGAATCGGCAGCGTATTACCCACTTTGATTGGCGCCTCCGAGCCACTGATCACCTGCTGACCAACGACCAGACCGCGTGGCGAGATGATGTAACGCCGCTCACCATCTGCATAGCAGAGGAGAGCAATGCTTGCCGTGCGGTTCGGATCATACTCAAGACGCTCGACCTTGGCCGGAATCCCGTCCTTGGTACGCTTGAAGTCCACCAGGCGATAGTGCTGCTTGTGACCTCCACCACGGTGGCGGTTGGTGATGTGACCATTATTGTTGCGCCCGGCGTGCTGCGACTGTGACTCGACCAGGGCCGCCACCGGCGCACCCTTGTACAGCTTCGGATTGACGACCTTGACAACCGCACGCCGGCCTGGCGAAGTCGGCTTGACTTTGACGAGTGCCATCAGAAGCCCCCTCCATCGACGAAGTTAATCTCCTGCCCCGGCTGCAGGCACACGTAGGCTTTCTTCCAACTCTTCCGCCGACCCATCGCGCGACCAAACTTCTTCTGCTTGCCCTTGACGATGGCGATCTGAACCGACTTCACCGAAACCTTGAACAGCAACTCGACAGCCCCCTTGACTTCAGGCTTGGTCGCATCCGGCACCACGCGAAAAATCACCTGCTCGTGCTTGTCGGCGATAAAAGTCGCCTTCTCGGAGATCTGTGGGGCGAGCAGTACTTGCATCAGGCGTTCTGGATTCATCCCAGGATCTCCTCAAACTTGGCCAACGCACCCCGGGTGATCAACACCTTCGGGAACCGGACCAGCGACACGGGATCGGCCTGCTGAACTTCCACAACCAACACATTGGGAAGGTTGCGCGAAGCGAGAAACACGTTCTCGCCAAGCTCTTCAGTGATCACCAGTACGGACTCATAGCCCAAACCCTTGATCTTCGCCGCAAATAATTTTGTCTTCGGGGCCTCGATCGAAAACTCATCGACCACTGCCAGACGATCTTCACGGACCAGCTGGGAAAGAATGGCCGCCATACCGGCGCGATACATCTTGCGGTTCAGCTTGTGGCTGAAGTTTTCGTCCGGCGTACTTGGAAAGACCCGACCACCGCCACGCCAGATTGGCGACGACGACATGCCCGCACGAGCCCGACCCGTGCCTTTCTGACGCCAAGGCTTTTTGGTCGAGTGACGGACGTCAGCGCGATCTTTTTGAGCGCGATTGCCGCTGCGGGCGTTGGCCTGATAGGCAACCAGGACTTGATGCACCAGAGCTTCGCTATATTCGCGACCGAAAAGAACATCAGAAGCCTGCAGGCGACTCGCCTCCTGGCCCTGCTCGTTAATAAGCTTGAGTTCCATTTATGCCCCCGCCTTGACTGCAGGACGCACGACCACGTCCGACCCCTTGGAGCCGGGAACCGCACCCTTGAGCAGCAGCAACTGCCGCTCGACGTCGACGCGAATGACTTCGAGATTTTGCTGAGTACGCTTGGCAGCGCCCAACTGGCCAGCCATTTTCTTGCCCGGAAAAACACGCCCCGGATCCTGCGCCATACCCGTCGAGCCCAGCGCCTTATGCGACACGGAGTTGCCGTGCGTAGCGTTCTGAGACGAGAAGTGATGCCGCTTGATCGCACCGGAGAAGCCCTTGCCGATCGTCCGGCCGGTGACATCAACCTTCTGGCCGACTGCAAAAATGGTGATGCTGACCTGGTCGCCAGCTTTCAGCTCAGCGAGCTCCTCGGCAGAAACAGGAAACTCTTTCAATACGTGACCTGCTTCGACGCCAGCCTTGGCCAGATGCCCGGCCAGCGGCTTGCTTACGCGCGACGGACGCCGCTTGCCAAAAGCCAACTGCACGACGGAGTAGCCGTCGTTTTGCTGCGTCTTGATCTGAGCGACGCGATTGTTCGACACATCGAGCACGGTTACCGGGATGCTTGCGCCAGCCTCGGTAAAAATGCGCGTCATGCCGACCTTGCGTCCAACAAGGCCTAGACTCATGTTTATTCTCCTCTGACCGGCTACGATTGGCCGGCGAGCGCTTCAAACAAAACGGGCAGCGAGAGAACGCAGCTGCCCGACCAAAGCCGGCAATTATAGCCGTAAGGCGATCGTTACTGCAACTTAATTTCGACGTCGACACCAGCCGGCAGATCAAGCTTCATCAGCGCATCGACGGTCTTGTCGGTCGGATCGATGATGTCCATCAGTCGCAGGTGGGTACGCATCTCGAACTGATCGCGCGAAGTCTTGTCGACGTGCGGCGAGCGAAGAAGGTCAAAACGCTGGATGCGCGTTGGCAGGGGAACCGGACCACGGACAACAGCGCCGGTACGCTTGGCGGTTTCGACGATTTCCTGGGCGGACTGATCGATCAAGCGGTAGTCGAAGGCTTTCAGACGAATCCGAATTTTTTGGCTTTGCATGTCATATTCCAAAGAGCGATGGGCGGCCCAGCTGGCACCGCCCGAAGTTTTTTTTCAAACTACTCGATGATTTTTGCAACCACACCGGCGCCTACGGTACGGCCACCTTCGCGAATAGCAAAACGGAGACCTTCTTCCATGGCGATCGGCGCAATCAGCTTGACCGTCATCTGGATGTTGTCACCAGGCATCACCATTTCAACGCCTTCAGGCATCGAGATGGCACCGGTCACATCCGTCGTGCGGAAGTAGAACTGTGGGCGATAGTTATTGAAGAACGGCGTGTGACGACCGCCCTCTTCTTTCGACAAGACATACACCTCACCCGAGAAGTGGGTGTGCGGCTTGATCGAACCGGGCTTGGCCAGCACCTGACCGCGCTCGACATCTTCACGCTTGACACCGCGCAGCAGAACACCGACGTTGTCGCCCGCCCGACCTTCGTCGAGCAGCTTGCGGAACATCTCGACGCCGGTGCAGATGGTCTTCACCGTCGGCCTGATACCAACAATCTCGACTTCTTCACCCACCTTGACGATGCCGCGCTCGACACGACCGGTAACCACGGTACCGCGACCGGAGATCGAGAAAACGTCCTCGATCGGCAACAGGAAAGGCTTGTCGATGGCGCGCTCGGGGGTCGGAATGTAGCTATCCAGCGCATCCGCCAGGGCCAGCACCGACAGCTCACCGAGCTCGCCCAGGTCACCCTCGAGGGCCTTCAGCGCAGAACCCTGGATGATCGGCACGTCGTCGCCGGGGAAATCGTATTTGGAAAGCAGCTCGCGCACTTCCATATCCACCAGCTCGAGCAGCTCGGCATCATCAACCATGTCGCACTTGTTCAGATAGACAATGATGTACGGTACACCCACCTGGCGGGCCAACAGAATGTGCTCGCGCGTCTGCGGCATCGGACCATCAGCGGCAGAGCACACCAGAATCGCGCCATCCATCTGCGCGGCACCGGTAATCATGTTCTTCACATAGTCAGCGTGACCCGGGCAATCGACGTGCGCGTAGTGGCGCTTTGCCGTCTCGTACTCGACGTGCGCAGTATTGATCGTGATCCCGCGCGCCTTTTCTTCCGGCGCCGCGTCGATCTGGTCGTAGGCTTTGGCGGTACCGCCATACTTCTTCGACAGAATGGTCGTGATCGCCGCCGTCAGCGTTGTCTTGCCGTGGTCAACGTGCCCAATCGTACCCACGTTGACGTGTGGCTTCGTACGTTCAAATTTTCCCTTGGCCATTACCGGTACCTCAAGACGTTAAAAATTAGTGAATCTACGGCACCCAACAGTGGTGCCCATGGACAGAATTGAACTGTCGACCTCTCCCTTACCAAGGGAGTGCTCTACCGCTGAGCTACATGGGCGGCGTGCGCGATGCCTGATGCTGTTCTGCGGCCATAACGTGGACCGCGTGGAGCGGGTGAAGGGAATCGAACCCTCGTCATAAGCTTGGAAGGCTTCAGCTCTACCATTGAGCTACACCCGCAAAACCATTACCCGAAGCACGCTAAAACAAGGCCACCAACAGCGGCATTTTTGGTGGAGGGAGAAGGATTCGAACCTTCGAAGGCAGAGCCGTCAGATTTACAGTCTGATCCCGTTGGCCACTTGGGTATCCCTCCAGCTCAGAACCCAGGATTCTGGCACCTGGGAAAATAACTGTCAAATTGTTTTTCGAGCAGCGCAAGATTATAGACGAGAAGCGAAGCCCGCGTACAGCTCTTTTGACACTTTCGCGTACGCAAGGGCGTAAAATCGCCTGCGTCCCTATCCGTAGCACGAAAAAAGGATCCTCCTGGCGCGATGAGCCCCTCACTGAACAGTCCTTTGCCCAAGCACCCGCCTCTCCCTGAGCATCTCGTGGCGACCCTGAAAGACCGCTTTGCCTCGCGTTTCTCGCAGGGCGAGTCGATTCGCATACCCATCGTCCCCTATGGCGTCGGTAGTTCGGTCGAAGTCGGGGTCACGCGCCTGCAGCTGAACGCAGCCCTGAAGAGCAGCGGGCTATTCGTTCCGATTGACCCGGGCGACAATGTGCCGGGCATGACGGTGATCCTGGCCGACGGGCAAATCATCAAGGCCAGCGGCGGTCAGCGAACAAGCGCAGATCGTGCTGGGGATTGCCGGCAGTTTCGGCGGCCAGGAGTTCGCCTGGGCGACGCACAACGAGGACCGTTCGCGCCTGTGGCAGGCTGAGCGAGCAGGCCAGCAACCCGGCCTGGCAGGGCCCCGGCGCGGGCCATGCGCTCATGTAGCCCCTGCCGACATTCCAACGCAGCGCCCAATCCTCCGGAGCAAGACCTTGTCTTCACCCGCACCCGAATCCACTGACGCCGGGCTGCCCGTCTTTGCCTCGCAACTTCGTCAACTGGCCCTGCAACTCGCCGCGACACTCGCCGTGCTGTCGCTGGCCTGGCCATATTACGGACTGCGCAACGAGCCGCTGCCGTGGCCACAAACCGCTCTGGCCATTGGCGCCACCGCCCTGCTCTTCGCCAGTCTCACGCGTCAGGCCTGGTGGTGGCGGCTGATCCACGCGCTCTTCGTACCGCTGGCGTGGTCGGCTTCGATGATCGGCATTGACCCGGGCTGGTACCTGCTGCTGTTCTTCGTGCTGCTACTCGTCTATCGCGGCGCACTAGGTGGCCAGATACCGCTCTTCCTGTCCAACGCAGCCACCGCGGCAGCCCTCGCCGCGTTGACCCGAGAGCTGCCCCAGATGCGCTTTCTCGACCTTGGCGCCGGTGTCGGCAGCGTGCTCGGTCCGCTCGCCCGGCAGCGGCCCGATGCGCACTTCACCGGCGTCGAGAATGCGCCAGCGGCCTGGGCCTGCGGACGCCTGCGCATGGCCGGGCTAGGCAACTGCGACTGGCGCTGGGGCGACCTCTGGCGCACCGAACTGTGCGCCTACGACGTCGTCTATGCCTTCCTCTCACCGGTCCCGATGGCCGCCCTCTGGGAAAAGGCGCAGCGGGAAATGCGCCCCGGCGCGCTGTTCATCAGTAACAGTTTCGCGGTGCCCGATGTCGCCGCCGAGCAGGTCATCGAAGTCGACGACGCGCGCCAGACGCGACTGTTCTGCTACCGCCTGTGAGCGCGCCCCGGGACGACGCTTCATGCGCGCTTCATGCGCACACCGAGGTCGGCCGCCACGGTTGCCAGCGAGCAGCGATTGCCAACAGTCGGCGCCCCACCCCGGAGACGGTGAAACTTTGCTAACATGACCGATTCCATCACCACCGGAGCCGAAAAAAATGTCCAGTAACGATTCTCTAACCGATCCGATGAGCTTCGCCAAAAAAATGTTTGGCAATATGGGCTTTTCCTTGCCGGGCATGGTCACCCCGACGCTGGACGTTGATGAAATCGAGAAGAAGGTCAAGGATCTCAAAGCCGTCGAGAGCTGGCTGAAAATGAATTTGTCGATGCTGCAGATGACCATCCAGGGCCTGGAAATGCAATGCGTGACGCTCAACGCTGTGCGCGCGATGAGCCAGATGGGCACCAGTCTCACAGCCGGTGCCACCGCCGGAAGCGACGACACGCAGACGACAGCGCTTGGCAGTCCAGAAGGCGCCGATGCGCTCAAACAGGCGGCAATGTGGCCCTGGACCATGATGCAGCAGATGCAGGAACAGATGAAGCAGGCTGCGGCCGCCGCGCAACAGGCGGCTTCAGGCGACGACGCGCCGAAGAAGCCCTAAGCACACAGGGGCAAGCCGACGGCCGCGGCGTCAGATGATCGACGCCGCGCGCATGGCGATGATCTCGCTCGCCGCAAACCCTGCCTCGCGCAGGATCTCCTCGCCGTGCTCGCCAGCAGCGGGCGCAGCGCGCTCGACCGCAAAAACCCAGCCCGAGAGCTTCACCGGCGGCGCGTACTGAACAACCCCGTCAGCGTGCACCGCCATCTGACGCGCGACAAAATGCGCATGTTCGAGAGCCTCCGCCACAGCGAGTACCGGCGTCACGCAGCAATCGATGTCGGCAAAGAAGTTGCTCCAGTCGGCCTGTGTGCGACTCGCAAAGAGGGTCTCTATTTCCGCGCGCAAGGCAAGCGCGGTCGCGCCGCGCACAGCGTGCAGGGGCTTCCAGTCAGGACGTTCCAGTGCCGCACAGAAGACGTCCCAGAACTTCTTCTCGAGCGGCGCGACAGCCATGTAGCGACTATCCGCTGTGGCGTACACCCCATAGCCAGGGTCAGCTCCGGTAAGCAGATCGCGCCCGCGCTCGGGCAGGCCGCCAGCACTCTGCATCGCGAACAGCGGAAAAAGGTTGTGTGCCAGAACCGCGTCGCTCATCGCCACGTCGACCAGGCGACCCTGGCCACTGCGCTGAGCATCGAACAAGGCCGCGAGAATACCCATAACGGCGCTCATCGCGCCGCCCAACAAGTCGCCCATCTGCAGATTGGGGATCGCTGGCGGCCCCCCATCGACACCAATCTGATCGAGGACACCGGCCAGGCCAATGTAGTTGAGATCGTGCCCAGCGGCCATCGCCAGCGGTCCACTCTGGCCATAACCGGTGATCGCGCAATAGACCAGCTTGGGGTTGATCGAGCGCAGCGCCGGATAGCCGATGCCGAGCCGGTCGCTGACCCCGGGCCGGAAACTCTCGACCAGCACGTCGGCAGTAGTCGCCAGACGCAGCAAGACTGCCTGCCCCTGTTCCTGTTTGAGGTCGAGGCATAGACCGCGCTTGTTGCGGTTGACGCTGCGATAGAAAGCACTGACCCCAGCCGGGCCCTCGCCGAGCAAGCGCGCGTAATCGCCAGCCCCATGATCTTCGATCTTGATCACATCGGCGCCCAGGTCGGCCAGATGCAAGCTCGCCACTGGGCCGGGAAGCAGACGGGTCAGATCAAGAACACGCACTCCGCGCAGGGGTGCGCCACTCATCGCACTCATCGCTCGTCCTCGCAGCGCTCGAGCCAGGCCGCATCCATGTCGATCAGCGCCCCCTTCTGCAGGGTCTGCTCCAGGAACTGACCGCGGAACAGCCATCCTGGCGTGCCGTGCTGATGCGACCACGGCGTTTCCCATTCGGAGACCAGCACCTGCACGCGCGTCACCTCGACCTCCCGGGGCAGCGTATCCACAACGCTCACCGAAGCCGGCTCCACGCAAGGCATCGCGGCCGCCAGGCGCGCGTGGTCGGCTGCTGTATAGGCGGCAGCGGGTTTGCCGAGGTGTGGACAGCGATCAAGCTGCCGCCGCTGGCGGGAAAGCGCGGCGATCGAACCTTTCAGCCAATAGGTCGGCGCCTTCAGCAGCCGGCCGGCGCCGCCTTCACTAAAGATCACGCAGTCACCGAGCTGCGGCGCGGACGCAGCAGAGGAAGCGCTTGCCGCCGGCGCAGCGTCGTCAGCGAGCAGCGCAGCAGCCAGCAATGAACCGGCAATGACGGCCAGTACGCGCCTCATTCGTAGCTGCGCAGGTCTTCGATCACCTTGCCGTCGTTGGCCAGGGCTCCCGCAGCCCGGAAAGCCACCTCGGCACGCAGCTTGGTGAGCTCGCGAATGCTGGCCACCAGCGCCGCCTGCAGTGCGTCCGAGGGCTGCGCGACCTCGCAGTACAGGGTCATTCGATCCCGACCGCCGGCATTGTCGACCACCAGCCGCGCGCGGCCAATTTCGCCGTGCCGCGCGACAAGCGCCGCGACCTGCGAAGGGTGTACGAACATCCCCTTGACCTTGGTCGTCTGATCCGCGCGCCCCAGCCAGCCCCTGATGCGCACATTGGTCCTGCCGCAGGGGCTGATCCCCGGCAGAAAGGCCGAAAGATCGCCGGTAGCAAAGCGAATCAGCGGGTAATCCGGATTGAAACTGGTCACCACCACTTCGCCGACCTCCCCTTCGGCCACCGGATCGCCGGTACCGGGACGAACGATTTCGAGCAGCACCTCTTCCTCGACGACCAGCCCCTCCTCACTCGGCGTCTCATAGGCAATCAGGCCGAGATCGGCAGACGCATAGGCCTGGCGAACAAGCACGCCACGCTCATTGAGCAGCTTGCGCAGCGTCGGCGGCAAAGCTTCGCCCGAGACGACCGCCTTGCGCAATGAGCTGACATCGGCACCTACTTCGTCGGCTTTGTCGAGAATGATGCGCAGAAACGAAGGCGTGCCGACATAGGCCACCGGCTTGAGGTCGGCAATCGCCTGCACCTGCATATCGGTCTGGCCGACGCCGGCTGGAAAAACCGGACAACCGAGCTTCTGCGCCGCGCCTTCGAGCATGAAGCCGGCCGGTGTGAAATGGTAGGAAAAAGTGTTGTGCACCAGATCGCCGGCCCGGAACCCGGTGGCAAAGAGGACGCGCGCGAAACGCCACCAGTCCTGGCCACGGCCCTCGGGATCATAGATCGGACCCGGCGAAGCAAAAACCCGGGACAAGCCGGTCATTGGCGTCGCCGTCAGGCCACCGAAAGGCAGTGCCGCGCGTTGCAGTTGGCCGAGCTCGCTCTTGCGCGTCACCGGCAGTGTTGCCAGTGCAGCGCGCGAATCGATGGTGTCGGCGGCAAGGCCAGCAAACAGCTGGCGCCAGTACGCTGAATTCCTCTTGGCATGCTCAAGCTGCTGCGACAGGCGTCCCATCAGCCAGGCTTCGCGCTCGGCCGGCGAACGCGTTTCCAGAGAATCGTAGTAATCCATGGCTTGTCACTCACACGATAAGAAAGTTCGCGCCAAACAGTGAAGACAGCCCGCCATGCCGCCACCAAAGCAGACAGCGCGACGCGGCAGCCCACGGGCGGTTCAGGAAAGCCAGCGCTTGCGACGACGATAGTGCTTGACGTCTTTGAAGCTCTTGCGCCCGGCCGACGACAGGCCGAGGTAGAACTCCTTGACGTCTTCGTTGGCAGCGAGTTCCTTGGCGGCACCCTCCATGACCACGCGGCCGTTTTCGAGAATGTAGCCAAAGTCTGCGTAACGCAGCGCCATGTTGGTGTTCTGTTCCGCGAGGAGGAAGGTCACGCCTTCCTTCTGATTCAGATCCTTGACGATGCCGAACACCTCATCGACGATTTGCGGCGCCAGACCCATCGACGGCTCGTCGAGCAGCACCATGCTTGGCTTGGCCATCAGCGCCCGGCCGACGGCGCACATCTGTTGCTCGCCACCCGAGGTGTAGGCCGCCTGGCTGCTGCGGCGCGTCTTCAGGCGTGGAAAATACGAGTAGACTTTTTCCAGAGTCTCGTTGATGGCCGCTTTGCCATCACGGCGCGTGTAGGCACCAGTGAGCAGGTTTTCCTCGATGCTCAGGTGGCCAAAGCAGTGCCGCCCCTCCATCACCTGAATGACGCCGCGTTTAACGAGGTCGGCCGGCGTCAGCGCCTCGATGCGCTCGTCGCGCAACTCAATGCTTCCTTTGGTGACTTCGCCGCGCTCGCCGTGCAACAGATTGCTGACCGCGCGCAGGGTCGTCGTCTTGCCGGCACCGTTGCCGCCAAGCAGCGCCACGACACCGCCTTCGGGAACGCTGAAGGAAACGCCCTTGAGAACCAGGATCACGTGGTTGTAGATGACCTCGATGCTATTGACTCGGAGAAGGATGTTGGCAGTGCTCATGGCGTCTCTTCGCTCAGCGGGCCGCCCTCCCGCAAGCGGGAGGGCTGACAAAGGACTCGCGGTGACGAGTCCACGGCACTTACTTGTTGCACTCCTCGGGCGTGCGCGGCGTCAGGTTCTTCTCTTCCGCGTACTTGCCGGAGGCGAGCATGACCATCGGGCGCAAAGTCGTGTCGTCGGCCTGATACCAGTCGGGGGAAACAAACTCCCACTTCTTGCCGTTCCAGGTCTGAATGCGTACCCACGACGATCCCATGTGGTCCAGGCAGGAAGTCTTCACCGGACGCATCACGCCAGCGAAGCCCATTGCATCGAGCGTTTTCTGGTCGAGATCGAGATGCTCGAGACCCCAACGCACCTGCTCGCCGGTCATCACCTTGCCCTTGCCGTAGCGCTCCTGGGCCTTGCGAACCCCTTCGACGGCGAGCATCGCCGAAATCAGGCCACGCATGTAGAGCACGTCGCCGACCTCCTCTTTTGGTCCGGTCCCCTCACCCTTGGCGTGCAAGGCAGCAAGAACGTCCTTGGCGATCCTGGAATTGTGCTCGGCACCATGCTGCAAAGTCAGCGCGCTATAGCCTTTAGCCCCCTCACCAACGTCTTTGACATCGGGTTCGGCGCCCGCCCACCAGATGCCCAGCATCTTGTTGCGCGGATAACCGGTCGCCTGCGCCTCACGTAGAGCGGTCGAATTCATCACCCCCCAGCCCCAGAGCAGAACGTAGTCGGGCTTGCTCTGCCGGATCTGCAGCCAGGTTGCTTTCTGCTCGACGCCGGGGTGCGCCACGGGCAGCAGTTGCACCTGGAAACCATGCTTCTTGCCCAATTCCTCGAGGACCGGAATCGGTTCCTTGCCGTACGGACTGTCGTGATACACCAGAGCGATTTTCTTGCCTTTCAGCTTGTCGGCGCCGCCTTCCTGCTTGGCGATGTACTGAATCGCAACGTCAGCGCCAACCCAGTAGGTACCAAGCAAGGGGAAGTTCCAGGGAAAGACCGCGCCGTTTGTCGATTCGCTACGGCCGTAACCGGCGGTGATCAACGGAATCTTGTCTTTCGGTGCCTTTTCGGTCAGCGCAAAGGTAACGCCGGTCGACAGGGGCTGGAAGTTCGTCGCACCGCCGTGCTTGCCTTTCAGACGCTCGTAGCACTCGACACCGCGGTCGGTGGCGTAACCCGTCTCACACTCCTCGAAAATGAGCTTGACGCCGTTGATACCGCCCTGCGCGTTGACCAGCTTCAGGTAATCAACATAACCATTGGCCCAGGGAGCGCCGTTTGGAGCGTAGGCGCCGGTGCGGTACACCAGGACCGGAAAGTACTGTTCCTTGGCCTGCTGCGCCGCCGCCGGCGCGGTCGCCAGCGACGACAGAGCGATGGCGCCCAGTGAAGCAGTAAGTACGAGCTTGCTTAAGTTCATTCGTGTCTCCTCTTATTGAAATGGCGATACCACTGCAACAACACCTACGACTGCGACAAACTCCATTACAAATGTGAAGCGGCCCGCTCCCCGCGCATCAGTGCGGGAATGGCCAGAGCCGCAGCTTTTCCTTGCCGGTCGACCACAGGCGCGCTATGCCGTGCGGCTCCTTGATCAGGAAGAAGACGATCAGGCCGCCGAAGATGATCAACTCGGCGTGCGAGATGCCCGCGGTCGATATTTCGACGCCGACCAGGTCACCGATCGCCGGCAGCAGTTGATTGAGGGCGATCGGAAGAACGACGATGAAGGCCGCGCCGAAGAAACTGCCCATGATCGAACCGAGACCACCAATAATGACCATGAACAGCAACTGGAACGAACGATCGACCGAGAAGGCGGCCGGCTCCCACGAGGCGAGGTGTACGAAGCCCCACAGCGCGCCGGCCGTGCCGACGAAGAAGGAACTGACGGCAAATGCCGAGAGCTTGGCAAACAGCGGCCGAATTCCGATCACTTCGGCAGCCACATCCATGTCACGGATCGCCATCCACTGCCGGCCGATGGCGCTACGCGTCATGTTCTTTGCCATCAGTGCGAAGACGGTCAGGATCGCCAGGCAAAACAGATATTTGTTGAGCGGGTTGTTGATCTGCCAGCCCATCACCTGCAGGTTGGAAACCGAAACCGAGCCCGACGAGGCGTTGTCCGTAAACCAGGGAACGCGTAGAAAAACCCAGTCGGTGAAAAACTGCGCCGCCAGGGTGGCGACCGCCAGGTAAAGACCGCGCACACGCAAACTCGGGATCCCGAAGACGATGCCCACGGCGGCGGCAGTCAGGCCGCCAAGCAGCAGTGACACGAGCAAGGGCATGCCTTCGACACGAATGTGGAAGTTGTACGCCGCGTACGCCCCGACGGCCATGAAGGCGCCGGCACCGAGCGTGATCTGCCCGCAGAAGCCGACCAGGATATTGACCCCGAGAGCGGCCAGCGACAGGATTACAAAGGGAATCAGGATGGCACGGAACATGTACTCGTCGACCAGCAGCGGGACGGCGACGAAGGCGAACACCAGGATGCCGATGATCGCCCAGCGGTCCTGGGTGATCGGAAAAATTTGCTGGTCGGCGGCGTAAGAAGTCTTGAACTGACCGTTTTCTCTATATAGCACTTGCCTGCTCCCCGATTAGACGCGGTCGATGATCTTTTCCCCGAACAGGCCTTGCGGCCTGAACAGAAGAAAGACCAGAGCCAGTACGTAGGCAAACCAGATCTCGATGCCGCCGCCCACCATCGGCCCGATGTAGACCTCGGAAAGTTTCTCGCCGACACCGATGATCAAGCCGCCGATGATGGCGCCGGGAACCGAAGTCAGCCCGCCGAGAATGACCACCGGCAGCGCCCGCAGGGCCACCGTCGACAAGGAGAACTGGACCCCGAGTTTCGACCCCCAGATCACGCCGGCGACCAAGGCAACCAGGCCGGCGACGCACCAGACGATCACCCAGATGCGATTCAATGGAATGCCGATCGATTGCGCCGCCTGATGATCGTCGGCCACCGCCCGCAGGGCTCTCCCGGTGGTCGTCTTCTGGAAGAAAAGGGTTAGCAGGCCGACCAGGACGGCGGCGATCAAGGCGGCGATGAAATCCTCCTTGTTGATCAGCAAGCCGCCTGCGAAAGTCCCTTCGAAGAGAAACACCGGATCCTTGGGCATGCCGACGTCGATCGTATAGATGCTGCTGCCGAAAAGGCTGCTGCCGACGCCTTCAAGAACATAGGCGATGCCTAGCGTAGCCATCAGCAGCGTCGCGCCCTCCTGATTGACCAGATGACGCAGAACCAGGCGTTCGATCAACCAGGCGACCACGAACATCAAGGCCCCGGCGACGACGAAGGCTGCGGCGGTTCCCAGGTACGAACCCTCGAGGCCGAACCAGCCCGGAATCCACTCCGCAAAACGGGCCATGGCCAGAGCGGCAAACAAGACCATCGCCCCCTGCGCGAAGTTGAACACGCCGGAGGCCTTGAAAATCAGCACGAAGCCGAGCGCCACCAGCGAATAGAGCATGCCGGCCATCAGGCCACCGATCAATGTTTCCAGGAAGAAACCCATCGCATCACTCCTTACCGTGGACGTCGCGTACGCGACTCACAAACCTCCCTTCTCCCCCTGTGGGAGAAGGGCTGGGGGAAGAGGGAGACGGTCATCCCTTTCATGATCTGTGGTTTCTCGACAGGTCAGGACCGTCAGTGGCTGGCGCCAAGATAGGCGCTGATGACGTCCGGATTGTTGCGGACCGCGTCCGGATCACCGTCACCGATCTTTTTGCCGTAGTCGAGAACGACGACCCGGTCGGAGATATCCATCACCACCGCCATGTCGTGCTCGATGAGCACGATGGTCGTCCCGAACTGGTCATTGACGTCGAGAATGAAGCGGCACATGTCCTGCTTTTCTTCGACGTTCATGCCGGCCATTGGCTCGTCAAGCAGCAGGATGCTCGGCTCCATGGCCAGGGCGCGACCGAGGTCTACGCGCTTTTGCAAACCGTAAGGCAGTCGTCCGACCGGCGTCTTGCGAATGTGCTGGATTTCGAGAAAGTCGATCACTTCCTCAACCTTGGCGCGATGCTCGAGTTCCTCGCGTCGTGCCGGTCCCCACCAGAAGGCCTGCTGAATCAGGTTGCTCCTGATTTTCAGGTTGCGCCCGGTCATCAGGTTGTCGATGACGTTCATTCCCTTGAACAGGGCAATGTTCTGGAAAGTCCGCGAGATACCGGCCTGGGCGGCTTTGTAGGGGTTCATTTTCGTGAACCGCTGACCGCGCAGGATGATCTCGCCTTCCTGCGGCCGATAAACGCCGTTGATCACATTGAGCATCGAACTCTTGCCGGCACCGTTGGGGCCAATGATCGCCCGGATCTCGTGTTCGCGCACATCAAACGAGATGCCGGTCAGCGCCTTGACGCCGCCGAAGGACAGCGAAACCTGTTTCAGGTCGAGAACGACTTCGCCGATCTGCCGACTCATGACGCGGCCCTCCCGGCAATAGCAAAGGTTTTCAGATCCCGGATGACCAGATCGGCGGCGACCTTGCCTTGCCGCCCGTCCTCGAATTTCACCGCCGTTTCGATGAACTGGCTGTCCTTGCCAGCGTACAGCGCGTCGATCAAGACCCCGTACTTCTCGGCGACGAAACCGCGGCGTACCTTGCGTGTGCGCGTCAACTCGTCATCATCGGGATCGAGCTCCTTGTGCAGGATCAGGAAACGATGAATCTGCGAATCGGCCAGCGGGCCTTCGCCAAGCAGTTCGGAATTCACCTGTTCGATCGACTCCTGGATCAGCCCATAGACCTCCACCTTGGCGGCCAGATCGGTATACCCCGAATACGCGATGCCGCGCCGCTCGGCCCAGTTACCAACCGCGCCGATGTCGATGTTGATGAACGCACAGACCATCTCGCGGCGATCGCCGAAGACCACCGCCTCCTTGACGAAGGGGAAGAACTTGAGCTTGTTCTCAATGAAGTTGGGTGCAAACATGGCGCCGTTGGCCAGTTTGCCGACATCCTTGGCGCGATCGATGATCTTGAGATGCCCCTCGTCGTCGAACATGCCGGCGTCACCGGTCATGAAATAGCCGTCGGCATTGATCGCTTCGGCGGTCGCGTCCGGCCGCTTGTAGTACTCTTTGAGCAGCATCGGACCCTTGACCAGGATTTCGCCGTTGTCGGCAATCTTCACCTCGACCCCGGGTGCCGGCTTGCCGACGCTGTCGAACTTGATCTCGCCGTCGGGTTGCAGACAGACGTAGGCACAGGTTTCGGTCTGACCGTAGAGCTGCTTGAGGTTGATGCCGATCGAGCGGTAGAAACGGAAAAGGTCGGGGCCGATCGCCGCGCCGGCGGTATAGGCGACGCGCACGCGACTCAGTCCGAGGACGTTCTTCAGCGGCCCGAAAACAAAAAAGTTGCCCAGTCCATAGAGCACGCGATCGGCGAAGGACACCGCTTTGCCATCGAGAATCTCGGCACCGCTGCGCCGCGCCACGGCCATGAAATAGTGGAACATCTTCTGCTTGATGGCGCTGGCGTCTTCCATGCGGATCATCACCTGCGTCAACAGGTTCTCAAAAACGCGCGGCGGTGCGAAGTAGTAGGTCGGGCCGATTTCCCGCAGATCGTTCATTACCGTCTCGGCCGACTCCGGGCAGTTGATGGTGAAACCGGTGATCATCGCCTGCGCAAACGAAAACAGATGGTCGCCCACCCAGGCCATCGGCAGGTAGGAGAGGATGTCTTCGTCTGCCGTCAGATGATCGAAATCGGCGCCACCGCGGGCGGCGCTGATGAAGGCGTGATGCGTCAGGCACACGCCTTTTGGCCTACCCGTCGTCCCCGAGGTATACAGCATGACGCTGACGTCGTCCGGGCTGCCGGCCGCGACCTCGCTGGTCAGCAGAGCAGGATGGTTGCGGTTGTGTATCCGCCCCATCTCCATCAGCTCGCGCACGTCGTGGATGAAGGGCTGCGTGTAGTGGCGCATGCCGTGCGGATCGTCGTAGAAGACGTGGCGCAGTTGCGGCAACTGCTCCTGCAGCTCAAGGACCTTGTCGACCTGCTCCTGATCTTCGACGAACAGGAAGCGGACCTCGGCGTCGACCAGAACGAAAAGCATCTCGTTGGCCACTGCATCCTGGTAGAGCGGCAAGGGCACCCCGCCAAGACACTGTACGGCGCTCATCATCATGTACATGCGCGGCCGATTGTCGCCGACAATGGCCACGTTCTCGCCACGCTTGAAGCCCATTTCGACAAGACCGCAGGCCAGCGCGCGCACCTCGTCGGCAACCTTCTGCCAGGTCCAGCACTGCCAAATCCCCAGGTCCTTCTCGCGCATGGCCACCTTGCCGCCGCGCACCTGGGCATGCTCCAACAGCAAGCGCGGAAAAGTATCCAGCGCTTGCGACGACGCAGTTTCCGGCATCTTGTCTCCTCCGGTGCATTCACGGCCGTTATCGTGACGGCACGCTTTTACTTATATTGTTCTGCGCGATTCTAGTCTTTTTTTTTCGCTAGTCATTGTGCAATGCAGTATCACCATCAGCCACTGGCGTACCGGCAAGGCCGCCAGCTGCGTGGGCCTGTCGGATGGCAGCTGCTTCGGGGAAGCTTTGCTGCTCGAGGCCGAAGCACGCCGCAACAGCCCCTCCTCGACCCCGACGGGCAGCGCAACTTCGGTGCCTGGGGCAAGGCAGCGCCAGCAAGCCCCCTTCATCGGCAGAGCCGCTGCGCGGGAAAAAACACTCGGCAGAGCAGTGGATTGAACCATGTAGGGATCTGGGTTAGTATTCGACGCCCCGAGGGGAGTGGTCTTGTCAACATCTGGAAAATTGGTTTCACAATCATTTCGCAAGACAAACAAGGAGGATAAGTACAAATGAGTAGCGTTATATACGATCGAATTCGGCGCAATCCGAAGTTCGACCAGCTGGTTCAGAAGCGAGGGAGCTTCGCCTGGACCTTGTCAGCCATCGTGCTGGTTATTTTCTACGGCTTCTTCTTGCTGGTTGCCTTCAATCCCAAGATGCTCGGGCAACCGATCGCCGAGGGATCGATGTGGGCCATCGGCTACACTGCCGAAATGGTGATGTTCATCTTTTTCTGGCTTCTGACCTTCCTTTACGTCCGCCGCGCCAATGGCGAGTTTGACGACCTGACGGCCGAAATCATCAAAGAAGCGCAGAAGGAGACGAAATGAGCAAGCGATTTACAACGGCACTCGCCCTGCTGGCTTTCGCCGGCCTGGCCGTTGCCGCGGGCCCCGCCCTGCAAGGCGAAATCAAGACACAGCCCACCAACTGGCACGCGATCATCATGTTCCTGATCTTCGTGACCATGACCATGGGCATCACCTACTGGGCAGCCGGCCGCACCAAGTCCACCGCCGACTTCTATACCGCCGGCGGCGGCATCACCGGCTTCCAGAACGGTCTGGCAATTGCCGGCGACTATATGTCGGCGGCAACCCTGCTCGGTCTCACGGCGATGACTTTCAGCCGCGGCTACGACGCCTACATCTACATGATGGCGTTCTTTGCCGGCTGGCCGATCATCCTCTTCCTGATGGCTGAACGACTGCGTAACCTCGGCCGCTTCACTTTCTCGGACATCACCTCGTATCGTCTCGACCCGAGCGTACGGACGATGGCCGCGCTGTCGTCGCTGGTGGTGGTGGTCTTCTACCTGATCGCCCAGATGGTCGGTGCCGGGCAGTTGATCAAGCTGCTTTTCGGCCTCGAGTACAACGTCGCCATCTTCGTCGTTGGCGTTCTGATGATGGTCTATGTGACCGTCGGCGGCATGGTGGCAACGACCTGGGTGCAGATCATCAAGGCCTGCCTGCTGCTCTTCGGCGGTACGCTGGTGCTGATTCTCGGCTTCTCGCAGTTCGGCTTTTCGCTGACCACCCTGCTCGAAAAAGCGCAGGCGGTTCATAAGCAGGGTGCCTCGTTGATGGCACCGGGTAGCCTGCTCTCGGATCCGGTGACGGCGCTCTCCCTCGGTCTTGGCCTGATGTTCGGTACCGCTGGTCTGCCGCACATCCTGATGCGCTTCTTCACCGTTGGCAACGCCAAGGAAGCCCGCAAGTCGGTGCTCTACGCATCCGGCTTCGTCGGCTTCTTCTTCAACGTCATCTTCCTGATGGGCCTGGTTGCCATTCTTCTGGTCGGCCAGAACCCCGAGTACTTCGAGGGCGGTGACATCAAGGGCGCACTGATCGGTGGTGGCAACATGGTCGCCATGCACCTGGCGCATGCGGTTGGCGGCAACATGCTGCTCGGCTTCCTGGCGGCGGTCGCTTTCGCCACCATCCTGGCCGTCGTCTCGGGCCTGGCCCTGGCCGGCGCTTCGGCAATCGCGCACGACATCTACGCACGCGTGATCAGGAAAGGCGAATGCACGGACAAGGAAGAGATCAAGGTTTCGCGGATGGCGACCATCGCCCTCGGCATCCTGGCCATCATCCTCGGTATCGCCTTCGAAAAGCAGAACATCGCCTTCATGGTCGGTCTGGCTTTCGGCGTCGCTGCCGCAGCCAACTTCCCGGTCCTGATTCTCTCGATGTACTGGAAAGGGCTGACCACTCGCGGCGCACTGTGGGGCGGCTACGGCGGCGTCATTTCCGCAGTCCTTTTCGTCGTCTTCTCGAAAGCGGTATGGGTCGACGTGCTGCACAATGCAGCGCCGCTGTTCCCCTACACGCAGCCGGCGCTGTTCGCGATGCCCATCGCCTTCTTCCTGGCCTACGTTTTCTCGGTCTCGGACAGCAGCGCCCGGGCAGCCAAGGAGCGGGACGCGTTCGAAGACCAGTACGTACGTGCCCAGACCGGCTTTGGTGCTTCCGGTGCCAGCCACTAAGTAGTCGATCACCAGCCACACGCAAGCAAACCCTGGCGGCGCCAAACGGCCCGCCAGGGTTTTTTCTTGCCTGCCAGCTCGCCCGATCGCCTAAAGTTAAATGGGTATAGTCCGTTAACAGAGTGATGCATAGCGCGAATTGAGGGAGTTCCCCATGCTTTCAGACCTCAGGCTTCTTGCCGTGGCTCTCGCGACCATCGCGCCGGTAACGGCTTCCGCAAGCTGGCAGCTCATTTCCGACGAACCGGGCCGGCGCGTCGAGCTCGACAGAGCGAGCATCAAGAAAGTCGATCAGGGCAAGACCGAAGCACACGGGCGAATCGTCCTCGACAAACCTATCGTCGATCCGAGAACCTCTTCGTCCTACCGCATCGTCGAAGCCGTCAACCGTTACGACTGCGCGACGCGCAGCTACAGCACTCTGCAACGACGCTACTTCAAGGCCGAAGGTGAACTACTGCGTGCAGAGGAGGTCAAGGTGCAGGTCGAAATGCCCGTGCGTACTGGCATGCTCGACGATAAGCTGCTGCGCGAAGTTTGCCGACCCAAACCAGGAAACGACGCCCTCCAGGCCGCCAGAAAAGCCGCCGAGAAAGTCAGCGCGGCCGCTGGCGAACTACGCAAGGCCAACGAGGCCCTGGTGCGCAAGGACGTGCAACGAGCCAACCTGAACACGCGCGCCGCAGAAAAGACGGAGCCCGAAGAAGCGCGAGCTCCCGCCCGCCAATCCACCGCTACAGTCGCCACAGCCACAGCCGCAGCCACCGCAACCGCCACATCGACCACGGCCGCCGCACGCCGGCCGCCGCGGCGGGTCGCTACGCGTCTGGCCGAAGAGCACCCAGCCAGCTCACCAGCAGGCAGCAGCAAGAGTGAATCCAAGGACCTCCTCGCCGCCTACGCGCACGCGCAGATCCCCTGGTCCTATGAAGGGGAAGGTCGGCCTGAAAACTGGGGCAAGCTGCGGCCCGATTACGCCACCTGCGCCAACGGCCAGCGCCAGTCGCCGATCGATATCCGTGACGGTTTCCGTGTCGACCTCGAGCCAATTCGCTTCACCTACCGCCCCTCGCAATTTCGCGTCATCGACAACGGCCACACCGTGCAGGTCGATGTCGGCGGCAGCCACATCGGCCTGCTCGGCAAGACCTACGATCTGGTGCAATTCCATTTTCACCGACCGGCCGAAGAACGCATAGACGGTCAATCCTTCGAGATGGTCATCCACCTGGTGCACAAGTCCGAGGACGGCGAGCTGGCCGTCGTCGCCGTGCTCCTCGAACAGGGCCTGGAGAACCCGCTGATCCAGAGCATATGGAACAACCTGCCCCTGGAAAAGAACGAATACGTGCAACCACCCGAGCAGGGCATCGACCTCGCCAGCTTGATCCCCGAGGACCGCAGTTACTACACCTACATGGGCTCCCTGACCACCCCCCCCTGTAGCGAAGATGTCCTCTGGCTGGTGCTCAAACAAACGCAACAGCTCTCCCCCGAGCAACTGCGGATCTTTTCGCGCCTCTACCCCTACAACGCCCGACCAGTGCAGCCGAAGCATTCGCGAATGATCAAGGAGTCGCGCTGAGCGCCACGATCGTTGCCGACTACCGGCTCCGA
>QPGA01000014.1:65421-87576 GCA_003332265.1 Candidatus Accumulibacter meliphilus
CCGATCTCTGCGGATCTTTTCGCGCCTCTACCCCTACAACGCCCGACCAGTGCAGCCGAAGCATTCGCGAATGATCAAGGAGTCGCGCTGAGCGCCACGATCGTTGCCGACTACCGGCTCCGACCGCAAAAGCCGCTTCGCAGCTCTTGCTTGTGCCGTGGAACTTGTCGATACTCGCCGTGCCCAATCCCACCTTGATCAGAGAGACCGCGCATGAACGAACAGCAGCAACAAGCAATCCTCACCCTCAGCCTGATGGCCGCTTTTGCCGACGGCGGCAAGAACGAAAGCGAACGTGCCGAGATCAAGCGCATCGCCGACGCCCTGGCCGGCGAGGGATCGATCAATATCGCAGCGCTCTATCAGGACGTCCTGCTCAAACGGGTAACGATAGCAGCGGCCGCGGCAGCGCTGACTACCCCCGAGACGCAACAACTGGCTTTTGAAATGGCCGTCTGTGTGTGCGACGCCGATGGCGTGCAATCGACTGCCGAAAAAGCCTTTCTCGATGAGCTGCGCGACGTCCTGGCCCTCGACCAGCAGCAGGCCAGTGCCTACAGCCAGCAGGTGGAAGCAGTCGCCGCACTGCCAGTGGCGACAGCCAGCGACAGCGCAGCGCCGACGACCGCGGACACGCCCCGCACCGTCGTGATACCGGAGGCAGTGGCTACCGGCTACGCCTCGACGACGAGCGAAGCCGAGCTGGACCAGGCCATTCTCAAGGCCTCGATCCTCAACGGCGCGCTCGAACTGCTGCCCGAGTCGCTGTCGACGATGGCCATCATTCCGCTGCAAATGAAGCTCGTGTACGGCATTGGCAAGTCCTACGGTTTCGAGCTCGACCGCGGGCATATCAAGGACTTTCTCGCCACCCTCGGTGTCGGGCTGACTTCCCAGTATCTCGAACAGGCCGGACGCAAGCTGCTTGGCGGCCTGCTCGGCAAGGTCGGCGGTGGCTTCCTGCGCGGCCTGGGCAAGCAGGCGGTAAGCTCGGGAATGAGCTTCGCCAGCACCTACGCTCTCGGCCACGTCGCCAGACGCTACTATGCCGGCGGTCGCAGCTTCTCCAGCGAGATGCTGCGTGCCAGCTTCGACAGCGTGCTCGCTGAAGCCAAGGGCCTGCAAAGCCGCTATCTGCCCGAAATGCAGGCACGCGCACGCACGCTGGACAGTGCCCAGATCGTCGACCTGGTTCGCCAGGGCTGATGGGCGAAGGTCAGGCATCGATTACGGAGTCGCCATCGCCACCACCGTACCGGCTCGGTAAGCGCCTACGGCAGCGCTCATGCTGAACTTCGATAACCGCTTCGTTCGCGAGCTGCCGGGCGATAGCGAACAGCGCAACCAGCCGCGGCAAGTCTTCGGCGCCTGCTGGTCGCCGGTCGCCCCGACACCGGTCGCGGCACCGACGTTACTCGCCCATTCGCGCGAAGTCGCGGCAGACCTCGATCTCGACGAAGAGGACATGGCCTCGTCAGCGATGCTCGGCGCCCTTTCCGGTAACCGCTTGCTGCCTGGCATGCTTGGCTATGCAAGCTGTTACGGCGGTCATCAGTTCGGGCAATGGGCCGGACAGCTCGGCGACGGCCGGGCGATTCTGCTCGGTGAAACGGTCAATCGGCGCGGGCAGCGTTTCGAACTGCAACTCAAAGGCGCCGGCCCAACGCCGTACGCCCGCCGCGCCGACGGGCGCGCGGTCTTGCGCTCGTCGATCCGCGAGTTCCTGTGCAGCGAGGCAATGCATCACCTCGGCGTGCCGACGACGCGCGCGCTGAGCCTGGTCGGCAGCGGTGAAAACGTCGTTCGCGACATGTTCTACGATGGCCATCCGATCACCGAGCCCGGAGCCATCGTCTGCCGCGTGGCGCCTTCCTTCACCCGCTTCGGGCATTTCGAGCTCCTGGCGGCGCGCGGCGAGCACGCCCTGCTGCAGCGCCTGGTCGACTTCACCATTGCCCGCGACTTCCCCGCGCTGGTGGCCAGGCCCGAACAAAAGCTCGGCGCGTGGTTCCACGAAGTCTGCGAGCGCACCGCCCGCCTGATGGCCCACTGGCTACGCGTCGGCTTTGTCCATGGCGTCATGAATACCGACAACATGTCCATCCTCGGCCTGACCATCGACTACGGCCCCTACGGGTGGGTCGACAACTTCGATCCCGGCTGGACGCCAAACACCACCGATGCCTCGAGCCGCCGCTACTGCTTTGCCCGCCAGCCAGAAATTGCTCGCTGGAACCTCGAACGACTCGCCGACGCGCTGCTTCCGTTGCTGCCGAAGCCAGTGCAGCCGACAGGATCGGCGCCGTTGGCAGAGCTGGCAGCGGCTATCGATCGTTACGACGAAGTCTATTCGGCCGAGTTCTGTACGGCTTTCGCCGCCAAGCTGGGATTGCGTAGCTGGACACCGGACGATGGCGAGCTGCTCGCCGACCTGTTCGAACTGATGCGCCTGGCCGAGATCGACATGACCGGGTTCTTCCGCCAGCTGGCGCAGCTCGACATCGGCCAAGCGGACCCCGAAACCTTGCGTGAAGCCTTCTACCGAGAAGACCTCCGCCGGCAATTTGCACCCGACCTGGCGCGCTGGCTGCTGCGCTACAGCGCTCGCCTGCGCCAGGACGGACAGCCGGCAGAACGCCGCATGGCCACCATGAATCAGGCCAACCCACGCTTCGTACTGCGCAACTACCTGGCGCAACAGGCCATCGAGCGCGCCGAGCAGGGAGACACGCAGAGGATTCATGAACTGCTCGAAGTCCTGCGCCACCCTTTCGACGAGCAGCCGGGACGCGCAGCTTTCAGCGCCCGACGCCCCGACTGGGCACGCCATAAAGCCGGCTGCTCGACGCTCTCGTGCAGTTCCTGAGAGTGAGGCGTGCCGGTCGCGCTAGAATGTAGCCCCCAAGCGCAACCGCGCCGTAACCCAACGAGGACTTGCCATGCCTTTCACGCCCGATCTGGTCAATGAACTGAACATCCTGACCCGCTTTGACCTGGCAAGCCCGCAGCAAGGCCTGAAAATCCACAAGACCGCTGCACCCGAAGTCATTGCTGCCGCCGAGCGGCTACACGCCAAAGGCCTGCTGACGCAGGTTGATGGCGGTTATCTCACCAGCCTGGGCCGCGATGCCGCCGAGAACGCGCACGCCGCCTTGACCATTCTCGACTCGCTGCCGATGACCGCTCTGGAGTAATTCCCTGGCCGTCAGGCCAAGCGGGGCGGCGGCTACCTTCGCGGCGAGGCCCTGAAGCACTAAATGCCCGATCAACTGCGTGGCGACGGGTGGCGCGCGCAGCCTTCGACTCGCGGCAAGCGCATTGTCGACCGGATGTCAAAACAAGGAGTTGGAGTGAGTACAAGCGTCTTCGAATCGACCGTGGCAGTCAGGCTGGGGCGCATGGCCTTCGCCGCCGGGATACTTCTTTTTGCCGGCGGCGCTGCGGCGCAAACGGCCGCCAGCGAACCGGCCAGGCCGCGCGTCGGCCTGGTCCTCGGCGGTGGCGGCGCGCGCGGCGCGGCACACATCGGCGTCCTCGAAGTGCTTGAAAAACTGCGCGTGCCGGTCGACTGTGTCGCCGGCACCAGCATGGGCGCCCTGGTTGCCGGCGTCTATGCCAGCGGCCTGAGTCCGGCAACCATGCGCAGCAAGCTGGCTGAAGCCGATTGGGACGACCTGTTCCGCGACGATCCGCCACTGGACCAGCAGAACTTCCGAAAGAAGGTGTACGACAAGCGCTTCCTGCCGGGTTCGGAAACAGGCTACGGTCCGCAAGGCGTGAAAGGGCAACCCGGCATCGTCATGGGTCAGAAAATCAAGCTGTTTTTCAATACCCTGGTTCGCGACTATCTTGGCGAACGTGAAATCGAGGCCCTGCCGCTGCCACTGTCGATCATTGCCACCGATATCGTCGGCGGCGAGAAAGTGGTCTTCCGTCGGGGCAGCCTGTCGCAGGCAATGCGCGCCAGCATGTCGGTTCCCGGCCTGATGGCGCCGGTCGAGGCCGATGGCAAGAAACTGGTTGATGGCGGCCTGGTCGATAACGTGCCGATCGACGAAGCACGTGCCCGCTGCCAGGCCGACATCATCATCGCCGTCAACGTCGGCTCGCCACTGCTCAAGGCCGAAGATATCAGCGGTCTGCTGAGCGTTTCGGCGCAAATGGTCAACATCCTCACCGAACAGAACGTCACCCGTTCGCTGGCGACGCTCAAGCCGACCGACATCTACATCAAGCCCGACCTCGAGGGGATCACGGCGGGCGACTTCAAGCGCAGTTCGGAAACCGCGGATCGCGGCGTTGCCGCAACCGAAGCGGTCGCCGATCGGCTGCGCGCGCTGTCAGTCAGCGAAACCGCTTACGCGGCCTGGGTCGCACAGGTCCAGCCCCCGATGCGCGCCGCACCGCGAGTTGACGAAGTGCAGATCGCCGGACTCAAGGTGGTCAACCCGGCAGTCGTCGAGCGCTACCTGCAGATCAAGCCGGGTGACACCGTCGACCCGGTGAAACTCGATGCCGATCTGATGCGCGCCTATGGCGACGGCTACTACCAGCAGGTCGACTATGCGCTGGACGACACCCTGCGCAACCGCGAAATCCTGCGAGTGATGCCGATCGAGAAGAGCTGGGGCCCTGATTACGTGCGCTTTGGCATCAACCTCGAAAGCAACTTCCAGACCAATTCCACCTACGCCGTTCGCGCTGCTTATCAGAAAACCTGGCTCAACAGCCTGGGCGGCGAATTCCTCGGTTATCTCCAGTTCGGGTCAACATCAGGAATCGGCGCCGACTTTTACCAACCGATTGACGCACGCCAGCGCTACTTCGTCGAGGCCAACTTCAACTATCGGAGCACATCGACCGGAATTTACGAGAATAACGATCAACTCGCCGAATACGCCCTCAGCCAAAGCGCCGCCCAGGTGGGGGCGGGCATGAACCTCGGCCTGCTCGGCCAGGCGCGCCTCGGCTGGCAGGAGAACTGGCGAAAAGCCACGATCCAGACAGGCGCACCATTCCTGCCGGCGGAATCAAAGACTTTTGGTGGCTGGTTTGCCGCACTCGATTTCGACCAGACCGACCGCATCTATTTTCCAACCAAGGGCTGGTCCAGCACCGTCAAATACTTCGACTCACCAGCCAGCGGCTTCAGCAGGCTCGACGCCGGTGCCAGCGGCTACCTGAGCGTCGGCGACTGGGTGCTGGCCAGCCGCCTGTCATATCAGGGCTCACCGATCGGAGAGCTCCCCGTCTACGATCTCGGGCAACTGGGCGGCATGCTCAACATGACGGCCTTTGCGGTCGGACAGTTGAAGGGCGACGACATGAGCTACGGCAATATCCGCGCCGAGCGCATCATCGGCCGCCTGCCGCTTGGCCTGCGCGGTGACCTGCGCCTGGGAGCTGCCCTGGAAACAGCCAAGGTCGGCAGGCCGTTCACCGAAACCGAGCTGAAAGACTGGATCCCCGGCGCCGCCATCTATCTTGGTGGCGAAACGCCTTTTGGTCCGGTCTACCTGGGTTACGGCTACGCGAAGACCGGCTCGATCGGCTCTTATTCCAACTTCTACCTATTCCTCGGGACACCCTGATGCCAAGGAGCGCAACAATGCAAGCCAAGATGATTCCGGGCGCGGCGCGACGTGTTCTCGGTGCCCTCGCCCTGGCGACGACGCTCGCCACGCCGGCGCACGCCGAAATGAGCGCCGAGGAACTCGCCAAGCTGGCGCAGAATCCGGTCGGCAACCTGATCAGCCTACCCTTCCAGAACAACACCAACTTCAATGTCGGGCCACGCGACGGCACACAGAACATTCTCAACATCCAGCCGGTGATTCCGATCGAGGTCAACAGCGAATGGAACGTCATCACGCGCACGATCATGCCCGTGATTTCGCAGCCGGCTTTCGTGCCCGGCGGCGATCGGAGCAACGGCATCGGCGACATCCAGTTGACCGCCTTCCTGTCGCCTGCCGTGCCCAAAGGTGCCATCTGGGGCGCCGGCGCGATCGTGCAGATGCCAACCAACAGCAACGACTCGCTCGGCAACGACCGCTGGGGGCTTGGCCCGTCGTTCGTGTTACTCCATCTGGAGAAGGGCGACCCCTGGGTGTACGGCTTCCTGGCGAACAACGTCTGGTCGGTCGGCTCGGGAAGTGACGCCAGCTACAACAACTTCCTGCTCCAGCCTTTCCTGAACTACAACTTCGCAGGCGGCTTCTATGTCACCTCGGCGCCTATCGTCACCGCCGACTGGAAGGCGGACAACAGCCAGCGCTGGACGGTGCCGCTGGGCGGCGGCGTCGGCAAGATTTTCCACTTCGGCAAGTTACCGGTAAACACCCAGCTCAGCGCCTACTACAACGTCGCCCATCCCGACAATGCCGCCAACTGGCAACTGCGCTTGCAGGTGCAGTTGATGTTTCCGAAGTAATCCCACAGAAATCGCCGTATCAACGGTCATGACCTGGCGTGACTTTCACATTGGCTACGCCGAAACCGACAGCGAAGATAGCAGAGTGGTGTCTTGACTCTGCTCATTGCCAATGTTGTAGGCCTGCATCAACTTCATGATCTGCATCATGACCTTGGCCTCGGAATTGCCGCTCGCCGCTGCTGAAGAGGCAGAGCCAAGGCTGGAATCCATGGACGCAGTGGCAGCCGAGTTGCTGGCACCGCCGCTCGACTGCTGAAAGGCCATCGCTTCCTGAAAGCTGACTTCACCATCGCCGTCGGTGTCCGCCTGATCAAAGCTCTGGAGAATATCGGACAGCAGAGTGCTTCGGCTGTCGGAAGTGCCGATTTGATTGATGGTGTTGCTCAGTTCGTCCCTGCTCATGCTCGGTCCGTCGCCGGGTGGCGGCGGCGGTGGCGGCCTGCCGCCCATCCCCTCCATCCCCGCCATCCCACCCGCCTGCATCGCCTTCTGCATACGACGGTCCTGGTATTGCTGCTCCAGGTCGTTTTGAAGTTTTGCTAGAGTATCGGTGAATTCTTCCTTTGAGACTTTTCCGTTACTGTTCGTGTCAAGCGTTGAAAACAGCTCATCAACAGTCGATGAAGTGCTGGTCGTACGTGAGGATGAGCTGGCGATCGAAGAGATCTTGTCGAAGGCTGCCTGAAGGTCTGACTTCTCGAGGTAACCCTGCCCGGATGTGTCCAACTGCGCGAACAACTCCCCGGCCATGCCCTTCGTATCCGGGCGCTGCCGCATGCTCTGCATCATCGAACTGCTGCTACTGCTGCCAACACTGCCAATGCTGCTCATGATGAATTCCTTTTCAATACTATGTGACGACCCGTATCACGCTGTTTATTGCTTTTTCTCGTGGGACCCGCGGCTCGGCTCGTCCTTCGGCCTGCACGCCAGCGGTTTGTCTTCGGGAGCCCAGCAGGAACCTTTGACGCTTCCCTGCGGGGAGGAAAAGCCGCACTCCTGGCCAGCGCTCAATGACTTGCAGGCATCAAGTGCTTCCTGCGGCGGTTTGCGCGGCCCCCCCTGCCCCTCAGGCGCTTGCGCTAAAAGCAGGCCGGAAAAGCACGCGAGAGCAGCCATCAAGCTTGTGCGCGCCAGAATTTGTCTTACGTTCATCATCAGATCGCTCCTGTAGTTTGGCGGGCAGCTGTCGGCCGGCCAATGGAGACATTCTGAGAAGCAAATGTGGAGAAAAAATGAGCGCCTCTCCACACGGTCTCATGGCGCACGCAGAAGCGGCCATGGACCAGGCGAGGGGAAGTGGGCTTTAGGGCAGAGGAGATTGATCAAACAGCCTTAGCGGCCTTCCAGCTCGCTCAGCAGTTGCTTAACGCTCTGATCGTCGGGCAGAAGCTCGGCGGCTGTCCTGGCGTAACTTAGTGCCGCCCGCCGGTCGCCCGCCTCACGATTCATCGAAATCAGCGCACTGAGGATCTCGAGATCACTCGGGTGACGTTTGTTGGCGGCGCGCAGCAGCGCCACGGCTTCGGCACGCTTGCCGGCGGAGTGCAGGGCAATGGCTTGCACATAGGCGTAGCGCGCGTTGTCCGGCGCCAGCCGGGCGGCTTCGCCGAATTCCTGCAGCGCCGCAACGCTCTCCCCCTTGCGGGTCAGCAGCAGTCCCAGGGCGTGATGCAAGTCGGCGTTGCGTGGCAGCACCGCTAGCCCCTCGCGCAAGACCTTTTCGGCCTCGGACTCGCGCCCCTGCTGACGCCAGGTATCGGCCAGATTGACATAGGCGCCGACCGCCTGCGGATCCAGCATGATCGCCCTCAGGAAGGCAGCAACAGCCTCGTCGCCCCGTCCCTGCCGCAAGCGCAGGTTGCCGAGATTGACATTACCCGATGGCCAGTCGGCCTCCAGCTCCAGTGCCGCCTCGTATTCCTGCAAGGCGGCTTTGCGTGCTGCGCGTCGAGCCGACGGGATCTGGCTATCGGGCACGTCGGCGAGGAGATTTGCGGCCTCGATGCGCACGCCGAGGACCGGGTCGGACAGCAAGGCGGAAGCGGCAAGCACGCGATTCAGCGCGTCGACCGGCGCCAGCATGCCAAGAGCGGCGATGCGCACTGAGGGATCGGCATCCTGAAGCAGCGCACGCGTGGCCGGCAGGGTGCCGGGATTGACGTAGGGCTGTGCCAGGGTCGCCGCGGTGGCCCGGACGATGGCCGGCGCGGCCGGGCTGCCGGCCAGTTCCAGCAGGCTTGGCAGGGCGCGCACGCCTTGCGTCTCGCCGGCGTGCAGGGTATTGCCGTAATGCGGGCGCTCACGCCAGGCCTTGCCGTACCATTTGTCCATGCTGGTGGCGGCCCAGTCGGGCTGCTTGTCGGTGTGGCACTGAGTACAGGCATTTGGGCTGCCCAGCGCGATAGAAAGGTCTGGGCGCGGTATGCGCAGGCTGTGATCGGGCCGGGCGTGGATGACCATGTAGTTCTGGCTCGGCATGTGACAGCTAACACACTGCGCACCTTTGCCGCCGACCTGGTGCTGATGGTGCCTGGCTACGTCGAACTCGCTGGCCCGATGGCAACGCGTGCACAGAGCATTGCCTTCGGCGCGCAGCTTCTGCGAGTGCGGTTCGTGGCAGTCCATGCAAGTGACGCCATTCTGGTGCATCTTGCTCTGCAGGAAAGAGCCCCAGACATAGACTTCTTCACGCTGCTGCCCGTCGGGGTGGTAATTGGGCGCGGTGAGCATCGCCAGGCGGTGGCTATCTTCGAGCGCTGCTCCGGCCTTGCCGCCTTCGCTGAGGGTCGAGCGACGCGAATGGCAAGCGGCGCAGCTGTTCATGCCCGCCGGGTCGGCCGGCTGCTCACGCACGGCGAATTTTGCACCCTCGGCGGGGAATTTCCAGGCCTCGCTCCAGCGGCTCTTCAGCGATGGCAAACCCTTGTCGTCCTGCGCGGCGTAAGGAGGCTTGGCCTTGCTGGCCCAATCGACGTGCGCCGAAGCGGGGCCGTGGCAGGACTCGCAGGCGACGTTGATTTCGCTGTAAGTGGTGTGGTAAGTGTTGCTGGCGGCATCGTAGCCCTTGCGCAAATTGGTCGAATGGCACTCGGCACACTGCAGCGCCCAGTTCTAGTAGATGCCGGTCCAGTGCAGCGCATCGGTGTGGTCAATCTTCTGGTCGGGATAGAGGTGGAACCAGCGCTGCCCGCCTTCACTTTTCGGCCGCGCATCCCAGGCAATCGGCAGCGTCTGATAGCGTCCGCCGGGGAAAGCGATCAGATACTGTTGCAGTGGATAGACGCCGAAGGTGTAGCTGATCGGGTAGTCGCTGAGCTTGCCGTCCGGGCCATCGGTACGCACCATGAACTGGCCATCGGCGCTCTTGAAGAAGGTCGACGCGACACCCTGGTAGTTGAAGCTGACATCGGCAAAGTCACCAAGCACGGTGGCCGCCGTGGCGTCCTGCATGGCGAGCTGATGGTGCGAACCGCTCCAGGCCTTGAATTCGCTCTCGTGGCAACTCTGGCAGCGGCTTGCCCCGACGTAGCTGGCGGCAACAGGCGCGGCGGCAGGTGATGGCAACGGTGGCGGCTGCTCCGAGGCAGCAAGCGGCGCGATGGACGCCGGCGACGTTGGCGGCGTGGCGTCCTCACGCGTGGCGATGAAGAGACTCGCGACGATCACCAGCAGCAGCAGCGCCAGACCCGCGACCAGCAAGAATGTTTTCTGTCTTGCCGGCTTCACCGGGGCCGCAGGCAAGGCGGCGGGAGGCGTGGCGGGCGCGGAGGGTTTCGCTCTGGCTCGTTTACTCATTCTTCTGTGCGTGCCCTATCAGCCGGAAAATTCGTCAGTGGCGTTCGTGCGCGAGAGCCGCTTCGCCATCGCGTCGGACGGATCGGATCGGATGGCCAAGGGGCGGCAGCTAGTGCCGCCAACGCACTGCTCCGACTAGCGCGTACCGCTCATCGCTGGCGGTAGCGGGCCACCCATCGCCGGCGGCACAGGCCCGCCCTGCGACGGCATCTGGGCAAGCAGGCAGTTCACACCCGGCGAACCGGGCTCCGCAGCATAAGCTCCCTGGAGCTCCTCGACGAAGGCTGCCCGGGGGATTTCGCCGTTGTAAAAGCGCGACGTCAGGTCCAGAAAGTAAGGCGTCTGCAGGAAGTCGGAGGTGATTTCGACGTTGCCGATCCTCTGATACAGGCATTTGCTCTGAACCCGATTGAGAAAGTCTTCATACGGGGCGTCGGGCAGGAAAGCATCGGGCGCGCATCCGCCAACGAGCAGCGCATTCAGCAGAACGCCGGCAATCGTCCTGGCAGGCAAGGCGAAGGCCCGCGAGCTTCGTTCGGAACGAGACGCGTCAGGTTTCGAGACAGGAAAGAGCATGGTCATTTATCCGGGATCTGAATCAGGGGTGTCGGCCGGCGTGCCAGGCCGACACCTGACGGTCAATTCACCCTCAGCGCGGAACGACGCGTGCGTCCTCGCCGCTGCCTTCGATGAAGACGCGCTGCCCCTTGCCGATGGCGGGGTTGACGGGCTGCGTCACCGACACCAGTACGCCGCTGCCAACGCGAACGATCACCTGCTGTGCCGGAATCGGCTTGTCGTACTTCTTCTGGATCTCGTGACCGGCGACGGCACCACCCACGGCACCCAGGACCATCGCCACGTCGCGACCGGTGCCGGCACCGATCAGACTGCCGACTCCGAGACCGGCAAGGCCGCCGACGACAGCGCCAACACCGGAATGGTGATCGCTGGACAACTCGGTATTGATGATCTGTTCGACGACTCCCGCGCGTATTTCCATTTGACCCGGCTGTACTCCGGGTGCGGCGCAGGCGGCGAGTGCCAGAACCAGCACCAGCGTCGAAACGTAGGACGAAACTTTCTGGAACATTTAGACCTCCTTGGGGTTATTGATCTGCATGGCAGGCGGTATTGTACGTCAGGTCCTTACTGTTATTTCCTGTCAGTCGGGTGACAGCGCGGGTGCCTCTGTGGTCTCTTCCGGGGACAGTGCGGCGTCGGGAGCGACAGCATCCGGAGAAAGCACCGCCCCGCCCTGATCCTGCTCGGGCGACAGTGCCGCGTCTGGCCGGACCGCGTCGACCGACTGCACCGGTGGCGGGTTCATCTGTTCCGGAGAGAGTGCCGGGTCGGACGCGATTGCGTCCGGCGACAAGACCGGATCCGGAACGACAGTGTCGACCTGCGCTACAGCACCAGCAGCCGCCAGCAGGCAGGCGAGCAGGATAGCCGGCGCCACGCACAATCGATAGCGATCAGCAGTTCTCATAGTGCCTCTCTCCTTTGTTGATGGCCCAACTCACGGCCCGGCCGATCTTGTGAAACTCCCGCCTCGACTTGGCTGACGACAGAGATTGCGCAGCACGACGCGACAGACGTCGGCAGATTAGCACAGATGATCGATCACTTTATGGTGGCGGCAGGGACGAAGCGCCGCATCTGGCATCGCGCGGAGGAGGCTTGTTGACCGCACAGGGGCGTGCGTCTCATACTCCGCCGTATGGTCTTCGATCTTCTCACTGTCCTGCACTTGATCGCGGTGATAGCGGTTTCGCTGCGCATCTTTTCCCGGCGGACTGCGCACGGGACGGCACTGGCGTGGCTGCTGCTGGTGATTACGATTCCCGCTGTCGGCGTCCTGATGTATCTCCTGATCGGCGAACGCCGTCTTGGCAAGACCTGGATGGATCGGGCGATCGCCATGCAACCGCAGCTGCTACTCTGGGCGCAGGATATCCCGGCATCGACCCTGGTCGACCCCGGCGTGCTGAATACCGGTGCGGAGAGCGTCAGCAGGCTTGCCACCGGTTCGGCCGGACTGCCACTGATGGGAGGCCATCGCCTGCAACTGCTCACCGACAGCGGCTCGATCATGCGCGCGCTGATCGCCGACATTGATGCTGCGAGCGGCTCGGTCCATCTGGAGTTCTATATCTGGAGCTCGGGCGGCTTTGTCGACGATCTGGTCGCCGCCCTGGTGCGCGCGGCGCAACGCGGCGTCCCCTGCTCGACGCTGATGGACTCACTCGGCAGCCGCTCTTTCTTCAAGAGTCAAGCGCTTGGCCAACTGCGTGACGCGGGCGTGAACATCGTTGAAGTCCTGCCGGTCAATCCGCTACGCGCCTTGTTTGTCCGCTTCGACCTCCGCGACCACCGCAAAATCGCGGTCATCGACCGCCGCATTGCCTACACCGGCAGCATGAACATCGCCGACCCCCGCTTCTTCAAACAGGACGCCGGCGTCGGCGAGTGGGTTGACGCGATGGTGCGCATCGAAGGACCGGCGGCGTGGATACTGGAAGCGGTTTCACTCTCGCTCACCGCCCTGCAGACCGGAACCCCCTTCGCCCCGCCACCTCCGCCCGATCTGGCCCCTGCCGGTGACAGCCACGTGCAGATATTTCCCTCCGGACCACAGTCGTCCACGCAGCACATCGAGCAACTGCTGGTCGCCGCACTCTATGCCGCCAGGCGCGAAATCGTCCTGACGACGCCCTATTTCATTCCCAGCGAAACGCTGCTGACGGCGCTGCGCTCGGCCGCCATACGCGGCGTACGGGTGATCCTGATCGTGCCCGAAAAGATCGACTCGACGCTGGTCCGCTACGCCAGCAACGCCTACGTCGAGGACCTGCTGGCCGTAGGCATCACCATTCTCCGTTTCCGTGACGGCCTGCTGCACACCAAGAGCATGGTCGTCGATGAAGAGATCACCATCTTCGGAACGGTCAACCTGGACCTGCGCAGCTTCGAGCTGAACTTCGAAGTCTCGATGCTCACCTACGACCCTGCATTCGCGGCCACGGCACGCGCCATGCAAAGCCAGTACGAGAGCAAATCGCAAGCGCTGCAGCTGGAGCGCTGGCGCGGCCGGCCAGACTGGCGCCGCCGGCTGGAAAATGCAGTGCAGGTAGTCAGCCCGCTGCTCTGAGGCTGGAGTTGCGACCAGCGCCGACCAGCGCCGACCAGCGAGGCGACGCACGCCACGCCTTTGCGAAGCACTCCGCAAAGCATGTGCATGCGAACGCCGAATTGACCCTGCGAGCACGCCAATCCATACTACGGCGCTAAAATCGCGACTCCTGATTTACGGCCCCCGCAGAGGAACACCATGACCATCAAACTACCGAAACCCCGTCTCCTCGCGTGCCTGATCGGCGTCATCATGGCCGGCCCGATCGGCTGTGCCAACCAGCAGTCGATGCCCTTTCCGAATGACCCCGGGATGAGTAATGCGCTTCCCCTGAACCCGGAGTCCGCTTTCGACGGCGCGGTAAGAAGCGCCGATTCGTGGGTCAAGCTGCCCGTTCCGCCAGCTCCCGGCGCCGCCACGCCGGCGCCAGCGACGCCGCCAACAGGCAGCGATGGCTGGCCACGCCAGGCCGAAATTGCCGGAGCCACGGCGCTGGTCTACCTGCCGCAGGTCGATAACTGGCAAGGCAACACGCTCAACTTCCGTGCCGCCGTCGCGGTAAAGAAAACAGCGGCCAGCGAACAAGCTTTCGGCGTCGTCTGGGGCAGCGCACGCACCGGCGTCGATCACCTCACACAAAGCGTCGCGCTCGAAGACCTCAGCCTGAGCCGGGCCAGCTTCCCGACGCTCGCCGATCACGGACTCGAGATCCTGCACCAGTTGCGTACGCAACTGCCGACGGTCATGGCCAGCATGTCACTGCCGCTGCTCACCGGCGAACTGGCGGCCTCCGGCACCGTGAAAGCGCGGCCGGCGCAGGTCAATAATGAACCACCACAGGTCATCGTCAGCACTTCGCCGGCGATCCTGGTGCCGATCGATGGCTCGCCGGCGATACGGCCCGTTGCCGATACACGCTTCGAGCGCGTGATCAACACCCAGGCGCTGATCGTTCGCAACCGCGGCGCAAGCCGCTGGTACCTGCATGTCTTTGACGGCTGGCTCTCGGCAGACGCGCTCGAAGGCCCGTGGACCCTGGCCAGTGGCGAACCACCCGGAGTCAACGAACTCAACGAACTCAACGAACTGGCGCAGAAACTGGCCAAGGAAGGCCAGGTCGATCTGCTTGACGGGGGTCCGCAAGCCGAGCCGAAGCCAACACTGCAGAACGGTGTGCCGACGCTTTACGTTAGCCAGGTGCCCGCTGAGTTGATCGTCTTCAAGGGGCAGCCCAACTTCGTGCCGATCAACGGCACCGGCCTGCTGTGGGCAGAAAACACGACCGCCGACGTGCTGGTGAATACCGCCAACAACGATTACTACACCCTGCTCTCGGGACGCTGGTACCGCGCCTCGGCCTTGTCCGGCCCGTGGACTTACACGGCCGCGAATGCCTTGCCCGCCGACTTCAGCCGTATCCCCAAGAGCGCACCGGCTGGCGTCGTGCTCGCCTCGGTTGCCGGTACGCCACAGGCACAGGAAACTCTGATTGCCAACTCGATTCCGCACACCGCCAGCGTGCCGCTGAGCAATGGGCCAAAATTCACGCCGGTGTTCGATGGCGCGCCGCAGTTCCAGGGCATCGACGCTACCCCTTTGCGCTACGTCAGCAACGCCGAAGTGCCGATCATCCAGGTCACACCGAGCAGCTATTTCGCTGTCCAGGCAGGAATCTGGTTTACGGCCAGCAGCCTCACCGGCCCGTGGTTCGTCGCCAGCAGCGTTCCACCGGTGATCTATGACATTCCGACCAGCTCGCCGCTGCACTGCGTGACCTACGTGCACGTCTATGGTGCCAGCAAGGAGGTCGTCTACGTCGGCTATACGCCGGGCTACCTGGGCAACGTGGTCAGCAGCGACGGCGTTGTCGTCTATGGCACCGGCTACGACTACACGCCCTGGATCGGCTCCGTCTGGTATGCGGCGCCCTACACCTGGGGCCTCGCCGCGGCCCCAATCTACAACCCCTATGTCGGCTTTGCCTATGGCTACGGCCTCGGTCTGGCAACCGCCGCCTGGGCCGCACCCTACTGGGGCGGCGCCTGGTACCACCCCGGCTACTGGGGCTATCCCTGCTGTGGCTCGACCAGCGCCGACGTCTATGGTCATTGGGGAAACACCGTCTATTCGGGGTCGCGAAGCTGGTACGCCAATGCTGATGGCAAGGTCGGCAGCTCCGCCCGCGGCACTTACAGCAACACGCGCACCGGAAGCAGCGGCGCCTACGCTGCCGGTCGCAGTTACAACCCCAACACCGGCCAGGCAACGCGCGCTTACGACCGAACCGTCAACACCGCCGGCGGCACGAGCGGCAATGTCGCACGCGGCGGTGCCTACAACACCGAAACCGGGCAGCGCTCGTACGCCTCCAGCGCCTCGGCCAGCGGTCCGGGCGGCAGCTCGATCTCGAAAACCGCCGCCGCCACGGCGGGCCCTGAGGGCGTTGGCGCGCAGCACACGACCACGGCCTACGATGCCCAGACCGGACAGACCAGGAGCTACACCTCAAGCGGCCTGATGGGCAACCATTATGCGGGCGCCGATGGCAGCGTCTACCGCAATAGCGACAGCGGCTGGCAGCAACATGGTTCCAGCGGCTGGCAATCGGCAGGCAGCGACACCTCCTGGGCCGATCGTAACCAGCAGGCGCGCAGCAACGCTGAAAGTCACTATAGCGCTGGCGGCTTCGCTGACAGCGCAGGTTCCGAAGGCGGCGGCGACCGCTTCGGCGGCGGTGGCTGGGGCGGTGGCGACCGCTTTGGCGGCGGTGGCTTCGGGGGCCGCTTTGGCGGCGGCTTCGGCGGCCGTTTTGGTGGGCGGCGCTAACCGGTCCTGACAACTCTGACAATTCCGACCTCCGACCGCAAGCGGCTGCCGGGCGTGCGGCGCAGACCCGGCAGCCGCTATGCGATCGTGCCTTGACGGACCGTGTCACGAAAAACCGCGAGGACGCAGCCGCTGTCGACGGCGATCACCAAGCGCTCATTTTTCCGCCCGGCTCAATCATTGCGGCCTTGAGCCGCGTTGCTTGCGGCATCCGGCCCGAGCAGATGCAGATGAGCTCCGGTGATCCGGCGCTTGGCGATCTCGATCGCGAATGAGGCCACAATCATGCCAACGAGAATCCACAGGTGGTTGCGGGTCATCGGGTTTTCATCAACCTCGACGCACAGGACGAGCAGTGCAACGCCGGTCGATAATGCCGCGATCCCCGACAACCAAGCGCGACTGGCGGTCTGCCGGGCCATGCGCACATTGGCGAGATTGACCGCCATGAAGATCAGCAGAAAGCCGGCACTGCCCATGGTCGCAATGGCATCGAGCGGCACGAAGTTGGCAACAAGGAGTGCCAGGGCGGCGGTGACCACGGTGCCGGCCGGATGCTGACCACGAAAGCTGCGTTCGAATTGCGTCGGCAGTTCGCCGCTCTGGGCGATGATGAAGGCCAGTCGTCCGGTGCTGTAGAAAGTGGCATTGATCGCCGAACTGGTGGCCAGCAGGGCGGCGACGGCAATGGCGATGAATCCCGTTCTACCCATGAACTGCTGCGCCGCCACGGACAGGGCATTGTCACTGTTCGCCGCCACCTCGGCGAAGCTCAGATGGCCGACCACCACCCCGGCGACCAGCATGTAGATCACGATCACCATCAGGACGCCGCCGATGTAGGCAATGGGAAGTGAGCGTTCGGGTCTGGCGACATCCTTCGAGGCGTTGGCGATCAGCTCGAAGCCCTCGTAGTTCAGGAAGATGAGCATGGCGCCGGCGATCAGCCCCATCGGGGTCACGTAGGTTTCCGGCGCAAGCCGCTGCCAGTCCATCGGCGTCGCGAGGCCGACGATAATGAAGCCGGCCAGCAGGATCAGTTTGAGCGCATTGAAGAGATTTTCCGCGCGCACGACGAAGCTGCCGCCGAAAGCATTGACCAGGACCAGGACAAGGATGATTCCACTGGCCAGAACATGGGTCCAGAAGCCCTGATCGGCGACGGCGAAGAATCCCGAGCCATAGCTTCCGAAAGCAAAAGCATAGACGGAAACGAGGACCACGTAGCTGAGCAGCAGCATGATGTTCGCAGCGCCGGTGATAATGCCGGTGCCGAACGCACGATTGAGAAAATCGACAGTGCCGCCTTCCCCGGGGAAGCTGAGCGTGAGTTTGAGATAGGAGTAGCTAGTCAGCAAGGCCACGATCCCGGCAATCAGGAAAGCGATCGGCGCGCCGCCTTTGGTGACCTGCACGGTCAGACCGGTGACCGCAAAAATCCCGCCGCCAACCATCCCGCCGAGACCAATCGAGAGGGTCGACCAGGTTCCCAGTCGCGATTCCTGACTCGCGGATTTTGCCATATGAGCAGCTTTCGGGTAGGGGGTTCGCGCGCTGGCCCCGAGCCGTGGGGAATGCGGGCAGGCAAGCTTCCTCGACCCGCTGGCCCCTCAATGAGCGCAGAGTACTTGAGATTGAAAGAGAACGGCAAATGGTTTATGGTCCCTTTGCGAAGGCGGCGGCTCATCCCATCACAGGGGTACTGCAGTTCTCGCTTGGGATTTCTGCCTTTTCTCCGGGTTGCCGCGCGCAAGTCAGTAGCGAATCGATAATTATTGTTTATGGAGATTATGATGCTCAAGACAATCACAGCAAACTACGACAGCAAAACCGCCGTCGCCAATGTTGTTGACGATCTGGTCAATGATGGAATCCCGCGCGACGAGATATACCGAGACGACACTGCGATGCAGGTTAAAGTCATGGTCCCGGAAACAGGAGTGGCGGGAATAAGAGAGCTTCTGAAGCGGCATAATCCGACCAACATGAACTGACGGACGCTGCGCCTCCCGCATTCCGGCTTTGGGCTTCCCGGGCCGAACGGAGGGGGCCAGAAAGCGCACCAGGCTGGAGCCCTGCGTCGGCAGGGGGCAGCCCAGTGCGTTCCGCAGGGGAAGTAGCTTTTTCCTCCCGAGCACTTCTTCGCCAGGACGGTTTCGTCCGGCAGCAACGAGGCGTCCTTAATGTGAAAGTCGCGTACGCGACTCACGACGCTCCCGTCTCCCCTTGCGGGAGAAGGGTCTGGGGAAGAGGGGGAACGGTCATGACTTTCATGATCCGGGGTGTCTCGTTTGTCATGACCGTTAGTAGGGCGGGTTTACCACCACGTAGGTCACCGAACTGCCTGCATACTGCGGCTGGTAATAGGTCCCACCGCACTGCTGGTAAGTCATGCCGGCGTAGACGTAGGGGACGCAACTCGGTGGCAGGGTGTTAACTATCGAGCCGACGACCACGGCGGTCACTGCTACGGCCGCCCCCACCGCCACTGCGGTCCCTACCGGACGGTAGCCACCGCCGTGATTCACATTGACGTCCACGTTACGGTTGACGTTCACGTTGGCGTTGCGATTGACGTTCGTATTGCGGTTCACATTGGTGTTGTGATTGACGTTCGCATTGCGGTTCACATTGGCACTGCGGTTGACGCTGGTGTGTGTGCCCCCCCGCGCAAGGGCCTCCGCAGCGGCAAAGAAATCATGCGCGCCCACCGCCAGCAGCGACATCAATACTGCACGCGAGCAGCGACCGGAAAAGCGTTTTTTCGATTCGACTTGGCTCATCATCTCACCTTATTTCTCGTTGCCCGGCTGGACTTCCAGCTCGCGAAAGACGATCTTGCTGGCGCCCTTGGGCGGAACGAAACGGAACACGCGATCGCCCAGCCTGGGTGACAGCTTCCAGCTCAACACCGCCTCGTACTGCGGCGACCCTTCCTCGTTCTTGCTCGTAATGACGATCTTTCTCGGCAAGGGCTTGTTGCCTGTCTGTATCCAGATCTGCCAGTCGACCTCGTCCTGGCGGAAAGCATAGTGCTCGCAGAGGACGCCGCCAACGCGGCCCTGGCCGACAGAGAAGGCCGATTTGACATTTTCCGCCAGGGACTCCGGTGCCAGCAGGTCGGCCAACGGCCACTCCAGCCCATACTTGCTTTCCGCGAAGGCCAGCATCTCCTTGATGGTCTTGGGCGCGCTCACCGAGGCGTAGTAGTTCACCACCTTGCCGTAGACCGTCAGCGTCTTGCCATCGTAGTAGAACTGGCGCTGCTTCTGATCGTCGATCACGTCCGCCCGCAAGCGGTTGGGCCTGACCACCGAGATATTGGCGAACGAGCCGAACTGCACTTTCTGGCCGCTATCGAGAACCTCGTCGGTGCTGGCTTCGACCCGTATGTTGAAAGATTTAAGTGTTTGCAGGAATTCGCTGCTGCGCTTGAGCGCAGCAATGGCTTCGGGCTCAATAACCGCCTGCGCTGCGGGAGCGGCAGGGGTTGCGGAAGTGGCAGCAGTCGCGCTGGCCTGGCCCTCAGCAGGGCTGGCCTGCTGCGCGCCACTGTAAACAGGAAGCAGCAGGAGCGCGGCAGCGATCACTACTGTCCGAAAACGCTTGGGTCTCATCAGCACATCTCTCCTCGATCGGTATTGAAATACTCAAGCTGCGTACGTTAGCAGAGAAACCACGACGCTGCCATCGCCAGAACGAGCCGAGTAGCGCATGCGGTGCGGCCGCCCGAACAAAAACAAGTCGCTACCGACGAGGGTCAAAACTCCCTGCTCATGAAATTGCGCTCGCAGTAGTGGTTGTAGAGGGCATCGAGCTTGGCTTCAGGGTCAGCGGCGAGAATGAGCCGCTGCTGGTCGAAGTGGAGCATGGCGTCGCGAGGGCGGACCAATTCGGCGAAGCGCTTGCTCGCCAAAAGCAGATTCGGCGCTCGCCTGCCGCCATCGAGCGCGTCAGAGCGCAGTTCGCCGGCGAAACGCTGCAGCTCCTCCTTGAACAACTCGCGCCCGTTGAGGTACACCTCGCGGTCGAACGGGTAGAAAAACTGCGTGATTCGACCGTAACGTTTGAGCAGGCGAAAGTCGAAAAAACCGGCCTCGGCGGCCATCAGAACGACGCCCACGTTGGCAAATTCGCCCGTTTCAGCAAAGGGGCGAAAGCGCAGAAAGGCGTATTGGCAGGCGAACTCTTTCATGGTGGCCCACTCAGCGGCGTTGCCGATGCGGACGACCGCCAGCGACGGCGCCCGCAGAGTCCACACCCGGCGGGCCTGCCGAAAATGGCGCCCTGGTCAACAGCTTGAAAGTCGCGTTCGAGATTCACGAATCTCCCCGGTCGTGCGCTAACTGCGCAGCAGCATGGCGGCCTTCCCGGCCGCTCTGTGCGACTGAGCGGCGGCAGCAGTCAATGCGTCGGCATCACAAAACTGGCACCACTCGCCATGTCCTGCGGCCAGCGACCAGTCGCCGTCTTCAGACGAGTATGGAAATGTACGCCATCCGGACCATGGACCGCATGGTCGCCGAACAGGGAACGCTTCCAGCCGCCGAAACTATGGAAAGCCATCGGGGCCGGAATCGGCACATTGACACCGACCATGCCGACCTCGATGCAGCGCACGAACTCGCGAGCGACATTGCCGCTACGCGTGAACACCGCCACGCCGTTGCCATATGTCACGATCGCCGCGAGTTCGTCGAGGTGCTGCTCGAGCAGCGCGCGAAACTTGAAGAGCACGCGCGCACGCCGCAGCGGCGGCGTATCCGACCACTCAGCCAGGGCAGCGGCTGCCGCGGCGACCGCATTGCCGGTGGTCTCTGCGCTGGCCAGCGGCACCCGCGCCGTGACTTGTCCGCTGGCCGGATTGAAGACCTCGCCCCAGCGCGAATCACCGCCAGGGACCGAATGACCATTGATGAAATGCTGCAGCTGCCGAGGATTCGTCATGGATGGGGATCCTGCGCCTGATTGCGAATTTGATCCATCGTAGGTTCGCGCCGATGGTCCTGTCAATCGTATGTCGGCAAGGCGTTTGCGCCGGCGGGTGCGCAGGCGGGCAATCAGGCGCGCAAATCTTCCAGCAGCGTGATGTTGTCGAGATGGCGAGCCTTGTCGTAGTAGGGCCGGTCAGCGGTAAGCAGCGTCGCCCCCGTTTCCAAAGCGGCGGCGTGGTAAAGCGTGTCGAACAAGTGGTGGCGCAACGCAAGCGAAAGCTGCAGAGCACGCGGCAAGAGGCGTTCGGCATCGAGGGTGACGGCTTCGGCGAGAATGGCATTGATTTCGGCGAGGTCACTGCCAAGCGACGAGGGACGTTCGCGAACCAGAACCGTAGCAACTTCGAGCAGGGTGTGCGGCGGCTGCCGCAAGGCAAAGTCGCCTTTCCGCAAACCAACGAGGATTGCAGCCGCCTGCGCTAAGTCGTCTTCCTCGCCGGCCCGCAAGTACCACTTGAGCAGCACGCTGGCGTCCGCCGTCAGCAAACGCATCAGGGGCGACCTTCTTCGCGAGTTTCGCGAATCGCATCCTCACTCACCAACGTGCGCTGATCCAGGCGCGCGAGAATCCGATCAATTGCCGCATCCCTTCGCTCCTTCCGCTCGGCACAGGCAATCGCCTCCTCGATAAACCGGGTGATGATCGCGCTCTTGTTCTGCTTGGCAAATGTCGCGTTGAAGCGCTCTTTCAGGTCGTCTGGAATGCTGAAGTTCATGGTTGCCATGATCCGCCTCGACTGTTGAAATATTCAACAATAAGCTTAGTCTTCGGTGCTGAAATTGGCAAACGGCGCACGCGACGGCCAGCCCTGAAGCATGACCCAGCCGAATCGGGCCCGTTTGCCGGTAACGCCCGCTTTTGCGGCCGAGGCGGTCAGATTGTGGTTGGCTGGCGGCAAAGGACGGGGGGGATGGAGTCAGTCAGGAGGATGTCGAAAGGTTTTTTGGACGGCGGGACGATCGCC
>QPGA01000015.1:0-3981 GCA_003332265.1 Candidatus Accumulibacter meliphilus
ATCCTGGCACCCTTTCTCGCGCGCCCGGACGAGGCTCGCAGCTTGCTACGCGCGATCTACACGACCGAAGCCGATTTGCTCCCCGACGTTGAGGCTGGCACCTTGACCGTACGCCTCCACCACATGGCCCATGGCGTGTCTGACCGCGCCGTCCGAAAACTCTGTGACGAGTTGAACTCTACCGCGACTCTCTTCCCACGCTCCAAGCTCCGCTTGATCCTGCAAATCGGGACATCGCAAAATCCGTGAGATCAGGTTGTCTGAGTCTGGAACGAAACCCACTCCTACCCAAGTGGGACATCTTGATCCGACCCTCTTGAATGGTATGAATATTCGTAGAGATCGCCTTGCAGAGCAGTGGGATCGCCTTCCCGAGCAACGATCTCGCCGATGGCCACCGCGCCCGTTCGGGCCAGAAACATAGCGGCCCGATGCTCGCCGCCTGCTGCCCCCCCCACAACATCAACAGCGCTACAGATCGCGACGAGGGCGAACGTCCGGAATCGGCCCTGAGAAGCATCGGCATGGGCGCAGCCCGGGCCAGGCCATGGCATCTCCCTACGAGTGGCTGCCCTTCGACCTATAGCGGATAGAAAAAATGCCCAGCATCAAAGCCATTCCAAGATTTTTTTGGAGAGATCTGGGCAAGAAAAATTAAATCCGCTATTATTTTGTGGGTATGGGCGCGTCTAGCACGTACTCAGGCTTCTCGCAACGGTTTTGCCCGCAAGCGCTGGGTAAACGGCAACATCCGGGGTGCCCCGGGTCGAGCTGCGGGGTGCGTGGTCGGTGGCGCTACGAAGTGCTGCTGGGGGGGGGGCTGTGAAGCACACAACCGCTGGCGTCAAGCGCGGGTTTCGGCTACCGCTGCCCTTGAGCGCGCCTTTCGAAATCCGCCGGAACTCACGACTTCAGCGCCAAACCTCTTGCCAGGCGCTGCCAAGGACGGGTTGCAAAAGCTCGGCAGTGCCTCGGTTGGGGTGTGGTGCGAAGACCGTCCGCCCTGCACACACGGCGACGATGGGTCAGCGGACATACCGGCAAATGGGGACCTGCTGCGACGCCTCGGCAGCAGGCGCGATCCGCAAGCCTTCGCACGGCACTCGACGTGCCGTCAAGACGAATTGCAGTGCGCAGCAAATATCCCGCAGCTTGCGGCGTAGTGGTTTATGCGCTGTGGACAGCCTTGATGCTGCGACCAAATAACGCTACAGCCCGCGAAGCCCTGATTTCCGTCCACGCCGCCTCAAAAAGAAAGCAGTAATAGCCCGAATCAACCGCAACTTTGGAGAAGATCATGCCCATCGTCATTAAGGTCGATCACATAGTCGTCAGCGAAGCCAATACCCATGCTGTTTTTACCGTTCGCCTTTCCGAGGCCGATCTTCTGAATCCGGTCACAGTGAACTGGAACCTTACCGGGCTTTCGGCCGTGAGTGGGAACGACTTCACCAACGTGTCAGGTGTGCTCACCTTCAATCCTGGTGTCCTCGAGCAGGTCATTTCGATTCCGATCGTCGACAATGCAACCCCGGAGTTGTTGGAGACCTTTCGGCTCAATCTGTTTAGCCCGAGTGCCAACGCACAGATCGGCAACTCGATCGCAGTAGTGACGATCATCGACAACGATGCGGCGCCGGGGACGCCGGTAGTGACGATCAACGACTTCGTGGTCGACGAAGCCGCCAAGGAAGCGAGCTTCGTAATCACCCTCGACCGGCCGTCGACGGGTGTCGTCTCGATGAACTACGCCACCCAGGACGGCACGGCGATCGCCGGTTCAGACTTTGTCGCGACCAGCGGCAGCCTCAGCTTTGCCGTGGGCGAGACGGCCAGGACGGTCCAGGTGAGCCTGCTCAACGACAGCACGCCCGAGTCGTCGGAGGCGTTCAACCTCGTGCTGTCGGCGCTCAACGGCGCGACGACGCTCGACCCGGTCGGTACGGCGATCATCGCCGAGAACGACGCGGTGGCGGTGGCCACGTCCAATATCTCGGTGGACGACATCGTGGTCGGCGAGAGCCAGACCTACGCCGACTTTCTGGTCCGCCTCGACCAGCCGAACACCGCCACGGTCAAGGTCTCTTACGCCCTATTGGGAGCAAGCGCTTCCGGTTACGGCACCGACTTCCACAACCAATCCGGCGATCTGACCTTTGCCCCGGGCGAAACGGTCAAGACGGTACGGGCAACGATCACCAACGACAGCAATCCGGAACCAACCGAGAATTTTGTCCTGTTGCTGTCGAACCCGAGCAGCAACGCCACCCTCGCTCGTCCTGTAGCGACCGCGACGATCATCGACAACGATGCGGCGCCGGGGACGCCGGTGGTGAGAATTGGCGATGCGGTGGTTGACGAAGCTTCCGGCCTTGTTCAAGTTGCGGTGATACTCGACAGGCCGAGTCTCGGCGATGTCACGGTAAACTACGCCGTGCAAGCTGCAACGGCTGGTGCCGGCTCTGACTTCACCGCCTTCCCGGCCTCGGTTGTGGGCTTCGCGCCAGGCGAAACCGTCAAACTGGTCACTGTCGGCATACGCAACGATAACGCGCCGGAACTGACCGAAGTCTTTGATGTCGCGATAACCAGTGCTGTCGGTGCCATTGTCGGCGACGGCACTGGCCACGTATTCATCAACCGCAACGACAGTACTCCCGTAGCGTCGCCCGTCCTCGATCTGAGAAACGTCGTGACCGTTGAAGGGCATGGGTATGTGGATTTCCTGATCACACTCAGCGCTCCAAGTTCGAGCAGTGTCAAGGTCAATTACCAGACCACTGGCGGAACCGCCGCTGGATACGGCACCGACTTTACAAATCAGTCTGGGGCATTGACTTTCAGTCCTGGCGAGACAATCAAGACCGTCAGGGTCACGACCACAGACGACGGGAATGCCGAAGGGCAAGAAACGTTTAGCCTGCAAAGCTATAGCCCCACTAATGCGACTCTCGGCAACGCGGTCGCGACCGCCACCATCCTCGACAACGACAGCGCGCCTCCGGGAGCACCTGTGGTCCTGAACGGCACCACTGCTGCAGACATCCTGCGCGGCTCTCCTTTTGATGATGCGATTACCGGTGGCGACGGTAACGATGTGCTCGAAGGGGCTGGTGGCAACGATACCTTGACCGGGGGAGCAGGCGACGACCTCTACCTCATCGAAGATGCCGGCGACAGTTGCACGGAAGCGGTTGGGGGCGGCAGCGATCTGGTGATCAGCTATCTGCCCAGTCTCGCGCTTGGTGCCAATATCGAAGACCTGCAACTCGCGGGCAGCGCCGTTACTGGCATTGGTAACAGCCTCGACAATCGGATCACCGGATCTGCTGAGAGCAACATTCTCGAAGGTGGGTTGGGTGACGACACGCTCGACGGCGGAGCCGGTACGGACACTGCCTCCTATGCCGCTGCTGCCGGCGGCGTGGTGGTTACTCTGGCCGTGTCCGGGGTTCCCCAAGACACAGTCAGTGCAGGCCTGGATACGCTGCTCAGTATCGAGAACCTCACCGGCAGTGATTTCAACGACAAGCTTACCGGCGACACGAACGCCAATACGCTCACCGGCGGGCTCGGCAACGACACCCTCAACGGGGGCACCGGCGCCGACACGATGATCGGCGGCGACGGCAGCGACCTCTACTACGTCGACAACGCCGGCGATGTCGTCAGCGAAACCAACGCCGCCGCTGCGGGCGGCACCGACCTCGTCAACACCCTGGTCAATTACACCCTCGGGGCCAACGTCGAGAACCTGCGCATCACCGCCTCCGGCGCGGTGAACGGCACCGGCAACGCCCTGAACAACGTCATCTACGCGGGCGCCGGCGACAACGTCCTCGACGGCGGCGCCGGTACCGACACGCTGTCGTACGCCTACGCCACGGCCGGCGTCACCGTCAGTCTCGCTACCGTCACTCCCCAGGTCACGGGCGGTTCGGGTACCGACACCGTGCTCAACTTCGAGAACCTCACCGGCAG
>QPGA01000015.1:4534-35615 GCA_003332265.1 Candidatus Accumulibacter meliphilus
GCCGACACGATGATCGGCGGCGACGGCAGCGACGTTTACACCGTCGACCAGTCCGGCGATGTCGTCAGCGAAACCAACGCCGCCGCTGCGGGCGGCACCGACCTCGTCAACACCCTGGTCAATTACACCCTCGGAGCGAATGTCGAGAACCTGCGCATCATCGCCTCCGGCGCGGTGAACGGCACCGGCAACGCCCTGGACAACATCATCTACGCCGGTGCCGGCAACAACGTCCTCGACGGCGGCGCCGGCACCGACACGCTGTCGTACACCTACGCCACGGCCGGCGTCACAGTCAGTCTCGCCACCGCCGCTGCCCAGGTCACGGGCGGTTCGGGGACCGACACCGTGCTCAACTTCGAGAACCTCACCGGCAGTGATTTCAACGACAAGCTCACCGGCGACACGAACGCCAATACGCTCACCGGCGGGCTCGGCAACGACACCCTCAACGGTGGCACCGGCGCCGACACGATGATCGGCGGCGATGGTAGCGACCTCTACTACGTCGACCACGTCGGCGACGTCGTCAGCGAAACCAACGCCGCGGCTGCGGGCGGGACGGACACCGTCTACACCGTGGTTCATCACACTCTCGGGGCCAACGTCGAGAACCTGCGCATCACCGCCTCCGGCGCGGTGAACGGCACCGGCAACGCCCTCAACAACATCATCTACGCGGGCGCCGGCAACAACGTCCTCGACGGCGGCGCCGGCACCGACACGCTGTCGTACGCCTACGCCACGGCCGGCGTCACCGTCAGTCTCGCCATCGCCACTCCCCAGGTCACGGGCGGTTCGGGTACCGACACCGTGCTCAACTTCGAGAACCTCACCGGCAGCGCCTTCAACGACGTGCTGACCGGCAATGCTGGCAACAACTCGCTGCAAGGAGGACTGGGCGACGACATCCTCGACGGTGGCGCGGGCAGCGATACGGTCGACGGGAGCAACGGGGATGACCGCGGCATCTACCGGCCGTCAACCGCCAGCGTGGGCGACAGCGATATCTACAAGGGCAACGTCGGTAGCGACACGCTATCCCTGGAACTTACACACACCGAACTGAACGACACTCAGGTGCAGGCTGATTTGCGTGCCTACGAGCAGTTCATCAATCTGAATGGGAATGTGGCGGCGGCGGCAGGAGCCGAGTACCAGTTCACCGCCTTCTCACTGAAGGCAAGTACCTGGGAGCATCTGGATCTGACCGACACCAACGGCATGATCTGGCGGAACGGTGCCGCCGGGGTGACCATCGGCACCGCAGGAGCGCGTACGATCGTCCAGATAGGTACCAATGAGGCAGCGCCCACTGGTAACGTCTGGACCGGAGCAGTGCCGAGTGGGAGTGACAACTGGAGCATCGCTGACAACTGGCAGGATATCAGCGTCCCGACTTCGGCTGACACCGTGGTCTTCAACGCAATCGACCCAGGCGGTCGAAGCGTGGTGGACACGGCGTTTCAGGGAACCATAGCCGGCTTGGTCGATACCGGCGAAGCGGCGCATGCGGTCGAGTTTCAGCGGGCGCTTCAAGTCGACGGGCCTGCGTCAGTTCACACTGGGAACGCCCAGGATACCGGCTCGCTGACGATCCTCAACACCCTGGTCGAACTCCACTTGACCGACCTCAACGTCGGCATCAATGCCGCCGGTTCGGGTATGGCGACCGGCTACCTGCTGCTCAACAGCGGCGCCGTTGTGGATGCAACGGATGTGGGCGGGGTGAGCGTCGGAGCGGCCAGCGGCGGCAGCGCCTACGGCACCGTCCGTCTCGCAGGCAACTCGACGCTGAACGTGGGCACCGAAGCAGCGTTGGCTGACGTCAACATTGGATACGCCTACAACTGGGACGCGACCCCGACGGGTGTCCTGGATGCCCTGGACGCTGCCGCAACCATCAACCTGCATCTCGATGGACTCTTTGTCGGCCGTTCCAGCCATAGCGGGGCAGTTGCCGCGAGGGGTACCCTGCGCTGGAATCAAGACGAGGTGATCGACGCCAATGGCGTTTACTTCGGGCACGGTGGGGGCGCCACCGGCGTCCTCGACGTTCCGACCGGCGGCACCCTTCTGCTCGGTAGCGCTTCAGATCCGGTCGGTCTACTGGACATTGCAGACAACGCCACTGGCGGCGCCGACACCACTGCGGACCTCGACTTCTCGGTAACCAACCCCATGTTCGCCGCCTATATTGGCAACGAATTGCGCATTGGTTCCGCGGCGGCCAGCAGTTCCTCTGGTGAGCTTGTCTTGGCTTCAAACTCCGCGCTGAACGTGGGCACCGAAGCAGCGTTGGCTGACGTCAACATTGGATACGCCTACAACTGGGACGCGACCCCGACGGGTGTCCTGGATGCCCTGGACGCTGCCGCAACCATCAACCTGCATCTCGATGGACTCTTTGTCGGCCGTTCCAGCCATAGCGGGGCAGTTGCCGCGAGGGGCACTTTCCTCATGGGCGAAGGCGTGACCGGCGATGCGAATTCCGTGGCAATCGGCGCAGGCACCGGCGCCACCGGCCTCGTCGACATCGTCGGCGGCAGCCTGCACGCCGTGACGCTGACGCTCGCCAGCGGGACGCTCGACGTGAACGACCAGCCGCTAATTATTGGCTCCACTGGCGCGCTCAACGCGCAGACGCTCGACCTGGCCGGCGGCTTGCTGACCGGCCAATCGGTCGCCATCAACGGCGGCACCTTCAACTTCTCCGGTGGCGTCCTGGCGGTCGATACCTTTACTGGCCTGCTTGAACAGGACGGCGGCGTGCTCGCGCCAGGAAACTCGGTTGGCCAGACCACGGTAAGCGGGAACTATGCCCTGGCGTCGGCCGGAACACTGAGCATCGAGATCTTCGGCAGCACCTTCAACACGACCACCAAGCTGTACGACCGCCTGGCGGTCAACGGCACGGTCAATCTGAACGCCGACAGCAACGCTGGTGGTGGCGGCACCCTCGACGTACACCTCGGCTACAGCCCGAGCGTGGGTAGCGCCTTCACCATTCTCACCAACGACGGCAGCGATGCGGTCAGCGCGCGATTCAAGGGATTGCTCGAGGGAGCGACGTTCAACACCGCCTATGGTGGCCAGACGGTGACCTTCCAGATCTCCTATTCCGGAGGTACCGGCAACGACATCGTGCTGACCGTCACCAACAAGACCGGAACGGCGCCGACCGGCCTGACCGTGACCGGGACAGCCGACAGCGAGTTGTTGAGTGGCAGCGTCGGTGCGGACACGTTTACCGGGCTGGGCGGCAACGACATCTTCACGGGATGGCTGGGCAACGACTTGTTCACGTTCGATGTCGGCTGCGGTTTCGACCGGATCAACGACTTCAGCCCCGGCAGTGATCACCTTCAGCTGAACATTGCGCTCGGAGTGGACAGCTTTGCCGCCCTCGACAGCAACAGTAACGGGGTACTGGACGACGCTGATGAGCTCGTGATCGTTGCCGGCAACGATACGATCCTGATGTTTGGCACCGATCAGATCGACATCGTCGGTCAGACGGCGCTGCACAGCACCGACTTCCTCTTCGTCTGACGCCGCGGGAGCGGGCGTTTGGCTCGACGACACCACGGCGTGGTGTCGTCGCCAGCCTGTGTCGACAGCACAACCCTGTCCGGTCAATTGCGTGGCGCCGAAAACGCCTGCCGTTGGGTAAGTATTCGGCCAACCCGTAGTGAGCCAGCGCCGTTGGCGAGGCGGGTTAGCGGCAGAGGACTGATTGGAAGGATCGGTGAAGGGGATCAGACAATCTGATCTCGGCGCCATGACGTTCGCACGATCGTCATGCTAAATCCACGGAAGTTTATGAAGTTGGCTTGCCAAACGATGAGCAGTTCGTAAGGATTCCGTGAACCCGTAGCCCCCGCCGTTTTAGTCGACATGCGTCAGTCAGCGAATCTCTGGCGCGCCGGGATGCTGTACACAGTAGAGAAGATCGGGCACCATGCCGCGCATGGACACGGGTGCGGACATCATTTGCGGAGGATCGGCGGCAAGTCACCGCCAGGTGGTGCCGTTCGCCGAAGTGATGGTGACGTTGACCAAGGAGCAGGAAATCAAGCTCCGTTGCGAGGCCGACTTCTGGCGGAGCCAACATCGGCAAATGCTGGTCCGCTTGGCGCAATCGGAGGCCGCTCATCGGGTGGAAATGGCGCAAGCGGCGGAGCAAGCGGCGGCGCGTGAGGCGGCCTTGCGCAGCGAGCTAGAGCAGGCCCAGGGCAAGATCCGCGATCGGCAAAAACGCCTGTTTGGTCGCAAGTCAGAACGCTCTTCAGGAGCCGAGAAGAACCCGCTAGCAGACCAGAAGTCGTCGCGGGCCCGAGGTCAGCAACCGGGAGCAGCGGGTCACGGGCGGAACCCGGAAAACCACTTGCCGACGCAGATCGAGGTCATCGACGTCGACTGCCCGCATTGCCCGGACTGTGGTCTGAGCCACGTCGACTTTCCCGGCACGGAAGACAGTGAAGTTCTCGAGATCGAGATCGAGGTCAAAGCCTACCGCCGGAAGATCTGCCGGCGGCGCTACCGGCGGACCTGTCAGTGCCCGGGGGCGCGGGGTATTCTGACCGCGCCACCGCCGGCACGACTCAGCGTTGATTGCGCGCGGCAAGTACGGAGTGTCGATCTGGGTGCACCTGCTGCTGTCGAAGTTCTTGTACGGCCAGCCGACGCATCGGCTTCTGCGAGACTTGTCCGATCACCAACTGACGCTCTCGGCGGGAACGGTGACCGGCGGACTGCGGGCCTTGGCGCCGCTGTTCGAGCCGCTTGAAGAAGCGTTGCTTGGCCAACTGCGCCGCGAGAAACAGTGGCACGCGGACGAGACCCGCTGGCGGGTCTTTGCCGAGACCGAAGGGAAGGTCGGACAGCGCTGGTATTTCTGGGTGTTCCACTGCCCATCGGTCATCCACTTCGTGCTCGACCCGAGTCGCTCGGCGGCGGTGCCGATCCGGGAGCTCTCCGCTAGCGCCGGGGGAATCATCATCTGTGATCGCTACTCGGCCTACAAGAAACTCGCGCGCGTCCTTGCGCACTTCATTCTGGCCTTCTGCTGGGCGCACCAGCGGCGGGACTTCCTGGAACTGGCCAACGCCCGTCCGGATCTCGCGGACTGGGCACTGGCCTGGGTCGAGCAAATCGGTGAGCTCTACTACTTGAACGGGGCGCGCCTGGAAGTCCGTAACGACCCGGCACAGTGGGCCGAGCGCGCCCAGCGCACGCCGGTGGTCGCCCGCAAGAACTTCTATGGGTCGGGCAGTCACTGGTCCGGCGCACTCGCCGCGACGATGTTCAGCTTGCTGCTGACGCTGCGCTTGTGGGAAATCAACCCGCGCATCTGGCTGACGGCGTATCTGGAAGCCTGCGCCGCCAACGGCAGGCAGCCGCCGACAGATTTGAGTGTCTTTCTGCCCTGGGCGATGGCGACCGATCGTCTGGCCCGGATGCGTGACATCCCGGTCGCTCAGACGCGTCCCATCGATAGCTCGTGAAGCCTTATTGCGGGCGTCACTTTACCGCCGACGAACTGCAGACGATCCGCGGCCTGATCGAGGCCCATCCGGGCAACAGTCGCGCACACCTCTCGCGCCAGGTGTGCGAGCTCTTCGACTGGCGCAAGCCGAACGGGGAGCTGAAGGACATGACCTGCCGGGTGGCCATGCTGCGCATGCAAGCCGACGGCCTGTTCACCCTGCCGGCGGCACGGTGGGCCGCTCCTCGTCAACCCGACTATCGGCCCACGCACGCCACCGATCCACAACCGTTGCTCACCCAGCCGGTGCATCAACTACCGCCTCTCTCTGTGCGCCAGGTCGTCGGCTTGGCGAACTCGCGTCTGTGGAACGAGTACATCACCCGTTACCACTCTCTCGGTCACACGCCCATGGCGGGCAGTCAGAGCCGCTACTTCGTCTTCGCCGGCGAGACCCTGGTCGCCTTGCTCAGCTTCGGCGCCAGCGCCTGGAAACTCGCCGCGCGTGAGCAATTCATCGGTTGGCACGATGAGCAGCGACAAAAGGACCTGCAACTCGTGGTGAACAACGCCCGCTTTCTGATTCTGCCCTGGATTCAGTGGCGCCGCATTGGCATTCCTGACGAGCTTTTAAGCAAGCCTGACAGCGGAGCGAAACCCACGGGGTGGCCAGAATTCATAGGTTCCGTACTGCGTGTAACGTTACACTAGCCTGATGAGTGATGCAGTTTGCCGAAATTTGCGTATTCATGGCCGCGTGCAGGGCGTTGGCTACCGCTGGTCCTTGGTTGCCGAAGCGACAAGGCTTGGGCTGAGCGGCTGGGTGCGCAACCGCCGCGATGGCAGCGTCGAAGCAATGGTCAGCGGCTCGTTCGAGGCGGTCGACGCACTGCTCGTCTGGGCCCACCGCGGGCCGTCGATGGCCCGCGTCGATCGCGTCTTGTGCAACGAAGGCAATGCCGGCGAACTGGGCAGCCGCCCCGGCTTCTTCCAGATTGCGACGCGCTGAGCAAAAGTCTTGCTGCCTTCAGCGCACGCTGATTTCGACACGATCGTAACGACCGGCGTCGTCCATGACTGTGATCTGGTAGCGTCCGGCATCGCTGAAGCGCTGTTGCAGGGCGCGACCAGCCGGTACGCGGCCGATCTGGCGGCCGTTCAGAAGCCAGATCAGCTCTTCCTGGCCGCCGCGCGCTTCGAGGCTCAGCTCGGGCGCCGGGCCGTTGCCGGCGCGGCGGATGGTGGCGCCGTTGCTGATGCCGACGATGCGCAGGCCGCCTTCCGGCGCGCGTGCGCCGATGCAGTCTGGCGCCCACTCAGGGGGCAGTGCGCGGGTTCGCGTCGCCGCGTCGAGCCAGGGTTCGAGGGCGGCTGGCCAGCGCGCCATGTCGACGGCAGTCATCTCGCCAGCGGCACAGGCTGCGCGGACGCGTAGTCCGCTGGCGGCGTCGCGGTAATCGGTATAGCGCGGGCTGCCGCCGCGCAGGCGGTCGGCGAAGGTCGGCGGCGCGGTGTCGTTGACAATCCAGGCCGTTCGTTCCTGATGGCAGAGCTCGGGCGGCGTGCTCTCGCTGCGCGTGCCGAGTGGCCAGCAAATGCGGGTCGTAGATACGCTGGTCGGCGGCGTGCGCGGCCCTGGTGGTGAGTCGTCGACGACCGCAAAGACGTCGACCAGCAGGGGTGCCGCGATGTTGGCGCCGAAGAAGCCAGGGTTCGGCGTGCCATCGGGTCGGCCGATCCAGGCGCCGACCGTGAAGCGGTCGCTGACGCCAACTGCCCAGGCGTCGCGAAAACCGAAGCTGGTGCCGGTTTTCCAGGCGATGCCACGGCGTGCGCCGACGCCGTCGTTGAGCTGCCGCGCGACCGGGCCACCCGCTTCGAGGATGTCGCGGATGATGAAGGCCGCGCCTGCGCTCATCATCCGTGCTTCCTCGCGCGGCGCGTCGGCAAAATAGCGCGGCTGGCCGCTGACCCCGGCGCGCGCCAGCGCGGTATAGGCGCCGACCAGACCTTCCAGGTTTACCGCCGTGCCGCCAAGGATGACACTGAGGTTGGCTGCGGCACCCTGCGGCAGTGCCAGCTTCAGGCCGCCGCGGCGCAGCAGGGAAACGAAGCGCTGCGGCCCGAGCCGTTCGAGCACTTCCACTGCCGGGACGTTGAGCGATTTCTGCAGGGCTTCGGAGACGCTGACCGGGCCGCTGAAGTTGGCCTGGAAATTGCCCGGCTGATAACCCGAGAAGGATTGCGGCACGTCGGCGAGCAGCGACTCGGAGTGAATCAATCCTTCGTCGAGGGCCAGGCCGTAGAGGAAGGGTTTCAAGGTCGAACCCGGTGAGCGCGCCGCCTGCACCATATCCACATGCGCAAAGCGCGCGTCGTCGCTGAAATCGGCGGAGCCGGCGTAGGCCCGCACTTCGAGAGTCTGGTTATCGACCACCAGTGCCGCCATCGACACGCGTGGCGGCAGCAGCGGCAGCCTGGCCGCAAGCAGGTATTCGACCGCTTGCTGCAGGCTCGCGTCGATGGTGCTGTCGATGCGCGCGACCTGTGGCCGCAGTCGCCGCAGGCGTTCGGCGAGCAGCGGCGCGAGGAGCGGCTCGCGGATGCTTTGTGCGATCACCGGTTCCTGACGGGCGTCGGCGATCACTGCCGCGCCCCAGCGCGATTGCAGGCGATCGAGGACCTTGTCGCGCGCCTGCCGGGCAGCTTCCGGGTAGCGGTCGGGGCGCAGTCGCGAAGGGGCTTGCGGCAGCACGGTCAGCAATGCCGCTTCGGATTCGCTCAGTTGTCGGGCCGATTTGCCGAAGTAGGCACGGCTGGCTGCTTCGACACCCTCGACGACGCCACCCATGGGCGCAAAGCTCAGGTAGATTTCGAGAATCTCGCGTTTCGAGAGGCGCAGTTCGAGCTGTAGCGCGCGCGCGATCTGGCGCAGCTTGCCGGCAGCACTGCGCGAGGGCGAGTCGGGTTCGAGCAGGCGCGCCACCTGCATGCTCAGTGTCGAGCCGCCGGAGATAATCTGCCCGTGTCGCTGCCATTGCCAGGCGGCGCGCAGCAGCGCCCAGGGATTGACGCCGGGATGCCACCAGAAGCTGCGGTCCTCGTAGGCGACCAGCGCTTCGATGTAGCGTGGCGAGACGTCTTCGACGCCTACCGGGTGGCGCCAGATGTGCTCGCGGTCGGGGAAGGCGCGCAGTGGCGTTCCGTCGCGGGCGACCACCAGTTGCGCCTGTGGTCCCGACTGACCGCCGGGCAGGGGGGGCGGGAAAAGTTGGTCGGCGATGAGGAGTGCGGCCAGCAAGCCGGCGAGCAACCACCGCCAAGCCCTGGGCGATGGTAATGGCAGCTTGCTGCGCGTAGCAAGGGTCACGATCAGGCCAGAGCAGGCGCTTTGTGCAGGGCTTGGCGCTCAAGCTCGCGCATAGCCGGCCTCCCGTTGGCTGCGCACGGCGAGGACAAAAACGGTGTCGACTGCGGGCGCATAGACGTACAGCGCCAGATAGCCACGCGAAGAACGCCCGATTACCAGTTCGCGCTGGTCGCCATTGACGGGTCGGCCAATCAGCGGGTTATGTTCCAGGACGCTGATCGCGGCGATGATTTCGCGCAAATGCGACGCGGGGTCGGCACCCGCGTAGCTGGCGAGATGATCAAGGATGCGCTCGAAGTCGTCGCCGACCTCCGGCGCGAGTTCGATGCGTGACATTCTTGGCCCGCTAGCCTGCCAGCTTGCGAGCTGCCGGGCGCTTCAGCGTATTGCCGGCCAGGCGCTCTTCAAGATAGGCGCGCATTTCCTGCCAGGGAATGGCCTGGCCCGAAGCCAGGATGCGCGCATGGCGCGCATCGGCCAGCGCAGCGAAATCAGCGCGCAGTTCGGCCTGTGCCGCCTTCTCGGCGATGGCTTCGAGAATGAAGCCATGCGCGCTGGTGCCGGCGCGCTCGGCCGCCGCCACAACACGGGCTTTCAGCTCGTCTGGCAAGCGAATCGTCGTTGTGGACATGCTTGTCTCCTGTCGAATCAGAGGTCTGAGCCAACTGTAGCACATTCGTGCTACAGAACCTTTCCAGCCGGCTCTCTCGGCGGCCTATCGGCTCTCGGTTCGATCATCCTTGCCATCGTTCACCAGCAAGGTCTCGCTACCTCCTGCCAGGCCGTGGACCTCCGGCTGGTACATGTCTTCGGCGTAGATCGGTGGTAGCACGAAGCGCCCCGGAGTGACGACGCGCACGCGGTAGAAGAACTGCATCTTGCCGGCGAGTCTGGCGGCAACGACGAAACGGTCGTCGCGGAACTCGACATGCTGGATGCTGTTGTGCTGCATTGCCTGGCGTGGATCGACGCCATCGATGGTGATCACCGACTGCTCGCCCTGGACGATGTTGGCGTTCTCGATTTCGAGACCGGCCGGGATGTAGTCGACGACCAGGCCGTTGACGTAGCGTCCGGCGCTGTTCACCTGCAGGCGAACGATCGCCGTTTCGCCGACGCGCAGTGGACGCTCGCCGAGCGGCTTGCCGTCGGCAGAGAACCAGTCGCGGCGCAGATCGAAGTCCGTGCGGCGTGCGGGGGGCATGCTCACCGGGTTGCCGGCGAAGTTGAGCTCGGCGACGAGGGCTTCGTGGCCGGGGTTCCTGATCGTCACGCCTGCCGCCAGCTGCTCGGCCGACAAAGGCAGGTACTGCGTTCCGTGGCCACCGATCGCCTGCGCCTGGCCTGCCGACAGGAATTCGCCACGCCATTCCCTGGCCGTGTCGGTAGCGAAGCTGCGCCCGAGGAGGAACAGCGCCATTTTTTCCTGCGTACTGTAGTAGCGGCCGCTGAGCATTTCGCCAGCGACCTGGGCAAGCAGGTCCTCGCGTCCAGCCGGCGTCAGCCCATGCTTGTCGAGCAGCACGTACATCAACGCCCAGTCGCGCAGATTGCTGCCGTAGTCGCCCCACCAGGCGCCGTGTGGGCCGGCACGTCGCTTGAGCAGGCCGGCGGCGATGGCGCTGTTCGCGCGCGCCTCGTCGCCCATCAGCTTGAGCGCCAGGCCAAGCTGGACCAAGGCCAGCCCGGACGGTGCGGCGGCCTGCGCGTCGGCCAGTTGGCGCAGCGTCGACAGCGGCGCCTTGCCCTGGCGCGCGAGGACGTAGGCGCCGTAGGCGAGCACCGCGAAACGGCCGGAGCCGGCGTAACGGGGGTCGTTCCAGACCGAGTTCTCGTTGTGGGTGACGGTGCCTGTCGGCAAGCCGGCGACGCCTTCCTGCAGGCCCTTGAGGAGGAATTCGACGGCGCGTTTCTCGACTTCGGGCGGCACGTTGAAGCCCTGTTCGCGCGCGTCAATCAGGAAGTTGCTGACGTAGGCCGACAGCCAGTACTGGTACTCGGAGAGGTTTCCCCACAGGCTGAAGCCACCGTTTGGCGCCTGCATGCCGGCCAGCCGGGCGATGGCCTTGTCGAGCATTTCGGCCCGCTCGGCCTGGGTGAAGGGTTTGAGCGCGAACTTCCGCGCCGCCGCCGCGTCGATGAAGACGTGCGGATAGGCGCTGCTGGTCGTCTGCTCGGCGCAGCCGTAGGGGTAGCGCAGCAAGCCCTGCACGGCGTTGCGCACGTCGATCGGCGGCTGGTTCGAGATGGCCAGCGTCGCGGCCACTGTCTGCCGCAGGAAACCGCCCAGCTCGGCGTCGCGGACTTCGATGCTTTCGCCGGGAGCAATGGAGAGCCGCTTGAGCACCGTCTGGCGTGGGGTCGGGGCCTGTACCTGTAGCGGGAAGCGGCGATCGATCTTGACGCGCGGGCTGTCGACGCGCACCTGTATCTCGGTCAGGCCAAGGGCGCTACCGGCCTCGATCGGGATGCGCAGGCTACGCTTCTGCTGATCCTGGAGCCAGAACTGTTGCTCGCCATCCTGGATCAGCAGGCCGTCGCTGTTGCTGACTGCGAGGCTGATCTGCTGCGCGCTGCCGGCCAGGTTCTGCACATCGAGGGCCAGCACGGCGCTGTCGCCGACCGAGAGGAAGCGTGGTGTCGCCAGTTCGACGATCAATGGTGCGGCGACGGTGACCTCGGCTTCCTGCCAGCCGAAGCGCTCGCCGCTGGCGGCGACGGCCATCAGCCGCAAGCTGCCGTTGAAATCGGGGACCGGCAGCGAAAGTTCCGCCTGGCCGTTCTCGTCGAGCAGCAGCGGACCGCTGAAGAGGTCAAGCAGTCGCACTTTCTTGGGTAGGCTGCGCGTCGGCTGCGGCCCGGCGTCGCCGCCGAACTTGAGCTTGCCCCGGTCGCCGGCCATCTTCTCGATGACCCGGCCGTAGATGTCGTAAGCGTCGGCACCGTAACGCAGCTTGGCAAAGAAGAAAGCAAAAGGATCCGGGCTGGCGAAACGGGTGATGTTGAGAATGCCGACATCGACCGCTGACAGGGTCAGCAAGGTTTTTTGCCCCTTGGCCTCGGGAACGCTGATCCTTACCTTCAAGGGTTGCTCAGGCTCCATTTTTTGCACTGCCTCGAGGCTCACCGCCAGCTTGCGGCTGTCGCGGTCGAGTGGCAGGTGCACCAGGCCGAGGGCCCGAGCGGGTGTGACTTTTTCGTCCTTGCCGCCGGGACGCAACACCATCACCGCGACGTAAAGGTCATGCCGTTGCCAGGCCTTGTCGATCGGGATGGCGATGCTCCCGCCGTCGGCGCCGATCGTCAGGCGGCGTGCCCACAGTCCACGCTCGCCTTCGACGGTGATCAGCGCTTCGCCGGCGTGCGGCGGGGTGATCGTCAGGCGCGCCGTTTCACCGGCCAGGTAGGCGGGCTTGTCGAGTTTGAGCGTCACCCGGTCGGGGCGGACGCCTTGCGTCTCGTCGTCCTTGGCCGACCAGCCGGCGTAGAAGCGGAAGCGCGTCGTCTGGCCGGTTTCGGGGTCGAAAACTTCGACGCGGTAGCGACCGTACTTGACTGGCAGGCTCAGCATGCCGCGTCCGCCGGCAGGCACCGAGACCTGCGTCGTGGCCACCAGTTCATTGCCTTCGGTGAAACCCGAATGCCAGCCACGCTGGTCGTCGAAGCGCCAGTAGTAGTGCCTGTCCTCGCGGAAAAGCCGTACCGGCAGTGCCGTTCCGGCGAGCAGGGCGGCGTCGGCATTGGTGCGCACGACTTCGAATTCGGCCGCCGCGCCCTCGCGCGCGTAGTCGCCGACGAACATCGGTCGTAGTCCGACCAGGACCGGTGCCGGCCAGAAGACGCGTTCGATGCTGCGGATCACCGGGCGGCCGCCGCTTTCGAGCAGGCTCAACGTGGCGCGCACGGTGAACGGCGAATGCCGGGCAACGATCGTCGCCAGGTCGACTTCGATGCTCGCCTGGCCCTTGTCGTCCATGCTCGTTTCCGGCAGCTCGCTACGCGATTTGATGCTGTCCTCGTCGGCATCGCCGAAGACGAATCCCGGCAGCTTCTCTGCCAGTGGATTGCGGTTGCGTGCGCTGGTCACCGCGCCGAGCAGCTGGTTTCCGGCCGCCGCGGCACCGTACAGGTAACGGCCGCTGACGTCGATCGGCCAGGTCGAGCTCTCGTCGCTCAGCCTCTCGCTGGCGGTGCTCAGTTCGAGCTTCATTCTCTCCGGCAGGAATTCTTCGACGGCGAAAGGCATGCGCGTGCTGGCCATCCTGGCCGCCGGGTCGGCACGCAGTTCGAGTTGCCAGGAACCGGTGGCGGCGTCGACCGGCAGTTCGATGGCGCGCTGGTAGTAGCCGGCGAAGGCCGGGTCGGGTTGCCAGGTGGCCGTCCACTGGGCCTTGCCGTCGGGGCGGCGAAGAATGGCCTGGATCGGTTGTGGGGGGACGGGATGGCCGTCAGCATCGCGGGCCATTACCGAGACCTCGAAGTGCTCACCCGGCCGGTAGAGGTTGCGACCGCTGTAGGCAAACAGGCGCAGCGGTACGTAGGGCATGCCGGCGATATCGAATTCGGCGAGATCGAGCGCCGCTTCGCGCAGCGTGATCAGCGACATCTGGTCGCCGTCTCTGGCCATCAGCACGCGCGCGCCGGCCGGTTTTTCGGCAAAGCTGACGCGGCCGTCAGCGTCGCTCTCGGCGCGTGCCAGGGTCTTGCCCTGTTTGTCGACCCAGCTCACTTCGACGCCCGCGCGCGCCTTGCCGTCGGTCAGCGAACTGATGTAGGCATCTGCGCCACGGGCGTACTGGCGCAGATGCAGGCCGAGATCGCTGACGTAGAAGTAAGTCGTCTGGTAGTCGCCGCGGAAACGATTCGGTTGCGACATCACCGCCACGTAGACCCCGGGTTCGCGGAGCGCCGGGATGCTCTCGACCGGGATGAAGGTGACGCGGCGGCGATCGGCTTGCTGTTCGGTCAGAAAGCGGCCGACGAAGGCGCTGCTCGTCAGCTTGTGCAGCTGATCGAGATCCCAGTAGCTGACGGCCCCCTTGAGGCGCGTGCCGCGCTGGTAATGGTCGTGGCCGTCATCGTCATCAACATCGTCGCCGCGAGCCTGCTCGCTGCTGGTCGTTCCGCGGGCGACGACTTTTTCGAGGAAGCGAGCCAGTTCTTCCGGCTTGACCTTGAGGAACTGGATGTCTACTTCAGGCACATTGACCGTGGTCACTGGCAGCCCGCCGTTCTGCGCTGCCGGTAGAACCATGCCGCGGCTGGCAAAGTAGAAGGCGGGCGGCACGGCTGCGGTAAGAATCGAGAAGCGCGCTTCCTGGTCGAGTTTGCTGCCGTTACTGGCTATCAATCCGGGTTGGACGCGTAGCACGTAGCGTACCCGCGGCTTGATGTGCGGGAAAAACAGCAGGTGCGGGTTTTCACCGACGACCCAGGCGCCGGCAACCGGCTTGCCGCCTTCGAGTTCGGTGTCCTGCGGCGCGGTGCTGGTGGTGGCGGTGGTGTGCGCAGACCGGTCGTCGTCCCCGGCATCTTCCTCAGCGCCATCGTCCACGCTGCCGTCGTTGCGCGCCGGGCGGGCCTCCGCCGCGGCCGGCATTTCCAGGACCTGGACGAATTTGTCGTAGTTGCGCTTGCTATCGAGGGGCAGGCTGAACGACAGGGCCAGCGCCGGCGAGCCGTCGAGTTCACGATGCTCGCCGTCGACCACCTCGAAGCGCACGCCAGCCGTTGTCGCGTCACCTGCCTCTTTGTTTGGCGAATGGCCGATGGCCAGAACGATTGAGATCGCCATAATCACGGCCGCGACAATCGCCAGCATTTGCGCCTGGCCAAGCTGTCGCCAGCCTTGTCCGCTGTCGTGTTTCGCTTGTCGTTCGCGCTGCATGGCTTTCTCCCGAGGCAGGTTTCCCCAGGAATTCTAGCAGGCGGCGGCGCGGCTGGTCGCGATGTTCACGGGAAAGCGACGCGCGGGGCCTGGTGCTTGCACGCGCACGACGACAATCAGCTCAGCTTCGGGCTTCGCCAAGCGCGCAGTCGACCTGAAAGAGCTCGCGGTCTTCAAGGCGAATGGCGGTCAAATGGCGGCCCCAGAGGCAACCTGAATCGAGGGCCAGCAGATTGGCTTCGATTTTCAGCCCCAGCGCTGACCAATGCCCGGTGACCAGCACGTCATCGGCGCTGCGTTGGCTGGGAAGCTCGAACCACGGCATCAGCTCGGGCGGGGCGCTGCTGAGCTCGCCCTTGGTCTTGAAGTCCATGACCCCCTCGGAAGTGCAGAAGCGCATGCGGGTCATGGCATTGACGATCACTCGCAAGCGCGGCCATCCTTCCAGATCGTCCGACCAGGCCGCCGGTTCGCTGCCCCACATATTGGCCATGAAATCGAGGTAGGTCGGGCCGCCCAGGACCGCCTCGACTTCCGCCGCCAGCTCGCGAGCCCTGTCCGTGGTCCATTGCGGCAGCAGTCCGGCATGCACCAGGCAGAACGGACCTTCACGGTGACAGAGCGGGCGATGGCGCAGCCAGCCCATCAATTCCTCGCAGTCGGGCGCGTCGAGGATGTCGTCGAGCGTGTCGCCCTTGTTGCGTCGGTCGAAGCCCGCGGCGGCCATCAACAGGTAGAGGTCGTGATTGCCGAGCACGGTGGTTGCGGCAGCGCCCAGGTCACGCACAAAGCGCAGGGTTTCCAATGAGCGCGGGCCGCGGTTGACCAGGTCGCCAACGAACCACACGCGGTCTCTCGCCGGGTTGAAGCGGCATTTTTCCAGCAACTGCTGCAGCGAGTCGAAGCAGCCCTGGATATCGCCGATTGCGTAAGTTGCCATGGTCGTCGGTCAGGTCCTGGCGCACTGCTGCTGCCAGCGCCAGGCATCGCCGCACATCTCGTCGATGCCACGCCGCGCTTGCCATCCCAACAGCTCTGCGGCGAGCGCAGGATCGGCGTAGCAGGCGCCGATGTCGCCGGGCCGCCGTGGCACCAGCGCGTAGGGTATCGGGCGTCCACTGGCGGCTGCAAAGGCGCGCACCATGTCCAGCACCGAGTAGCCGCAGCCGGTGCCGAGATTGACCGTCAGCAGGCCACCCCTGGCGAGCAGATAGTCAAGGGCTGCCAGATGGCCTTCGACGAGATCCATGACGTGAATGTAGTCGCGCACGCCGGTGCCGTCGGGCGTCGGATAGTCGTTGCCAAAAACACTCAGTTGCCGGCGTTCGCCTGCCGCCACCTGGGCCACGTAGGGCAGGAGGTTGTTCGGAATGCCATTCGGCTCCTCGCCGATCAAGCCGCTGGCGTGCGCGCCGACGGGATTGAAATAGCGCAGGCGTGCGATCCGCCACTGCGCATCGGCTTGCGCCAGATCGGCCAGAATGTCTTCGATCATCAGTTTGCTGGCGCCGTAGGGATTGGTCGTCGAGCGCGGGAAATCTTCCCGGATGGGGACCGACGCCGGGTCGCCATAGACCGTCGCCGAAGAGCTGAAGATCAGCGTTTTCACCGCGCTTTCGGCCATCACTTCGCAGAGGCTGATCGCGCCGCCGACATTGCAGTCGTAGTAACGCAAAGGTTGAGCGACCGATTCTCCGACCGCTTTCAAGCCGGCGAAATGAATCACCGCGTCGATCGGCGAGGCGGCAAAGACCCGCCGCAAGAGGGCTCGGTCGCGGACATCGCCCTCGAAAAAGACCGGCCGCTGGCCGGCAATCCGAGCCACGCGATCGAGAACTTCGGGGCGACTGTTGGACAGATCATCGACGACGATCACGCCATGGCCCGCAGCCAGTAAGGCGACGCAGGCGTGTGAGCCGATATAGCCGCTGCCTCCCGTTACCAGGATATTCATTCTTAGCCTCACATGAATGCGCTTTCGAGCGCTGTTCGCGCGCGTGGCAAGCGCCGTGCTGCGCGATCAGGCTCGCGTCGGCCTCGCTTTCGCGGCCATCGAGCCGCGACAAGCGTGCTCTATCGGTCCCGGATTCGCTGGCTCAATTCTTCGCACCTCGGCCCATGATGACGCAGCGCCTGGGGCGAAAACGGGGCAGCGGAGAATGATAACAGGCACACAGGTAACAGACACGCAGACAATTCTTGCGACAAACAGTTGTGGTGAAGTACACCTCGGCTCACCCGCAGGTGGCGGCGATTCCCGGCAGTTCCCAGTACTTCCCGGTGGTATCGGGAACGGCACCAGCACGCGGACTGTTCGCCGACAACTCCGGCCTCAATCGGGCGCGGAGTGCCGGCGTCAAGCGGCGCTGCGCGCCCTGCTAGCGAGCAACGAGAAACTCGTCCCGATGCCGACCCTCGCCCTCAAGGCTGGTCAGCCAGTTTGGCGCCTTGCCGCGACCTGACCAGGTTTCACCGTTCGGGCCGCGAAACTTGACGGCGACGGTGGTGCGTATTTTTCCTGCTACGGCGCCGAGGCCTCTGAAGCCACAATCGGCGGCTGTCAAACCATAGTCGGCAATCAGTTCCCTGGCCTGGGCGATCGCCGCCGACACTTCCGAACGCCGCGCTTCGGCGATCTGCTGTTCCAGGGAATCACGCTGCTCCAATAACTCTTTGTAAGTCGCCATACTTATCTCCTAGGGTAAAAATGTGTTATCGAAAAAGCAATTTAAACAGGCTGCAAGCCACCCATCAAGGGAAAATCTCACAAACCCATGGTTTCTCTCTGTCGGTCGGAAGGCCGACTACAGAGGAAGTCGTGCAGGCAAGTCATTCCCTCACCGCCTTGCTTTGCCCGGTACACCACCATCACCGCTGCAGCCAGACACGGCTGCGGCGCAAGCGGACCCCAAGCGGCCGGGGCCAGAAGTTGCAATCTGTTCTCTCAGCCTTATCGCTCCGCGATTCCGCGCAGCTGGCGATAGCAGCCACCATGAAAAATCAGGGGTTCACTGGCTTCGCCGCGGGCAAAACGCTGCACCCGGCCGAGAAAGACGAGATGGTCACCGCCTGGGTGCTGCACTTCGTTGACACATTCGAACCAGGCCGAGCAGCCTTCGATGAGCGGTATGCCGGCGATGCCACGGCTCGTCGCCACGCCGTCGAAACGATTGCTATTGTCCGGGGAGGCGAAGCAGTCCGAGAGGTCTTGCTGATTGACCGTTAGCACGTTGACCGCGTAGTGCGTCGCACGACGGAAGGCTTCAAGCCTTGGCGAGTGCGCCGACAGGCTCCAGATAATCAGGGGTGGGTCCAGAGAAACCGAGTTGAAGGAGCTGATGGTCACGCCCATCGCCTGTCCATCCTCGGTCAGCGCCGTAAGTACGGTAACACCGGTGGCAAAGCTGCCCAGCGCATCGCGGAAGTCACGGCAGACAAGATCTCTGGTCGCCAGCGCGCGGCCCGTGTCGCAGGTCTCGCACGGTAGAGGCTCGGCGAGCGCGGCAATGGACGTCGGACATGCCTGGGAATCGAAGCGCTGGGGCATCAGGGGGCGCCGATGCCTGTTCGAGGCATGCTGAAATTCGTGGTCGGCAAAAAGATTCGTGAGGTCCTCAATGGCAAAAACATACTGGGCGTTGGCGTTGATTTCATCGCCGGATTTGACACTTTCGATATTATGGTTGCTGCAGGCATGATCATGTCCGATGCCGGCAATAATACTAGGGACAGGATTATCCTCGTGTAGCCTTTCTGTGTCGACATAATTCTGGCCTTGACTCATAGGAAAAGTCTACGGCATCGGCTTGGCAGAACTTCATGGCTTGTCACTCATAACCCCGGGAAAGAGCGCAGTAGCCCGTTTTAATTGGGAAATTCTCGCGCGCAGCAGGGTGGGCCGGTTTGTGCACGACAAGACAGTGCGAAAAAGAGGAGAATCGCTTGCTTTCTCAGAGGAGCTTCCGCTTGATCCGTACCGCTGATTTTTCCATCCGTCGGGGACGCCGCCTGGCGTCGCTAGCCGCCCCTGCGGCTGGCGATTCGATGCGCGTCGTCCCGGGCCTGGGAGCGCTGCTCCATGGCTGACTCTCGGGATGCAGCGCAGCGCGGTTTCGCCCGCCGCATCATCGTCTGGCAGGCAGGGCATGGCCGCCACGATTTGCCCTGGCAGAAAACACGCGACCCGTATCGAATCTGGTTATCGGAAATCATGCTGCAGCAAACGCAGGTGCAGACGGTGCTTCCCTATTACGCGCGTTTTCTGATGCGTTTCCCGACTCTGGGAGCGCTCGCTGAAGCGCCACTCGAGAGCGTCCTCCAACTGTGGTCGGGGCTCGGTTACTACGCTCGCGCGCGCCATCTTCACCGTTGCGCGCAAGTCATCGCCGCGGGCGACGGGACCCTGTCGGCAGATCCCGAAGAAAACGCACGCTTGCCGGGGATCGGTCGCTCGACCGCTGCCGCGATCAGTGTTTTTGCCTTTGGTCGCCGGGCGGCCATCCTCGACGGTAATGTTAAACGCGTGCTCGCCCGTTGTTTCGCTGTCGAAGCAGCCGCCACCGCCGCGCAGGATGAACGCCGGATGTGGGCCCTCGCTGAAGCGCTGTTGTCGGCCAGCGACATCGAGAGCTATAGCCAGGGCATGATGGACCTGGGGGCGACGGTGTGTTCCCGCCACAAGCCGCAATGTGAGCGGTGTCCGCTCTGCGAGATCTGTCTCGCCTGCCGTGACGGTCGGCAGACCGAGCTGCCGCGGCGGCGAGTGAAGCGCGCACCAGCGCAACGGCTGAGCAGTCTGCTGCTGCTCAGCGACGGTCGCCGCATCCTGCTCGAACGCCGGCCGCCGATCGGCATCTGGGGTGGACTGCTGAGCCTGCCCGAAGGCAGCGGCGATTCGGCAGCTGTTTTCGCCGAGCGCCACGGCTGCCGTCTGCTGAGTAGCCGGGAACTGACGCCCATCGAACACAGCTTCACCCATTTCCGCTTGACCATGCAGGTGCTGCACTGCCAGGTCGAGGCGATCGGCCTGCAGGCCAATCAAGCCGCGCTGGAATGGTTGCCGGTCGATGAAGTGGTCGCGGCGGCCTTGCCGGCGCCGATCAAGAAGCTGCTCCTGGCGCTGCCGCGCGTGCGCTGAACAGCGCAGAATACAGCGCCTGCGCGACGCACAGACAATCGAGGAAGCGAGCGTTGCCGATGATGACGCGCGTGCCACCCGGTCGGAAAGCTGACAGGGTGATTACATTTTTGTAACAGGCCGCCCAGCGGCGTTGCAAGCAGGCACAATCTGGCGCAACGATTGGGCAGCGGGCGACGCACATGAAGATACTGATTGTCGAAGATGAGCCAAAGACTGGCGACTATTTGCGCAAGGGCCTGCTCGAGGCGGGTTTCGTTGTCGATCTTGCACGTGATGGTCTCGATGGCCTGCACCTGGCGCTGAGTGGCGATTACGATCTGATCGTGCTCGATGTGATGCTGCCGTCGGTGGACGGCTGGGGGGTCCTGAAAACGGTGCGCCGTAGCGGTCACGAAACGCCGGTGCTCTTTCTTACCGCCCGCGACGGCGTGGAAGACCGGGTGCGCGGGCTGGAATTGGGCGCCGATGACTACCTCGTCAAGCCCTTTGCCTTTTCCGAGTTGCTTGCCCGCGTGCGCACCCTGCTCAGGCGCGGCCGTTCGCAGGAAGTCGAGATGCTGCGCGCCGCCGATCTGGAGTTGGATCTCTTGCGCCGCCGCGTCAGCCGTGCAGGCGTACGCATCGATCTCACGGCCAAGGAATTTGCGTTGCTCGAACTGCTCCTACGCCGCCAGGGGCAGGTCTTGCCGCGCTCCCTGATTGCCTCGCAAGTGTGGGACATGAACTTCGACAGCGACACCAATGTGATCGACGTCGCGGTGCGTCGCTTGCGTGTAAAAGTGGATGAACCCTTCGAACCGAAGCTGATCCGCACCGTGCGCGGCATGGGTTACGTGCTCGAAATTCCGGAAGCTCTCTGAACGTGCGAGCGTGGCCGAGGTCGCTGACCACCCGTCTGGCGCTGCTCTTCGCGCTGCTGACGGCGACCTTGTTGCTGGTCGTCGTGCTGGTGCAGGGGAGCGCTGTCGAAGGCCATATGCGCGAGCTTGACGATCATGAGCTGACTGGCAAGGTGACGCTCATCAAGAATGTCCTGCACGATGCCGAACCGTCCGCAAGCCTGTCACGTCGGCTTGACGACGCTTTCATCGGACACGACATGTTGGCCGTGGTACTGCGTGACGCCGAGGGCAGAGTCCTCTATGCCCTGCGTCCGGAGTTCTTCGGGGAACGGCAATTGGCCGCGGACTCAGTGCTGGATGTCACGACAACATGGGAAAAAGGCGGTGAAAAAAGCGGGGAAAAAGGCGCGGAACGGGGCCGGGACGAAAGCAGCAAACAATACCTTGGGCTGGAAACTCTCGTCGAAGCGCTCGATTCCCGCTCCAGGCCGACGCGCTTGCGCGCGCTGGTCGGACTCGATGTTTCGCATCACCTGCGCTTCCTCGAAGAGGTGCGCAAGCGCTTGTGGATCGACATCTTCTTCGCTGCGATCATCGCGGCATTGTTCGCCTGGTTCGCGGCACACCGCGGACTCGCCCCCTTACGGCGAGTAACCGCTACCGCCCGCGGCCTGTCGGCAGGACGTCTCGGCGAGCGCCTTCCCGAGCGCGACGCGCCGAATGAAGTTCGCGACCTGGTGATCGCTTTCAACGGCATGCTCGAGCGACTGGAATCCTCATTCCGCCGCTTGTCCGATTTCTCGGCCGATATAGCCCATGAGTTACGCACGCCCGTCTCGAACCTGATGACCCAGACCGAGGTCGCCTTGTCGCATTCCCGGAGTCCGGACGAGTACCGCGACGTTCTTGCCTCCAACCTGGAAGAGTACGAGCGCATTGCACGCATGGTCAGCGACATGCTGTTTCTTGCCCAGGCCGAAAACGGGCATCTGCTGCACTCGTACTCTTCCAGGTTGGAGGCCGATGAGGTGCGGGCACTGATTGACTTCTACGAAGCGCTGGCCGAGGAGAAAGGCGTGCAGATCGTGCTCACAGGGGAGGCGAAGCTTACTGCTGACCGTTCGATGATGCGTCGTGCGCTGTCCAACCTGTTGTCGAATGCCCTTCGTCATACCCCGTCAGGAAGTATCGTCGAGATTTCGATTACCCGTCAGGGCTGCTTGGCGATGCTGGCCGTGAAGAACCACGGTGATACGATTCCGTCCGATCAGCTGACGCGGATTTTCGAGCGTTTCCACCGTGCAAGTCCCGAGCGACACCGACACGGCGAGGGCGCCGGCCTTGGGCTGGCCATCACGCGCAGCATTGTCGAGACGCACGGCGGCCGGATCGAGGTGAGGTCCGACGCCGGCGTGACGACCTTCACACTGCATTTGCCGCTAGTGTGAGCTGCGCGATTACAAACCAGTGGCGGGGGCAGCTTCCGACCATGGTATCTCGGAGGGAACCATCGACGACCCCGGCTTGCCACGTACAGCCACTCTGGTTTCGCGTTTGAGCAGTGCAACCTGATCGCTGAGAATATGCGCGGCCTCGTCCAGCAAGATATCTTTCGCATTTTTCCGCGCTTTTTCCGCCGCCAGTTCCTTCTTGAGATCACGTTCGTCCGCCTGCAGGCCGTCGTCTTGCACTGATCCCGTATTCTTGGCCTCGGTTTCCTCGTCGTGAAGGCCCGCCTGGGTATCGTCGTCAGAGCCCCGCAGTTTTTTTCGCAAGGCAATTTTTGCCTCCTGGTCTTCGCGCTCTCGGCGTCTTTCGGCCTCGTTTAAAGAGACTGAAGTTTTCTTGCGAAGGCGGCTTGCTTCGGCCACGTCCTCTTTCAGAAACTTGAAATCCTGAACAGATTTGATCCGGGCTTCGTGGCGCATTTGCAAGCTGGGCAGGAGGGCTTTCTGATTGCCTTGCGGCGAATAATCAGCTGCCTGCACTTTGGCCCAGGGGAGCGCGTTATCGAAGCTTGATTCGCCGGAGTTCTCTTCGTCTGTAAACGAAGGGAAGCTGATGTCGGGTTCTACGCCCCTGAGTTGCGTGGTGCCTCCATTGACACGGAAGAACTGGGCAATGGTCAGTTTCAGATCGCCGAGTGCCGGAGTCTCGTTCTTGACGATTTGATCGAGGTTGATCATTGTTTGCACAGTGCCTTTTCCGAAACTGCGCTCGCCAATCACAAGGCCTCGGCCATAGTCCTGAATTGCCGCGGCAAAGATCTCCGAAGCGGACGCGGAATTTCGGTTTATGAGAACCGCCAAAGGTCCGTCCCAGGCGACAATGGCGTCGGCAGCCCGGGACACGGTGATGCCACCTTGAGCATCGCGCTGTTGTACCACTGGCCCGGCGCCGATAAACAGGCCCGTCAGCTGGACTGCTTCCGCCAACGACCCGCCGCCGTTATTGCGCAAATCCATCAAGACACCGTCGACCTTGTCCGTCTTCAGCTCAGCCAACAGACGATTCACATCGCGGGTGGCGCTTTTGAAGTCCGGGTCACCTCTTCCTCGCGCTTCGAAATCCGCATAGAAGGCGGGCAGGGAGATCACTCCGATGCGGCGAGTGGTCTTGCCTTCGGCCACCGAGATGATCGACTTTTTGGCCGCTTGCCGATCCAGCGTTATTTTCTTCCGAGTCAGTGCGACCAGTTTGTGCTTGCCATCAGGACCGGCATCGACGGGCAGTATGTCCAGCACTACGATGGTATCCGGCTCGCCGCGAATTTTCGCGACGGTGTCGTCCAGGCGCCAGCCGAGGATATCGGCGACGACCCCGTTTTTACCCTGAGCGACGCCCATGATGCGATCGCCGGGCTTCAATTGTTCGGAGAGTTGAGCGGGGCCGCCCGGAACAAGTTCTCGAATGATCGTGTAATCGTCTTTCTGGGTCAGTACCGCACCGATGCCAACGAGGGAGAGCCGCATGGAAATGTCGAACTCCTCAGTCGCCCGTGAACCCATGTAGTTGGTATGCGGTTCGATGGACGTGGCGTAGGCATTCATGAACAGCTGGAAGGCGTCTTCACTCTTGGTCAGGGCCACTCGCTGAAGGGAATTCTCATAGCGCTTGTCGAGCGTCTCAATGATGGCCTTGTCGTCTTTTCCGGCCAGTTTGAGTCGCAACCAGTCGCTCTTGACCCGTGTACGCCACAATTCCTTGATTTCCTGCTCGGATTTCGCCCACGCTGCCTTTTCTCGATTGTATTGGTAAAGCTCATTCTTGCGGAAATCGAAGCCGTCTCTGAGCAAGCTGCGGGCGTAAGTGAAACGCTCGACGACCCGTTGCGTGTAGAGGTTGAAAATGGCAAAGGGAAGGCCGAGGTATTCATTGTAGATTGCGTCATCGAAGCTGGTGCGCGCGGCTTCGAGGTGATCGATGTCGCTTTGCACAAAGAAACGCTTCTCGCCGTCGAGCAATTTCAGGTAGCGGTCGAAGATCTTCGCGGACAGTGCGTCATCCAGGGGGACTGGCTTGTAGTGGTGTCGGGTGAGCAATTCGGCCGCCAGGTGTGCAGCCTTCGGCTGCTCCGACAGGGGCTTCAAGGGCGGGACAGCTTGCGTCGCGAGGTCGGAGGTCGCGGCCTGCACCCCCATTGCTGCCACAAATACAAACCACAACAGTATCTTTTTCATTGATCTCCTGCCTCATCGAGCCGCCGAGTCCGGTGACTGGGTGCAAAATCGGTATGTCTGCCGGGACCTTCCGGGAACTCGCCGAACGGTCGCCGCAATTCTTGAGTGCGCGCAATACTAGTGGGTTTGTCGGACAACCGATAGACACGAACTGTAACCAGATGTGCGTGCTTTGATGTGGATCACCGCCATTCGGAGTTCATGCCGACGCCCACAAAGCGCACTGTTCTGCTTGCCGACATCGCTGCCCGGCATGTCAGCCGGATTCCGAGTCGCTGCTTCCCCGCGCACGGCTGACCACAGGAGAAAGCCGGCATGGCCAAATTATCGCGAGCAATGGCGATGCGGTAGCTCGGAAACGGTGGTCGCGGTTTAGGGCCAGGACGGCCATGCGCCGGCAAGAGTTTGGTACGCCAAGACGACAGGTTGAGGGAATAGTCGCGGGGCTCTTGTCTTGCCACAAAACTCGAGCGAATTTGTCGGATTTTTTTACACTGCCGGGGAAGGAGTCGGCCGCTTGTCGTCGATTGGGGGCCGCGAAGCGTGAAAAGCGCAATTAATTCAGTTTCGCCGAGCGGTATCCAAAACCTCTGGCACGATTTCTGCTTTGACTAGGCGTGCACGGCGATATCGCCGTAAGGGGCCCGGATCGTTGAGCTCCGACCATTTTTCCACGACACCTGCTACGGGAGTTCCCCATGTTCAAACCAATCTCAGTCCTCTCGCTATCCTTGCTGGTGGCGAACGTTTCCCATGCCGCTTTGGTCACTGATCCGAACGACGCGCGTTCGTGGCAGGGCGCAACGGTCGGCACCTTCGCTGCCCTCTACTATGGCTCCAACACGCCGGCGAACCGTCAGTTGGTCGTCGACAATCAACTTCTGGACGATAGCTTTTTCCAGTCGGCCGGCTTCGCTGCCGCGCAGTTCATCAAATTCAACGGCGCTGACCTCGTCGCCAACCCTGGTTTCAGCAGTTATGGCACGTCGTTGGACCAGCCAAATGCCAGTGACGGCAACGATGGTACCTACAATTACACCGCCGGTGCTCCGGGAGCAGTCGTCGGCGGTAGTAGCGTCGATCAGCACTGGGTACAGACTGATAATCTGATCGGCAATTCGATCTGGGATCTCGGTTTCCAGGCCACCAAGGCTGCCGTTTTCAACACCATCGACCATGGTCCCTTGCCTCAGGAAGCCATCGAATCAACGGTCTACCTGTCCAACGACAAGCTTATCTGGACGCAGGCGGTGACCGAGCGTGTATGGCTTGAGGGCATCTACGCTGACACCTCGGTGGTCTGGGACGGATTTGCCTACGCCGTGGGCACCGGCAGCAACGCAACTTTCCGCTATGCGTCGGTAATTTGGGGTGGCCCCGGCGCCTTGCTGGCTGACGGTGACAACGAAATCAACGGCATCATGGGTCTGCAGTCGAATTTCCAGCCGCCTCCAACCGACGTTCCCGAGCCAGCCTCTCTCGCCTTGCTGGGGATCGGTTTGGCCGGTCTCGCAGGCATGCGTCGGCGTCGCGGCGCCTGATCAAACGTTGTGCCGGATGATTGCTCCGCCGGCGTCCGGCGGGGTCTTCGCGTTCAGCCAAGCGCCATTGTCGGACCGTGTCCAAGCGAGCTGATGGGAGCAAGCGGGAGGAAACGGGTGGAAACGGTACTCTGTATCCCCGGAGTTCGACAGGCGACGTCACAAGTTGTTGAATATGCAGAAGGCGCTTAAGAAAAAAGAGCGCGGAAATGGGGGGCAGGTCCTGACTTTTGCCCGAGGGGAGAGGGCGAAGGCCAAAGCGAAGGCCTGACCTCGTTGTTTTCGTGCTTCTGCACCTCAACGTCTGCCGCCCGACCGAGATCCTGATGGTCATGCTATCGGTCCCGTCCGCCCTGGCCGGCGTGCTGCTGATTTACCTCGATCAGTCGTGGCAGGCGATCACCGCCAAGCGCCGCGATCAGCTTGCCGGGGCGAGTGGCGTTGTCTCGCATCGGCCTGGCGCGTATGCTTCGCCCGACAAAATCGCTACCAGTAGTGTGCGAACGCTGGCGCTGAGACTTGCCAGCCTCCTTCCCTTTCAGCCGCAAGTGGAGGCTGCGCGGGAACCAGCCTGATGCGCAAGTTTGCGAGAGGCGGGAACAAGCATGGAACGGCAGCTCATGAAACGCAGTGAAATCTGGTATCACCTCTATCCGCTCGGCTTTCTGGGCGCGGAGGAGCGGAATCCTGCCCCTGCTGCGGTGGACGGCCCCATTTCGCACCGCTTGACGGACCTGGTTGGCTGGCTGGACCATTTGGTCGATCTTGGGGTGACGGCATTGCTGTTAGGCCCGGTGTTCGAATCGGAATCGCACGGCTATGACGTCGTCGATCCCTTTCGCGTCGATCGCCGACTGGGCAGCGAAACGGATCTGCTCCAGCTCATCGATGAATGCCACCAACGCTCTCTGCGCCTGGGGCTCGATATGGTCTTTAACCACGTCGGGCGCGGCCATGCTTTTTTTGCCGACGTAGTGGAGCATGGTCGTGAATCTGCCCGCTCGGATTGGTTCCACATCGATTTCGATCGACCGGGTCACGACGGATTCAGCTATGCCAACTTCGAGGGTCACGGCCAGCTGGTGAAACTCAGGCATGCCAATGCCCAGGTTCTCGACTGGGCCGTGGATGTCGCCACTTATTGGCTGGATCGTGGCGTCGATGCCCTGCGACTGGACGCGGCTTACGCGATCCCGGCCGGGTTCCTGGCGAGCTTTGAGAAACGCGTGCGTGCCGCGCGGCCGGATTTACTACTGATCGGCGAAGTGATCCACGGCGACTACGCAGCAATCGCCAAAGCGTCACGCCTGACCTCCGTAACCCAATACGAACTATGGAAAGCCATCTGGAGTTCTCTCAACGAGCACAACTTCTACGAGTTGGCACATGCGCTGGAGCGTCACATTGATTTCTGCAGTCATTTTGTGCCGTGGAATTTCGTGGGCAACCACGACACGACGCGTATTGCCAGCAAACTGCGCGACCGGCGCCATCTGCCGCATGCGCTGGCGATCCTGTTTACGATACCTGGCATTCCGGCCGTCTACGCCGGAGATGAACAGGGCGCAGAAGGTAGAAAGTACGATCGAGCGGGAGGCGATGCGGAGATTCGCCGGCCCTTGCCGCATCACCCCGCCGACCTGGCCGGCGACAGTCTGTTCATCTGGCAAATGCACCGTGAATTGATCGCCCTCCGTCGCGCTCGCCCCTGGCTCGTCGATGGCGTGTTAAAAGTTACGCAGCTCAGTAAGCGCTCGATTGCCTTCGAAGTGCGCGCACAGAAAAACCTGCTGGTGACGGTGTTGAACACGGGTGAGCGCTCTGTTTCGTGCCCCCTTCCACCCGGCCTGGTTCTGGTCGCCGGGCACGCAGTGAGCAAGTTGACGGCGACCGAGTTGCCCGCGCAGGGGTGGGGAATCTGGTCGTCAGCGTGAGGCTCGTCACGCTTCGGGTCCGTCACCTGCCAAGGCCTGCTTGACGGGCGCCAGCGAGTTGCTCAGCAAGGCGGCCAGCGAGTTGGCCAGCAAAGCGATGCGGGTCATGGAGCTCCTTCGTTGCGGACTTCGTCAGTGGTCTCGGCGACAGCCTCCGGCGCTGCCGGCTTGTCCTTGAAAATGCGCTTGATCAGCACATAGAACATCGGCACGAAGAAGAGGCCGAGGACGGTGGCCGAGATCGTGCCGCCGAGTACGCCGGTGCCGATCGCGTTCTGGCTGCCGGAGCCGGCGCCGGTACTGATGGCCAGCGGCAGCACGCCCAGTGCGAAGGCCAGCGAAGTCATCAGGATCGGACGCAAGCGCATGCGTACTGCACTCAGCGTGGCGCTGACCAGATCGTGGCCGGCCTCGACCTGGGCCTTGGCGAATTCGACGATCAGAATCGCGTTCTTCGACGACAGGCCGATGGTCGCCAGCAGGCCGACCTGGAAGTACACGTCGTTGGACAGGCCGCGACCGCTCGCGGCCAGCAGCGCACCAAGCACGCCCAGCGGCACCACCAGCATCACCGCAAACGGGACCGACCAGCTTTCGTAAAGCGCTGCCAGGCACAGGAATACGACCAGCAGCGACAAGGCATAGAGCGCTGGCGCCTGCGCTCCCGAGCGGCGTTCCTCGTAGGAAGTACCCGACCATTCATAGCCAATGCCCGGTGGCAGCTTGGCGATGAGCTCCTGAACGGCATTCATCGCGTCACCCGAGGAAAGCCCGGGGGCTGCCTGGCCGAGCACTTCGATCGACGGCTGGCCGTTGAAACGCTCGAGAAGCGGTGAGCCAAAGCCCCATCTGGCCGTGGTGAAGGCGGAGAAAGGCACCATTTCGCCTTTGCCGTTGCGCACGTACCATTTCTTGAGGTCCTCCGGCGTCATGCGGGCAGCCGCCTCGGCCTGAAGATAGACTTTCTTGATTCGCCCGCGGTCGATGAAGTCGTTGATGTAAATGCCGCCCCAGGCTGTGGACAGCGTGTCGTTGATGCTCGCCACACTGATGCCGAGGGCGCCGGCCTTGGCATGGTCGATTTCGAGCTGGTACTCGGGCATGTCTTCCTGACCATTCGGGCGCACGCCGACCAGCCGCTTGTCCTCCCGCGCCATGCCCAGGAACTGGTTGCGTGCCGCCACCAGGGCATCGTGGCCGAGGCCGCTGCGGTCCTGTAGCTGGACGCTGAAACCGTTGGAAGTGCCCAATTCGATCACCGCTGGCGGGACGAAGGCAAAGACCATCGCTTCGCGGATCTTCGAGAACGCGGCCATCGCGCGTCCGGCGATCGCCTTGACGCTCATGCCCGGTCCCTGCCGCTCGCTCCAGTTGCGCATATTGATGAAGCCAATGCCCATGTTCTGGCCGCGGCCGCCAAAGCTGAAGCCGGCGACGGTGAAGATCGAAGCTGCAGTGTCCTTTTCGTCGTCGAGGAAGTGGCGCTCGACTTTCTTTAGCACCTCGATGGTGCGCTCCTGGGTGGCGCCTGCAGGCAGCATGACCTGGGTGAACATCACCCCCTGATCCTCTTCCGGCAGGAAGGAGGTTGGCATGCGCACGAAGAGGAAGCTGAGCAGCACCACGATCAGCGCGTAGATCACCAGATAGCGCCCGCTGCGCTGAAGAATGCGCCCGACCGCGGATTCGTAACGTCCGGTGTTGCGTTCGAACATGCCGTTGAACCAGCCGAAGAAGCTGCTGAACCAGCCGCCCTCGCCGTGGCCATGGCCTTTGGCCACCGGTTTGAGCATGGTGGCGCACAGCGCCGGGGTGAACACCAGGGCGATGAGCACCGACAAGGCCATCGCGGCGACGATGGTGATCGAGAACTGGCGGTAGATGACGCCGGTCGAGCCGCCGAAAAAAGCCATCGGCACGAAAACCGCCGACAGCACCAGGCCGATGCCGATCAGCGCACCGGTGATCTGGCCCATCGACTTGCGGGTTGCATCGCGCGCCGAGAGGCCTTCCTCGCTCATCACCCGCTCGACGTTCTCGACCACCACAATGGCGTCGTCCACCAGCAGACCGATGGCCAGCACGGTGCCAAACATGGTCAGGGTGTTGATCGAAAAACCGAAGGCCGCCATCACTCCGAAAGTGCCGAGCAGCACCACCGGCACGGCGATGGTCGGGATCAGTGTGGCGCGGAAATTCTGCAGGAACAGGAACATCACCAGGAACACCAGCAGGATGGCTTCGAGCAGGGTCTTCACCACTTCCTCAATGGAGATCCTGACGAAAGGCGTGGTGTCGTAAGGAATGACCACGTCGACGCCGGCCGGGAAGTAGCGCTTCATTTCGGCGAGCGTGGCGCGCACCGCGGTGGCGGTTTTCAGCGCATTGGCGCCGGCCGCCAGCTTGACGCCGATACCCGCGGCTGGCTGGCCGTTATAGCGGGCAATGGTGCTGTAGTCCTGGGCGCCGATTTCGATCCGCGCCACATCCCCGAGTCGTACTTCGCCGCCCTCCCTGGAACTGCGCAGCAGGATGTTTTCGAACTCCCCGACGGTCTGCAGGCGACTCTGGGCGGTAATCGCGGCGGTGAAACCCTGCCCGGGCAGCGCCGGCGTGCCGCCGAGCTGGCCGGCCGAGACCTGCGTGTTCTGTGCCTCGATCGCCGTCCGGATGTCGGCCGGCGTCAGCCGGTAGTTGTTCAACTTGGCAGGATCGACCCAGACGCGCATTGCGTACTGCGATCCGAAAACCTGCACCTCGCCGACGCCGCTGACGCGCGACAGCGGATCCTGCACCGAGGAGACAATGAAGTCCGCCAGGTCGACATTGTCGAGCGTGCCCTGTTTCGAAACGAAACCGATCACCATCAGGAAGTTGCGCGCCGACTTGGCGACCTGCACGCCTTGCTGCTGTACTGCCTGCGGCAATAGTGGCAGCGCAAGTTGCAGCTTGTTCTGTACCTGCACCTGCGCAATATCCGGATTGGTGGCGGCATCGAAAGTCAGCGTGATGGCGGCGCGACCGAAGGAGTCGCTCGACGAGTTGATGTAGAGCAGGCCGTCGAGACCGGTCAGCTTCTGCTCGATGATCTGGGTGACGGATTCCTCAACCGCTTTCGCCGAGGCGCCCGGATAGCTGGTGTTGATCACCACCGCCGGTGGGGCGATCGACGGATACTGCGAAACCGGCAATTGCAGAA
>QPGA01000015.1:35636-59493 GCA_003332265.1 Candidatus Accumulibacter meliphilus
AGTTTCTGCTCGATGATCTGGGTGACGGATTCCTCAACCGCTTTCGCCGAGGCGCCCGGATAGCTGGTGTTGATCACCACCGCCGGTGGGGCGATCGACGGATACTGCGAAACCGGCAACTGCAGAATGGAAAGTGCGCCCGCCAGCATGATGACGATGGCGATGACCCAGGCGAAGATCGGCCGGTCGATAAAGAAATTGACCACGCTTCAGGCCCTCACTTCGCGGCCGCTGCGGGCGCCGCAGCAGACGCGCTTGCCCCGGCACCGGCGCCGGCATCGAGCACCGTCACCGTCACCGCTGCGCCCGGCCTGATTTTCTGCAGCCCGTCGACAATGATCCGGTCACCCGCGGCCAGTCCTGCGCTTACCAGCCACTTGTCGCCGATCGAACGGGGTGTGGTCACCTGGCGTGTCTCGACTTTGTCCTCTGCACCCACCACCATCACCACGGCATTGCCGCGCCGATCGTGAGTCACCGCGGCATGCGGCACCAGGATGGCTTTTTCGATCTCGCCCTGTGCGATACGGGCGCGGACGTACATGCCGGGCAGCAGTTCACCCTGCGGATTCGGAAAGACCGCACGCAGGGTCACGCTGCCGGTATCCGTGTCGACCGAAATGCCCGAGAAGGCAAGCCGGCCGCTGGCCGCGTATTCGCTACCGTCCTCGAGCAGCAGGCGTACCGGAACCACCTGTTCTGCAAGCTGCTGCAGTGTGCCATCGGCGAGATCGCGCTTGAGGCGCAGGAGTTCGACGCTCGACTGGGTGAGGTCGACATAGATCGGGTCGAGTTGCTGGATGGTGGTCAGCGCGTCAGCCTGATTGGCCGTCACCAGCGCGCCGGCAGTGACGCTCGAGCGTCCGCTGCGGCCGGCGATGGGGGAGGGCACGCGGGTATAGGCGAGGTCGATGCGCGCTTTTACCAGCGCAGCCTGCGCCGAAACGACGTCCGCCTCGGCCTGCTTGAGGGCCGCCACGGTGTCGTCGTCGGCCTGCTTGCTGATCATCCCTTTCTTCCCCAGGTCCGCGTAGCGCTGGGCTTTCAGCCGAACAGCATAAAGGTTTGCTTCGGCGCGGCTGAGACCTGCCTTGGCGCTTTCCAGGGTGGCGCGATAGCTTGCCGGGTCGATCTGGTAGAGCGTTTGCCCTTCCTTGACCTCGCTGCCTTCAGTGAACATCCGCTGCTGCACGATGCCGCCTACCTGCGGCCGTACTTCGGCGACCATGTACGCCGCCGTGCGGCCGGGGAGTTCGGTGGTCAGCCTGACCGCCTCGGTGCTGGCCACGATCACGCCGACCGGAGTCGCTGCGGGAGCGCCGCCGGCTGCCTGTTGCGGGCCGCCGTCGCTGCATGCGGCCAGCGCCATGGCGCTGGCGAGGGCGAATACCAGGCTTGGGGATGGCCGCCGTGATGGGAGATTCATGTTGTGCCTCGGCGTAGTCGGTGGAGTTGGTAGCATCGGTGGCGTCGGTAACGTCGGAGACTCCTGGGCAGGAGCGCGTGGATAGGTGGCGAAGGATAAACTAGAATGAACGTTCAATCTAGTGTATCTTTCCTGGCGCATTGCAAACTGATTGCGAACTTTTCTCAGCCACTCCGTGGACCGTCGATGACCGAAGAAATGCACCCTGTCGCGGAGTGCTCGCGCGCTGAAGCGCGGCGCACCCAGATCCTCGATGCCGCCGAGAACTGCGTTCGCGAATACGGCTTCCACCGCGCCAGCATTTCGAAGATCTCGACAGCGTCCGGCATGGGTGCAGGCCACATCTATCACTATTTTGCGAACAAGGAGGCCATCGTTGCCGCCATTGTCGCGCGTGAACTCGAGCGCTTGCTGACGCTTACCGCCGAGGTGCAGGCGGCAGAGAACATGCTCGAGGCGTTGGCATTTCGTACCGAAACGGGTGTGCTCGGAAACCTGGATCCCCATGCCGCGGGACTCAAGCTGGAAATCGTCGCCGAGGCGTCGCGCAACCCGACGATCGCCGAAATCGTGCGTGCGGCGGACAGCCGGCGCAGCGCCGGTCTCGAAGAAACCCTCCAGGCCTTGCGGCAGGCGCACGGCCTTGCCGACGACGCAGCAACGATTTCAACAATTGCCGAGGTGATCGCGGCAATGTTTGAAGGTCTGATGGTGCGCGCCATACGCAATCCGGCCGCCGACCGTCAATTGATCGCCCAAAAATTCCAGCAGGTGGTCCGCGATCTGGTGCTTTCGTGAGCCGGCAGCGTGCGCGGCGGGCGTAAGCGGGGGCGGGGTACGCGGGGGGAAAGAGTGGTCTGTCGCCCTCAGCGTCTGCTCAATTCCTCATTCAAGCGGGTCGCGCCAAACAGGATGATCTTGAGTTGCTGCACGAAGTTTTCCGACATTTCGGCTTCGAGCAGGGCCTGCTCGGGCGGCAGGTCGAGAATGTCGGTTGCCGCCGCGAGCATGGTCATCACGATCATCCCGCAAACCATCTGCAAACTTGCCGTTGGCAGTTGCGTGTAAAGGCCGCGCATCCGGAAATCCTGCGCCATTTCATTGGTGAAATGGCTGACATCATTGCGAATCGCCAGGCGCAGGATGCGGCTGCCCCCTGATCGCTCGCTCGAGATGAACATGAACTGCAAGCGGTTCAGCTTTACGTACTCCAGATAGACGCTGACTGAACGCCGCAGCATGTCGCGCGGCGCCACCGCCATCTTGCGTGCCTCGCGCAACAGCCGCCGCAGCGTAATCCCCACGTCCTCAACCAGCACCAGGCCCAACTCATCGGTATTGCGGAAGTGGCGATAGAAGGCATTCGGGACCACGCCGGCTTCGCGGGCGATTTCACGCAATCCAAGACTGGTGAAACTGCGCCCCTCGCCCATCAAGGTCAGCGCGGCCTGCAGCAGATTCGCGCGCGTCAAGTCCTTGCGCGCGCTGCGTGTCAGGTACTCGGGATTCTTCGATGCCGTTCTATCGGGGGGCATGGCAGCACTCCTGTTTCAGTGGCTACAAAAACACGTGTATCGAATGACGTGCATGAAATGGACCTATTATCGCTTAACAATCATGTTCCTACCTATAGACGGCAAGAGAAAGCTTGCAATCAGAAAGTTTTCAGAGGACACTCGTGCACTAAGCGTCGCAGCCCGGCAAAAGTGGCCGCTGATCGCTGGTCACACAGCGAACGCGGCACCGAGTCACTTTGCCCTCTTCTCGAAGGACAGCACCATGCCGACCTATAAAGCTCCCCTGCGCGACATGCGCTTCCTGATCAACGAGGTGCTGGACTATCCCGCGCACTACGCGGGCCTGGCCAACGGCGGCGAGGCGACACCCGAGCTCGTGGACGCCGTACTTGAAGGCGCCGCTACCTTGTGCGAAGAGGTCCTCGCGCCGATCAATCTTTCCGGCGATCGGGAGGGCTGCCACTTCAACGCCGGCGAAGTCACTACCCCGGCTGGTTTCAAAGAGGCTTACCGCCAGTTCGTCGACGGTGGCTGGCAGGGGCTGTCATTTCCGACGGAATACGGTGGCCAGGGGCTGCCAACATCGCTGAGCCTGTTCAAGACCGAGATGATGGGCGCCGCCAACTGGTCGTTCAACATGTATCCGGGACTGAGCCTGGGCTGCATCAACACCCTTTTGCGCTACGCTACCGAGGCACAAAAATCGCTCTATCTGCCATCGCTCGTCAGCGGCGAGTGGACCGGCACCATGTGCCTGACCGAGCCGCAGTGCGGCACCGATCTGGCGCAGGTCAAGACCAGGGCCGCGCCGCAGCCCGACGGCAGCTACAAGCTCACCGGCACCAAGATGTTCATCTCGGCCGGCGAGCACGATCTGGCCGGGAATATTGTGCACATCGTCCTCGCCCGCCTGCCCGACGCCCCGGCCGGCACACGCGGTATTTCGCTGTTCGTCGTGCCGAAGTTTCTTGTCGCCATGGACGGCTCTGCCGGCCAGCGCAACACCGTCAGTTGCGGCTCCATCGAACACAAGATGGGAATTCGCGGCTCGGCAACCGCCGTACTGAATTTTGACGAGGCAACCGGGCACCTGATTTTCGAACCCAACAAGGGCCTGGAAGCCATGTTCACCTACATGAACACCGCCCGAATCGGAATCGCGATCCAGGGTGTCGCGCACGCCGAAGCCTCCTTTCAGGGCGCGCTGGCCTATGCCAAAGACCGACGATCAATGCGCGCCCTCTCGGGAAAGAAGGAACCCGAGGCGAACGCCGACTCGCTGATCTGGCACGCCGATGTGCGACGCATGCTGCTGACCCAAAAGGCCATCGCCGAAGGGGGTCGGGCGATGATCTATGCGGCCGCCCAGACAGCCGACCTGATGTTCAACGCCACGCTCGAAAACGACCAGGCCAATTACGAACGCTACGACAACGAACTCGGTTTCTACACCCCCATCCTCAAGGGCTTTCTTACCGAAATGGGCCTCGAAGCCGCCAATATCGGCATGCAAGTGTTCGGCGGGCACGGCTATATTCACGAGCACGGCATGGAGCAGATCGCCCGTGATGCACGCATCTCCACCCTGTACGAAGGCACCACCGGCATCCAGGCGCTCGACCTGCTCGGACGCAAGGTATTGATCGGCACCAAGGGAAAGTGCGTGCGCGAATTCACGCGCCTCATGCTGCGCCTGGCAAGAGCCAACTTGTTTGCGCGCGGCCCCACCGGCACCATGGCGCGTGCGATCGTGAAGCGCGCCGTGGAGTGGAATCTCCTCACGCTGCGCATCATGCTGCGCGCGGGCAAGGATCGAGATCTCGTGGGGTCGGCGAGCGTGGACTACTTGATGTATTCAGGCTACGTCATGATGGGCTACTTCCTCGCCTTGCAAGCGGAGAAAGCGCAAACGCTGTTGCTCAACGGCAAGGGCAGCGAATCCGCGGATTTCTATCGCGCCAAGATTCAGACGGCCAGCTTCTACTTTGCCCGCCTCCTGCCGCGGGCTGACGCCCATCGCAGCAGCGCACTGGCACCCACGCACTCGCTGATGCAGATGGACAACGCAAATTTCGCGTTCCTGTGATCCGGCTTGAACAATGCGGCAAGGCAAGCCATCTGCATCAGGCCACACCGCAACCCGACAAAGCAAAGGAGAAATTGTGCCTAGCACAACAAGGTCATCGACCAAAGCCGCCGACACTCCTGCCGCCAGGACAGCCGCCAAAGAGAGCATTCCGATCGCCGCCAAAACGCCGCGCACGGCCAAAGCCAAGGCCAGCACTTCCACCCAGCCATCCCTGCGCTTCTATCACTCAGAGGCGCTTCGTGAGAAAACGGACACAGTCCTCTCGGCACTCGAGACACGGCCAACCGAGCCCCGCCACGGAGAGGCCATCGCCGACCTGGTCACGGAGTTGATCGATGCCGGCATGGATTACTATTTCCTGAAACCGCTCAAACAGGCTGAAGTCGGCTTTGTCGCCGAGCAGTCGGCCCGGCTCGGCATATCCGGCGCGGTCAAGCTGCTCAGCACGGTCAGTCGCAAGTTCCTCACGCGCATGGATCACGCACAACTGCTGGTCGTGGCCAAGCATCTACGCACGCTTGCCGCTCCGTAACAGCAGGTCTTGCCGCCTGCGGCCAGCACGGCAGCCGCAGATGAGACTTGAGCAGCGACCGTTCGGGGACGAGCGCGGAGGAGGCCAGTGCTCTGGCCGCCGCCGAAGCTTGTCCGGGCGAGGCCGGCATGCGCCAGAATATCGCGCATCGTGTTGGCGGCGTAAGACCGTGCAAATCCGGTGGCTATGAGCGCAAGCGCAAGCGCAGTCGGAGCGACGACAATCAACGACCGGCACTTGCCTTCAAGCGGGCAGTCGCAAAGAGGCGCCCTTCGTCTGGTCGTCGCCCGTTTCAGAGACTGGCGCCACGCTGCGCCGACGTCCGGCAGCGAGCCTTACCCGGTCGCAGCACGGAAAATCGCGCCGAACGGCTGCTTCGACCTTTTCGCTACGCCCGGTTCCGACCCAATCCTGCCCTTCAGGCCATCAATGATTGAACGGCAGGTAACAAATTTGAGCAGTCGCTCCAGATCGCTACTCACAGGCAAGTCCTCGGCCATTGCGGCCAGCGGTATCCTCCGAATGCAGTCGTTGATTGTATGCCCCCCTTTCCGTGTCGCCTGAAGCCTGTTGCAGTCCGCCCGTTGAAAACCTGCAGCCGTTGCAATCCTGCTCAACGCCTATGGTTATCTGTTACGCCTCGTTGCAGCGCCCGCCACGCCCGTTCCGTCAGCCCATTGCGGGTCGAACCAGCCACCCCGGAACAATCCATGCCGTAGCCCCACCGTATTCGCGTGCCGGGCGTAGACGATCCAGGAAGACAGTATCTGTTTCACTTCTGGCGGCGACACGGTTCCGGCGCGCCAGCGGTCGCGCAGGCTGCGCAGCCGTCCACGCAGGCGGGCGATGTTTTCTTCCGGCAGACGGCGGCGCGAGCCGGGGCCGAGAACGTAACCGAGAAACTGGGCCGGCGCACTGGTTTCAGTGACGAAGGTCTTTATCGGGTGCAGGCGCAGCCGGCGCTTTTCCAGAAACGCGGCAATGTCCTCCCGCCATCGCGCCAGGCGACCCGCATCGTCGTCGAACAGGGCGAAGTCGTCCAGGTAGCGCAGATACGGCGCACGCAAGACTTCGCTAACGTAATGATCCAGCGGGTCGAGGTACAGGTTGCCGAACAACTGGCTGGTGAGGTTGCCGATGGGCAAGCCCCGACGCCGCTCAAAGGGCGAAAACAGATCGTCGCCCGGGAAGTACAGGTTTACCGGCTCCTGCGCGTTGGAACCGTCGATGATGGTGTCGCACAGCCTGAGCGTGCGCTCACAGGCGATGCGGCGGCGCAGGTCCTGTTTGAGCACCGCATGGTCGATGGCGGGGAAGTAGCGGAACACGTCGGCACGCAGCACATGGCGATAACGGTCCCGAAGTTGCTCATAGCTTGCGACAGCCCGATGAGTCCCTCGGCCCTTCCGACTGGCGTACGAACGGCGAATGAAACCCCGTTCGAACAGCGGGCCTATCACCGCGCACAGGGCGTGATGCACCACTCGGTCCCGAAACGGCGCGGCGGAAATCAGGCGCGGCTTGCTCTCCCGCACGATGAACTCGGTGTAAGCACCCGGCTGCCAGCGCTCGTCCAGCAATTCCCGCTGCAGGCACAACACCTCCGTTTCCAGGCCGGCGAGAAACTGGGCCACTCGCGGCTTGTGCCGCTTGCCCCGAGCCGCACGCAAGGCCGCTTCGCGCAGCGCCGTGAAATCGGCGATGGCCGGAAACAGGCCGGACTCACGGCGCGCCATCACCGTGCCCTGACTGGGCCTGCAGCGCCCGGCGCCAACCGCCAACGAGGCGGCCCACTTCGTCCAGGCTGCGCGCGGCGAACTCGTAACGACGGCCATCGACGTGGTGTAGATCGTGGGCCAGGCGGAAAAGTACGCGCAGCTTTTCCAGTTCCAGATTGGCCTTGGCAAGCGCCGACTCGGGGCGGCGGCTGTAGGTCGCGTCGATCAGGCATTCCAGCACAGTCAAGGCCGCCGTCTGCAAGCGGTCGCCAAGCAGGAATTTCTGCCCACGGGGAAACTGCTCCACCGTGGGCAGCAGCCAGAGCAAAAAGCCATAGTGCTTTTCCAGTGCCGTGGCGCCGCGCCCCTGCGGCCGGTTCATCACGTGCGGGAGAAAAGAACCGCCCGCGTCCCGGAGGGTACCGGCAAGACGCGGGCGGGGTGCTGCGCTGGACATGGCCCGCCGGTGGACACCGCATGTACTCCCGGCCGCCCCGTGGAGCGGTCGGCTCTGACTTTGCGGCGTGCTGGCCAGACGGAAACCCAGGGTGTCGTTGCGATTGCCGGGGGTGTTCCTGTTGCGTTTGGCCGAACGCGCGTTGCCCGGTTTGTTGTTCCAACCGCCGCCGCGCACGACTGGGCGGGCCAGGCTTTCACCACCCGGCGCAAGGCCGAGCGGCAAAAGACCTTGCGCGAGCGCGCTGCGCGCGCTCGCAAAACCACTGCCGGCTCCGCCGACAGCAAAGGGGTAAAGGCGTCAAGGTTCAAGGGGTGAGCTCCCTCCGCTGGCGCTACGGGAGCGTCCTGGCCAGACGGAAACCCAGGGAGTCGTCGCGCCTGCCGGGGGAGATCCAGTAGCGCCTGGCCGAACGCGCGTAGCCCGGAAGGTCGTCCCAACCGCCGCCGCGCAGGACATGGCTATTGCATTCCCCGTCCATCCAGGGGCTGCCGTCTGTTGGCGCGCTGCCGTAGTCCCCATAACAGTCCGCCACCCATTCCCAGGCGTTGCCGATCAAGTCGTACAGGCCGAAGCCGTTCGGCCGGAAGCTGCCCACCGGCGCAGCATAGGCAAAACCGTCGGAGCAGTTGTGTATCGTCCAGTCGGCGGGCAGCTGAATTCGGGCTTGCGCTGTCTTGTCCACCACGTTGGCGTATTCGCAGGCCTGATCCGGATTCTCGCCCCAGTAGCGTGCCGTGGCCGTCCCGGCCCGGGCGGCGTATTCCCACTCGGCTTCGCTGAGCAGCCGGTAGGGCTTGCCGCTTTTCTTCGACAGCCAAGCGGCGTAAGCCGTGGCTTCGTCCCATGAAACGTTGATCGCCGGGCGCGCGCCGCGGCCGAAGCCTGAATCCGACAGCGCCGGGCAGACGCCGTCCTTGACGCACAATGCCCACTCGTCGAAGCGCACTTCGTGCCTGGCCACCGCGACGGCCTTCGGCACGGTCACCTTGTGTTGGGGGGCCTCGTCTTCAAACCGTCCGGGCTCGCTTTTCGGGGACCCCATGTCAAAACTGCCGGCGGGAACCACCGCCATTTGCGGGCATTGGGGACAATCGCGGAAACTGTCGCCCGGGAGAAGGGCTGCGCCGGCGCTGGCGGACGGCGGGTCTTCCAGGACACGGCCATTGACGCCGGCAAGAATGAAGCCGCGAATCCCCAGCCCGTCGATCGCCAGATGCCGCAGGACAGGCAGATTTTTCAGCGGTGCGAGGTCTATGACCGCCGTGCGCGAAATGTCGAGTTCCTCCAGGCGGACCAGCGTGGACAGGGGGGTGAGGTCCACGACGCGCGTATTGGACAGGTCGACTTGGCGCAGATTAACCAGCTTGGCGAGCGGCGTCAGGTCGGTGACCGGCGTATCGGAGAGTTCCAGCACCTCCAGCCTGTCCAGCCGGGACAAGGGCGCCAGGTTGCCGACTGCGGTCATGGCGGCACTCAGGCGTTGCAGCCCGGTCAGCCCCGCAAGGGGCGCCAGATCGGTGACGGCGGTTGCCGAAATATCCAGTTCCTGCAAGCCGGCCAGCGGGGCAAGGGCGCCTGTATCCGAAAATTTCGGGTCCGAGATCACCAGCCGGCGCAGCCCGGTCAGTTGCCCGAGCATGCTCAAGTCGAACCCCGCCTGCGCAGGGACTTCCAGCGCAAGCGAGTTGGCGTCGCCGCCCAGTGCCTGCAGATGGGGCAGCGCCTGCTTCAGGACATCCGCCTTGCTTTGATCGGGCAGACCCACGACGGTAAAGCCGCGCGCGTCCTTGCTCAGCGTCACCTGCAGCTTCTCCAGTGCCTGGCGCGCCTCCTGTTGCCGCTGCAGGGGCAGCACGCTGCTGACGTAGTAGTAGCCGCCGGAAATGACCGCGACCAGCAGCGTGGCGACGGCGAATCGCGCCACCCGGCGCGCGCGCGTCAGCGCCATTTGAGGCTTGCTTTTCTCGACCCATTCGCGGTTGAACAGGCGCTGGTAAATGCGGTTGCGCGGCACCAGCAGGCCGGCTTCGTCGCGTTTGACCAGTCCGGACAGTTTCAGGTGTGCATAGGCCAGGTTGGCGGCCTGGTCGGCCTCGGGTGCACCACGCAGGATACGTTCGTAAAGCCCTATCACTTCGCCGCTGTTCGCTATGCGCTCGTTGATGAAGCGCAGGGTCTGCTCGAAATGGGAATCGTGGTGCATGCGGTCCAAACTGACGAACGACTGCTCGACGATGGCATCAACGGCGTCCGGCGTGGCCGCGCCCTGGCGGCGCATTTCCTCGCACAGCCAGGCGGTCAGGTAGGGCTGGCCGCCGGTCCAGTAGAGGATGCGCTCGAGCACCGCCCCAGCAATCGCCGGGTTGTCGCTCAGGGTACGCGCCAGGGGTTCGAGCGTATCGCGCCGGGGGTCGAAATCGCTCAACCAGATGGTCCGGCCGATGTTGTACGGCGTGGTGCGTCGGGTCTTGATCAGTTCGTTCGGCGTCGCCACACCTACCAGGCAGAAGGTGAGGCGCTTGAAAGCCGTTTCCCGCGGGCGGCTGGTATAGATGCTGCGGATGGCGGTGAACAGGTCGTCGGTGAATTCCAGTTCCAGGGTGGAATCGATTTCGTCCAGCACCACGACGACAGGACCGGTCGTGCCGTCCAGCACCCGACGGAAGAAGTCGATGAATGCCTGGCTGACGGCCTGCTGGGCGTGCTCGGCCCAGAACGCATCCAGGTCCAAGCCGAATTCAAGTTCGCGCGCCAGTCCCCTGACGATGCTCTGGAAATAGATCCGGGGATTGGTTTCGGTGCGCAAGGGCGACAGGTCGAGGTAGGCAAAGCGGTAGCCCTGTGGTCCGAGCTGGAGCATGGCGTGGTAGACCAGCGAGGTCTTGCCCATCTGGCGCGAGGTCACGACATTGACGAACTCGCCGCCCCTGAGCAGATCGGTGAATTCCCGATCGGCATCGCGCGTGATGTACACGCGCTCTGACGAATCGACGGGACCGCCGACCTGCACCTCGGAGGGCTGAACCGCGCCGGGGTCGATCGCTGGGTCCATCATTGGGCCTCCTTGAAGAAACGTTCGTAGATCTCGTTGCTGGCGACCACATGGCCGTCCTGCTCGATCACCAACCCCGCCGCCTCCAGACGATAGAACAAGCGCCGGTCCTTGCCCGGCAGCTTGCCCGTAAACACGACACCGCGCATGGCGTCGATGAGTCCCGCAATGCACAGGCGGTCGAACATCGATTTCAGGTGGTCGCCGAAAGGACCCACATCCCGAGCCGCGACGGTCACCATCTGGTCGAACGTGGTTTCATCGAAGACCAGCCGATAGAACGCCAACGGCGTCAGGAAGGGGTGGCCACGCAACAGGACGTACAGGCGGTCGAGTTGTGCCGCGCCGAGCATGTTCCCATAACAGGCATTGAAGTCGTCGAGCGCATCGCGCGGAAACGGGCCGAGGTTGATAGGCGGCGTGACATTGAACGGCGAGGTATAGCCGCTCTCGATCAGCATTTTCGGGTCCGTCGCGATCGCCAGCGCCAGGCCCAGCCGGCCCCAGGTCTTTTTCTTGAACGGATGTGACCGATTGGCGTCCCAACCGCGTAGCGCACTGTAGAAATCTTCCTGCCAGGCGCTGCCGATCACCCGGTCCGCATCGTCGATGGCGAGCACCAGCGGACCTTCGACGCGCGGCAATACCTCGTCTTCGACAAAAGCCGTCAGATCGAGGGAGTGACCGAATACCGGTGGGACGACATTGCGTATGCCGAATTCCTTCATCAGGGCCAGGGCGAACTGGCCGGCAAAATCGGCGAAACCCAAGCGCCTGACCGAGCCGAACGCCATGAGGTCGATGAAGGCGACTTTCGTCCCTGCTGCCAGGCTTTTCGCCAGGTAACGCAGCAACAGGCTCGATTTGCCGGTCTGGTGGGCGCCCTTGATGACGATGGTACGGGTCTTGCCACCGCGGAATCGCTCGACGAGCCGATCTGATTGACGCTGGATATAGAAGCCGTTGTCGTCGCTCAGTGGCGATCCCGGCATGTCCAGCGCTTCGCGCAGCAGACGCATGTCCGCCTTGGGCTCGGGCCGGCCGACGGGTTTCGAAGTTGGCTCATCCGGGCCAGGGAGCGGTTGCGGTCTCTCACCAGAAGGATCGGCGACATGAGCCCGGAGAAGCTTGGCGACGGTTCTTTCATTGTCGCCCTCGCACTGCCAAAGGACATATTGTAGTTTGCCAATGTAGCTGTCGAGCTCGTAGCCAAGTCCGCCGCTATAGGCCACGCGCACGGGCAGAATCCTGGATCGCTGCTGCCCCTTTGATGCCAGGTGGGCGCGACGCACCTCCGCCTGCACCATTTCGGATGATGCCGAGTCTTCCGACAGCAGCACGACTAGATAATCTGCCCATGCGATGCGTCGATCGATTTCCATCGACCAATTGACGCCGACGGGCATATCCACGTCGATGAACACTTCGCAACCGGCGGCACGCAAGCCTTCTACCAGAAAGGCAGCGAGCTTGGCGTCGACCTCAGCGCGTCGCCGATAGGAAACGAAGTAACGTAATGGCCGGCCTGTGCCGGGTAAGGGCCCCGGCGTGCTCTGGGCAGTGGCGAGTTGGGTCGGCGCCGTTGTCGCGTATCCGGAGATGAGCTGTCGAATGCTCTTATAGACGAGTGCGTTGCGGTCGCGTGGCTTGCAAATAGAATAGTGATCTGCATCCACCGGGATGGGTACGACCCCGCTGATGCCTGGATTCGCGCTGGTTTCGTCCACAACACGAACGCCGGCCGTATCCTGGGTTTCGAAGAATACCCTGGCGTCGATCTTGAGCCGCTGGGCGTTGTTACTGAACCACTGGGATAGCTCGCGCAGATGCGCATCGTTTGCCTGCAGATCCTCTACCGCCACCGTGGCGCGCAAGATGCGGCCAAGCAAGCCGACGAAATTGGCAAGACGAGCGCCGGCGTGGGGGGTGGCGAGAAAGATGACCGACTTGGTGGCACTTGCGAATCGCCGCCACGATTCCTGACCCAAGGTTTCTGCCGTTCGCAGAAGCTGCTTGACGACCAGGCCACCGAGACTGTGGCAAACGAAAATCAGAGGACGTTCCCCGAGTTTCTCGGCTTCAAGGACGGCCAGCACATTCGTGGCTCTATCGCCGAGCGGCATGGCCTTGCCTAGCCACGCGGAAGGGCTCGCCTCGTAACCGAGACTGTAGACAGCGACGTTCGGCAAATCCTCGGCGAGCCAAGCCGGCCAGAAGCTCTCGGCCGCCGTGGATGCTTGCCACGTATTCAGCTTGTCGCCTCCAAGTCCGTGGACGAAGACGACATCCAGGACGGCGCTGCCAATCGAGTGCGGACTTACCAAGTGTATTTCGGCCATTGCTCGTTGTCCCGGACAGACACCCTACATGCGTGACGGTTGTCATGGAGGCGCCATAAACATGACCGGTTTAGACGTGAGGCACCGATGCCACGCGAGCAGATTAGCATCTTGCCCCTGCGCGCGAAATATGGTCGCCTACTTGACGGAGACGGGAACGTCCTGCCTTGTGTGCTTGAGCGATTCTGGATTCCGAAAAGGAATCCGGTTGGCGCCCAGGCCAAGAGATTGCTTGCCGCGGCGATGCTAATGCTGGATGAGTACAAACCTTCGCAAGGATGAAAGCCTACTGAATTGGCGACACCCATCACCAAAATCGAGACCGATTGGACAAGGAACGGGTCGCTATCTGCTTTGGCCGAACGAGAGTGACGGGGACGTATCTGCAAAGTGGTCGTAAGCAATCTGACAGGAGCGTCTGTCCAACGGCCGTAAAGGAATTGGCGCTCCGGCAGGTTTCAAAGTACAGCAGTCGTTCGAATGGCTGCTTACTTGGATCATCGAACGGCGGCTGATGGCCGATTGTACGCATACAGGAACAGCGCCGAAAGCCGCCGCTGTCCGGACCAGAGAACAATCAGACTTCGTCAACCAGTAGTCATGTTGAAACGCGTGGATATAGCCGAGCGAGTTTGCGGCGGGCATCCTGCACTGTGAACCGCCGCTTGACGGGCTGGGCTTTGGCATTGCGCTCGCGAATGTTGGTCTCCACATGGGGTCGCAAGGTCTCTTCGGCAGGAATGCGCTGTGAGAGGGACATGTTGGACAGGACGGCCAACTCCATTTCGGCGGTCTCGTCATCCTGGAGATGGATCCGCGCCTGCGCCGGGCGGTGTTCCTTGGCACACCCCTGTCTGGGCAGCTACCGCGCGCGACGATTGACTGCGGTGCCGGGAATGCCGGCACTGCTCGGGCACTCGATCATGGAATGGCTGTCGCGAACACATGGCGCCACCGCCAGCGATCCGCGACTGCGGCAGCAACTGGCGGAGGCGAAGGCCATAGACGACTTCGCCAGCCGCGAGTTCGGCCTACCCGACAACGACAACGACAGCTATCGTGCCTGCGCCGACCTGGGGCGTCCTTAGGTGGTGTGGAACGTGTTCGCTGCACCGGAGTTTTCTCTGCACGCCAAGCGCTGGCGCCTGCTGGCGGTCGGCGGCGTCAGCTGCCGTGGCTACTCCGACCGGTGCGACGGACGATTCCCTCAGGCTTGTGGATCGGGCATGCAGCGGCTGTCCGCAGTGACCGCCCTGCGCAGCCAGCGCTGACCGTCAGCCGCCAGCCACCGTCTCGTCTGCCGTCCCGGCAGCGCTACTGCGGCGGAAAGCCGTCCGTCGGGTCAGCCCTTCTTGCGCGCCTCGATCTCACGTCGGACACGCTCGAGTTCGATGCGTTTGGCCTCGGCCGAGCCCCAGCGGGCCAGCCGCTCCGCCGCAGCCGCCCGCTCCGCCGCGCGCTCCGCCGCCCGCTCTGCCGCCCGCGCTGCCGCGCGCTGCGCCTGGAGGGCTCGCGCTTCGGCCAGACGTTTTTGCTCCTGCGCCCTGGCGCGTTCGGTGGCGATCGGCAGGCTGCGCTGTGGCAGCCCCGCCAGGGTGAGATAGCTGTCGATGGCCTCCGGGATGCCGTCCCGCCAGTCCCAGTCATTCTGGCGGGAGAACTCGTTGATCAGCGGCAGATTGAGCGCCGCATAGACCGGCGTCCAGGTCTCCTCGTCGCCCTGGCGCCGACGCACGGCGAGTTTTGGGTTGAACTGGTACCAGCCCTGGGCGACGCGTTTGAACAGCGCCCGGTTGTACGCGTAATCGCGGTCCACTTCATTGCGGGCGAGCACGCTGCTGAGATGCGAGCGCCGGTTGCGTTCCGGACGGACGATATTGGCCGGCAGATGCTGCCAGGAGTCGAGAATGGCCTGTGTCTCGAAGGCGCCGTTGGTCCGCCGCTGGCAATGGGTGAAGCGCGACTTGAAGAGAACCCATAGCGTCTGGAAAAGGAAGTACTCGGACAGATGCCGGTCGAGGCGCACCAGGCGTTCGCCGGTATTGACGTCGACGCTCATCGGGGCGAGCTGTTCGTAAAGCGCGGCCAGTGGGCCGCGGGCGAACTTCGCATCGCGGAATCCCTCGCGCAGCGCCCAGTGCAGCGCGTTGTAGCCATAGTGGTCGACGGCGTCGCGGTCGGCGCCGCGTTCGAGCAAGGCCTCGACCAGCGGGACGTTGCCGGCCGCCGCCGCGGCCATCAGCGGCGTCAGGTTCATCGGCAGCCGATGCTCGCTCCCGTACTGCTCGCACTGCTTCAGGATGTCCTTGAAATGGCTGGCGAAGTAGGGAACGTAGGTCTTCCGTCCGAAGGTCGGGCGTTGCTGCGCGAAGTTCGCCGCCTGGTCGAACTTCGCCTCCGCAGCCAGCCATGTGGCGAGTTGCGGTTCGTCATGGCAGGTCGCGTATTCATAGAGCTGCTGCTTCATTCTGGCGCCGGGGAGCTGCTCGCGGAACACCTTGACCAGCAGCTCGACGACTTTCGCTTCGCCGAAAACCGGCCAGGGAACCGGCGTCTGCCTGAGGATCGTCCGACGGATCGCCTCCGCCTGTTCCTGCTTGCCCTGCAGTTCGAGCTTGCGCGCTTCCTTCTGCCAGTCTTCGAGGCTCGACTTCCCGGCTTCGACCGTGACCTGCCCGAGATTCATTTCGAGCAGCCCGAACAGCGAATGGCCGGTATCCGACTCGATCACGTAAACATTCCTGATCGCGCGCGTCAGCGCCACGTAGAGGGCATTGACGAAGAACTTGTAGACCTCGAGTGACTTGTCGGTCTTGTCTTTCGCCCGCCGGTAGTCCAGCGTATCGGCGGCCAGATCGGCCGCTTCCACACCGTCGACGATCTCGCTGAACTCGGCGCGGTGGTCGGAGATGAAGCGGTAGAGGACGATATTGTCGTATTCGAGCCCCTTCGCTTCATGGATCGAGAACAGCAGCGGCGTTGCGAAGTGCTTCCTGGCTTCGGCCTTGTCCTCGTCGCGCATCACCAGCACGGCGAACTGCGTCGATTGGCGAATCTTCTGGTCGAGCTCGCGCTTGCTGGCGTCCTTGTCGGGCATCAGTGCGACCTGCCCGGCTTCGCCGCCGACGGCCTGCACGAGGAAGTTGCTCTCGCGGTCGATCGAGCCGAAGCGCCGGTGCTTGATCTTCAGCAACTGGTTGGCGACACGCGTGGCCTCGAGCCCGTTGCGGAAGTTGGCGGTGAGCACGCGCAGTTCCTGCCGCTCGGCGAGCTTCTGGTCTTTCCAGAACAGGCTCTTGACCTGGCTCCAGGAAAAGAAATTGGGATGGACGATCTGGTTCGAATCGCCGCAGAGCAGGAAGTGGCCCGGCCTTTTCAAGGTCCTGAGGACCAGCGCCAGTTGCACCGTGGTGATGTCCTGCACCTCGTCGATGACCACGAAGTCGTAGCGCGGTGCCGCCAGCGCCTGCCAGTCCTGGGCGACCAGATTGAGGTCGTAGAGCTTCGCCTCGGCGAGCCAGCCGCGGTACTTCTCGAAGAGGTCGTAGAGCCGGTCGCGCAGCTCGACCGGAAAGATCGACTGGCGCACGCCGAGCGCCAGATAGTCAGCGCGCGAGAGGACGCCGCCGGCGCTGGCCGCAAGCACGCCGCGGATCTCCTCGAACACCTGATGGCCGTCGAATTCCCGGAAGGTCTGGCGCAGGCGTGCGAACCAGCCGGCGAAGTCGCGCCAGCTCGCCTCGCGACCCGGTGGCACGCGGATCGACTCGACGAATTCGCGGTAGGAGAGGAAAACGGCTTCCTGGCCGCCGTGCTCGAAGCCGTTCGCGTAATAGAGGTCGCGGGCACTTTGCGCGAGGTAGCTGGAGTGCGTGACGTAGAGCACCTCGCCTTCGGCGTGCTTGAGTTTCTCGAGGGTCAGCGCGGTCTTGCCGCTGCCGGCGCTGCCGACGACGATCAGCGGCGCTGGCTGGCGATAGATCGCCTCCTGCGTGTCATCGAAGGAGATCGGCTTGTCGAGCAGGTGAATCGTCGTCCGCTCCGGGTGCAGGTAGCGCACCGGCAAGGCTTCACCGATCGCCTCGTCGGCGTCGATGTCCAGGATCCGGCTCTCGTCGATCGCCGCGCCGCGCAGAAAGCGCGACTTGTCGTAGTCGTGATTGGCGATCACTTCCAGNCAGGTGAATCGTCGTCCGCTCCGGGTGCAGGTAGCGCACCGGCAAGGCTTCACCGATCGCCTCGTCGGCGTCGATGTCCAGGATCCGGCTCTCGTCGATCGCCGCGCCGCGCAGAAAGCGCGACTTGTCGTAGTCGTGATTGGCGATCACTTCCAGCATCAGCGCGCAGACTTCGTCGCCGTGGCGAACCAGCGAGAACAGCAGCCGGTCGGCATCGTCGAGCCGGGCGCGGTAGAACCTGCCGTGGCTGAGATTGACCAGCTTCTTGACCTGTGCGGCACGAAAGTCGTTGCGGGCGATGGCATCCGCCACCTTGCGGTAGCTGGCCTTGACGCGGGAGGTGTCAAGACCGGTGTATTCAAGAATTTTCACGGTGAGTTTCGGCGTGGAGGGTGTGACAACGAAGCCGGATCCTACTTCACCGCCGTCGGTCCCGGCCACTTATCCAATGACCGCGACTCTTCGGGCATGGGCGGCGAAGTCGAACACACTCGGGTCAAAATCGTCGTTCAGCGTAGACAAGCATCTGTCCTTCATCGTGTCGCGCAGGGTCGCCGGCCCCGCTACCGGATCGATCGCGTACGTTTGACAAGAAGCTTGCCCGACCACGGCATCGCTGGTGGGTGTGGCTGTTGTTACGCGATATTTACTGCCCAGTTAGAAACCACGACCACCGCCAGGCCCCATACCGCCACCACCCGGCCCCATGCCACCGCCACCCGGACCCATGCCGCCACCTCTGGCCGGTGGTTCGGCTGGCAGTGTTACACCACGCGCCTTGGCGCGCTCCTGCATCTGCTCATGATGTTGCGTGCGGAGCTGCTCTCGTTCCTCGGTAGTTTTCGTGGCCCGCATCTTGGCGCGATATGCCACCTGCTCGTCTTGCGTCATGAGTTGGCTGCCATAGACCTGTTCCTGGGTCTGAACTTGAGCCTTTTCCTTGGCCGCTTGCGGATCGGCTGCCAATGCGTACCCGGCAGACAGTGACAAAGCGCTTACCAATGCCGATAGAACCAACGTTTTCCGTTTCATGATTTACTCCTGTGCTGGGTTGGCTGGAGCGGATGAGCATAGCCACCGCAACCCTGTTCAGTGGATAGGCCTGATCGTGCAAAACGACAAGTGCGCAGATGGTGCGCTTCCGGCGGCTGATGCCAAGCACTCTTCTCGATGGGCATCACGTCGCCGACCAAAACGACCAGCAAGCATGCACCGCTTGCTCTGGTGAGGCCTTCGTTCAGGCTCTGTTCACCTGCGGCTGATAAAATCACTGTAGCCGACATGGGAAGGGAATCAAGATGTTTCTGAAGACTACGGTTCCTGACCGTCCGCCTTTGAACTGCCGACGATTGGGGGTAGCGAACAGATCGTCCGTTGCTATTCGCTGCTGCATGCGCCTCGCCCGGAAAGCTACCGCGTCTCGGTCAAACGGCTACCGCCAGCAGAGGCCAGACAACTTCCAGCACGGCGTTTGCGTTTTCTTTCCTTGGGAGCAAAAAATGAGCTGGCGTAATACCAAATACCACTACGGATCGCTTTCTATTGGGCTTCACTGGTTAATGCTGTTACTTTTCGTGGCCGTGTACGCGTGTATTGAACTACGTGAGTTATACCCGAAGGGTAGCGATCCTCGTGAGGCACTGAAGACTTGGCATTTCATGCTCGGCTTGTCTGTTTTTGTTCTGGTCTGGCTGCGCCTGCTGGCAGCGCGCATGGCTGGACCCGCCCCGCTAACTGAGCCGGATCCGCCGAAGTGGCAAAAGTTATCGGCCAAGCTTATGCACTTTGCACTGTACTTCCTGATGATTGCTATGCCGCTGGGAGGATGGCTTCTTCTCAGCGCAGCAGGAAAGCCGATCCCGTTCTTCGGTCTGGAGCTGCCAGCGCTCGTCGGCGAGAGCAAAAGCCTGGCGACGCTGATCAAGGAAATACATGAGGTCGGCGGCACGGTGGGTTATTTCCTCATCGGCTTCCATACAGCCGCTGCGTTGTTTCACCACTACGTCCTTCGAGATAACACGCTACGGCGGATGCTTCCGAACCAGGATTGAGCCGCCCCCGCTCACCAGCCAGCTGGTCGTCACCATCATTGTGAAGGTATCCGGGTAATGGAAAGCGCTGCCGTACTTTCCCCGTCGTTGACACGCTACGCCTGGCTGTCGATCGCGGCGGCTATGGCCACCATCCTGTTGAAGGGTGTGGCGTGGTGGCTGACCGGTTCGGTCGGGCTCCTGTCCGACGCCATCGAGTCCTTCGTGAACTTGGCGGGGGCGTTGATGGCGCTCTGGATGCTGACCCTGGCGGCGCGTCCCGCGGACGATAATCACGCCTACGGCTACAGCAAGGCTGAATATTTCTCCAGCGCTTTCGAGGGTTTCCTGATCCTGTTGGCGGCGGTCAGCATTGGCTATACGGCCATTGTCCGCCTGATGAATCCTCAGTCGCTCGAAGCAGTGGGGGTCGGACTGCTGGTTTCTGTGGTCGCCTCCGTGATCAACTTCGCGACCGCGAGAATCTTGATGGGTGCGGGTCGAGAGCACAATTCGATCACTCTGGAAGCCGATGCACATCACCTGATGACCGATGTGTGGACCTCCGCGGGGGTCATTGCCGGTGTCGGCCTGGTCTGGCTGACCGGTTGGCTTTGGCTCGATCCGGTCATCGCCCTGCTCGTTGCGGCAAACATCATCTGGACCGGTCTGCAACTGATGCGGCGTTCGGCCGCCGGCCTGATGGACGTTTCCGTGCCGGTAGAAAAGCTTGAGCAGATCGAAGCGCTGCTTGCGGGGTATCGTCAACAGGGGCTGGATTTTCATGCCCTGCGCACTCGTCAGTCAGGCAGTCGTACCTTCGTGGTCTTGCACGTCCTGGTGCCGGGGAACTGGACGGTACAGAAAGGTCACGCCTGGGCGGAGCGTATCGAGGTCGAGATTCATCATTTCTTGCCACGCGCGCACGTCACGACCCACCTGGAGCCGTTGGAGGACCCCGTGTCAATGGACGACCAGGAGCTTGACCGACCCAGGTTCTGACTAGCGCCAGGGTTGGGTGCAAGGATCTCCTTCTCTGCAGATACAGACGGTCGTCAAGAAGGGCGAGGGCCTGCGGCTTCCTCCTGTCGCGATTGAGCTGTTGCTCAATTAGTACATCCTGTGCCGGAAGAGCCAGGTGGCGATGGCCAGCGCTACCGGCCCAATCGCCGCCATCGCCACAAACGGCTGGATCAGCAGATCGAACGGCGTGCCTTCGAGAAACACGCCACGCAACACCACCAGAAAATAGCGCATGGGATTCAGCAGGGTCAGATTCTGGACCAGCGACGGCATGTTTTGGATTGGGGTCGCAAAACCGGACAGGATGATGGCGGGCACCAGGACGAAGCTCGCGTCTCGACAGTGGATCGACACCGACGGTTGGCTCATCGAGCAGTAAACGGTCGCCACGATCAGGCAGCGGAACGCCTTGCAGGTCGGCGTAGAGGTCGAGGTTCTCCTGCACCGTCAAGTCCTCATAGAGGCCAAAACGTTGCGGCATGTAACCGATGCTGCCCTGAACCTGCAGCGACTGGGTGCCGGCATTTCTGCCGAGCACCGTGATGCTGCCGCTATCGGCAAGCAGCAAGCCGGCAGCCAGTCGCATGAGCCTCGTCTTGCCGGCGCCATCCGGGCCGATGAGGCCGCTCACCCGGCCGTGCCGAACGCAACAGCTGACCTTGTCGAGCGCCTGAAGCACGCGCCTTGCGTATTCCCTCCGGCCGGTTACCGCGTTGAAGGCGCGCTACCACTTGCTGCTGCGCAGCCACCTGCGCTTCCAGCAGCGCGACATTCTGCTCCAGCCGGATGCTGTCGAGCGTGGCCAGCAGCTGGCCCCGGCGCACCGCTTCTCCCTCACTGACCAGCATGCGATCGATCCGGGCCGATCCGTTGAAAGCCGGCTGGACCTGCCGAATGTCGACGTTCCCATAAAGCGCCAGGGCTGTCGTCGAAGCTTGCTGACGATGGCTACGCTGCCAGTAGAAAGCGCCACCGGCAATCAACGCGATGCCAGGCAATGCAAGGAGCATTTTGCGTTTCATGGGGTCTTGATCATCGGTATTTGAATCCGCCTGGTACTGAATGGAACGTAACAAGCGGCAGCTCAAGTATCGTGCGCCAGCATACATTGGGAACGCGTCAATGACCGCTTGAGGGCAAGGTCTTGAAGAATCGCCGCTGGCCAATAGGACTCCCCCAGCATCCGTGCCGAAAGCAGTCCATCACCACCATCTGGCGGAAGGTGTAGCCAGATTGTTAATGTGAAAGTCGCGCAAGCGACTCACAAACCACCCTTCTCCCCTCGCGGGAGAAGGGCCGGGGGTGAGGCGGGGAATTCAGGGAGCATGCTCCCTGCCCGGCGAACGATTCCGGCGTACAAGCCGGAATGCGCACTGTAAGTGAGAGGGGGGCGGTCATGACTTTCATAATCCCGGGTATCCCGACAGGTCATGACCGTTAGTCCGGTGACGACGGCACGACGGGGTCGCTTCCCTTGCCGGCCTTGCCCAGATGCTTCAGCCACTCGCTGAAGCGGTCGAGGTAGAGGTAGATCACCGGCGTGAAATAGAGTGTCAGGAACTGCGAGAAGAGCAGCCCGCCGACGACCGCCAGGCCCAGCGACTGCCGGCTGGCGCCGCTGGCTCCGAAGGCCAGGGCGATCGGCAACGTGCCCAGCAAAGCCGCCATAGTGGTCATCATGATCGGTCGGAAGCGCACCTGGCAGGCCTCGTAGATCGCCTCGCGCGGCGGCTTGTCGTGGGTGCGCCGCGCGTCGAGCGCGAAGTCGACCATCATGATCGCGTTCTTCTTGACGATGCCGACCAGCATGATGATGCCGACATACCCGTACATGTCGAGTTCCCGCCCGAAAATGGCCAGGGTGACCAGCGCCCCCAGCCCGGCGGTCGGCAATCCCGAGAGGATGGTGAGCGGATGGATGGTGCTTTCGTAGAGGATGCCAAGCACGACGTAGATGACGAACACCGCCATCAGCAGCAGGATGCCCATGCCGGCCAGCGATGACTGGAAAGCCTGCGCCGCGCCCTGGAAGCTGCCGAGCAGCGTTTCGGGGACGCCAAGCTTCTCCTGCATGGCGTGGACCTCGGCGATGGCGGTGGACAGCGACACGCCCGGCGCCAGGTTGAAGGAGAGGGTGACCGCCGGCACCTGCCCCTGATGGTTGATGGTCAGCGGTGCCACACCGGTACTCAGGCGGGTGACCGCGTTGAGCGGCACCAGCGCTCCCTTGCTCGAACGGACGTGCAGCAGCGCCAGGGCTGCCGGGTCGGTCTGGAATTTGGGCTCGACCTCAAGGATCACCCAGTATTCGTTGGTCGGCGTGTAGATGGTCGACGCCTGGCGCTGGCCATAGGCGCTGTAAAGCGCATCCTCGATCTGCGCCGGCGTCACGCCCAGCGCGGCGGCCTTGTCGCGATCGATTTCGACCGCTACCTTGGGCGTGCGGATCTGCAGATCGCTCGATACATCCTGCAGGCCCGGCAGCCCACGCAGCTTTTCCTCGAGGATCGGCGCCCAGTGATGGAGCTCGTCGAGGTCGGCATCCTGCAAAGTGTATTGGTACAGGCTCTTGGTCAGCCGACCACCGATGCGGATCGTTGGCACGCTCTGCAGGAAAACCGTGATCCCCGGCACCTCCGTCAGCTCGGGCCGCAATTCCTGAATGATCTTCTCAGGGCTGGCGCGCTCGCCGTAAGGCTTCAGGACGATCAGCATGCGCCCCAGGTTGAGCGTCTGTGAGAAGCCCGAGGTACCGATGAAGGACATTACCGTGGCGACGTTCGGATTGGCCTGCACCAGCCGTGCCACCTGCCGCTGCTTGTCCATCATCGCCTCGAATGAAACATCCTGCGCCGCTTCGGTAAAGGCGAAGAGCTGTCCGATGTCGTCGCTCGGCAGGAAGCCCTTGGGCGTATGGATGAACATCGCGGCAGTGGCCACGACCACCAGCAGGAAGGCCGCCATGGTCGTCCGCGGGCGCGCCAGCACGCGCAGCAGGCTGCGTTCGTAGGCGCGTCGCCAGGCGTCGAAGATGCGCTCCGAGGTCTGATACAGGCGGCCGTGCCGGGCGTGATCGGTCGGCTTGAGCAGGTGCGCGGCAAGCAAGGGCGTCAGCGTCAGCGAGACGAAGCCGGAAACCAGCACCGCGACCATGATGGTCACCGCGAACTCATACAGGAGACGGCCGAGAATGCCGCCCATGAACAGCACCGGAATGAACACCGCGACCAGCGACAGGGTCATGCTCAACACCGTGAAGCCGATTTCCTCGCTGCCATTGAGCGTCGCTTCGAGCGGACTCTCGCCCATCTCCATATGGCGGGTGATGTTCTCGAGGACAACGATGGCGTCGTCGACGACCAGGCCAACACACAGGGTCAGCGCCATCAGCGAAATGTTGTCGAGACTGAAACCCAGCAGGTACATCACCGAGAAGGTGCCGATGATCGACATCGGCAGTGCCAGGCTGGGGATCAGCGTCGCCGAGACATTG